>CAIMEY010000028.1 GCA_903840165.1 uncultured Myxococcales bacterium | reverse complement strand
CGCGGGCGGGGAGAGGACTCCGCGGTGCGCGCAGCGCATGAGCCGTGCCAAGTCTGGCACGGCGAAAGTGGAGAGGACTCCGCGGTGCGCGCAGCGCATGAGCCGTGCCAAGTCTGGCGCGACGAAAGTGGAGATGGCGCGCCCCTTTGAAACTAGAAGCAAACACTGTACCTCTAACCCGCAAGGAACTTCGGGTTAGAGGTACCGGTCCGCAGCGGTGAGCCCGCGGGCCCACCTGAAACGAGAAGCAAACACTGTACCTCCAACCCGCAAGGAACTTCGGGTTTGAAGTACTAGGAGGCCCCTCATGGCCAACCTGACCAAGGGTCAAAAAGTCCGTCTGGGCGTGTTCATCGGCACCGGCCTGCTGATTGCGGTGGGGGCCACTTTGCTCTTGGCCGGGCGGGCCTTGACCGAAAAGCGCGACAACTATTGGATTCGTTTTTCAAGTAAAGCTGCGTCGTTCTCAGGTCTTTCAGTGGGTTCAGACGTGACCTACAGCGGTCTGAAAATCGGCCGGGTCGAAACCCTGCAGGTAGCCAGCGACGACGTGTCGGTCATTGCCGTGGGCATCAGCGTCAGCGCCGGCACGCCGATCGCGGTCGATTCCAAGGCCAGCTTGGGGTCTCAGGGGATTACCGGCATGAAATATATAGATATTTCAAGAGGTTCAGCCAAGTTGGCCCTGCGTGTGCCCGGCAAGCTGATTCCCGCGGGTGAATCGCTGCTGGACAGCTTGAGTGAAAGGGCCGAGTCGATAGGAGTCAAGCTCGATGATTTGCTCGTGAATCTCCAGGCGATGACGGGTGGCAAGGCGCAAAGGAGTGTGCAGCAGATCCTCGATCAAGCCGCGGGCCTCATCACCGACAACCGGGCCAACATCGCCGCCATCATCGCCAATGCCCGGAAAACATCTGAAGAATTGCAGACTTTGGCAGGCACTGGCAATCAGGTCATGGTCCACGTGGACCGAGCGCTCACCGATTTGGACGCTGTGACGGCGGAGCTGCGCCGGTCCTTGGCCCCTCATGGCGAGGTGGCGGGGACGCTCGGCAAGGTAGAAAAGCTAGTTGATTCGCTTAGTATGGTGGTCCTGCGCAGTCAGAGCGACATCGACGTGACCATGCGGCACATGCGGGACGCGGCGGCCGACATCGCCGACTTCAGCAAGGCCGTCAAAGAGAACCCTACGCTGCTGATGTTCAGTGGCGACCGCGGCAGCGATGCCCGGATCGGCAAATAGGTATGAATTACAAAATGTTATCCAATCTTTGGTTGGGCAGCGCGCTGATCGCCTTGACCTGTACGGGCTGCTTTGGCGCCACGACGGCTGAGCAGCGCTACTACGCCCTGAGCCTGCCGGCACCCACGGAGCCGCAGCGGCAGCCGCCCAATCGCGAACTCCTGCTGCATGAGGTTGAAATCTCGCCGGTTTACAATCGGCCCGAGATCGTCTACCGCATTTCGCCGCAAGAACTGCGCTTTTTCCATCAGAGCAACTGGGCTGACCGTCCTTCGCGCATGATCGGCCAACTCCTGCTCAAGGCTCTGGGCGATGCTGGGATTTTTCGCAGTGTAGTCGATAGGTTGGGGACCCATGTTCCTGCCTACGCCTTGGACACCAGCGTCACCGCCCTCGAAGAGATGCAAGGGGGCGACCAGTGGTTCGCGCACTTTGCGATGACCGTCCGCCTCAGCCGTTTTGAAGATAACCGCATGATTTGGCAGTATAGTTTTGACCAGAGGCGCCCGCTCAATACCCAGGACCTGGGGCTGGTGGTACGGGCCATGTCCGAAATCCTGGCCGAACAAATGCGTGTGATGTTGCCGCAGATCGACGCCGTGCTCGCCGGGCGCCCGCTGCCGCCGCCACCACAGCCGCTGGCTGAAGTCGTGACGCCGAGTCAGGCGTCTGTGGTGCCGCCTACCCCCCACCCTGTCAAGGCGCCGGAGCTGGCCGTTTTCGATGGCACCAACGGTACTTACGTCGACTGGCACAAGAGCGCGCAGTATGCGTCGGACCCGGTGTCGCTGCCAGCTAGTAAAGGTGCGATATTCTTGCCTTCCCTGAGTCTCAAGCCCGACCGCGAGCCGCCGGTTTCGGTCATGCGCGGCGGTCACGTGGTCGCCACGGGCACCAGCGGTCACCGGATTGCCGTGCCCCCGGGGCATTACCAGGTGCTGTTCGGCTCGGGGCCCACCGTCCAGCAATTATCCCGTAATATCGAGGTGATCGAGGGCGAAGTCGCTGTCGTGTCCCCCGACTGGGCCGCGCTCGATGTGTCGGTCGTTTCCTCGAAATTCGTATCATTTTTAGGCACCTATGAGCTTATCCGCATGGACGATCGCGAGTACATGGGCGTGGGCTACGGCGTTGACGAAGAGCTCGGCCAGCAGACCCTGGTCTGGATCTTGAAGCCCGGCCTGTACAAATTCGTGCAGTCGGGCTCGAACTACCGGGCGCGAACCAATTTTTCAACCGTGCTGCTGATTCCGGGCATGGCTGTGCAGTTTGTACTGGTTCAGGATGAAACGACTCGGGATTTCCTTGGTGCTGGCGTGGCTGAGGCCGATCCCGACCGCAGGGCCGATGGCAGCCGTGGGCGCGGTAACCCATGGAAATTCCGTTCATCTCTGGGAGGCAGCGTCCTCCTCGCCAATCGCACCGAGGGCTATTCCAGTTCACCGGTCGGCAGCAGCCTCGCGCTAGACCTGTTTGCGGACAGCCGCTTACAGTACATCGCCGACCCCCACCTGTGGACGACGCGCCTCGAAGTCGAAGAAGGCCAAATGTTTCAGTCAGCGGTTGGCTCCAACGGCAGCTTGCCCAGCATCTTTCGCGGCCGTCTGCAGTCGGTTCGCGATCGCGTCTACCTCAACTCTATCTATATTTACAGCTATTTGCCATGGGTCGGGCCCTACGTGCGCGTCGGCGGTGAGACCGGCCTGTTCGCCCAAAACGCCTACTTTGAGACGCCTACCACTGTCCACGTCCTCGATACCGCCGGGCACGAGTCCGCCACCTACGCCGGCAGCGATGGCAAGGGCGAGACGCGTTTCGCCTTGTCTGGCCCGCTGATGCCCATCCAACTCAAGGAGGGCGCCGGTGCCAATTTTCGCGTATTACATGCCACCAATATCGACCTAAGCCTGCGTTCTGGCTTGGGATCGCGTCAGTACTTTGCCCGCGGACAACTCGTCAGCAAGGACAATCCGGCCACCCCAGGATTTGAGGTGCAGCAGGTGGCGAGCACTTTTCAGACCGGCCTGGAACTGTCGGCCCTGAGCCAGGTGCGCCTCACCCGTTTTTTACAGGCGTCAACCGAATTTGACAGCCTTCTGCCCTTCAGCGGCCTGGCCAACACGCAGCTGACCTGGCGGTCGTCGATCAGCTTGCGTCTCAGCGGCTTTGCGGCCCTGACCTATGCCCTCAACGTCGTGCGCCAGCCCAACGTCCGCCCGGACCAGCCCTTCGCCACTGAACAGGGGCTGCAACTGCGCTTTTCGTATGCGCCGTGGTAGAGGCGAACCTTTCTTTGCACCCCAGCCCCAAAACGCCTTGACACAATTGGGCTGCAGCCTAACCTGATTGAGTGGTCTAAACCCCGTCGCCACAGCGGATTTCCCCATCTTGGGGCGGCGAACAGATATGCTGGTGTGGCCATGCACAACGGTTTTGTTGTGTGATTGGCCCTGGCGCGGCGGTCTCCGTCTAGACTGCGCACCGCCCAGAGCGACTTGGACCACCAATTGCTGTCTGTAGAGTCGCTGTGGGAAGAACAGCACACGCATTCGATTGTGGAGATCGCCATGCAACCGTTAGAAATCGCCTACTTGACGCTGGCTGCGCTTCTGACCGGAGCCCTGCTGCCGCTCCTGTTTCAAGCGCGCGCTACACTGCGCAGCGTCCAGCAATTGCTCAACATGACAGCACCTAAGCTGGGCAATACGCTGGCCGAGGTATCATCCGCCACCCACGATTTCCACGGCGTTACAGTGGAACTCAGCAAGACAATTCAAGGTATTCGCGGCACGCTGGCCAATGCTTCGTCGATCGGCAATGCCGTTGGCCCAGCGCTGGTGGCCGCGGTCCACGCCTTTCGTGCCATTCGAGCAGAGGATGCTCGACCCAAGCGAACCGAGTCTGCGGACGCGGATCGTCAACCCGGCGGTACTCCCGCCAACTAGAGGAATATCATGAGTGAAAACAATGGTTTTAGCGCTGGACATGTCGTGATGGCCTTTGCCGGTGGTGCAGCCTTGGGCGCAGCAGTGGCTCTCCTTACCGCGCCGCAGTCGGGTGCAAAAACCCGCGAAATGATTCGAGATCGTGCCCTTTCCTCCGCCGAAAATGCCACGCGACTGCCGAGGGCGCTGCAAGGTGCGGTCGGAGCCGCGAGTGACGCTTTCAGTGACGCCCTGGCCAAAGGCGTTGACCACCACGCCTGAACATCGGGCCAACCGCGCGACAGCGGGGCTGGTGCATGCTCAGGAGTAGCTACGTGATCTTAAAATGTTGGCGGCAATCTTGGTGTTGACGCCTGCCGCCCGCCTGCGCGAGCTGGCCCGATCTACGAGCCCGCCGCTCCGCTGAGCCGTTTTCCGTTGCAAGGCGCCAATTCACCGATGCGGCAGCTCGTGCTGACTGCGAGGCCACCTGATGCTGACCGTCATCGCTTCTATCTTGATTATCCTTTGGATTTTGGGACTTGTCACGTCGTACACCATGGGTGGCTTCATCCATGTCCTGCTCGTCATCGCCATTGTCGTGGTGCTGGTGCGGGTCATTCGGGGCAAGCCACTATCCTGACCGTCGGCTCAGCGTCACTGTCATGTATTGGCGCAAATAGTTAACTAATTCAAACCACTACGCTGCTGGATTCGCCTGCAGCCAGGAAAGCAAAATGAAGACGATCCATCAGACCCTCCAAGACAATGGAATCCATGTGCCCGTTCTTGAACCCAAGCATGGACCTGGCCACGCCGTGTCCGAAGCGATTCATGACGGCGAAGACGCCCTCTCCGACGCTGCCGATAAAGCCCATGATCTCGCGGCAGAAGCCATGACCAAGCTCAAGAAGACGGGCGAAAAGGTCAAGGATACGGCCCAGGACGTGATGCACGCAGCGGGCAAGAAGGTTGTGGAGGCCGGGGCCTCGGTCAAAGACATGGGCACCAAGATGCGCCACGTCGGCAAATAGGCGATAGAGCGAGAATCACTGATGGATCTCGCTGCTACGACCTTGCTTTGGGCCCTGGATGATGGCCTGCCGCGCCTGCGTCGCCGATGGTCGCACGTGCCTATTTGAGCGGGAAGGTCGGCCACGGGCAGGTCGATGTCGCTTGGCACTTGTCCCAAGAAAAGTCCTTGGCACTGCTGTGCATGTATCGCGCAACAATATTGAGCAGATACGAGCCAAGGTCAAAGGCTTGGGTGGGATCGGGCGCAACAAACCCGTGCTTGCCCTGGGCCGTCAACATCGGGAGAATAAAGCCATTCCACGTGCCATCGGCGTTCTGTTTCATCAGACGCAGCGGCGGGTCCAGGCGCGGCACATCCAGGCCGTCGTCCACCGGTACGACGTTGGCTAAGTGCTCGACATCCATCAGCACTGGCTCGCCCTTGCTGTTCTGGTAGTGGCCCAGGCGGAAGGTGCCTTCCGTGCTCCCAGTGTCCAGCAGGACTTGGTTGTCCGTCTTGCCATAGCGGCTATCATCATGATCATACGGGATAAATCCCGCAGCACGTCCCAGGGCGATGCCGTCTGCCACCATGACGCCGGGGTCGCCGGCCGAAGGCATGAGGATGACGCTGCTGTGCACCGTATCGCCCGTGCCGTAGGTCAAGGTGCGCGTGCCGTCCCAGTACGGGGCCCAGTTCATCGGGTCCGCCGCGTCCAGGGCAATCTGCGCCAGGCCGAAAAAGCGCCGTAATTCTGGGGTCGCCCGCTGCAGGCCGAAGCCGTCCAGGGGAGACAAGAGCGGCGAACCAGCCGTCCACTTGCGAGCGTCGAGCGTGACGTCGTAGCCAAAGGTCGACACGGCGAAATCGGGAGAAGCCGCAGGAATTACGCAGCCTTCAGGAGCTTTGGACGCCAGCGCACTGTGGTAGATGCTCAGCTCAAGCGGATCTCCCGCGTCGCACGCAACGGCAATGCGAAAGGTTCCAGACGCTTGCACTGCGGCACAGCGGTATTCGTGGGTCTTGTTGTTGCGCAGGACCACCGTGTCGGTCGGCTTGAGTACCGGTAAATCATGAATCTTTAGCGCAACATCAGAGGTTTGGCCACTGTTGGCTCGCAGCATCAGGGCGCCCTGGTCGGCGTAAAATAGCGGGCCCAGCGAGCGCAGCACCATCGCATCGGTGATGCCGTGCAGCGTCGAGCGCGTGCCAATTTCGCTAAGCATTCCACCGGGAACGATGGCGACGGCCGTGTCAATCTGCGGTTCCAAACCGGCGATCACCGAACCCGTGATGCCGCCAAGCGATCCGCCCAGCACGTGCAGCGGCGCTGCGCCACCCACGTCCACCGTGCCGTCGCCGTCAAAGTCGCCAGCTAAGCCCGGCGTGCCCGAGACCGCGGGATCAAAGGCCCAGTGCGCTTTGCCGTCAAAGGCGCGCAGGGTGCGGACCACCTGCATGGCGTCTACCACCGTTTGCCGAACCATATCGCGGGTATGGAACACGTAGGCCGTCCAGAAATCGTCGCCGGAATCGACCGTGCCGTCCCCCGTCCAGTCGATGGCGCGGCCGCTGAGGACCGACTTGGCTAGGCCTGACAAGCCCGCCGCATCGAAAAACGCAGTTACCATATCGAGTTGTGTGGCCTCTAGGCCAATGCCGTGACTCGGTCCATCGATACCAAGCGTGGCAATTCCGTAGCTCGCAAGTAGACCCGCAAACGGCAACGCGTCGAATTTACTGCCGCCATGGCCGTGGATGAACACCGCAACCGGCGCCGGACCGGTGCGATTCTTCGGCACAAATAGCCAAAACGACACGTCTTCTGGCCGTGGCGTCGCTTCGAGATCCCACACCTGCTTGTACAGCGGCAGCAGGGCCCCTGAGGCGTCCCGGCGGGCAAAGAACTGCGGCGACTTGATGGCACCGGCGACCAAAAAGTCAATGTTTTGCATGGTTGCCTTGAACACCGCCTTCTCCTGCGCCGACGAACCGGTGAGCTGCAGGAGTTGCAGCGCCAAGGGAATAAACGTCGAAGCCGGCACGACCTTGGTATTGGTCACACCGGGCTTGGCGTCCAAGATGTCGTCCAGACGAGACAAAGTCGCGGGAAAGTCCTTGGTTAGCTTGGCCAGCGGCCCCAGACCGTAGAGCCCGTCGCGCACTTGCTTGTAGTCCTGGCTCAGGCTTTGCGTCGTGAAACTCCAAGTAAAACTGAGGTCTTTTAGACCCAGCCCGTACTTACCCAAGCAGGCCGGCAGGGGCTGCAGGGCCGTGGTCTGGGCGGCATGATTGATGCCCGCAAACGGCGAACGCACCGGGTCGCCGGCCACAGAAGTCAAGCGTTGCGTCAACACAACAGCGTAAGTCGTGGCTTCGCGCATGGGCATGATCGGCTTGAGCGTGAGGGTATTGGTCTCTCGCTCATAGAATTCAAGGCGTTGCGAGGTGGGCTTGCCATCGCGCGTGCAGGGATGGTCCAGCACGCCGTCCATGTCCGTGTCTTCGCCGGGGTCGAGCAGGCCGTTGCCGTTGGTATCTTCCTCGGTTTCTTCGACCGTCATGGTCTGCAGGTTGGCCCGCGGATCGGACTCAAAGACCACGGGATTAGCCAGTACTTGCGGATAGTTCCCTTGGCCAAGGTCCAGCGGCACGGCTTCGCAATAGCCAGGGGATCCTGGCGTGATGTTGAGGACCAGGACGGCATCGTCTTTGTAGTCGAACCGATCGTTGTAATGGTGCTTGTAGATGACCTCTGGGTCGATAGGTGCAGAAAAACTCACGGAAATCGGCGCAAGCGTGCCCCATCCCGACAGCTTGTCCATTTGCGCGCGCGTCTCTTTTTCCCACGTGGTCGGCGCGGCCAAAATACTCACGTTTAGGCGGCGTTGCGTGGGCGAGGTGGCGTCAAAGCGCGTGGCGAAATCGTTGGGTAGCGGGATTTCAGGGAAAGGCTTGCGGAAAACGTCGAAGTTGACCACGGGGCCCTTGCCGGCGGGCGTTGGCGCGAGGACATCGGCGCCGTTGCTAAGGCAGCCACTGAGGGCGAATGTCCAGAGATTCATGGCGAGAAAAGTGATACGCTTCATGGAGTTTCCCCGGAAAACAAGGCGAGCAGTTCAGCGAACAGACGGCAAGAAGGCCAAGGTCAGGCGACCGCCCTGAATGGGCGAATTGAGGCCAGCCAAGGCGCCGCCGGGTAGCAAAACGCCATACTCGGCGCGCACTTGAAACGCGAGCGGTAGGGACGCCCTAGAAAACGTGCTGGCCACGCCGAGGTCGAATTCGCTACCCAATTGAGAGCTGGTGGGTATATTGCCCAAGAAATTGCGCGGTTGGCCGCCACCTGAAGTGGTCGTGCTAAAGGGGTCGATGGGGATGGCTGGGGCCAAGGCGAACAGGACGCCGCCATAAACTTCCAGCAAGTCTGAGTGCTTCCAGCCGATCTTGGGAAAGAAGGTCACGGCGCTGGTGACGCTGCCCTTGGTGGCCAACTGGTCGATGTCCTGAGCCGGCTGCGCCATGTACTGCAGGTTGGAAGCCGTGAGCCGAGCGCGGCCACTCTGGGTCGCCAACACCTGTGAAAACAGAATAATTCCTTGCTGATAGTTCGGGTTGGCCTTAAACGCGGAGCGCGTGCCGTCGTCGAGTTGGTCGTCGCCGCTGAGCCAGCCAGCATCGAATTCCAGGCGCAAAGCTCCAATATCATAGCGCGCACGGGCCACCGCGGCGCCCTGCCGGACGTTGTGCTGCGGATACTCGGGTGTTGGCCCCAGATTGGAGGTGCCGAGGATCGCCGCGGCCTCGGCCTGAAGCCTCAACCCCTGACCATCTTTGCTGAAATCCAAGTCAAAGGTGCCGTCGAGTACATGGGCGTGCAGCCAGCGTCCAGAAGCGTAACTCTGCTCTCGGTAAAGGTAATACAGTCCCAGCCATTGCTGACTCGCGAGGTACCAGCGGGCGGCCAAAGAACCCTGGTTGGCCACATCACCGGCAGCACGGCTGGCGTTGGCGTCTTCAATCACCCGGTCAACCGCCGCGGCAAGGACCAGGCCGCGCAGTGCATGCTCTTTGAGTCCAAAGGGTTGGGCGATGACCATGGCCCGCGCCACCCGGTCGCCGGTGCTCGGCAGGCTAAACCAGTCCTGGCGCCGGCCGTCAAAGGCTTGGGCACCGTCGTGCGCCACAAGGCCCATGCCCCAATGGCTGGTCATCACACCGGCTCGCACATCGACCTGATTTTTCAGGGCAATACCAGCCCAAGCGTCGGTCAGCAGCGCCATGTCTAGGCGGCTCGCGGGCAGTTGGTCGCCCTGCAAGGTCTGCTTGCCCGCGAAGGTGCCGGTGACGAAATCGCCGCCCAATCGCGCCTTTGCGCTCCAGTCGCCCCATCGCTCGCCGCTGTCCAGATCGCCGCGCAGGGATAGGCGGCTGGCGCCTTGAGGGCTGGAACTGCTGCGCGTGCCACTCGGGTCGACCGCGTACCCGCCGATCGACCCAGCCGTGACGCGTGCCGCCGCCGCCAGTTGCAGCACGCCGGGCGCGGTTGCCGCCGTTGTCGAGGCCGGGGCAGGGCGCAGGACTTCGGTTACGGCACCAGGCAAATCTGTTGGCGGAACGGCAGGTTGGGTTTGAGCCGACGCCGCCGCAGCAGTTGTCATCAGCCCGCAGGCCGTGGCGGCCAGCAGCGAACGCAGAGATCGGGTCAAGGGTCGCTCCTTGTCAGCAAATGCAGCGGGCGAGGCCTCAGAGGCCCCATCGTCGCAGGTACCCTGCCGCTAAGAACCGGTGGCGTCAAGCGCGCAAGGGGCGTGGATCGCCGCTGCAACCTGGGCCTTGGCGGCCCCAGGCATCGGTTCCCGTCCTGCAGCCACCCGCCGCCGTCGGCTTTCTGCGCCCTGGAAGCGGTGTCCCACCGAAAATCACCAATACATCTAAGTAATTGCAAGGATCGCTTGACGCCGCGGCGAATCCAGCGTACCGATCACCGGGTGGGGTAGAGGGAGCGTGGCGCGGTGGACCTTGAGGTTCCCTGCCGCCAACTGCGGGCGAGGCCTGCCGGATTTAGCAGCATTCGGCAATGCATCGATTTCGCTGCCAAAAGGCCGCAGGCCTATGGAGGCACCCTTGAACCTGCACCCACCCACGGCGAATTTCCTGTTTCGGCATAGGCGCTTGGGCCTTGTTCTGGCTCTGCTGTCCTTGCTCGGCGCGTTCGCGGGCGCAGCCAGGGGCCAAGCCCTAACCTCCTGCGAGCTCATGATCGCCAAGGATCGAGAACAACAAGCCATTCACCTGATCGATAAGGTCGGCTTTGAGCGTCCCATCGCCACGCCAACCGGTCCGTTCGTCTGGGACAGCATCGCCTTGCAACGGGACCATGCGGTCTATGGCCTGCATAAGGTCGGGCACCCTCAGGATAAACCCTTAGCGACGATTGAGGTTTGGCCCAAGTCGATGGCTCGGCCCGGCGACCTCACGGCCGGGACGGAGATGGCCATCCGCAGCCAGACCTCAGACAAAGACCTGGAATCACTAGTCAAACGTACTGCGGAGGGCATGGTCCAGTTTGACCAAGGCGGCTTCTTCGTCGGCGAGCCGGAACCGCCGCAGACGGCCCTGATTCAGGCCAGTCGCTGGTTCGGCGGTGCGCTGCTGCTCTGGCTGCTGGCGCTCTGCGGGTGGCTGACACGGCAAAAAGCGTGGAGTGGCGTGCAGTTGCGGTTCAAGCTCACCCACCTGCTGCCGGCACTGATTCAAATCACTGTCTACGCCTTTTGGGCCTCCAAGGTGCCGGCCGTGCGTCAGCAAATCCCTATGATTCTGGTGCTTTTGCTGTTTGCCTATGCCCTCGACTTCCTGCTTGGCATGACCCTCAAGCGCCGCTGGGACCTGACCTTTGGGCCAATGCCAGTGACGCTTTCTGCCAATCTTTTCGTGTGGTTTCCCCCGGAAGCGGCCCTGCTTGCGTTCAGCGTCATTGCTGTAGCGATCGGCAGTAAATGGCTTGTGCATTGGGGCGATGGACGTCACGTGTTCAATCCGTCCGCCATTGGCGTGGCCGTCGTGGGCCTGTTGGCGCTGCTGTTCCCGGGCGTCGCCCACTACCGCGACATTAGCCATATGATCAATGTTCCTGGGATGTTATCACTGCTGCTGTGGCTGGCGCTCATTGCCCAGTGGCGGGTGCCGGTGGTGCTGGTGACGCTTTGTGCGGCGCTGGTGCTGCTCGGCCTGAAGTACGTAGGTGCCTACCATGTCGTCTATCCCTTCTGGCCTGCTGTGTTTTTGGCCCTGGCCCTGCTGGCGACCGATCCCGCGACGATCCCGCAGACGGGGCCTGGGCGCCTGCTGCTCGGCCTGCTGACGGGCTTTTCGATTTGGGCCTTCTCGGCAGTGCTGACCTGGATGGGACTGAGCGATTTCTTTGGCAAAGTCTTGCCCATTGCCCTTTTGTGCCCCGCCTCTCCCTTGCTGGACCGCGCAGGACGTCATTTGGGGAGATTCGGCAAAGCCTTTGAACCCAAATGGAATATGCTGCACGTCGCCGTGTGGATGGCCCTGGCGTGCGTGTACATCTATCTGTGACGCGGTTCGGTCGTCGCAGGCATTTCCTTAGGCTTTGCAAGTGCTTGAGCCCAGCGGCCGCCGGACGCAATACGTTGCCAGAGCTTGTCCGCTTCCTCGGTCGGTGTGATGTGGACGCGCAAGGTCCATACGGCGTGCTCGGGCTGGACCTCCACCTGCACCGTGGCGTCAGGTTGGGCGCGGGTCAGGGCACAAACTACCCAAAATCTCAGGTTTTCCGCGGTTATCGTCGTCGGCGCGGTCAGCGTCCAGGTCGCACCGCAGCGGCCGCTGAGCAAATCGATCTTGCCAGCCCGGCGCGCGCACCAAAGCGGCAAGACCTCCAAAGGTTCAGCAATTTGTTGCACTTCCGTCTCCAGGGATGCCTGGGCTACGGTCGCGCAACTGCCTTCAGCCGTTCGCAAATTGGTGTCACCACCGCTCAGCGCCGGGCTTGCACACGCCACCACGGCCAGTCCGAGCGTCGCCGCTAGCGGGCGGAAAATGTCGCTTTTCATCATAGTTTCGCCATCATGGCCAGCGTGATGCGGTCTTCGCTCCGGGCAAGGTCTGGGGCCCAGCCCGAAACGTTGTAAATGCCAGCTTGCACGTTGACTCCCTTGGGGGCGTCGATCTGATTGCCGGCATACGCCTCGGACAAGTCTCGATGCACATTGGCCAAATCCCACTGGTCGCGGCTGGGACTGCCATTGTTGCGCGGTGTAGTCATGGCGTACATGCCAAACTGAGTCATGACGCGCCCTTGCACTTGACCGACCTGGAAAACGCCGCCAAGGCCCAACTGCGTCAACTGCACTTCGCCGTGATGAAACACTTCGCTAGATCTGCACATTGTATGGTCTTTCGGCGCAGCAAAGCTGTAGTGGTAAGGGATGTCCGCGCGGAACTCGCCGGTGAAGGCGTCGCCGCCGCGCAGTGGATTGCTGGGCGTGCGCGTGTTGCCGGGGATCCATGAAAAGTCAGCGAATGCGAAAGGTTCTGTTGACTCGAGACCCTCGGGCGTCGCCGCGATCGGCAGTACCGTTTGTGCCTCCGCGACCAGCGCCAACCAATTGCCTGCAATCAGAGCCATACTCATGGTAGCCATTTCAATACCTTGATTGTACGTTGCATTTTGTCCTCATGCCTCGCCGGCGACCCTGGCCTATGCCGCGGCAGGCTGCATGGCGCACGGGACTTTGGGCGGTGCTTGGCCCTGCCATGACGGCCGACGAGCGTCGGTAACCGCTTGGCATTGGCCATGTTAGGCAAGGGCACATCAAGAAGGCGTCAACAAGAGCTGGGGAGCCGTCAAATTTTCGTCAAGAAGCCCAAGGCCGCCCTGTGGCCGTTGAAAAGCAGCAATGACAAAGCCAAAATAGGTCCCAAAGCGTGTACAACCGACGTGCATGGGGGTATAATACGACCACATCCGGGTTTTTGCCTTGGGTTTGGCGGCCAGCGGCTGGGTGCACCTCCGGGTTCGGCGCAGATATCAGGCTCCGTGCAGCCATAGGCCAATCGAATCAAGCCAATCTGCCTGATGGCGGCGCGGCGAGTCGGAATTCGCGGACGCGAGCTTGAGCCCCACCAAACGGCATAAGGGCTAGCCGGCTCAATAGAACTGATTCTGCACAGGCCCTAATTGTCTTTGTACCATGAGGTTTTTGTGCAAAAGCCCCCTTTGCCCGCCAACGAACTAGAACGCTTGCTGGCCCTGGCCGCTTGCTCGATCCTGGACACGCCCGCGGAGGCTGATTTCGACGCCCTGACCGAACTCGTGGCAGAATTGATAGATGTGCCCATGGCTTTGGTGTCCCTGGTCGACGCCGACCGGCAGTGGTTCAAGTCGCGCGTCGGCTTGGATGTGCCTGAAACAGCGCGTGATGTGTCGTTCTGTGCCCATGTCGTCGCCTCAGGGCAGGCGCTGGTGGTGCAAGACACGCTGACTGATGCGCGTTTTGCCGACAATCCCTTGGTGCTCGGTCCGCCAAACATTCGATTTTACGCGGGATTTCCCGTGCATGATCGAAACGGCCTGGTCCTCGGAACCCTGTGTGCGCTCGACCGCAAGCCACGACAACTCGGCTCCAAGCAACGTGTTTTGCTGGCGCGCTTGGCCAACCAAGCCTCGTCCCTTTTGCAGTTGCGGCGCGCCAACCGGCTGATTGCCGATGAGGTTGTTAACCTTTTGACATTACGCCGTTTTTTTGACATGAGTCTGGACCTGCTGTGCACGGCGGGGCCCGATTTTCACTTCCTCGAGTTGAATCCAGCTTGGCAGCGGACCTTGGGCTGGTCCTTGGAATCATTGCGTTCGCGGGCTTTTCTCGACCTCGTGCACCCGGATGACCTGCACGCGACCGTTGCCGTGTCCGCGCGAATGCTGGAGCCCGGCTCATCGGCAGTTGGCTTTGAAAACAGGTATTTACACAAGGATGGCGGCTGGATTTGGCTGTCTTGGGTGGCCATTCGCGCCGACGGCATCTTCTACGCCACGGCACGCGATGTGTCCCAGGCCAAGCAAGAGGCGCAAACCCTTGCGGAAAATGAAGCTCGGCTGCGCAACGTCTTGGCCGCTGCCAACTTCTCGATTATTGCGACAGACATGTCTGGAATTATTCAGGTATTCAGTCCTGGTGCCGAGCGACTCTTAGGCTACCAAGCGCGCGAGATGGTGGGACAGCAATCGCCGGCGATTGTGCACGACCCCGGCGAGATTGAGGCGCGGGCCCGGGTCCTGAGCGGCGAACTGTCGCGGGAAGTGGCTGCAGATTTTGATGTTTTTGTCGCCAAGGCCCGGGTCGACGGTCTGCCCGATGAGCAACCGTGGACCTATGTGCGCAAGGACGGTTCGCGGGTGCCGGTGCGGTTGTCGGTGACGGCGATGCAGGACGCTTCGGGCCAACTCATCGGCTATCTAGGCGTTGCGCAAGATCAAAGTGGGCAAAGGGCGGCTGAGCAGTACGCGGCCCAGCTGTTCGAATCCGCGCCAAATGGGTTGGTGGTGACGGACCGCGAGGGAACCATCCAGAGCGTCAATGCCAAAGTTGGCGAACTTTTTGGACAAATGCAGGCGCTACTCCTAGGGCAGCGTCTCGATGCGCTGGTGGCACCGAAGCAGCCCGTGGAGCGCAGGCAACTCCTTGAAATGATTTCATCTGCAGGTCGTTCCTCAGGGCCCGCTGCCAGCCTTGACTTTGAGGCTAGTGGCGCAGAACAACGCGAATTTGCTTTGCAAGTCAGCCTAAGTGCCGTGCAAACACCCAAGGGCCCTGGGGTCTTGGCCGCGCTGACGGACGTGACGACGCGTGTCACCCAAGCCCGCTATATGGCAACGCAATTGGCCGTCTTGGGCCACCTTACGCAGGCGTCGTCCGGCACCGATGCGATCGGCAGAACCCTACGCCAATTGACCGAATCGCTAAAGTGGGATTACGCAGCGTTTTGGCAAGAGGATCAAGCAGATAGAGGCGGGGATGTCCAGATCCGTCTGCGCGCGACCTCCGCCTGGAGTCGGGTAAGCCCAGCCGTCGCCGACCCGCAGACGACCGACGCGCGGTACGAGTCCGGCACCGGGCTGTCCGGGCGATGCTGGGCCGAGGCCAAGGCCCTGTGGCGCACGGAGGCGCAGGCTGCGGATTCGGGGCAACACGCCCGGGCGGACCTTGGGCGCGGCCTTCGCACTTTTGCTGCATTTCCAGTGATTTCCGAGGCAAGGGTCGTGGCCGTACTGGAGTTCGCCAGTGCCACACCGCGCGACGAGGATTCCGCGGTCAACGACCTGATGCACGCAATTACAACGGCTTTGGGCCAAGTTCTCTTGCGCTATGCGGCCGAGGATGCGCTCGTTGCAGCCCGGCAAGCAGCAGAAAAAGCCAATCAAACCAAAGGTTTGTTCCTGGCCAATATGAGTCACGAGATTCGCACGCCGATGAGCGCCATTCTCGGCCTGGCCCACCTTGCCTTGCAGACGGAACTCACTGTTCGACAACGCGATTACGTCACCAAGATCAGCGCAGCTGCCCGCGCCTTGCTGGGGCTCATCAATGATATCCTTGACTTTTCAAAGATCGAAGCCGACAAGTTGACCATCGACCACGTGCCCTTTCACCTCGACGACGTTCTGAGCAATTTATCCAGTGCTGTCGGGGTGTTGGCGGGCGAGAAGGGGCTGGAAGTCATTTTCGACGTGCCCCTCGAGGTGCCCCGCCGCCTCATCGGTGACCCGCTGCGCCTGCAGCAGGTTCTGCTCAATCTCTGCGCAAATGCTGTGAAATTTACGCCCAAGGGCGAGATCGTGGTGACCGTGCGCCTCGAGCCCCAGCCCGACCACCGCTGCTGTCTCAAGGCGAGTGTGCGCGATACCGGCATAGGCATGACGCAAGGCGTAATTAACCAATTATTTCAAGCATTTACCCAAGCGGATTCCTCTACTACCCGGCGCCACGGCGGCACGGGGCTCGGCCTTTCGATTTGCAAGAAACTCGTTGAGTTGATGCAGGGCACGATCTCGGTGACTTCGCAGCCAGGCATCGGAACTACCTTTGATTTTTCAGTGCTTGTGAGCCTTGAACGCCGCAGCCGCGCCAAGAATCGCAGTGCCACGATGCCGCCCGGGCTGCGGGTTTTGGTCGTCGACGACAGTGAAAGCGCCCGCACCGTCGCAGCGCAGATGCTGAGGAGTTGGAACTGTTTGGTAGACACAGCCGTGGACGGTCCCACGGCGCTGAGTGCCTGGCTTATCGCCCAACGCTCAGGAAAGCCCTATGAACTTGTGGTGTTAGATTGGCGAATGCCTGGTCTAGACGGCATCGAGGTTGCCCGCCGTCTCTTTGCCAGCGTCACCTCGGTGCCGGTGCGGGTCGTGCTCGTTTCGGCGCACAATGATGACGGTCTGGTTAATCAAGCGGAACTGTTGGGGATTCATAGGGTACTGACCAAACCGCTGAGCGCCTCCGTCTTGCACGATGCCGTGGTCGAAGCCCTGCACGCGGGCGAAATATTGCCCAATCAATCCAAGCGGTTGATTCAGGCTGGCGTCAGCACGCAACTGCGTGGAGCCAAGGTGCTGCTTGTGGAAGATAATGACATCAATCAGCAAATCGCTGTGGAAGTGCTGCAACAGGCGGGACTGCATGTGCAGGTGGCCAACCATGGTCAGGAGGCCGTCTCCCTGGCGTCGGCAGAATTTGCAGTCATTTTGATGGACTTACAAATGCCTGTCATGGACGGCTATGCCGCAGCCCAAGCCATCCACGCCATGCCGGGGCTGCAGGACACGCCGATCATCGCCATGACCGCCAACGTGATGGCGGAAGATCGGGCCCGGGTCAGCGCTGCGGGCATGTGCGATTTTGTCGGTAAACCCATTGATCCAGAACAACTTCTGCGAACCTTGGCGCGCTGGATCGAACAGCGCCAGAAACGTGTTGCGCTTGCTAAGCCCGAGGCAGCGGCGCCGGCTTTGCCCGAGGTGTCCCCGGGTACCCCGCCTGAGGAGTCGCCGTTTCTCATTGAATTGCCAGAACATTTGCCAGGAGTGGACTTGCCGACGGCGCTGCTTCGTCTGGGTGGCAATGCAACGTTGCTTGCCGATTTGCTGATCCGTTTTCGTGACCGTTATGCGCGCACTGACGCCCAAGTTCAGCAGGCCTTGGCGGCAGGCGACAGAAAGGCTGCCTCTCGATTGGTCCATTCTGTCAAAGGGTTGGCTGCCAATCTTGGCATCGACGGCGTGGCCGCTTCTGCTGGCGCGGTCGAACGCCAACTGACCGAGGGCCAAGGGGCCCCAGCTGGTTTGGCGGCGTTTTCGGCGCAATTAGCATTGGCGTGCGCAGGATTGGCTCAACTTGAGCGCGTCGAGCCCATGGTCTAGCAAGCGTGGTGTCCACTGGCTCAAGATCTCGTTTTTGCAAGCTAAATCGTCGATCTGCCAAGACGCTGCTTGGCCTGCGAGCACCGGTCCATCCCTTCGCGTGGCCGAACCCCGCTGTCAATCCACGGTAGGCCGCACTACGGACTTGGCTCGACACATGCCAAGATCTCGTTGCCCAGCGTATTGAAATCAATAGGCTTTCTCACGACTCCGGCGGCGCCCAGGGCCAGCAGCGCCGCAATTTGGCTCGGCGTATCGGAAGCCGTGAGGAATACAGCGGGAACCTGAGCCATGGTCGGCCATTTTCGCAGCTCAGCGAGGGTCGCGGGGCCGTCCTGACCGGGCATGACCACGTCCAACAGTACAATATCTGGCGTGAAATCACGGATGACGCCAAGGGCCTCAGCGCAGCTCTCCACGCCAATGACGCGAAAGCGGCTGCCCAGGGCGAACACGACCAAATCCCTGAATTCAGGTTCATCGTCGACGTACAGGACTGTCCATTGCTTGGCCATTTTGCTTTCCGCCAGCGACGGCCATGGGTTCCGTCCGTATTTGACCCCTCGGCCTGCGCTGCGCCCGAGCACGGCTGAAGTTGTTGTTAGGTTGTCGATGAACACCATGAAATTAAAACGTTTAACTCTTCCAGGCGACACGCAAGCCCAGGGCCAGGACGGCCAAACTCAGCACCCCGCAAACGCCGCCCCAAAACCAGTAAGGCAGCCAAAGGGCTTGGGCCATCTGCGCCACGTCCGACGGCAGGGTTCCCGCGCCGGTGACCGCAACGGCCGTAAACAAGTAATCCCCGCGAGAAAACACCGAAAGCGCCAGTTGAGTGCCGAGAAACAGCAAAAGCACTTGGGCCACGCGCGGGCTGGCCTTGAGCGCTACGGCCCCGTGAATCACGGCGAGCAACGCGATGAAAGCAAAGCCAAAGACGTTTCGCACCACCAGCAGCAGCGCCAAGCTCAGCAGCAAGGCCACGATGCCGTGAATTGCCCGACACCAAGCAGCCTTGCGCGCCAACACAAAGCACAACGCCGCGGTCAGCGCGGGTCCGACCAGGCCGCCGGCACTGACAAAGGCGCTGGACAAGCGACCGCTGAACTGGGTGGTCGCCATGCCACTGGCATCGGCAAACAACACGAATTGTTGGAACTTTCCACCGACCAGCAGGGCCGCAATGCCGTGGCCCATTTCGTGCGCCAAGGTGGAAATGAGCACCAGGGGCCAACTCAGCCAGCGGCCCATGGGCGCGACATAGAGGCCCAGTGTCAATGCCGTCGATACCAACAGCCACACGCGTAACGAGCTTGAATTATTCGGATTTATGCTGCCTGGGCGGGCTGCTTGCATGGGTCCCGGTGGTTGATGCACGCCTGTCATCGCTTGCCTCCGTGTGCGGTGATGCTGCGCGATGGGGAGGCTTGGGTCAAGCGGAGCCACTCGCCCGTGCCCCAAAGGCGGCAGTTGATCACGCAAAGCTTGACGATGCAGCGTTTTTTTGCCATGAAGGCGTGCCGCGTTGGCCATCGCCACGCCCGAGGAAGCCCATGTCCGCGCCCGCTAAGAAGTCGCATTTTCTCACCGATATCATCGACGCTGACCTGGCCGCTGGCCGCCATGTGCGCGTTGTGACACGATTTCCGCCGGAACCCAATGGCTACTTGCACATCGGTCACGCCAAGTCGATCTGCCTCAATTTTGGCCTCGCCCGCGATTATGGCGGCGATTGCCACCTGCGGATGGACGACACCAATCCAACCACCGAAGATGTAGACTTCGTTGAATCCATTCAGGAAGACGTCAAATGGCTCGGCTTTTCCTGGACCGGCCCGACCCGTTTTGCCAGTGACTACTTTGACTTCATGGCGCAGACCGCCCAAGACCTGATCACGCGCGGCTTGGCCTACGTGGACAGCCAGACCGTCGAGCAAGTGCGCGACAACCGTGGCAGTTTTGAAGCTCCGGGCGTGCCGAGTCCCTTTCGCGAGCGCAGTGTTGCTGAGAACTTGGCCCTCTTTGCCCGTATGCGCGCTGGGCAAGAGCCTGACGGGAGCTTGGTGCTGCGCGGCCGCATTGACATGGCGCACCCGAATTTGCTGATGCGCGACCCGCTGTTATTCCGCATCCGTCATGCCCACCATCACCGCACGGGCGATACGTGGTGCATCTACCCGATGTACGATTTTGCCCATCCGCTGGAAGACGCGCTCGAAGGGATTACCCATTCGATTTGCACGTTAGAGTTCGAAAGTAATCGTGAATTGTATGACTGGGTCCTTGACAATACCGTCGACCCGCGGACCCTCAAGCCCTGGTCGCCGCGGCCGCATCAGTACGAGTTTGCCCGTCTTGCTCTGGGCTATACTGTGATGTCGAAACGGAAATTGTTGCAATTGGTCCAGCAAGGCCGTGTGCGCGGCTGGGACGATCCGCGCATGCCCACCTTGGCCGGAATGCGTCGGCGCGGGGTGACGCCCGAGGCGCTGCGTGACTTTGCCGATCTCGTTGGCATTGCAAAGAATAATAGCCTTGTCGACATCGGCAAGCTCGAATTCTGCATCCGTCAGGACCTTGAGAAGCGTTCGCGGCGGGGCCTTGCCGTTCTTGACCCGCTAGCGGTCACGCTGACCAACTACCCGCAAGATAAGGTGGAATCGCTGGAACTGCCTTGGCTGCCCCAGGACCCGAGCCTGGGACGTCGCGCTGTGCCTTTTTCCAAGCATATCCTCATCGAACGCGAAGACTTTGCCGAAGAGCCGCCGGAGGACTGGAAGCGCATGGCCCCGGGCCGAGAAATTCGCTTGTACGGAGCCTACTTTGTGACGTGTACCGGTGTCGACCGCGACGCCCAGGGCAAGGTCGTCGGGCTGCGTTGCAGCGTGGATTTACACAGCAAAGGCGGAGAAGCGGCCGATGGCAGGCAGCCGGCCGGCACGGTGCATTGGCTCGATGCCCAGCGGTCGGTGCCGGCAGCGGTGCGTCTGTATGAGCGCCTGCTCAAGGTGGAGCTGCCTCAGGGCGATGAGCGCGCCTTTCTTGAAGAATTGAACCCGAACAGCGAACGCGTCTGCCCTCAGGCCCGGGTGGAGCCGGCCCTGGCGCAGTTGGCTGGCGGCACGCACGTGCAGTTTGTGCGGACCGGCTACTTCTTTAGCGATCCCGTGGAGTCTCAGCCCGGTAATGCTGTGTGGAATCGGACGATCACCCTGCGCGACACCTGGGGCAAGAGCAGCCAAAGCAGTGACGGTCGGCCGACGCGGAAGAAAGAGGCACCCAAGCCGCAACTGACTGAAACGCCGAAGATTTCTCAGAAGCCAGTGACCCGCGCTGTCGAACGCGCAGCCGATGCCCCGTGGCAGGCGCGGTTTGCTGCGCTGGTGGAACTGGGAGTTGAGGAGGAAGTTGCTGATTTCTTGTCAGAAAACCAGGATCTGGCCCTGCTGTTTCACGGTGCGCGCGCGGCCTACGCCAAGGTGCCGGCCCTGGTTCGGTGGTTCAAGAATGATCTTGCGGCTTTGCTGAAGTCCCGTGCGGGTGCTCAATTGCCCTTTGCGCCGGCAGAACTCGGTGCTTGCCTGGAACTCTGTGATTCTGGCGCTGTTTCGTCGGGTGCTGCCCGACAACTCTTGGCGCATTTTGTCACCCACGGCGGCGAGCCAAAGGCGCTGGTCAGCCAACTCGGTCTGGCCAAGGTCGACGATGCCGCAACGCTGACGGCGGGTATCGAGGCCGTCCTGGCGCAAATGCCCAAGGAAGTCGAGCGGTATCGCGCCGGTGAAGCGAAGTTGTTGGGCGTTTTCCTCGGTGCCGCGCTCAAGCAGTTGCGAGGTGCGGATCCTGCTGCGGTGCGCGAACGGTTGCTGGCCGCGCTGCAGTAGCAGTGCATTTTCTCTCGTGATTCGCTTGGAGCTTTAGGGCTGCCAGCCCGACGTGTTCCACCGGCCACGCGCTAGTAGACGTAACCCTAAGTGCTTTTCGGGTTACAGCAAAGGACTCGGCTTTGTGGACTTTGCAGCCGGGGACCCGGTCGAACGCGGGCCCCGCTTGAAACTAGAAGCAAACAATGTACCTCGAACCCGGCAGGAACTTCGGGTTGGAGGCACTGGTCGTGTGCGCCACAGGCTCTCTTGGCCTTCTGCGCAATTCAGGGCAATTGTCTCAAACTGAGACGTATGATACGTTTGGTACACTTTTGAGGCACATCGCAAGGGCGCTACAGCTACGGTTTTCCGCGAAAACTGTTGAATTTCAAGGGTGTAATTTTCTGATACGTGTGGCACGATTTTTGCAGGCCTCATTGTACACAGAGTGAGCAGAATCCCTATGACTTCTCAGACCATCCCATCTTGCATCCTCACGAACCGCGTGCGCCGGCTTGCCCGACCACGTGCCAAAATGGAGGCGTAACAGCGGTCGCATTGCCACTGGCTCATCGTTAGGGAGTGGGCCCAATGCAGTCCTAAGACTGCGACCGAACTGGACGTTTCCCCTTTCAACTCGTCTTGCTCTGGCAGGCGGTCGCGACTCAGTCCGGCCGCCTTGTCTTTTTTTGGCAGTTGTTGCCTGGACCCTACCGCAAGCACCCAACATCTTGGAATAGTTCAAGAATTGTGCCAGCCCTTGCGAGCGATCGCCATGCTCACGGCGGGCTGGACTCGCTCGATGCGCCGGCGGGCTCTTCGGTGCGCAGGCGGTAGCCAACGCCAGCTTCGGTGGTGAGAAAGCGCGGTCGGGCGGAATCTGCCTCGAGCTTGCTGCGCAATTGTGCCATATATACGCGGAGATAGTGCGTTTGGCTGCTGGCATTGGGGCCCCACACTTCGCGCAGCAATTGGCGGTGGGTGATCACCTTTCCTGCATGTTTCACAAGCAGAACCAGGAGTTTGTACTCCAGCGGTGTCAGGTGCACCAACTGGCCGGCTTTGAGGACTTGGCGACGCGCCAGGTCAATGTGAACATCTCCGAAATCAAAGGCACTTTCTGCCTCGGCCGTCTTGGCCGAGTGGCGCAGGGCCACGCGCATGCGTGCGAGCAACTCCCCAGCACCAAAAGGTTTTGTCAGGTAGTCGTCAGCGCCCATGTCGAGCGCGGAGACTTTGTCCGCTTCCTGTCCACGGGCAGACAGAATCAAAATCGGTACTTGCGTCCAGTCGCGCAGGCGCCGCGTGACCTCCAGGCCATCCATGTCCGGCAGGCCGAGGTCGAGCAGCACCAAGTCTGGATTCCACTGGTTGGCCAGGGCCAAGGCTTCCGCCGCGTTGACCGCCTCGTGCAGGCGATAGCCATGATTTTGCAGGGTTGCGCGGAGAAAGCGCCGCATCTGCGGCTCGTCTTCGACCAGTAGCACTAGGGGCGTGGGATCGCTCATTCGTTGACCTCCATCGGGAGTTGCGGTGGTTCGCCGGCAACGGGCAGGGTGATGCGGAACTGGGCGCCGCCACTGGGGCTCGCACCCGCGGTCAACTGGCCGCCGTGGGCCGTGACGATGCCATGGGCGATGGCCAGCCCCAAACCGCTGCCCCGCGTATTGTCGGCGCGTCCGCGAAAAAACTTTTCAAAAACAAGGTGTTCACTACCACTAGGGAGTCCGGGGCCTTCATCGGCCACCAGCAGCACGACTTGCCCCGGCTCAGCCCACGCCCGCAGGTGCACCCGCGTCCCGGGCGGCGTATACTTGGCGGCATTATCCAGTAAGTTCAGGAGCATCTGCTCGCACAACACGGCGTCCATCGGCACCAGTGGCAGGTCCGCCGGCAAGGAGACTTCCACCACATGCGCCTGCAACAGCTTCTGGGCACGGTCCAGGGCAGATCCGACGACTTCTTCTAAGGGAATCCAGTCCTTGCGCGGCTCGACACCGCCAGATTCCAGGCGCGTCATGTCGAGCAAATTGCCCACGAGGCGATTAAGACGATCGGCCTCATCACGAATTGTTTCAAGCAGTTCCTTGTGTAGGGGCGCGTCTTGGGCCGGCGTATCGAGCAGGGTCGTCGCCGAACCTGTGATGGCCGCCAGCGGCGTCCTCAAGTCGTGCGATACCGACGACAGCAGCGAATTGCGCAGTTCCTGCCGTTCAACCTGCAACTGCGCGCGGTGGGCCTGGGCCACTAGCTGCAGACCTTCCAGGGATGTGGCGAGTTGTTGTGAAAAAGTTTCAAGCAGTTGCCGCTGTGCCAGACCTTCTACCCTTTGCGGGTCGCTCGGCAGCACGCCGATCACGCCCAGAGAACGCGTCGCGGTGTGCAAGGGCAAGAACAGGGCCCGCGCCTGGTTGCCTGTGTCCGTGCCTAATCCCGCAGGACGATGATGGATTTGCACCCACTGAGCCAGTGCGGTCAGTTCGGGCGTCAAGGCAAAATCGGTCAAAGCGACCTCGAGCGTGGCTGCCGACTGCAACGGATCGGCCAGCAAAAACGCAATCTTGGCATCAAGCAGCCCAGCAATGTGGTTGCGCGCAGCCTGCAGAATCGGCCCCCGGTCCCGGCTGACCGCCAGTTCGCGGGACAGCGCGTACAGCGCCGCCGTTCGAGCCTCCCTCTGGCATGCATCCCGGGCCTGCTGACGAACTTGGGCGGTTAGGCTGCTGATGACCACGCTGACCACGAACATCACCGCGAATGTCAAGAGGAATCGCGGGTCTTAGACGACAAACGTAAAGCGCGGCGGCACCAGGAAATAGTCAAACGCGGCCACGCTCAGCGCCGACGCCAGGATCGCCGGGCCACGGTCCAGCGAGGCAGCGACAATGCCGATGCCAAGCAGGTAAATCATGATGATTTCGGCAATCTCTACACGGCCTTGCAACACAGAGCCCAGCAGAGTCGTCGCGCCGACGCTAGCCACCGCCCACGCATAAGGCCGCCACGACCAAGGCCTGCCGGGCGGGGCCGAAGCCTGCAGTGGCGGGGAAAAATCGCCTGCAAGCGCATGGACTTCCATGGTGCCACTGCCGCGCACGACCTCCGGCAACAGACTGCCAAAGACCACGTCGCGCCATCGGGCATGGGTCGGTTTTCCCAAGAGAATTCGCGTCACGTTGTGCGTGCGGGCCCAGGCCAGGACCTCGGCACTCATCGATCGCCCCGCGATATTTGCGACCTGGGCACCTAATTGCTCTTCCAATCTGAGGTGTTGCACAATGGCCGCTTTGGCCTGAACCTGATGCGCCGCTTGCAGCAGCGCCGTGGTTGTGCCAACGCCGGGCCACGCACCCAGGAAAATCGTCAATCGTCCGCGCAGTTGCGCTGTTGGTCGCGGCGGTTCCGGCGTGGACTGCGTCTCGGGCCTGGCCTGCAGCGATGGTTGGGGGGAGGGCATGCGGTATTGCCTTGTCTGCAAGCGGGTTTGGTCCTGCCGCCCTTCAGGCGTCACCTGCTGCCTCAGCCATTCTGCGCGGCCCGGGCAAGGATCGCAAGGTCGTGTATCACCTTGGAATCTTGGATGTTACTTCCACATCGCGAAGGGAGCGGGGCCGGTCAGGCGTCCCGGACGGCGTCGCGCCCTGAGCGATGGCAGCCGCGCCGTTCGATTTGCCCAAACCCCTGCGATGTGCCAGAGTTTCAAAGGTGCCAACGCCCTGGGCCCTGGGAACATTCCGTGAACTTTGATCCGTTGAACCTGCTACTAGGTTTTGCCATAAGTACAGTGGGTTATGCCCTATTTCGCTGGGGCAAGAAACAGGCCAAGGTGCCGCACTTGGTCGGTGGCGTTCTGCTGATGGTGACGCCGTACGTTTGCCCGAATATCCCAACGATGTTAGCCGTTTGTGGCGCAATCGGCGCTCTGGCCTATCTGGTCGCGCGCGCGGGCGGTTGAGCGGGCCAATCGCCCAATTCGGCCTCGGTGCACAGCTTGACGCCACGCTGCCTCAGGAACGCGGCAAAGACGCCGTCGCCGGCTTGTCGCAGGCCATCGATCTCGGTCCAGCCGCAGCCGCAGGAAGGCGAAAACGATTTCAGAACAGCGAACTGTGCATCGGGCGCCACCGCTGCCGCCCGCTGGGCCCCCGCGACGAATTCGGCTGTCACATCGCCCGCATCGGCGACCCTTTGCACAGACGCTTGCCCCGCGAGCACGGCGTGGCCGTCGCCGCCTACCAGATGGGCTCCCGGTCGCGGCGTGCCTAAATCGCCGAGTTCTTCAGGACATACAGCCGTGACCTGCACACCTTCTCGCTGCCAGGTCTGCACCGCGGCCTGGACTCCCGCGTGCGGTTTGCTGGCACCATCGTAGCGACACGCTTGACCCAAAAGGCACGCAGAAACAAGGCACTGCATCGCTGGCCTCCAGACTAGTACGCGTAAGTCCTTTCCCGGTTACCGCAAAGGACTCGGCGTTGTGGACTTTGCCGCCGGGGACCCGGCCGAACGCAGGGGTGAGCCCGTACGCGCGGGCGGGGAGAGGACTCCGCGGTGCGCGCAGCGCATGAGCCGTGCCAAGTCTGGCACGGCGAAAGTGGAGAGGACTCCGCGGTGCGCGCAGCGCATGAGCCGTGCCAAGTCTGGCACGGCGAAAGTGGAGATGGCGCGCCCCCTTGAAACT
>CAIMEY010000027.1 GCA_903840165.1 uncultured Myxococcales bacterium | reverse complement strand
TTGCAGGCCACCACCACGACTTTGGCTTGGACGGCATAGTGACCCGGCGCCCATTGGCTTGCAGGTCCAGGGGGTTGCGTCGCCGCCGACACTTCAACGTCGAGCAGGCCGCCGCCCGCCGCCGCCGCCAGATGATGCACCGTTGCGCGCGAGACGATTTCTACGCCTTGTGCTTGCGCTGCAGGCAGTTGCACAACTGCCGTACCTTGCTTGTTGTTGCTGGGACAGCCAAGGTTGCATAGCCCTGCCCCTTTGCAATTGCGCGTATTGACGGGAAAACGCTCCGGATGCCAACCAAGCTTTCGGCAACCCAGGGCGAAAAGCTGATTGTTGTCGTTGATTTCGTCATCCGGCACTAGGTGCACGCCGTTGTCGACCTTGAACTGTTCGGCGCGGGCCACCAGGTCGGTGTGGGTAATGCCGGGGAGATTCCAGGCGTCGATGATGCGCTTGGGCGGCAGCACCGAAGTCCCTGTATAGACGATGGTAGAGCCGCCCACCCCTTCGGACATGGCCAAGGTCACCGTATGGTCGACCGTCGCCATCGCCCCGCCGCTGGCATACAGGCGCGAGGCCATCTCCAGCTCTTGGCCATTGAAAGTCCGCGGGTCGTGCTGGGGCCCTTTCTCAAAAACAACAACGCGTTTGCCCGCTTGGGCCAGACGAGCCAAGGTCGCCGCAGCCGCGCCACCGCCGGCCCCTGAGCCGATGATGGCCACATCCACTTGCACCGTTTGCTTGCTCATGTCCGCTCCTGCACAGCGTTTTCCCGGGCGCGATAGTCCTGCCAACCGCCCGCGCTCGCCTTCCAGCCAAGACCCTGGGCGACTTGGGTATCGGTGTACCAACCGACATAGATCATCGTGCGCAAACCCCAGACGCCGACACGTAATTTCGCGATCGGGCAATCCTGCATCCACGCTAGAAAGCGGTGCCGCTGATCCGCAGGCAAACTGTGCAGGGGCGCGCCATAGCGAAAGAGGGGGAGAAAATCAAGAACCCGAACCAAAAAGCGCAGTTGCGTGGTCACGATCGGCTCTTCTTGCGCCAACCGCGCATCGATGCGTGCGATCAGCGCGGCGTACTCCTGCGCCGAAAGTCCTTGAGTTGCAGGGATAAAGGCTTCGACAATTGCGCGCAGGGGCCCAGCCACCGGGGCCAAACCAGCGTCGTCGTCAGCGCCTGCGTGGACAATCTCTGTATGTTCGGGTGCTTGCATGAGTCCCCCTGAGCCTGCCGCCCGGCCTGCGCGACGGCGGGGCGCATCATACGCTGCCACGTGGTCTGCGGCAACGACTGTTACCACGTTGTTTTTCCAATATAATTTCCGCCCCAAACTGGCAACGATGACACCGCAGCGCTGCCGGCGTACGCTGCCCGTGGCAATCGACTGCCCAGAGGCTTCCATGCGCCGCAAACAGGTCCACGTCTTCATTTCCGGCACCGTGCAAGGCGTTTCCTTTCGCGCCTTTACGCAGCGAGAGGCGCACAAATACGGCGTTCACGGCTGGGTGCGCAATGTGGAAGACGGGCGCGTTGAGGCTGTGTTTTCCGGCACCGAGGACGCCGTGGACCGCCTGGTGATCTGGTGCCAGCGCGGCCCTTTGAGCGCCCAAGTCAGCGGTATTGAGCTGCAACCCATGGGGCTAGAAGCATTTTTTGGCTTTGACGTCCGACACTAGTGGATGCCAACCATCGCGCAGCCCTACTGCCGGCACGACAGCCCTACTGCCGGAGCCATAGCCATAGCGCCAGGGCAACAGCAGTAGCCATTAGCGCCGCAGGCCAGGCGTAGGTGCGTCTATCCCGTGAACCACCTGGATTAGCTGGCAATTCAATGAGCGGCCAAGGGGATTGGGCGCGCGGATCGACCGGGGTGGACGGCCCTTCCACCGACCATAACTCCCCATCCCGACGCAGAAAAACCGTCGGCCACGCCACGGGTTCTTGCCCAGGCGCTGCCGGTCCGGGCGGCCCCAGGTCAATCGCCACTTCGCCTTTACCATCATTAAGTTGCGCAATTGCCTGGGCCACAAGCGGCTGCAATTGTGCGGGGAAGTTCGGCATCGCCGGCCCACCTGGACTCGCCGCCAAAAGCGCAGCTAGCCGGGCAGTGATCTCCACTTCATTCAAAGATTCATGCAATTGCACTTCCTTCATCGCCCAAGGATGGGCAACGGTCGGCCAAAACCCAGCACGGTGTACCCTTGGCACAGCCTATGCCCGAATCACCTGTCTACCGCCAATTGCATGGAAAGTCAATGGTCTTGATGACAATGATGCGACTCGAGACCCCGAGTCGGTCAGCGTGCAAACAGGGCCGGGCGCGGCACTACGCGTTCGTTTTGGGCCACGCGGTCGCGCAGGACGGTCAGCAGGGCATCGACATCGAGCTGGGCCAGGGCGGGAGACGGCTCGGCGGCCTGTCGATAGAAAAGGTCGTAATCCTGAGATGTTTGCGGAGCAACAAAGGGCTGGCGACCCTTTGGCGCAATTTGCACGGTGGCTCTCTGGCCTTTTCGCGCACAAACAACAACAATTCCATCCTGCCCAGACGCCCAGACCTCGCCAACCACAAAGGTACCGACCGCGTCTCCAGGCTTTAGGCCCGACAACAGTGCGCGGATATCCCCGGGGTATTCCCGTGTTTGCCCCTGCTGTCCCATCACCTCAATCGCCCGCGCCTGCGGAATCGCCGAATGAGCGGGGCGCGTCACCACCGACCAAGCCAAGGCCGCCACCGCCAAGGCGCCAACGGCCCAGGGACCAACACCTGATACTAGTGCAGAACGTTTGATGTTTTCGGGAATCGGCAGTTCCACCGTAGGCGCCTTGTGCCGCAGCCAAGCGATGATCTGCGGCCACGGGTAGGTGAACAGCGCGCCCAGGAAGATCGCCTCGGAGTAGCTGATATGGACAAGCATTTTTACGCAAAGGTGAAAGAAGATGAACAGACTACCCATCACCAGCCGGAGGCGCCGCGAGAAAAGGTAAAGGGGCGCAGTGAGTTGCATCACCAGGCCCAGGGCGGACAAGGTGTGCGCCAGCGTCGGCCGGGCAGCGACCCAGACAGCAACGGCGCCAGAAAGTGAATCATCTTCAACAGGTCTCAGGCTCAGCACGATGGACTGCAAGTTGTCGGACAAAAACCACGCAGGCCCTGAGGCAACGAGCTTGCTGATGCCGGCGTCGACATAGACCGCCACCAAGCAGCCGACCGCGCCCATGTCCGCCAAATACTCTGCAAAAGCACGGCCTTCCTCCTTGCTGGCCAAGGGTTGCCGGGCCTTGATGGCATAGGCGCAGCCCAGGCCCAATAGCCAACCGACCAGTAGCGTGCCGGAAATGAAGTAGGCGCGCTTGGGCCCGCCCCAGATAGCGGTGTGCGATTCTTCGACCAGGCCGAGCGCAATCAACCCCACTAAACCACTACGAAATTGCCATTTCCCAGCACCAAACAGGGCCAGAGCCAGCACGCCCAGGCCCGCCACCGCTGCTAAGGCCGGTAAATTGGTGCCGATCAGGGCCAAACCACGGGCCTGAGGCGCAGGCGCAGCCGTCCACAGGGCTTGCACCAGGGAAAGCAGGTCGCCCGCCGCCACAACCGCTAGGCCGATGCGCAGGGGCGCTCGATCGGCGTGATCCCAGGTACTTCGCATCATCGCTGGCCTCCATTGTCATCGGCAATTCGCTGGGCGCGGCAGTGACGGCGGATACAGTTTTGCGCAGGCAGTGGAACCCCTTGCGCGTCGAACTGCCACACCCGGCGCACCAGGTCGACCTCCTGGTCACCCGGCGCTTGGTTGTGAAAGCTGTTGACGTACTGCATGGTCGCTGCCTCCATGTAATCAATACGGAATCCCTCGCCGACGGCGCAGGTACGGTTGGCCTCGGCGGGCAGCTCGTCTTGGCATTGCCAGTGGTCGAAGTTCTTGATTTCTCGCGCAATACCGTCCTTGGGCCGCGCCACGAGGCGACTGGCCCAGGTCCCGTGCACGCCGGCGTACATCGTGTAGCTGGAAAACGGGTAGAGGTCCTGCACGGCGCGGGCGATGCCAACATAGCCACAAGTAGCTGTTATCGCGACGATCATCGCGACCCACTGCACGGAAATCGGGCGTCCACTGCTGCTGTTCATGGGCTGCTCCTGGTCGGCGCTACCGACGTTTTATGTGCTTTTCCGATGGTTTGGCCATAAATGCGGGTCAGCGCCGACCCGCGCCACCATCCAGGGCCCATGTGCAAGTGCGCGCGGGTCCCGACACCGCCAAGCGTGCGCCATAGCAGCCGCCTGCACGCAACGAGCGACTGACATCCACACGCGAATTCACGGTTCTTGCGATCGCGCTCCACGCAAGGCGGATTACCGTGAGGAACTATGCGAGTTGGGCCCCTGCCACCCGCAAATGCCGGATTTTGCCGCGATCGATGTCAACAATGGTGAACGACCTCGATCAACCTCTTGTAATGCGAGCTATTTTTCGCCTTGTCGGCAATCTACAATCAATCCACAACACGGCCACAATCGCGCCCGAGCGTCAATATATGTCGCCCCGCTGTCCACGCCGATTGTCGACGCCAGCGCAACCATTTGTTTATACGAATTTCTTGAGCAAGCGTTTTGACCCGCCGCCCTGGTACTGGGCCCTCGCTGTCCGGGCCCGCGCCATCCCGTGGAGGCCGCGTCCTTGATCAAATTCTGATCCGACGCGCCCGACCGGCCCGGAGGTCCAGCTGGCCTGTGTCAATTTGCAACACGACGTCGCAGATTGGCACACGGCACGACCAGCATGCGACACGCCGATGCGCGCATTCGGTACTGGCCCAGGCCAGCAACACTGAATGCGCTGAATGCCCTAGTGAATTGCACTTACTCCCCGATTGAGAGGTTCAGCCGGACACCGAGCGAGGTTGGCATACGCTTGGCGCGACCTGTCTGGGTCTTAGGCACCCGGCCACCTCCGCGGGATTAGCCCTGCGATGAGGCGCACTTACGATTAGTCTTGCACGCCGACCACCAACCGCGGTCTTAAGTGAGTAAGTCGGCTGCAAGGGGAGCGTGCGCCAAGCCTCGCGCGTCGTCAACGCCCTTACCCTCGCCGCCAAGCATCCTCCAGCATTTCAAGGACTTTTCCCATATTGACGGCGATATCCGCCTGAGCCGCCACGCGCGGTGGATTGTCGTGCAACGCCCTGTCTCGCAAAGCGAAATCTTGAGAGGCCTGCCTCAAGGCAGCCGCCAACGCCACCACGTCGCCCACCGGGAACTGCAGGCCATTGACGCCTGGCACCACCCAGCCCTGATTCGCTGTAATATCGGTCACAACCGGCAGGGCTCCACTGGCCATGCCCTCCAGAAGCGCCGCACTGGTGCCGTCCGAACTGGTGCAGGAGACGGACACGTCGGCCGCCGCCAGCAGGCTGGCCACCTCCGCGTGGTCGACATGGCCCAGAACCGTCACGCAGTCCTGCAGCGATAACGCCTTGACTTGTTGACGAAAAGACGCCAACAGCGGCCCGCTACCCGCAAAGGTGCACGTCAACGGCACCGCCGGCCGTCCCTGGGCATGCTGCTGCCGCAATAGGGCAATCGCCTGTAGCAACACGTGATTCTCGTATACCGGCGCGTGCTTGCGCACACAGACCACCGCAAGGGGCTGCCCCGGCTGCGACTTGGGCCCGGGCTGAAAAGCCTGAACATCGATGCCGACCGGAAACACCTTGACTTGCCCTGGCTTTGCCCCTAGCTGCACGCACGCCTGGGCCAGTTCCTCGGACACCGCCACCATCCACCGCGCCCGCCGCGCCACCACCGTCACCAGGGCCCGACGCACCAAGGGCGGTAACCGAAGCGTTCCAGCCTGTTGCAGCACATCGCTGCCCACCGCAGTGACCACCAAAGGCCCGCGCCAAGCCAGCGCTGCGCACAGCCCGTTGGACAGCAGATAGGGCGCAAAGACCACATCGGGCCGAAACTGCCGCAGCAACGCGCGCACACGCGGAATCTTGCGCAAAAAGACCGTCTTATTACCTGCTGGATTGTAAGGCAAATCGCCGACAAAGGTCACGGTGCAAGTCGCCGGCAACTGCGCGGCGTTGGGCAAGGAATCGGGGCAAAACGAAAGAATTGTAACGATATGCCCAGCAGCGGCAAAGTGGGCAGCATACAGGGGCGTCCACGGCGCGTCGGTGTGGGCCAGCAGGGCGATACGCATGACAGTCACTCCCCGTTGCTAATCAATCCCTTACATCGCAACCGGCACGGTCGCAGCGACACTGGGCCGCTCATGGAGCCAAGCCGACCACGCGTGCAGGTTCGGCCAGCGATTCGCCAACAGCTCAGCACCACGCAACTGCACGTAACCTATACCAGAAATCACCGCAAGCTCGGCCAGGGTCAGACGTTCGCCCACTAGCCATTGGCCCGGCCGCACCTCTTGATTGATGAGCGCCAAAGCCGCGTCAATCTTAACAATTTGCCGTTCCTGCCAGCCCAAATCGCGGCGTTCCTCGGGCTTGATGCGGTCCATCATCACCAGCACCATGGCATCGGCTAGGCCATCGCCCAAGGCTTGCCAGCGCAGAACTTCTATTCTTTCGCGGCCTTGTGCGGGAATCAGCGCCGGCTCGGGCCACACCATTTCCAAGACGTCGACGATGACCCGCGAGTCGTACACCGCCGTACCATCGCTCAGCAGCAAGGTCGGCACCTTGACGAGCGGATTGAGGGCACCGATGCGACTCCCCTGGGCGTGGGGCGGCTCAACAGACACCGCTAAATCCTTGCCTTTTTCCATGGCCACCAAGAGACACTTGCGGGCATAAGGACTGGTCGGGGTCATCAGAAGGGTAGCCGGGATCATCATTGCTCCTTATTTCAAGTAGTTAGGACGGTTTTCGCGTCCGTTGGGCAGACGTCTTGTAAGGATGCGCCGATGCGCGAGCCTTGTATAGCAAGGGTCTAGCTTTGCATTCTGATTGGCAATTCCGCAACCGTCGCCCTGTTCGTCAGCAAATCAGGCCGAAACCATGGTGCCAATCCCACGGTCGGTGAACAACTCCTCGATGAGTGCCGCGTGCACCTGACCGTTGATCACATGCAACGTCGCGCCCGTTTTAAGGAATTCCTCCAGCCCCGGCACCAGCCAGGGCCGCGGTAGTTCCGCGGGCTTGACCTCGCGTGCGACCTGCCCATCGCCCAGGCGAATGCCATCATCGGCCGAAAGTACCACAATCTTCATGGCTTCATTGTCACGACCGACGGCCACAGCGGTGTCGATGCCGACATTGCGCAGCACGATGGGCCGAATGCCCGTCAAGCGCAGTAGGGCCAAGTCATCGTCGGTGGTCGGTGCCTCGGCTTGAATAAGCAACACCATGGTTTTGCGATCGAATTCGTGCAAATAGCGCAGCGCCTCCCGCAGCACGCCCTTCTTGAGTACCGGCGTCAGCGTCTGCATATCCAGGGCCGAGCGCACCGGCGCATTGTGCCCGTAGGCAATGGGCGCTTCGGCGTTGATCCGCACGTAATCATAGGTTAAATCACAGCCCCAGGCCGTCGCATCGCCCAGCCCTTGGCCTACGGTGATGTCGACCGTTAGGGTATCGCTCGAACGCATCAGCGCCGAAAGCCCAGGCTTATCAAGGGGTCCATCGACCGGGAAGACGCGCTGCTGCATCAGCTCAATGCTGACCTCGTCCCGCGCAACGGTCAGGTTCTGCCGCGCCAAGGAGGCACCCAAAGCCGCGGCAATTCGGCCCCAATTCGGGTCACAGGCGAACAAGGCCGCCTTGACCAAATCACTACCCGCTACGTCGCGTGCGCAGATGCGGGCGCTCTCTTCGGTACGAGCTCCGCGGACTTGGACACGACAAAGACGCGTCGCCCCTTCGCCATCCCTGGCAATAGCGACGGCCAACTGCTCAAAAACCCTAGTCAATGCCGGCAGCGGATCGACGAGGATGGGCCCCTGAGCCGTGGTGAGAAACAAGGCCGTATCATTGGTGCTCGTGTCGCGGTCAACCGTAATTGCGTTGAAACTTCGAGCTGTTGCCAGGCTAATCGCCTCCTGCATCGCCGGCAGCGTAATGTCCGCATCGGTCACGCACACCGCAATCATGGTCGCCATGTCGGGATGGATCATCCCAGAACCTTTGGCAATTCCCAGAAATGTCGCGCCCTGCCACTGCACGCAGGCAACCTTGCGCACCGTATCTGTGGTCAGCATCGCATCGGCAAAATCATCAATCGAAACACGGTTTCGCAGCACTTGCGGCAGAGCCACAGCCACTTTGCGGGCGTCCAGCGGTACGCCGATCGGGCCTGTCGTCGCGGTCAAGGCCGCCTCAGGACCACAAGCCGCCAGCGCCGCCGAGGCCCGCCGAAGCATCTGGTCGGCCGCCGCATCGCCTGCCGCATAGCAGTTGGCATTGCCGGAAACGATTGTCACGGTGCGGATTTGCGTCGATGGCAGCAGGGGCCGATTGCCCAGCACGCAGGCCGCCGCGCACTGGTTGCGCGTGAACGTACCCACGGCGCGCATCGGCGCATCGGCAATCAGCAGCGCCGTGTCAAGACGACTGGCCTTGATGCCGCTGTGCCCTCCCATGAGGCGGACGCCCTTGGGCAAAGATGGCGAAATATCATGTGGTTGCGAATCAGACATGGTCAACCTCCAGGGTCGGGGCAAAGGGCACTGTCGGTCACAGAATTCCAGTGGTAGCAGGCAGTTGCCACATCTGGTTGAGATTGGCGATGGCCTGCGAGGCAGCCCCCCGCAGCAAGTTGTCCAGGGCCGTGACAAAGAGCAGACGACCGCTGGGCGGATCCAGCGCATAGTAGACGGAAATCCATGGCGTATCGCGTAGTTCCTGCACCTCAGGCGGCTGATCCACGCGGCGCCAGAAGGCATCCAGAGGCGGCAATTCTTGCAAATCACGCTGCGTAACCGTGGCTTGCAGGGGAACCGTCCCTGAAATCAGCATGCCGCGCCTCAATGGGGCCACCACGGGGACGAAGAGGAGGCGAACGGGCACTGCTCTCTCGACCTCCACGACGTGCTGATGGGCGCGCAAAGGCTTGTACGGCATCAGGTTTTCCGCGACGGCCATGAAGTGGGTTCTTTCAGTCGGCTTCTTGCCCGCACCCGAAACACCACTAATTCCAGTCACATCTGCCGTCGCCTGGGCATCCAGCCAACCCATCGCGTGTAGGGGTATCAAGGCCGACAGGATCCCATTGGCATAACAGCCCGGATTTGCGACCAGTTTTGCTTGAGCGAGCTGAGCGGGAGCAGGGGCCAAGCCGTAAACCGCCGTGGCCAAGGCTTCGGGATGCGGATGGGCAAATCCGTAGGCATGTTCATGAGCTGCAGGCGTACCAGCCCGGTGGGCACCGGACAAGTCGACAACTCGCTTGCCGCGCAGGACCAGGGGCCAAGCCCACTCAGCGGCAAATTCTGCAGGTGTGGCCAGCAAGACGGCATCGACATCGTCGGCCAGGGCAGCCAATCCTGTTGTAGAATCAGGCGTATCGATGCGGGCGACGAGAGGATGGCGTCGCAGCAGGTGCAGCAACTCCTGCCCAGCATAGCCCGAAGCTCCGACCACGCAAACACGATAATCAGCCATAACATCAACCTATTGGCGAGCAGCGACCGCAGCCAGGGCCTCGCCTGGACGCGGGCCGCGCAGTGTAAAGGTGTGGAGGCCTCCGCGCAAGTCCGTGGGCGCGGCGACAGAACGCTAGTCATTCAATTTTGCTTGTCTTTTCAGGAGGCCGGCAGCCGATGAACCGGTGTGCGCCGCGACGGCTGAACCGCCAGGGACGGCAGAGGCCAAAGTGGTGGCCCAGGCTGGTTGCCGCTATGCTGCGTCCCATTGGCCCCTGCGTTGGGCCGCTGGGGAATCGGCCGATGCGCTATTTGCACACCATGGTTCGCGTAAGCAACCTTGAGGAATCTTTAGACTTTTTCTGCAACAAGCTAGGTCTGGTCGAAGTGCGCCGCAAGAGCAGTGAACAGGGGCGCTTTACCCTGGTTTTCCTTGCGGCACCCGGAGATACACAGGCCCAGCTCGAGCTGACCTGGAACTGGGACCCGCAGACCTATGACGGCGGCCGCAATTTTGGCCATGTCGCCTATGCCGTGGCCGATATCTATGCGACTTGTCAGCGTTTGTCAGACCTCGGCGTGGCCATTGTGCGCCCACCGCGGGACGGCTACATGGCGTTCATTCGCTCACCGGACCAGATTTCGGTGGAATTGCTTCAGGATGGCCCGGCTTTGCCTCCCCAAGAGCCGTGGCTGTCAATGGCGAATCAAGGGAGTTGGTGAGCCCAAGCGCCTGGAATCTAGCGAGTATTCACGCTTTCAGGCCAACCGCGGCGGTGGAGACAGCAGCGCGCGCAGGTCATCCCGCAGATGCAGGGTCAAGTCATTGGGATGAATGGCAATTCGCAAACGCCATCCACTCTGACGCGCCAAAGGCCCCTGTAGCGCATTGCAAGCCCGCAGGAGACGCGCGCGCAGGGGCGTATCAGCCTCAAACCCTATCAGAGCAGCAGGTTGCAGGCGTCCTGTTTGCGTGGACCGATACCCAGCCAGCGTTTCCACCCGTTGCACGCCCAAGGGCAGCAGGTCCTGCGGTTGCAGCGCCCCCAGGGCCCAGGCAGGAGGCACGTAGTATTGAGGGGTTATCAGGTCATTGGCGGCAAACCACTGCACGCTGTCGGCGGTCCTCTGCTGCAGTTCAGCCCGCGACCGACTGAGGTGTTCGGCCGCATCGCGAGACAGCATTGCCGCGTGAAGCCGATGCCATAGCGTACGCTTGGCCAAGGCCTGATGCTGCCAACCGTGGGCCACCAGGACAAAGCCGGCTTGCTGCTTTTGCCGCAGCCAGTCGATCTGCGCCGGCTGCCAGTCTAACCCTGGAATGACAAGGAGCATGGGTGGTTGAGGCAGATCGCGCGGCAGACTTTGGCAGAGCGCCTCGACTTGAGCCTGCGTGTGCGGAGCCACGTCGTGAATGGACCAATCAAGCTGCAATTGCGCATAATTGGCCAGACTCATGCGGCGGATTCCAGCGTCGTTTCGCCAAGAGGCCGGCGGATCATCGGCGTGACATCTCGCGCTAGGGGGCTGCAACCGAGCGAAGCTGCAGCAAATTGCGCCCAGACCGAGCCCTCGCACGCATTGGCGCGCGCAGCATCGCCCAAGCGCAACCGCAATTGGCTGTCGCGGGCCAGCAGTCTTAGGGCCGCGGGCAAGTCATGGTCGACGTCAAACAGCAGGCCATTTTTCATATGGTCAATGTAATTCGGGATTTCCCCAACGCGCCGCGCCACCACGGGCAGGCCACAGCCCAAGGCTTCCAAGGTCGCCAGTGAGTAGGTTTCCGTGCGCGACGCCATCACGTAAGCATCTGCTTGGACTAAGAAATCAGTCGGATGCTCGCACCAAGCCTGGTGCACCAGGGTCACGCCCAGTTGATGGGCTTGGTCCTGCAGGGCCGGCAATTCGCTGCCTCGGCCGACCAGATACAAAACCGGTTTGAACTCAAGCAATTGCCCAAGCGCTGCCACCACAGCGTCCAAACCCTTCTCCCGCGAAATGCGTCCGTGGTAAGCGACAATAAAGGCTTTTCCTCGTCGTCGTGACGCCGGTGCCGGCGGCGCTTTGGGCGGCAGCAACTGCAGGGTCCGGTCCGTGGGCCGCGCGAGCCGTTTGGGCGCAACCACTTCATGGGCGAATGCACAGGCAACTGCCTGTAACCACTTAGAACATACGCGCATCCATGGTCGAAAGCGTCCTGCCTCGAGGCCATGGGCCAGCAGTTCGGGCAAGTCATTGTGCACAAAGAAGATGGTCGGCCGGCGCAGCAAGCGTCCCAGCACCAGCGCCGCGCAGCCCAAGGGGCCAAGACTATGAACCGCCACGCGATCCGTACGCCAGATCGCCCGCGCCAGCTGCCAAGTGCGGCGTTCCGGCAAGCGGATGTCAGGCGTCCCGCCTTGGGTCCGGCGCACGAAGGTCTGTTCAATAACCCCTGGTGCGGACAGCCCTTCTGGGCCAAACAGGTGCACGTCCTGATGCTCAGCCAAGATCGAAGCCGTGCGCTGGGCAATGACCGCAACGCCATTGGGATCAGGAGGTAACGTATCTGAAATAATGAGAATTCGTGGTCGCACTCGAACTCCGTTCAGCGGTCAGCGGCGGACGCGGTGGGCCCGGCTAGGCGGGCGGTTCCCCGGGCATTTCTGTCAACCAGTGCGGGGCCTGCAGCCTTGGCAGTGGATCGGTAACAGCGTTTGGACGCCCTTCGTGAAGAAGTGTGGACAAGCGACAGGAATCGTCGGTGCACCCGCCAAACGGTGCAAGCAGAGGCCTCGGGCTGAACCGGCTCGCGGCGAATCGGCCAGTTTGTGAAAGAATTGTTTGGGTAGACCCAGACCGCGGGGTTTCGGTGGACGCAGACCGCGGAGTCTGCATGCTGATGGCCATGCACAAGCCTTCTGAACTCGTCGACTATCAATGGCAATGCGACCTAGCCCGCAACGCTCGGCACCCGGAGCTCCTGCGGCGCAAGGCTGAACGTATGTCCTTAAGTCCATTCGCTTTTCTTCGCGGATCGGCCCCTTTGTACTGGCACCTCTTGGCCACCGAGCCCTGGCTGGCTGCAGGGCCGGACGGCACTGGCTGGCTCACGGGCGATCTGCACCTGGAGAACTTCGGTGCCTTTCGCCCAGAGGCCCCGGCCCACGGCGATATCGACAAAACGGTCTTTGATATCAATGATTTTGATGACGCCACCCGCGGTCCGTGGCGCCACGACCTGCTGCGCCTGACCACAAGTCTGGCGCTGGTCCTGCGCGACGCCAAACTCGATGGCCACACGACAATCCATCATCTTTTCAGTCTTTTGCGCGCTTGGAATACCACAGCCTCTGGAGAGCCCCTGGCCGCGGAGCCGCCCTGCGTCACCACGCTGCTGCAAGCGGTGCGCAATCGGTCGCGCCGTACGCTTTTGGAAGCGAGAACGGAGGTCCATGGCGATCACAGAAAGTTACTGCGAAACGACAAGTTACGCCCCGTCGATGCCGAGCTTGCCCAAGCCGCGCAGCAGGCATTTGCACTGTATGTCCATGAAATGAATCTTGATTTTACACAAATGCGCGTCTTGGACGTCGCGCTGCGGGTCGCTGGCACGGGCAGTTTGGGTACCCTGCGCCTTGCGGTCCTGGTCGCCGGCAAGGGCGGACGCGATGGTGCGTGGCTATTTGATATGAAAGAACAGGGAGATCCGTCATCGACGGAGCTTCTGCCTCGGCCTGATCTGCAGGCAGCGGAGCGAGCCGTTGCCGCCATGCGCGCCGGCCTGCAACATCCGCCCAAGCTCTGCGGCGCGACGACGCTGGTGGTTCCCTCGAGTCATCAAAGGCTTTCGATGCTCGTGCGCCGCCTGACGCCCCAGGAGGATCGCATCGACTGGAGCAGGCTTGCGCCTAGCGAAATTCACGGACTGATTGCCTATTTGGGTGGATTGGCGGGGCAGTTTCACCACCGCGGCGCCCAGACCCAAGGCGCCACTTGGCAGCCAAGCGACATGGCCGAGCTGGTGGAAAAAGCAATCTATTTAGCGGGGTTGCACACCTCCGCATGGCTCGCCTACGCCAAGCGCGCTGGTTCTGCCTAGGGAATTGAGCCCCTACGCTTCCGACGGGACCAACCAGCGTTCCAGAACTGCGCGAAAGTCCTCTGGAATTGCCATGCTCTTGTGGGTGGTGTAGTCAAAGGCCACCTGAGCCGTCCAGCCTTCGGCAAAGAGCCGCTGCCCGCTTTCATCCGTGGCGCGGTAGGCAAATCGCCACGATTTCTGGCCAATTTTCACGACTTGCACGTGAACGTAGACAAATTCCGCGAACTGCGCTGGCGCCACAAAACGCACGTGCGCCTCGGCAATGATGAAAGGCAGAGACCAGCCCAGGTGGTTCTGGCGCAGGAATTCGACGCGCCCCTGCTCAAAATACGTCAAGTAATTCGCGTTATTAACGTGCCCCATAGGGTCACAGTCGGAAAAGCGCACTTCGACAACGGCGGTATTGGGCAACATCTCGAGTTCCTGGTTCCCACATCCGCAGCTTGGCTCATCGCGGATGTGCTTAGGATGCTTAGTGGTTTGGCGACAGCATGGCTGACACTGATGCGCTCCAGCGGGCGGCAAGAGCCCCAGCCCAAAGGGTGGCCGAGTCCTCTTGCGCGATCCCGTTGGCAAAATGGCGTTTGATCAAGAGAGGCTCATGCACCAAGAACGCGGCGACCAAGACGACCGCTGCCGCTGTGCTTGTACACGTCCCCCAGGGGCTATTGCAACGTCACCTTGACGTAGCCGGCTGTGCCGCCAGCAGTTGCCCCGCCGCCGCTGACGCCATTGCCGACGGTCGACGTGGCGCTCAACGCCGCTTGGGCATAGCAGGATCCGCCGCCGCCGCCGTTGCCACCCGTGTCATAGCCGCTGCCGTTGCCAGCGCCGCCGCCACCGCTCTGGTAGCCACCGCCGCCGCCACCGCCGCCACCGCCATCGGCACCGGGCAAGCTGCCACCGCCGGACGCCGCGCCAAAGCCATTGCCAGCAGCGCTGCAGCCACCGCTACCGCCGTTGCCGCCGTTGTTGCAGCCCGAACCGCCGCCGCCACCGCCGCCACCCGCGACGACGATCGCCGTGTTGGCCGCAGGTACGCCGCTGAACACGCCCGACAAGCCGCCGCCACCGCCGCCACCGCCCGAACAGCCCGCCGTTCCTGCGTTTCCGCCGACTGCGCCGCCCAAGTAGCCGCCCGCGCCGCCGCCAGTGCCTGCCGCGCAAGTTGCACCGGGCGCGCCGCCTGCGCCGACGATAATGCTCAACACATCGCCGGGTTTGACCGCCCAGACCTTGGTAGCCTTGACCAAACCGCCGCCGCCGCCGCCGCCGCCGCTGGCGCAGTCATTGCCGCCGCCGCCACCGCCGCCGCCAGCGACTTCGATGATCACGCCGGTGACGTTCGGTGGAATCTGCAGGGTGTCGACACCGCCCGTGTACGCAAAGGTTTTCGTAGCCGATACGCAGGTTTTGCCATCGCCGAGGAAGCCCGCATTGCAGGCGCAGCTAAAGGACCCGGCACTGTTGGTGCAGGTGCCATTGGCGCTGCAGCCGCCGTTGTTGGTCAAGCACTCATTGATGTCCGTGCAAGTCTTGCCATTTCCGGTGTAGCCGCTGTTGCAGGTGCAGGTGTAGCTGCCCGCGGTGTTGGCGCAGGCGGCATTGCCCGAGCAGGGCGGCACGGGTCCGGCCAGGACGACCTTGTCGAGCGTTACGCCCGTGGTGACGTTGTTCACCGAGTCAACCGTGTCAAAACTCACGACAATTTGCACCAGCTTGCCCGCCCAAGCGTCCAGCGAGTAGTTGTAGTTGGCAAAGGCGTTGGAGGCCGGCATCTTGGACTTGTCGGCAACCAGCGTCGTCACGCCGCCGGAGAGGATACTCACTGAGAACACGTCGAAATTGCCGGCCGCTGCTGCCTCGACGTCGAGCTTGAGGGCAAAGGACAACGTGTTGCCGCTTGCGCCCAACTGCACGGTCGGACTGGTTAAACTGCCATTATTGGCCAGGGTCGGCGTGTCGTAGTTGGTGCCCGCGGCGTTGCCGTAGTACAGCTTGCCGCCCAGGGCCCGCCAACCGACGGTGAGTGAGCTGTTGACGGCCGTCCAACCATTTAATCCTGCGGAGAAATCGGTCGGCAAGGTGCTGATGGTGCACTCGTTGACATCGGTGCAGGTCTTGCCATCGCCCGTGTAGCCCGCAGAGCAGGTGCAGGTAAAGGATCCCACAGTGTTTGCGCAGGCCGCGTTGGCGCTGCAGCCGCCGTTGTTGGTCAAGCACTCATTGATGTCCGTGCAGGTCTTGCCATCGCCAGAATAGCCTGCTTTGCAAGCGCAACTGAACGAACCGGCGCTGTTGGTGCAGTTCGCGTTGGCACTGCAGCCGCCGTTGTTCGTCAGGCATTCATTGACATCGGTGCAGGTCTTGCCGTCGCCCGTGTAGCCCGCCGAGCAGGTGCACGTAAAGGATCCCACAGTGTTTGCGCAGGCCGCGTTGGCGTCGCAGGCAGGCACGGGGCCCTGGAGTTGCAACTTATCCAGCGTGACGCCTGAGGTGAGGTTGTTGATCGCGTCAACTGTATCAAAACTTAGGACAATCTGCACCGACTTGCCTGCCCAAGC
>CAIMEY010000026.1 GCA_903840165.1 uncultured Myxococcales bacterium | reverse complement strand
AGGATACGTCTGTGTCGGCGAGGGCGCGACGTACACGCTGAAGGACAGCCCGCATGACCTCGATTTCGTGGTGAAGCGCACCGAATTCTGGGTCACGGGTTTCTCGTTCTTCAAGGAAACTGGTCACTTCCCAGGAATTGAGGAGTAAGGCATGCAGCGGAAATTGACCATCGCCACGGCTTTGCCGAAGACCGGACGCGATTTCAAGCGCGCGTCGGCACCCATTCACTTGACGCCGCAGGTGCTCGCTGCGATCGCCGGCACCGTCGGCAGTCAGCCGCCAGAGACAGGAGGGATGCTCTTCGGCCCGGCGCAAACTGCCGGCGCCTGCTTGTTTGTCTTCGATGAAGAGGGCAGTCGGTGCGCGTCGTCGGTTGCCTACGCGCCGAACCTCAAGACGTGCAGTGCCGAACAGGACCGCCTGGCGGATGGCAAGCCGATGCGCCTGCTGGACGGCTTTGTCCATAGCCACCCGGGTTCGCCGTACCCGAGCCGCGAATCCGGCCCGGCGCAAGGCGACCTGGGATTCGCGCGGGCGTTCCTCGAACAAAACGAGGTGGCGACCCGCATGTTGATGCCGATTGTCACCGGCAGCCTGACGCCGACGCCGGTGATGACGCCGTGGGTCGTGGAGGCGGACGACCCGCACACGCCGGCCCTTGCCGATGTCGTGGTGTGCGAGGAAGGAGCATTCCCGATTCGGGAATTCCCGAGCGAGTTTGCCGAGAAAGCTGGCGACCAGCTCCAGCCCCGGCCCTTGCTCATCACGCTGAATCTGGAGCATCTGGCCGAGCGCGTTGGCGCGGTTGTCGCTGTCGATGGCCGCACGCTCGTCTTGGCCGACGGCGATTTCCGCTACGAGGTTTATCTGCCCGACCACTTCCCGCTCGTGCCTCCGCTGCTCATGACCCACATGCCAGCGGCCATCCAGTTCTACCCGGTGCCGTGGAAGTTGCGCTCGACGGAGTGCGTCGAAGTGCGCCTCGCCACGGTCTTTGAGCGCGCCATGGTGTGCGCGCGTGAGGTGTAAGATGAAGACGTTTACGCGGTTTGCCGGCCTGATGGCCGACCTGAATGGCAAGCACTGCTGCGTTGGCGGTGCCAGCGGCGGCAGCGACCTGGCGGTCAAGCTGGGTAAACACGGCTGCGACGTGTCGCTCGTCGACCAGGATACCGTCGACCCGCCGAACTTGCCCCGCACGTACTATCGCAAGGGCGATGTTGGCAAATTCAAGGTTGACGCACTCAAGGCCCACATGGAGGAGGCCGCGCCGGGCACTACCGTCCATGCCCACGTGGCCAAAATCCAAGACGTTCTCACCGATGCCTACTGCACCGGCCCGAACCGCCCGGACCTGCTCTTGGGCCTGACCGACTCACTGGACGCCCAGGCGCACGTGAACGACATGGCGGTCAAGCATCGCATCCCGGCCGTGCTGGTGGACGTTCACGAGCGCGCCGCAGGCGGCATGGTGACAGTGGTCATGCCGGGTAGCCCGTGCTACCGCTGCGTGGCGGCCAGCCGCTTCAAAGCCGCTGAACGCGGCGATGCGCAGGTGGACCTCGACGGCGCGCGCGGATTGGGCGCCGACATCGGCTTCATCGACGCCATTGCGCTCAAGATTGCCTTGGCGCTGTTGTCCAAGGGAACGGACACCGACGCTGGCCGCTTCCTCCAGAAGATGGGCAAGCGCACGCAGGTGGTCGTTCGGATGCACCCTGAGTACCGCTGGGACGCGGTCGACTTGTTCGACTTGGTGCTTGCGGACTTGCCGAGTGAACCGCGCGACTTCAAGCGAGAATTGCAGGATTTCGCCTTCTTGGCGTGCGATACCCTCTGGCTTACGCCCGACTTCGACCCGCAGTGCCCCTGCTGCGCCAAAGCCGGAGCCTAGCCATGAACAGCCTGCCGTTGGCCATTGAAACTCTTGGGAATGTCACCGCCGCGATGGCGCGCACCGGCGTCGCGACGGTGCGCGAATTGTACGTCGGTGTGGCCGTCGAGCCCGACGCCTTGGACGTCGTCCTGGTAGCCACCGACACCGGCACCGAGGTCTGGCTGCCCGTGAGCGTTCATCTGCCCGACGTGGTTCTCGGGCAGGTAGCTCAGGACCGGCCGATTGCCGGTGGCGGGCAGCTGTTGTTCAGCGTCGACGGCGACGCCGCAGCGGCGCTGGCGCGCCTCGACGAGCTGCTCGGCCGCCCGCGCCCAGCTCGCCGCGGCGTGACCGACGTCCTCGCCGTTGAAGATCTGCGCGTTGGCGCCGCGCTCGGTACGCCGAAGACCGAGGACATCTCAGCCTGGCTGCGCGGCTACATCGCCGGTCAGGATGTCGCCATCGCTACGGTCGCAGCGACGGTGGTGCGCCACCTGCGCCGCCCAGTCCCGCGCCACCCGGCGTCGCTGCTCTTGGTCGGTCCGACCGGCAGCGGCAAGACTGAGACCGCGCGTCGACTCGCGGCATTCCTGCGCGACTACGGCTTCCGGCCCATCCTTATCAACGCGAATGAGTACTCGGAACCGCACCGCGTGTCCCAGCTGTTGGGCGCGCCGGTCGGCTACGTCGGGCACGAAGCTGGCGGCGCCTTGGTGGACCATTTGGCCGCGAACAGCCGCAGCTTGCCCATCATCGATGAGCTCGAGAAGGCGCATACGGTTCTGTTGGACACCCTGATGAACGCCCTCTCGGCGGGAACCATGACCCGCTCGGGCCGCGTGGCTGAGGCGGTCGACTGCCGCCACGCCATCTTCGTCTTCACCAGCAATCTGATCAGCACGGAAGTCGATGCGTTCAGTAAGGTGCAGGCGATGCCGGCGAGCCGCGTGTCCGACTTGTGCCGAAAGCTCCTCGTCGCGCGCGGCATGCGGCCAGAGGTCGCTGGCCGCTTCACGGCCGTGGTTCCATTCCTGCCGTTGTCGGCGGCGGACGAGGCGGAAGCTGCAGCGCTCGTGGTCGTCGAGGTCGCCCAAGAGTACGGCATCCTGGTCGATTGGGTCGCGCCGGAGTTGGTCGCCACTGTGCTCGACAGCCGCGAGATGGAGTTCGGAGCCCGCAGCATCAAGGCGGCGGCAGACGAACTGCTCGGCGACACCTTCGCCGAAGCTCATGAAAATGGACAGTTTGGCCCCTTTGAACTGGTCGGCCCACCGTGGCGACTGGACCTGCCGGGCAAGCGCGTCGGCAGAGATCGCAGCTCCCCGCAGCCGCAGAGTGCACCGTTGACGTTGGGTGCCAGCCCCAAGGGAGAGGTGTGAGATGTACGAGACGTTTGGAATTCAAGTGTTTGGCCCCTTCCTTATGGTCATGGAAGCTGCGACGACCTTCGGCGTGTGGCGTCGCGAAACGTGTGCACAGGCGACGGTGAAGTTCACCGTCCAGAATGCACTTTGCGTGGAAGTTGGAGGCGATTGATGGAAGAGCACTTTATTATCAGTATGTTTAGCATGGCGTTAACGGCGCTGTTCGTCATCGCCTTCCTCGGCAGCAGCGTCGTCCAACTGGTCCTTGGCCGTCCGGCCGGCCTGGCGTATCTGGACAGCACTTCGCGCGTTGTGATCGAGTTCTTGGGCGCCGCGATGATCATCGGCGTCGCGTGGCAAGCGGCCAAATACCTAATCCCAGAGGAGTATTTGCCGATGACGGTCTGGACCGTGGCGACTGCCGCCGTCGTTTCGTGGGTGTTCGTGGCCGTGCGCAACTCGCAGGTCTTTAAGGGGTTCCTGAACGTGCCGAAACCTGAAGAAGGTGACGCGGCCCCCCCGGCTCAAGATCGAGATCCTCAACCCTAGTCGAAGCACCGCAAAGGCGAGGAACCCATGGCTATTTTCGTCCCAATCTTGTGCATCGCAGCGGTCTGCATCGCGTGGCAGCAAGGTGTCCGCGACTGGGCCACGCTTGCTGTCGTCGCCGTTGTCGGTCCAGTCGCCGGGCTCGCGCTTCTCACCGCCGTTTGGACCGCTGTGGAGCCGATCGCCCCCGTGCTCCTGCCGTTTGCGGCCGTCGGCTTGGGCTTTGTGATCACGCGGAGTTCCAACGACGACAAGGCCAAGAAGCGTCCGGCGCAGCGACAACTGGAAGCGCCGCCGGAAGCGCCGAAAACCTCAAAGAAACGGCGCATCGACGCAGAGTAGGAGACGTAGATGCCGCAGAACGACCGCTCGCCGACAATGCCCGCGTTCCGCCGCCCTGCTGCGGCGGCGCGGGCCGTTCCGGCGGACGCGATCGCTTTGGCTGCGCTTGGTACGCCCAACATGCCGCATATCGAGCGACCGTCGACCGCGCGCGGCGGCAGTGGCTGGATCGGCGGCAGCACCGGCTGCCGCAAGAGCACACTGTTCACGTACTTCCAAGTCCAGTCGATTGCATACGAATACGCTCACGTGCCGCCAGGTGCTCGGCGGTCGTGGGTGCTGTTCGACCTGAAGGGGGACGGCTGCGAGCCGCTGCTCGGCGGACTGGCGCGCATCCCAGGGGCGCTCGAGAACACCTACTATCTCGACCCCTTCGCGCGGAACGGCGCGCCAGGCCAGTTTCCGCTCAACCTCATGCGGGCGGACACCGCCGGCCTGCCGACGGACCTGCTTGCGGTGCAGTTTGCGCACCTGATCGGACACGTATCTGGCGCTGGCGTGCTCGCGATGCCGTTGGGCGGTCGGCAGATGGAACGGATCTCGTCCACAGCACACGCGGCATGGGAAACGCCAGGAAGCAGCCCGATCTGGATCGTGGACGCGCTTTCCAACCCCGCGGCCATGGACCGCCTGGCGGCGCGATGCCCCAACGAGCGTGCGCGCCGGTTCCTGCAAGCGGTGCGCCTGCCGCCCGACGCGATGGCCGCCACCTGGACGAGAGTCAAGTCGGTGCTGAGTCCGTACGCGGAAGTCGAGAATATGTTTGGAGCTTCTTCGTCGCTGGACTGGTCGCGCCTGACCGCGCCGGGCGTGACGACGATCGTCCGGATGGGCGACCCGCCGGGCGGAAGCCTTGAACTTGTTGAATTCTTTGCGTCGCTTCTCGTGCGCCAGTGTTTCAGCAATCTGCTGGCAAGCCGGCAAAGCCCGTGGCCGGGCCACGCGACAACTATCGCAATCGATGAGTGCCAGCTCGCCGCCGTCGGCCTCCAGGATGTTTTGCGTCGTTTGGTTGAAACGGGACGGAGCCGCAACCTCCAGATTCTCTTGATTTCTCAAGGAACACGAGCACTTCGAGACGCCTCGGGTGCGCTTTTTGAGTCCCTGCTGACGAACAGCCGCTACGCCATTACCGGGCGATTGGCGAGCGCTGACGCGGCCTTGTACGTTCGCGAGGCGTTGGGTCCCGCCGTGGCCCAGTCTACTGCCAGTCGCATTACGTCGGAACTGATCAGCCTGCCGCCCGGCGAGTTCTACTTCTCCGAGGCGAACGGTTTGCCCACTCGCTTCAGGGCGGTAGACGCAGACCGCGAAGGATGGGCCCGCGCGCTTCGCGCAAACGCAACGGCAATCGAGGCGATGAAGCGACGCCTGTGCCCGCGCCCGCTCCCGCCAGCGGTCCACCTGGAAGACGCACCTGAAGTCGCACCGGCTGTGCGTGCGGCCGATGACCCGGTGCCGGCAACACCACAGCGGCGGCGGCCGCGTTCGAGGTTGGGATGAGTATGTCGCCCGAGACGAAACAGGCCGTGGTCACAATCGAGAAAGTGTTCAATGCCATCGGCACCTTCCTCTACTACGCCGTCGTCGCCCTTTTCCGCGGCAGCGAATACGCGGACGGACTGCGCCGGTCGGATGTGGCTGCGCGAGACGGTGTGCACTGTGCGAACCATCATCGCCTTGTGGAATTCGGCATCTGGGAGTGCAGCTCGTGCCATCACGTCTGGCGCGGGAGCGGTTGGCACTGCCCGGCGCGCGAATGCCCGGCGCCGGCCACCGCGAACCTGCCGTGCCAGGAACCGGGCTGCCCCTTCACCGTCGAGAACCCCCACCGATTCTGAAGGAGCCGTTTATGGACCGCCGAAAGCGTTGCATCCCCGCAGAACGTTGCCTGGTCGAACTGACCAAGCGGGACCTGCTGATCTTGGACGACGTCGTTCGATGCGGCTTCCTGGATTCGGTCCAAATCGCCCGTGAGCACTTCCACAGCCAGGACAGGGCGCTGCACCGCATGCGGCAACTCGTGGACGCGCGGCTCCTCAATGCCACTCTGCTCAGTTCCCGGCGCCCGAACCTCTACTCGTGCACGCGCCTCGGTCTCGAAGCGCTGGCTGATCATGGTTTTGCGACGGATCGCCTGCGCTTGCCTGCACCGGTACGATCGTCGGCCGTCGAGCATTTGATCTTGTTGAACGACCTCCGGCTGTACTGCGCCGCCCTGGCCCAGGTTGGTGCCCTTGAATTGCTCGAATGGAACGGCGGCCGGGGGGACGACGCACGTGCAGCGGGACTCACGCGGCAAGGACTGGCCCCTGACGCCATTGTCTTCCTCGGTGGTGGCCCGCGCGAACGCACGATCTTCGCCGAGGCGGACTGCGGTCACGAAGGCGCGGACCTGGAAGACAAACTGACCCGGTACAACCGGGTGCTGCCGCGGCCCGACACTGAGTTGTGGCTGATCTGTCATGGCGATCAAGCACGTATCCAAACCGTCGAGCGCATGTGCCGGCGCGCGGGCGTGGACCGCTCGACGCGCCTGTTCGCGCGCGCCGACACGGTGTCGCGGCCACCGAAGCCGCTCGCGCCGAAACTGGCGCGCCCAGCAGATGCGGCGCCACCGGGAGGCCGCCGATGGTAGGGCGCTCGACCGATCGGTGTATAACCACTCATTTGACAATGGGTTTTGAATCCACGATCATCGCGGGCTGCTGCCCGCAGGAGGCAGAGATGAAGCAGCAAGCGGAAGCGGCGCCAATCGAACGGCTGCTCAAGGTCAACGAAGTCGCGGAGATTCTGCAGATGAGCTCGTCTTGGGTTTACAAGCAGGTCGAAGCCGGGCTGCTGCCGCACGTGCGGCTCGGCGCGAACGTGCGCTTCCGCCCGGAAGACGTTCGGGCATACGCGCGGGGCGAGTGGGTGCCGCGCAACACCGCGGAATCGCTGTTGGCGGCCCGCAAGGCGAGGTAGGGGAACATGGCAAGCATCTACTCGAAGAACGGCAGATTCTACGCCAAGTTCAAGGACGCGGCGGGACGTTGGCGCGACAAGGCGTTGCCGAAGGGCGTGCGCAAGACCGAGGCGACCCGGCTCGCACACGAGTTGGAGGGCGCCGCGGTGCCGCCGCCCGGGCAGGCGCACGTGCCAGTACCTGAGCAAATGACCGTCGGGGGACTGATGAAGTGGTGGCTCGAACACGAGTCGCCGCGCACGGCAAGCCACGGCCCGAACACGTCGTACGTCAAGCGGCACTTCACCGGCACGCCGTTCGCTGCCATTGCGCTTCCTGAGTTGACTCCCGGCAAGGTCGAAGTCTTCTTGCGCGAAAAGGAAATCGAAGTCTCCGCCGCGACCTGCAACCACATCCGTATGTTCCTGCACCGCGCGATCCGCGCCGCGCAACGGTCGGAGGTCTACCAGGGCACGAACCCGGTCGCTGACGTGCGCCGCCGGAAGACGTCGCAGCGCAAGCCGGACTTCCTGAAGGTCGACGAAGTGCCGCGGTTGCTCGCCGCCCTCGACCAGCGCTGGCGGCCGCTGTTCGCAACGGCGATCTACACGGGCATGCGCAAAGGCGAATTGCTCGGCCTCACCAAGCCCGACGTCCACATGCAGTCCGGGATCATCTACGTGCGCCACAGCCACGGCCGCGACACAACGAAGACCGGCAAGGAAGACGTCGTTCCGATGGCTACGGAATTACGGCCATTCCTGCAAGCCGCTCTCGATTCGTCCCGTAGCAAGTTCGTGTTCCCGACCGAGGATGGCGAACGGATGCGCGAGGACACCAAGTTGGAACACGTGCTGCGTCGTGCGCTTGGCCGAGCCGGCATCGTCGAGGAATACCAGCACGTGTGCCGCAAGAAGGGCTGCGGTCATGCTGAGCATGCCGACGACGACAAGCTGCGTCATTGCCCGACGCACGGCATGAAGCTATGGCCGAAGGCCGTTGTGCGCAAGCTGCGCTTCCACGACTTGCGGCATACGTGTGCATCGTTGCTGGTGATGGCGGGCGCGGACATGGCCGCAGTGCAGCGGATTCTTCGCCACAGCGACCCGCGCATGACGACGGGCGTGTACACGCACCTTGTGCCCGGCTACCTCAGGGACCAGATCGACAAGCTGCGGTTCTTCCGGTCTACGCCGTCGCAGGCCGTCGCCCCCGCTGGCACGGAGTTTGTGGTTGGTTTGTGGTCGGGACCGAAAACGGACCAGACATCGGGCTACACCGACATGCAAAAACCCAATGATTCTGAGGCGCGCGACGCCGGATTCGAACCGGCGACCCTTGGCTTCGGAGGCCAACACTCTATCCAGCTGAGCTAGTCGCGCGTCGCGGGCCCGCAGGCACCGACGGCATCATTGTGCATCCGGCGGGCCGGCAGGTCAACCGCGCCCACGTCGGCTTGCCCGGGGTGCCCAGGCCCCAGTTCAACCTTGCTGGGCCGCGCCGGGGGTCGCATTGCCAAGTCGATGCGACTAGAATTGTCGCAGCAGCAGCCGTCGGGGGGCGGAGGTCGCGGCTCATGGAGGAGTAGGACTCCGATGCAGGGACCGTGCCATCAGTTCCAAAACAGGCAGTTGCAGGAGCCTTCTCCAAACGATGTCGCGCCATGGCGGTCGCCTTCACTGGGTACTGTGCCAGCAGTGCGCTTGGGGCCAGCGGGGCGCAAGCTGCTTCCCATCCGAGCCCGCAGACCCCGGGACACCATGGCCCGCGTGAGCAAAACTCGAAGGAAACTGCGATGACACACCCTGGAGCCCGTAGCACTACGCCCCAAGCCTGCGAAGGCATTGATGTTCCAGCTGGCGGTCACGCGCTTGCCGATGCCCTGGCTAAGGCCCCCAGCGGAGCTCGGCTGTGCCTGCAAGCTGGCGAACACGAAGGGGGAATTTCGCTGACACGCTCGGTTACTCTTATCGGTGTTGCCGGTGCTGAGAAGACAATTCTCAAGGCGCCGCCTCGGCTTGCGGTTGTGAGCGTTGACGAAGATGGGCTGTCGATCCGACTTGCTGGCCTGACGCTCCAAGATGGGCAGAGCGACGCTGGGGGCGGCTTGCGCGTACAGGGACGGGGCAAGGTTCAGGTCTCCGATTGCCGATTCACCAACAATCGCGCGGATATGGTGGGGGGCGGTGCGCTCTACGCGCGCGCTGGGCTGCTGACGCTAGAGCGCTGCCAGCTTGACCACAACCAGGCCCGGCAGGGCGGGGCTATTTTTCTCGATCAAGTTGTCCATGCCGAGCTGACACGTTGTATAATAGCCGATAATTCCGCCGATTTTGCCGGTGCCCTGCGCATCGCCGAAGGCGTTGTCGTCGCGGTCAAGGTCACCACGATGTCGGGCAATGTCGGGCGCGACGGCGTCGGTGTGCACGTGTCCGGTACCCGAAGTCGAGTGCCCACGGTCGATTTTCAGCACTGCAGCATCGCCGACGGTGAGCTGAGCAATGGCCCTGAAATTCCAGGCGTGATTCACTTGCAATCAAGCAAAGTTCCGTCGCAGTGGCGCGCTCTAGCAGGCGTTGTCGACCAAGGCGGCAACAGCTCACCCCCTTCCGCCAAATCTTTGTAGTACAAGCCTTTAACCTATTGTTCCTTCATATCAATTTCCGACACGGACCCGCCTCACGGAGACCACCATGCCGCACCACGCCGTCAAGCCAAGCGCGCCCAAGCCAGCCAAGCCCAAGCCCGCGCCAGCGCCCCAACAAGGGACACCAGCTGTTGCTAAGCCGGCTGGACCGGTCAAACCAAGTCAGCGCGATTTGCCGGATCCGGGCCTCACGCGCGACGAAAAGACCAAGCAACTCGACGCGTACACCTACAAGAAGAACGACCGAGGTGCCAAGCTGTACGGCCCCAATGGCGTGCAGTCCGCCGACGTTCGGCAAGGCTATATCGGCGATTGTTACCTGGCTTCCGCCTTGGCGGCCGTGGCAGGGACCAGGCCGGACGCCATCAAGCAGGCGATCAAGGACAACGGCGACGGTACATTTACCGTTCGATTCTATGAAGTTGGCTGGGATGGCAAGAAGACGGCGCACCAAGAATCCGTGGATGCCGACTTGGCGAGCGATGGCGACCGGCCAGCCTACGCGAACTCCACTGAACAGGTCGAGGGAAAAGATTTCATGGAGTTGTGGCCGTCCATACTCGAAAAGGCCTACGCCGCCTGGAAGGGGAGCTACGACGCGATTGGCAACGGCGGCAACTCAGGCGATGTCATGACCGCCTTGACGGGCGAGCCTTGCCGCAGCGCGCCGACCCAAGGTGCCGGAAATAACGACCCGCTGTGGACCAAAATGAAGAAGGCTTCCGACGAGAAACGCCCGATGACGGCCTCCACCGGCGGCGAAGAAGACCCGCGCTACAAGGACCCGGAGGCAGGCGTCTACGGCTGGCACGCGTATACCGTTCTGGGCGTCGAGGAAAAGAAGGCAGGCGCTGTCACGGATCGAATTGTAACCTTGCGGAATCCATGGGCAAAGCGCCGTAGGAATGCAGACGCAGCTGCAGTCGGCGATGCGGGCAATGAGACGGGAGGCGGCGTCTTTCAGCTCAAATGGCCTGAATTCAGGCGTCTTTACGACAACGTCGTGGTTCAAGGCGCCTAGCTGGGTTTCCACCAAGCTGGCCCAAACGGGTCCCTGCCAAAACGCTGATTTGCTTCGTACTTTGCCCGTTCACCTAGGCCCATCGCATCTGCCAGTTGCGCCGCCACCAGGGCCGCAGCGGCGTTGGCTGAGGCGTCCAAGCGTGGCAACGTGGCCAGCGCCTTCGACTCATCGCGCAGCGCACACGCGTGCAGCACCTGGAGTTGGGGCAGCAGGTCGCCGGCTTGGGCCGACTGAGCGATAGTGATGGCCGACATAATCTCTGCGATATCAACGTTTTGACTGCACAAGAGCTGCGTCGTCCACGTCACCATCCGCGACCGAAGCCACAGCAGCGGCTCGCCTCGGGCCTGCCAGAGTTCAGTCGCCTGGGCGCTCAGCATCAGCGCTTCGTCCCAAAGTCCGCACCAGCTCAGGAAATCAGCCTGTTGCAGCAGGGCCACCGCGTGCTTGCGCGGATGGTCTTGGGCGAGAAAACGCAGTGATACCAACTGGCTCTCGGTGCTAGGATCGCCCAGGAGTCCGGCCAACTCGCACTGCAGGCTGGCCTGGGAAAACCTTTCGGATTCCGAGGCCGGCGTCAGCGTCTGCAGCTGTTCATAGGCCTGTTGTACGCGCAAACTGCGGGCGGCGACGCGAATTACCAAGAGTTCTCGGCGGAAACGAATGCGCGGGGGGCATTGCAGCGTGGGCACCAGCGCCAGCAGTCGCGTCATCTCCGCCGAAAGGCCACGTGTCAGCGCTAACTCCGCACGGCCTAGCACAATTTCATGCATGGCCAAGCGGTCGCCTGCGGTCTCCATGGCCTGTTGGGCGTCGGCTAGCAAGGCATCGGCCTGGGGTAACCGCGCTAAACGACAAAGCAAACCTGCCCGATTGACCCGCGCTGTCCACAGGCCGCCCGGCTGATCGATACGGGCAAACAAGGCCTCGACTTCGCCAAATTCCGCTATCCGATCAGGCAGAGACACCGTGTCATCGGCTGCCATGGCCCGGGCCAAGGTCGCCCGCGCGGCACCCAGGACATCGCCCAATTGTTCGGATTCGAGGCGACTTTGCTCAAACAATGCACGAGCTTGCGCGTGTAGGCCTCGGTCGCGCAGCACATGTCCTAGGTTGAGCACCGCCGCTGCGTGCAAGGACAGGTTGCGCCCTTGACTTGACGACGCCGCCTGGGCGAACGCGGTTTCCGCGGCTGCCAGATCGCCCGCCGCCCGCTCAAGATCCCCTAGACAAATCTGACAGTTCACGACCCCTGCGAGGTTGCCGGCGTGTTCAAAGCGCTGCATCGCCTCGGTCAGGAGCCGCCTTGCTTCGTCGCGCAGCCCGTCCGCGTCGGTGCGGGCTGTCAGCCGTGGCAGCAACCTGCCGACATTGCCCGCCGCGATGGCAATTCCGATATTCTCATCGCATTGCCTTTGCCGTTCAAGCACTTGACGGTGCGTAGATACGGCTGCGGTCAAGTCACCGCGCAGTTCCGCCAGGGCCCCCAGGTCGGTTAGCGCTGACAATTCGCGTACTTCCAAGCCGCGGCGCTGCGCCTCCACCAAACTCCAACGATAGGCATCCTGGGCCTGATCCAGGCGACCCGCGCGCACATGGACTCGGCCGACCAGGCTACTGGCCGCGCACATCCCGTCCATATCCATCGCTTTTTCAAAGGCTTCCAGGCTCCGCTCGGCCACCCGTTGCGCCACGGCCAGATGCCCCTGGGCCAATCGCTGGGTCGCCTCCCGCAAAAGCAAAGCGCCGACGCGGCGTTCTTGGCTCAATTCCTGGCGTGCCATGGTGCTCCACTCATGTTGCCGGCAGAGGCGTTTACGCAGCCGGAGTCGCGGCGATTGCTGTCGAAGGCGGATCTTTTGCTTTCATATCAAAAGGTTCTGGGTGGTCGCTTCCCTCTCGCCATTGCCAAAGCGACACATGACGGCCCCCTGTTTCTCTCGGCGCTATCCACGCAAAAGTCTCTGTTCCTAAACGTGTTTTACATTCAGGCTCAGCAAAGGCTGGGGACCAGAAGCCGCTGTTGCAGTACAGGAGCGGGCCAACTGCGCTGAGTTCCGGCATGTGCGTGTGTCCCAGGACGGCGAACCGCGCTCCCGTAATCTTTTGAATAAGTTCCGCGCGTTCCGGGGTCAGCAGAGGCTCAGAAAACGTTTCCGGCTTGACGCGAAAACTATAGGACAGGAACAGCGGAAAGAGCAGGGCCAACGGCACCAGCGTCCACAAGGGGCTGATCGACCAAACGAAGTTGATGGCCAGCACGATTTGGAACGCCGCGTATACCATGCCAAGGAACAGCAGGCCGCGGTCCAGCCACAATTCCCGAACGATCATCAGGGGGCGCGTACACGCCGAGGGGACGTCCAAGGCCGCCAACTGCCGAACCATCGCTGGCGTTGCCTGAGATTTCTCAGCAATCGCGTTGACTTTGTCCTCGACCGTCAGCGGGTCGCGCATCGCCGGCCTCAAGAACTCCGCCAGGGTCGCAAGCAGCGTGGCAAGCGCCGACCAGAACCAAGTCCAAATGAGAAATGGCTGGTCGCGCACCATGTAACGGAAGAAAAACGCGACGTATTGGCGACCACTCATGATGTAGTTGGCCGTGGCATGGGGATTGAAGTAGCCCATTCCATTGAGCATGTACTTGTTGGCCAGATCGCCGAAGGGAATCCGCACCCTAGGGCGCCCGCGCACGGAAATCAGGGGGTGAATGCCGTCCGGGACGGTGCAATACGGGTCGTACTGGCTGCCATGACTGACGAACGTGTCGCCCCCGGCGATGTAGAACCAGTTGCAGAACACCACCTGCGCACGGTGGACGCCTTGAGGGTCGATGGCTGCGCGAAGGCGGTTCTGCACCGAAGGCCAATGTAGCTCAAGATCGTGATTTCCAATGGTAAATATGATCTTATGATTCGGGGACAGGAATTCTACCAGCGCCGCAAAAAATACCGGATGGTCGGCGATGATCGTGTCAATCTTGAATAAACTCATCCACTCTTCGCTGCCTAACCCGCGCAGCCGCATCAGCCAGTGCAGCCGGTCCGGCGGCGGCTTGGGCATCGCGAGCAAGTTATCGAAATCAAAGATATCACCGTTGAGAATCAATTCCGCAGGTCCAAGCTTGGCCTGATCGATCCAGCGCAGCAACTGCGCTACGTCGCCATCAATGAAGAATTCTCGGCGCTTATATGCCTTCCAGTGCGGTCGCTTGGGGTCGAAGGGCTCGGCCTCCGTCAGGTGAAGGTCGGAAAGTACAAAGGTATGGGGCAGTTCTGGCATTTTCCTACTTACAAACAGTGGCTTGGGAAATCCAGTCGGCTGGAGAGACGGGGCTTGGCGGTCAAGCCGCTACCCGCGCAGCCCCATGTTCGCTGCGTGCCGGGCATGGTCCACGTACGCCTGCTACGCGTCAAAGTCCAGACAAATCTTGCCAAAATGTTGGGCAGTCTCTAAGGACTGCAACGCCTGCCCCGCTTGCTGCCACGGCCAAACGCGGTCGATGACGGGCTGCAGCTCATGGGCGGCAATCGCGCGGTTCATGGCCGTGAACCCATCGCGGTGGCCGACAAGAACACCTTGCAGTGTAATGGCTTGCATGAGCACCGGCAACAAGCTCAAGGTGCCAACGCCGCCACTCAGCACGCCGATGACGGCCATGTGCCCGCCAGGGGCCAGCGCCTGCAGGGACTCCTGGATAGTGGCCGCGCCGCCGACTTCAACAACGTAATCAACACCTTGCCCGTCTGTGAGCGCCTTGGCCTTTCGTCCCCAGGCCGGCGTTTCCCGGTAGTTGATCGTCGCCCAGGCTCCAAGCGCCGTCGCCCGTTCGAGTTTGGCCGAACTCGACGACGTCACGATCACCCGTGCCCCAGCCAAGACCGCGAACTGCAAGGCAAAGATCGACACGCCGCCAGTCCCTTGCACCAGCACGGTTTCGCCCGGCTGTACCCGCCTGCTCCCAAAGAGCGCCGTCCACGCCGTCAGCGCCGCGCAGGGCAGGGTGGCCGCCTGTACATTGCTGAGTCCAGTCGGTATCGGTACCAGAGATTCACAGGGAAATACAGCTAGTTCGGTAAGCACTCCATCAAACGGACCACCCAGCGTTTGCCTCAAGCGGTCTTTGGTCGGAGGCCCAGCCAGCCAACCTTGGGCAAATAAAGGCATCACCCGATCGCCGATGCGTAGCCCTTGGGCGCCTGGGCCTAGGGCAACAACCTCGCCAGCGCCGTCAGACAGTGGAATAAATGGCAATGGCTGCTTGGGGTTATAGCGCCCCATGACCATCAGCCAGTCGCGGTAGTTGAGCGACGCGGCCTTGATGCGCACCAAGGCTTGGCCAGGGCCAGGTATGGGGTCGGGCAGGTCGGTCAACACCATGTTTTCAATGCCAAATGCGCCCCGAAGAACCACCGCTTTCATCGAATTCTGCTCCTAGGACCCTGCCAGCCCATTGCGCGAACGAGCGTGCCTGAGGGACCCCATCGGGGCCAGTTTGGCTGGTTTAAAGGCTTGATTTTCCACGCGTAACCGAGCCTAGTCCTGCCGACCTCTGGTCTAGACGTCGAACAGCGCACCGTGCAAGGCTGCAGCCGCCTGCTGACACGAGTCGTAGCGCATGTCCGGCTTCTTGGCCAACATTCGCAGGATGACCGCCACCACGGCCGGCGAAAGGTCCGCGCGAAAGCGCCGCGGGTCGGGCACTGGCTCGGTGGCATGGGCGACAAAGACGTTGCCATCTTGAAAGGGCAAAATCCCAGTAATCATGCGGAAAAGAACGATTCCAAGCGCGTATTGGTCCGTGCGCGGGTCCACCGCTCCGCCCATCAACTGCTCCGGGGCCATGTAGTGCGGCGTGCCAATGAGCACAGATTGTTCACCAAATCCCTGATCCACCGCGCGCGCCAGGCCGAAGTCGAATAGCTTGACCGTTCCGTCGGCCGAGACCAGGGCATTGTCCGGCTTGACGTCGCGGTGCAGCACGTTGTTTTGGTGTGCATAATCAAGCGCTTCACTGAGTTGCGCGATGACGGAATAGAGGAAATTCCAGTCCTGCATCGGCGTGCGCGCCGGCAGAAAGGCCGTCAAAGGCCGGCCCTCGACAAACTCCATGGCGTAGTACAGCACACCATCGACGCGGCCAACATCGTAAATATGAACGATATTGGGGTGATTCAAGCGTGCGCAGACCTTGATTTCGCGCAGGAAGTAGCGCCGAGCCAAATCCGACGAAAGGGCCGTCTGCGCCATGAACTTCAAGACAACGGGGCGATCCAACAAGAGATCTTGAGCGCGGTAGACCACGCCAAGGCCACCATGTCCCAGACGCTGCAAATGCCCGTACCGTTCCGAAAGGGACTCCGGCACGCCTTGGGGCCACTCGGTCGGCGCGGGACCGTCAAAAAGCTTTTCAAGTCGATGCTTTGGGTTGACATACGCCATGGTAGACTCGGCGCCCATCGTCGGCCCCGGCCGCTGCACGCCTGCGTCGACCATCATCAGCATCTGGCTTGAACGCTGCGACTGCGGAGAAAGCACGATAGAACCAAGTTCTTCTGCCGGCTGGGCTCCACTGGACATGCGCGCGCTCGGCAGGGCCTCGACCGACTTCTTGGCGGCGCGGCTTGCCATCAGCAGGGGTGGCGGCACCTTGGGCGCGGCCCCCGTCGTCGGCTCGCCGGCAAGGGGCTGGGTCCCCTGCAACCCACCGATTTCCGGCAGTTGATCGGGGTCCGTCCACTCGCCGAGGTCCGGCGGCGGCGTGCGTTGGGCGATAAAGGCCGCTGCGCTGCTTTGGGCGCTCAGGCCGGGGCTCATGAAGCCCGGATCCGTCGTTGGCGACGCCGGAGAGGCTTGTATATCAAGGGTCCAACCGCTTGATTGCTCTGCGATTTTTTCCACAACCACCGGAACTACCCCATCTCCACCACCGCCCGGCGCATAGCCTCCGGAGGTTGAAACGGGTTGCGATTGCCGGGCGCGTGCGAGCACCGACCGGTGCCGAGGCAGGGTAGCTGCGGTGGTCAAAGGTGCTGACTGATCAATAGGTTGGCTCTGCACCACTTGCTGATCGGCCGGACCGGACCACGACGCACGGGCCGCCCCGCTTCGGGTACTGGGTGGGCGCAGCGACAGGCGTGCCGCTGCTACCGGCGCACAATCCGCCTCGACAGCCGGTTCCCTTAGCGGTTCAGCTGGTTCCAAGACTCGAGCCGGCCGGTCCTTGGCTGCATCGGCCACGGGCGCGAAGCTCGGAACGGCAAATCGTCCGGGGCTGCCGGTCGGGTGCGCTGGAATTGACGCTGCCACTGCCGCCGCGGCCTGGGCGGAAATCAGTTGAGGATCAACCACTTCAGTCATTTCCCCGGCTTGAGCTCCGGTCGGTAATGCGTGCGGAGGTGGCGCCCGGTCGGCCAAGGCCTCGGCTAGAATGACGGCGAGTGGTCGCTCCGTCCAAGGGGCTGAAGACACCGGCACCGGCTCTGCGCGACCTGCTGGTGCCTGAAAGGTCTTTACCTCGGGAGCTGCAGGCGATGCCGAAAGCTCAGTTGATGCAGCATCTTCTGCGCTATCTGTTGCAACTTCGGCCGCAGCCCTTGAGCCCGCTTCACTCGGCGCGGCGAAGACGCGTTGGGGCCGAGCCGGACCGTGGGCACCCTGAAATCGTCCAGTTTCCCCAAGTTTTCGTGCTGCCGGTGGCGAATCATCCCCCACAGGCGAAATTCCCCGCAAAGGCGCACTGTCCCGAACCGTCGGCGCAAGGGCCACAGCCGCAGCCGGATCGACGGCCCTTAGCGCTTGTGCCACCGCCAGTTGCATGACGCCGCTGTCCACGGAAGCGGCCTGAGTTGCCCCAGCGACGGCCACGCTCGAGTTCGGGCCAGTTGCCCAACTCGGCCCCGTTTCGCGTCCAGGGTAGCTAGGCCCTGGGAGGACCTTTTCGCTAAGCGATCCAGACGTTTCCGCGTGTGACCCAGTGGTTTCGCCGTGCGGACCCGCGGTTGCTGGAGCCGGTGCCGCCTCTTCCTGGGCTGGACTGGGTGCCTCCGCGACAACGGCCGTGGCACCCGAAGGCCGAAACACCATGCCCTGGGTGCTTTCCTGTCCCGTTGGCTGCCACCGCGCCGAACCGTCGCCCGACACGTCGACCACTGCATTGTCAATTCGCAATAGATTCAAGAGGATGTGCCTGAGTGCCTCGGCATCCGTCACCGCCTCAGCCTGCAGCCAGCGCACACCAAAGCCCGGTTGCTGGTAGCCGCCGCGGCCCACTACGTGGACAACCTGAGCCAGCACTTGCAGTTCCGCCGCAGCCGCGCCTTTGCCGAAGGTCAATGTCAAGGATTGCCCGACCTCCAGCGATCGCCGGGCCGCCAAGAATCCCCCACCTGCGCCCGTGTTCATCAGAGTCGCGTCGAGTCGACTGCCGCCGACGGATAGGCTGAGGGGCAACAATGTTTGCAGGCGTCCCTGCCGGCGTCGTTCGTCCAACATGATTTTGTAGAACTTTCGGCCCGTCCCTGCTGAGCCGCAGCCTCAGCGTGCCACAAATCGCGACGCGGCAAAATGCAAATGTGCAGCTTGGGTCGGTTCTCGCTCAGACGTGGGCCGGGGCGCCTGTTATTTCAAGCATTTGCTGGCGCTGCAGCCAATGAGCCGGTCGGCGCGGGTCGATCGCCGCCGCTTGGGTCCGCATTTGGGCGAGTGGCAGCGATCAGGTCTCGTGGTCAGGGAGGAAAAGCCTTTGCATACAGTTGGTCGCCGAATTCATCCAACCCAGTATGCACAGCTGCGGATTCGAGGAGCTTCAGCCGTGGTGCGGGGTGCGGTGTCGCCTTGGCGGGTGTCAATCGGGCCCAAGGTCTGGCAATGCGGGCCCCTGTGAATATCACTTTCGCCCGCAATGACAAGCACTCGCACCGGCTGTCACGTTGGTCGCGCCGGCTGGCCCCTTGCACATTTGCACCCGTTTCGCGCATGCTCACGGCGCGCCACCCAAGGCTGCATAGTCCATCTACGTGGAAAACTTCCTTCATTTGGCCGCAGTTGCGGCCGCTGTTCCGCACCGCGCATGGTCCGTGGCTCTGGCCCGGCCGCTGTCGGATTTTGTGGCTCTGCTCACCCGCGATGTGAAGGCCATCGGATTTCTCAACCGTATCGTCGCCCAAGGGACCTGTCCCTCCGTGGGCGCGCTGCTGCAAGATCGCCAAATTCATGCAGAATTGCGCGGATACGTCGGGCCTGCGGGTGAGCAACAGTTAGCGCACATCCTCGGGCAGTGGCTGGACATGCAGGCCCCTCGCCAAGCCACACCGCCGGTGGCACCGCTGCGATCGACGCCGAGAACTGCGGCCGCGCGCATGGCCCTGGCATCCACTCAAGTTCCTGAAAGTACTAAGCAATCTCTGCAGTCTGCCGACCCGATTCGTGCCGGGACCACGCAACGGGAACTCACAGGGTGGGCGGAGCACTCGCTGTTTCGCAAGCTCGCCCTGCGTCTGCGCATTGCCGACTTGGGCCTGCCGCCGCGCACGCCCTTGGCCGTTCGTGGTTGGCTGGACGACCAGACCCGGCTTGCCGACGTTTTGTCGAGTCATTCTGTGCTATTCGGTGACACGCAAGCGACGCCGGCCGTGCTCGACGCCACCCTCGCCCTGTTCCGACTCGCCCAGGATGGACAGGCCTTGGGCCAAGCGGAAGCGCAGGAGCGCCTCGCGCAACCACCCTTGGCCAATGAAGATCTACAGGCGATGCGCTTGCGCCTAGAGACCTTGAGGGCTGATGCCAAGACCCAGGGCCTGGCCCGACCGCGGGCGATGCGGCGGATTCAGCTGCGCGCGGTCGATCCAGTGCAGATGATTTTGGATTTCGAGGACTTAGATGCGCCCCTGTTCTGTCCTCGCCACGAGGGACAGCGCGTCACGCTGCAGTTTGTCGACGGCGTCGTCCGCGTGCGTACGCAGGCCCAACTATGCGGCGATCAATGCTATTTGGTTCGACCGGCCATTGACGTCGGCCTAGATGCCCTGGCGGCAGATCGCCCCGTTAAACACATGAAGGAATTCGCGCACTCCCTGGCCGTGCCCCCTTGGCAACTGGTCGTGGAGGGGGTCGATGCCGTGCTGCACGCCCAGATGCGCGCCGAGTCGACCATTGCCGAAGAACGCTTGGCGTGGCGCGTAGATACGACCGGACGGTGGTGGGATGTCGAGCCGTCGTGGATGAGCCTCGACCGCAAAGGCCAGATCCGCTTCAAGAAGGTCACGCTGCGCGATCTGCGGACGCGTCCCGATCTCTGTCCCACCGCTGCTGATCGCCAGGCTGTAGAGCTGCTTCGGCCAGATCCCAGCGTCAATACAGCGATTTGGTCCCACGCCTCGCCGATGCTGGTCCTGGCACGAACGCTGATGGCGCTGGTTGGACATCCCTTTATTTTCGATAAGTTGACCGACATCCCCCTGGACGTCCGCGTGGCACCCGTGCAGCTTGAACTGCGCCAGCAGGGGGCCGGTGGTCAGTGGCGACTGCGTGTCGATGGCGAATCGATTACGATTTCAAGCTTTTTGGCCGATATCGAAGCTGGGGCAGAGCACCGCGTCCAACGTCGCGATGCGGAGATCGTCATCAGTCCGTTGACCGGGCCGGCGTCCAGTCTGCTCGGCCACTTGGCCCAACATCCGGACGTGCCCGCTGCTGCGCTTCGGCCATTTCTTGAACGATTGCCGCAGATTGCCCGCCTGATGCCTGTGCAAGTGCCGGACACGTTGCGCGGTCGGCGGGTCTTGGCTTCGACGATGCCGGTGCTGCGCTTGGACTCTTTGCCTGACGGGACCCTGAGTGTCGAAGCCCTGGTGCGGCCTCTGACCCTTGGTGCGTTGCTGCAGCCAGGGCAGGGCGAAGTTCAGGTTTTCGCGACCGATGGCGACGAGTCGGTCTGGACCGAACGGGACCTGCGTGCCGAACGTTTGGCCTTAGAAGATCTCTTCCAAACAACGGGTTTGCCCGATCCGGACCTCAACCTCGCGCGCCTCGCAGGGGACGCGGCCCTGGACTTTGTTGCTCATTTGGCCGATCACGCCCCGCACGTGGAAGTGCTCTGGGCACGGCGGCGGCGGACCACGCGTGCAGCCGGCATGGATGACCTGCACGTGGTCGTGCGCGATCGGCCCGATTGGCTTGGTCTGGAAGGCCATGTCAGCGTTGATGATGCCAAGGTCGACTTGGCGGCCGTGCTCGAGGCGATTCGCAACAACCGCAAATACGTGCAAGTCACGGGCGACCTGTGGCTTCAGCTCTCCGATTCCCTGCGCGAGCGCCTGACGGCCGTGGCTGATGCAGCGATGCCGGCCAAGAACGGGCTGCATGTGTCTGTTTTGCAAGCGGATGCGCTGGACGGCCTGGTCGATGGCAACAAGGCGCTGAACTGGGCCGACGCCATGGGGCGCATTCGCGGTGCCGATGACATGCGGCCGCGCGTGCCCAAGACGCTCAAGGCGGAACTTCGGGGCTATCAAGAGCAAGGATTTCAATGGCTTGCTCGCCTTGCCACCTGGAGTCCCGGAGCCTTGCTGGCCGACGACATGGGCCTAGGTAAGACCTTGCAGGCCTTGGCTTTGTTGCTGGATCGCCACGATTTGGGCCCAGCGCTGGTGGTGGCACCGACTTCGGTGGAATCCAACTGGCTGCGCGAAGCTGCGACTTTTGCGCCGAGTTTGCGCGTGCAGGCCTGGCGTCACGGTGACCGCAAGCAGGCGTCCCAGCTTAGGGCCAGTGATGTTCTGGTAATCAGTTACGATTTGCTCGTGCGCGATCTTGACGTCCTGACCAAGGTGTCCTGGTCGACGCTGGTCCTTGACGAAGCGCAGGCCATCAAGAATGCCAGCACGCAGCGCTGGAAGGCCGTGACCCAGCTACAGGGCGAGTTCCGTCTGGCCCTGAGCGGCACGCCTGTTGAGAATCATGTCGGTGAATTGTGGGCGATTTTGTCCGCCACGGTGCCCGGCTTGCTTGGGCCTTGGGCGACCTTTCAAGAGCGCTTCGGTTTGGCCATCGAACGCGGCGATAGCCCCCACGCCCGCGCCGCTTTAGGCCGTGTTGTCAAGCCCTTCCTGCTGCGCCGGCTCAAAACCGAAGTGGCCAAGGACTTGCCGGCCCGTGTGGAAGTGCGCGTCGATATTGAGCCTTCGGCGGCAGAACGTGCATTGTACGAACAGGTTCGCTTGGCGGCCGTGCAGGAAATGCGCCAAACCAATCAGCTGCCGCCTCAGCAGCGCCACATGCAGGTGCTCGCGGCGATTACGCGCCTGCGCCAGCTGGCCTGCCACCCGCGGCTCTTTGACGACGCGTCGACAATTCCCTCGGCCAAGCTGCAGCATGTTCTTGATGTGATTGATGAATTGCGGGCTGAGGGCCATCGGGCCCTGATCTTCAGCCAGTTCGTTCGCCACCTAGCCCTGCTGCGCGAGCGCCTCGATGCCGATGGGGTGCCGTACCGCTACCTTGATGGTGCCACGCCTCAGCCGCAGCGACAGCGGGAAGTCGAAGCATTTCAGCAAGGTCAGGGCGACGTCTTCTTGATTTCCCTCAAGGCCGGTGGCACGGGTCTCAACCTTACGGCTGCGGACTACGTCTTGCACCTGGATCCATGGTGGAATCCGGCGGTTGAGGATCAGGCCACGGATCGCGCGCACCGCATCGGTCAGACTCGGCCCGTCACCGTCTACCGCATGGTCACCAAGGGCTCGATTGAAGAAGCGATTTTGGACCTCCACGCCCGCAAACGCGATTTGGTGGCGGGCTTGCTCAGTGGGTCGGCGGAATCGGCTTCCTTGTCGACCGAGGACCTCCTGGCCCTGATTGGCCAAGGGCCGGCCCAGCCGCCGATGCCCGATTACACGGATCCGCGCAAGTCAGGTCGTGGTCGCCGTCGCTTGACGACCGGTCTGGGAACAGAAGAAGAAACCGGCAGTTAGCCCCCTTCGCACCCCAGCGTGAGTCCATCCCGTTTGCCTGAATTCTGGGCGGAGCGGCGCTTTGACCTTTGGTGTCGACGGCTCGCAATCCAGCCAATGGCCAGCGATCAAGCTCGCCTTTGACCTTGTGTGGGCCCTAACCGCCATAACTGTCAGGATTTTCTGCCGCTGTGACCGGCGATCCTCAGGGCGTCTGGCCCATCCACATCGCTGCCGGTGAGATGGGCTTTCGCGCTGCCGTTACGCAACTACTTGCAAACACCTTGGAAGCACGTGCCGCCATTGCCGCAGGCTGTGCCGTCGCTGAGGACCTTGCTGCTGCACTTGCCGGTGACGTGGTCGCAACTGTCGCCGGTGCAGGTGTTGCCGTCATCGCAATTCTTGCCTTGTCCCAAGCACTTGCCATTGGTGCATTGGTCGCTGGTGGTGCATGCGTCGCTGTCGTCGCAGGCCTGTCCGCCGGGGCTGGCGACGTGGGTGCATAGGCCGCTGGTCGGGTCGCAGCCATCGGCCGTGCAAACGTTGCCGTCGCCACAGTCGCGTGGTGCGCCGGCCTTGCAGACGCCGCTGTTGCAAGCGTCGTTGACCGTGCACAGGTTGCCATCCTCGCAGGGGCCGGACAGCACGACTGTAAACGCGCAGTTGCCGTTGCTCGGGTCGCAACCGTCGGTGGTGCAGGGGTTGCCGTCACTGCACGCCTTGAGCAAGCCGCCGGTGCAGGTGCCGTTCTGGCACTGTTCGCCGGTGGTGCAGGCGTCACCGTCCTCGCACTTGTTGCCGCTCGCGGGCGTGTGCGCGCAACCCTTGACTGGGTCACATGAATCGGTCGTGCACGCATTGCCATCGTCGCAGGCGTTGACCTTGCCGCCGACGCACAGACCGCCCGAACACAAGTCCCCGGTGGTGCAGGTGTTGCCGTCATTGCACGACGCGGTGTTGTCAACGCTGTGGTAGCAACCCGTCACCGGCTGGCAACCATCGAGCGTGCAAGGGTTTCCGTCGTCGCACGGGGCGCCATTCAGGGGCTTGCAGACCCCGCCCGTGCACGTGTCCTGGCTGGTGCAGGCGTTGTTGTCGTTGCAGGCCAAACCGTCGGCATTGCTGTGGCTGCAACCACTGTTGGCGTTGCACGGGTCGCTGGTGCAGGGGTTGTTGTCGTCGCAACTGGTGGCGCCTCCGCCGACGCACGCACCATTGCTGCATACGTCCCCGACAGTGCAGGGGTTATTGTCGTCGCAGACGGTTGCGCTGTTGGCCGTGTGGCCGCAGCCCTTGACCGGGTCGCAGTAGTCCGAGGTGCAGGCGTTCTTGTCGTCACAACTGGTAATGGAGCCACCGACGCACATCAGCGACACGCAGAAGTCGTTGGATGTGCAAGCATTTCCGTCGCTGCAGGCTGCGGTGGAACCAGCGCCAAACGTGTCGATGTCGACCCGGAACAACAGCCCCGCCGGATTGGTGTAGCCGGTGGCGCCGACCTTGCCCGGGTTGACCACGGTGCAGGTCAGCGTGTTGGTGCCGACCTGCAATGCGCCGGTGATGTTGAGGGTGAGCGGCGTAACATAGTTGTTTTCTTGAACTTCCACGCCTTCAAGGATGCCGTTGACTAGGCAGACAAAGGCGCCGTCGGTGGCGATGACCAAGGTGCCCGAGTTGGCGATGGCGCCCGCTGCGATGTTGAAAGTCTTGGAGAAAACGACGGTGGTGTCGACATCGGGTGCCGAGACGACCTGCTCTTGCCAGACCCACTTGGCCCCATTGATGGCATGATTCCATCCGGGTAGCAAATCCCAAGCCAAAACAGCGGGTTTCTGCGATCCATCGGCGGCCGTGAACGTGACACTGGTGTCACTGCCGGTCGAGGCCACGGTGAAGGCGCCGGTGGTCGCCGGCTTGTGCGTGCAGCCAAGGTTCGGGTCGCAGGCGTCCTTGGAACACGGGCTTCCGTCATCGCAATTGGGATTTGTGCCGCCTTTGCACACGCCAACTGCGCATGCGTCCTTGAGGGTGCATGGGTTGTTGTCGTCGCAGGCAGCGCCGTCGGCGTTGGTATGGGCGCAGCCGCCGCCAATGGAGCAAGTGTCCTTGGTGCAAGGGTTTCCGTCGTCGCACGTGGGGCCACTGGCACCGATGCAGTTGCCGCCAAAGCAGGTATCGCCGCTGGTGCAGGCGTTGCCGTCGTCGCAGGCTGCGCCGGGGCTGTAGGCTGTAGCATCGATTCGCCAAGCAAATCCGCCATGTTGCAGGGGCTTGTCGGGGCTGGAGTTGCCGCTATGCGTCACGTCGCAGCGCAGACTGTTGTTGCCGACCAGCAGGGCCGCCTTGATCGAAAACGTCTTTGGATACTGCCAGCTGCTGAACAAGAAGCCACCGACGACGACTTTGTTGTTGAGCCAGCAGTTGACGTTGTCGTTGGCCGCGACCGTCAGCGTTCCGTCGATTTGCGAACTGGAAGGCATGTTGAAAGTCTTGGTGAATTCCGCCGCCGTGTAGGCGCCCGGCAGGGGCTCGGCGATGTCGGCCCAAACCCAACTTGCGTCGGTGACGGTCGCAAAGGTCGGCGGCAAGGGAATGACTTCCACAGAAGGCTTGAAGTTGTAATACGTTTGCGTGCCGTTGCCATTGTCCTTGGCGTCGGTGGACACCAGGTCGCCGACCGCGCTGGTGACGGTGATGCTTTGGTTGTTGGCGCTGGGCGCGGCCACATGCTGACAACCCTTTGTTTTATCGCAAGAATCGATGGTGCAGGCATTGAGGTCGTCGCAAACCACCGGAATGCTGCCGGTGCAGACGCCGCCACTGCATGCGTCTGGGGCCAAACAGGCGTTGCCGTCGTCGCAAACCGCTGTATTGTTCACGTGTAAGCAGCCCTTAGCCGTGTCGCAACTGTCGTCGGTGCAGGCGTTGCTGTCATCGCAGTTGAGCACGGAGCCGCTGGTGCACTTGCCGCCAAGACAGACGTCCGGCGCGGTGCAGGCATTGCCGTCCGAGCAGGGCGCCGCGCTGTTGTTGACGTGCTGGCAACCCTTGGCCGGGTCACAGAAATCGGCCGTGCAACCGTTCTTGTCGTCGCAGTTGACCTGCACCGCGCCGCCGATGCACAGGCCGGCGATGCAATGGTCGTCGGCGCTGCAGGCGTTGTTGTCGCTGCAGAGGTTGGCATTGTTGTTGACGTACGTGCAGTTGCCGTTGGCCGGGTCGCAGATGTCGTCGGTGCAACTCTTGCCGTCGCTGCACTGCGCCTGTTTGCCCGGCGTGCACTTGCCCGCCACGCAGACGTCGCCCAGGGTGCAGGCATTGCCATCGGAGCACGCGCCATTGCTGCTGGCAATGAACACGCAACCCTTGATGGGATCACAGGTATCGGCTGTGCAGGGGTTGCCGTCCACGCACTGCAGGCCTACGCCGACGCAGTTGCCGGCCGTGCACGTATCGCCCGTGGTGCAGACGCTGCCGTCATCGCAGGGCTGAGCGACGGTGGCGACATGCAGGCAACCCTTTGTCGGATCGCAAGAATCTGTGGTGCAGGTGTTGTAGTCGTTGCAGTTCTTGAGGCCGCCAGCGCATATGCCGCCGCTGCACGCGTCATTGGCGGTGCAAGCATTGTTGTCGCTGCAGGCGTTGGTATTGTTGATATACAGGCACTTGCCCGAGGTCGCGTCGCACGAATCCGTGGTGCAAGGGTTGCCGTCATCGCAGGTGGTGAACGATGCGGGCACGCAGGCGCCGTTTTGGCAGCCGTCGCCTAGGCTGCAGGCGTTGCCGTCATCGCAGAGCAAGCCGTCCGGCTTGGCCACGCACTTGCCGCTGTTGATGTCGCAACTCGCTGTTGTGCAAGGATCACTGCCCGAGCAGACCTTGTTGGCGCCCGGCGCGCAGGCCCCCGTCTTGCACGTGTCGCTCAAGGTGCAGGCGTTGCCGTCACTGCAGGGCGCACCATCGGCCACGGCGACTACGGCACAACCACCGGTTTTTAGGTCACAAGCGTCCTTGGTGCAGATATTGCCGTCGTCGCAAACCTTGAGGCTGCCCGATGCGCAGCTGCCAGACTTACACGTGTCATTCTGAGTACATAGGCTGCCATCCTCGCAGCTGGCGCCGTCCGCTACGTTCTTGGTGACGCAGTTGCCCGTGCCGCCGTCGCATTGGTCGGTGGTGCAGGGGTTGCCGTCATCGCAGACCTTGGCCGAAGTAGGCTTGCACAAACCGATATTGCAGATGTCGCCAAAGGTGCATGGGTTGGCGTCGCTGCACGGCGTGCCGCTGAGCGGTTGGGTAAAGCAGACGCCGGTCCCCGGGTCGCAGCCGTCGCTGGTGCAGGAATCGCCGTCGTCGCAGGTCTTCTTGGTGCCGGGAACGCAAGTGCTGTTTGCGCAGAGATCATTGAAAGTACAAGCATTTCCATCGGTGCACGGCGCTGTGTTGGCCTTGGCTGCGCAGCCCTTGAGCGGGTCACAGCTATCGTCGGTGCACGGATTGGCGTCGTCGCAGGTGACGGCATCGCCTGGCGTGCAGATGCCGGCTACGCAGTGATCCCCCGGTGTACAAACGCTTTTATCGGCGTCGCAGGCCTTGCTGTCAGCCTGATTCTTGGGTTCGCACTTGCCCAGGAGCTTGTTGCAACCCCATGAAACGCAATCCGTATTCTGGCTGAGGTCGCAGACGACCACCGTCTTCAGGTCGATCTGGCAGGTATGGGACTTCAGGTCGCAGAACAGCGTGCCATTGCAGAGGTCGCCGTCTTCGCTGCTGGCGCAGTCCGCCGTGCTTTGGCATTGGCAAGTAATTACGCCCGATTGGCAGGAGCCACTCTTGCAGACGTCGCCGGTGGTGCAGCCATTGCCATCGTCGCAGGTGCCGCCGTCGGTGTTCACAAACGCGCATTTTCCGGTGCTTTCGCTGCACGCATCGACGGTGCACGGATTGCCATCGTCGCACTGGGGCGGTTTGCCTGGGTTGCATTGGCCGCCCTTGCACACGTCGCCCTGGGTGCACAAGATCCCGTCTTCACACCCTAATCCGTCCACAGACGCCTTAGATGCGCATTTGCCACTGCTGGGGTCGCATGCGTCAATCGTGCAGCCATTGCCGTCATCGCAGGTGGTTGGCGTGCCCGATTGGCAGAGGCTGGCGGCGCAGATATCGCCGACCGTGCACGGGTTGCCGTCGTCGCAAACTACAGAACTGCTTGTAAATAAGCAGTTTCCGCTGGCCCCGTCGCAGGCGTCATCGGTGCACGGATTGCCGTCATTGCAGACCTTGATCAGGCCGCCGACGCATAGGCCGTCGACGCAGGCATCGCCCAAGGTGCAGCCCGTGCCGTCATCGCAACTGGCGCCTGAACTGGCCTGGGCGTGGCACAAGCCATCGGCCACCGTGCAAATGTCCAAGGTGCAAGGGTTTCCGTCATCGCACACAAGGCCCGTGCCGGTGCATTGTCCAGCCAAATCGCAGGCATCGCTCAGTGTGCATGGATTGCCGTCATTGCAGGCCAAACCGACTTGGACGATCTTGTGCAAACACAAGCCTTCGGCGCAGGAATCGCTTGTGCAATCGTTGGTATCGGAGCAGTCCTTGGCCAAGCCCGTGCAGAGTCCGCCCTGGCAGCTGTCGTTGTTTGTGCAGCCGTCGCCGTCGTCGCAGGGGCCTTCTTGGGGCAAGTGGCTGCAGGTGCCGTCGAGCTTGTTGCAGGCGTCGGAGGTGCAGATATTGCTGTCATCACAAGGAGTTGCTATGCCAGGCAGGCAGGTGCCTTCGCTGCAAGCGTCCCCGTTGGTGCAGCCGTTGCCATCGGAGCAGGGCGCCGTGTTCAGGGTGTGCACGCAACCCTTGGCTGCGTCACAGGTATCGTCGGTGCAGACGTCGGTGTCGGCGCAATCGACGGTCGAGCCACCGGTGCAGACGCCGGCGGTGCAAACCTCGCCCGTGGTGCAGGCGCTGCCGTCGTCGCAAGGGCCCTCGACATTGAGGTGACTGCAGCTGCCGGTGGCTGCGTCACAAGTATCCGAAGTACAAGGGTTTTCATCATTGCAGTCCGCGACTTTGCCGCCGACGCAAAGGCCAGCTAGGCAGGCATCGGCCAAGGTACAGGCGCTGCCGTCGTCGCAGGCACCTTCAACGGCTGTGTGTGTGCAAGTGCCTGCAATTCCAATAACTTGCACGGCGCACTGGTCGGCCGTACAGACATTGCTGTCGTCGCACAGGCCCTCATCGGTCTGGCCATTGCAGTTGTCATCCAATCCGTTGCAAATTTCGTCCACTGCCGTGCATGTGCCCGAGTCAGCCATGTCAGCCGTCACGTCATCGGCCGCATCGACAGCGGTGACGTCGAACGGCAAATCATCGGTAGAATCATTGGGTTGAATGAGGCCGTCGAGGTTAGACGCAGCGTCCGCCAAACTCGAGTTGATGCCATTGTCTTGATTGCCGGTGCACGCGCCTAGGCCCACAAGCAGCAGAAAGGCCAAGCTTGACAGCGCCACGGCACGTTTTGTGCTGTATTTGCCTAGGCTTGGCCAACTTCCAGCGGCCCAACGGAGAAATCCGGAGCGGGGACAAAGACAACAGGCATCGGGGGACGATGCGACATCACGATTGCCCATGCGGGCAGCGTTGACGGACATGGCTTTGACTCCGGTCGTCGATGAGGCGCAGGGCGGGGGAAAACAAGGCACCGAGGATCTGCATACGCGTGATCGCAACGCCGGGCCAGCGTTTGGCAGCCCAGAGCGCTGCAGTTGGCCCCTTGCATTCGCGAAAGCATTGAAATAGCGTGCATTTTCAATATGAGAAGAATTGTAAAGATTTATGGGATTGTGAATACACCGGCCGCAGCTTTCGCTGAGATTGGGGCTCCAATCGCCAGTAATGCTGTAATAACACCCATTGAATCAGCCTATTAACGCATATTCGTTTGCAAGGTGGACGCCGTAGGTTCAGGTTGATGCGCCACAATCGAAGAGGCCTTCTGTGATCGAATTACCCGAGCAATGTGCCCCATCCCCGGTCAACAACGGCCCCGAGGCTCTGCCCCTTGCGGTTGATGAAGCTGATAAGATAAGGGAAATCGAGCGACTCCTGCCGGTGGATTATCGTCCGCGTACGCGTTATGTTCACGGGCAGCAGGCTATGGCCGCGATGGACGGCAGCCACGATCCACTAGCGGCCGTTGGGGCCCGGCCTATCTATTGGAATCGCTTAGCTTTGTCGGCCAGCCCCTATTTGCAGCAGCACGCCCATAACCCCGTGGATTGGCGGCCCTGGGGGCAGCAAGCCTTTGATGTGGCGCGCGAGCACAAGCGGCCGATTCTGCTGTCCATTGGCTATTCGACGTGCCATTGGTGCCACGTCATGGAGCATGAAAGTTTTGAGGATTTGCAGATCGCGGCCTTGATCAATCGTCGCTACGTGGCGATCAAGGTCGATCGCGAAGAAAGACCTGACATTGACGCAGCTTACATGGCTGCACTACAGGCCATGACCGGCAGCGGCGGTTGGCCCATGACCCTTTGGCTGGTGCCCGGTGACCGCGGTGTCCAAGGCTGGCCGGTGCACGCCGCGACCTATCTACCCCCACGTCAAGGCGTTCGTAGCTATGCGGGCGCAAACTTTGAAGAAACGCTTCACGCTGTGGCGGAACTGTACGCGGCCGATCCGGAGCGACTGGTCCATCATGGCCTGCATGTGGCGCAAATTCTGAAGTCAAGAAAGTCGCTGCCGCCGTCGTCCCCGCGCCCGGGCGTGGCGCTTTTGGACCGCGTGGTCGATGAAGTGGCTGAAACGTATGATGAAGTGTTCGGAGGTCGGTCCATGGCCCCGAAGTTTCCTTCCCAGGTGCCGATTCCCGTTCTGCTACGCGTTTGGGCGGGCCACGGGGCAGACAGTAGCGACGGCAATTTGCAAAGAAGTCTGCATACTTGGCGGGCAATGGCGCGTGGCGGCCTGTTCGACCATGTGGGCGGTGGCTGGCATCGCTACTGCGTCGATGCACGTTGGTTTGCGCCACACTTTGAAAAGATGTTGTATGACCAAGCCTTGCTGATCTCAGCGGGCACCGAATTGTGGCAGGCCAGCGGCGAACCGGAGATAGCAACGACGCTGGAGCGGGCAATCGCTTGGATGCAAACGGAATTGGCGCATCCGCAGGGGGCTTGGTACAGCGCTACCGATGCCGACAGCGAAGGGCATGAAGGCCGCTATTTTCTTTGGACCATCAAAGAGTTGTGCGAAGTCCTCGGCAGGGAGCGCGGGCTGAGACTGGCAGACATCTATGGCTGCACCGACCGGGGCAATTTCGAAGGCAGCAATATCCTGCATTTGCGGCAGTCCTGGCCCGAGATCGCCGCGCGGCTGCAGGAGCCATTGGCACTGCTTAGCATTGAAATCATACAGGACTTGGGCAAGCTGTACGCAGCCCGGCGCCTGCGTCCGCCACCGCAGCGCGATGACAAGATTCAGGCCAGTTGGACGGCGCTCGCTGCTTGGGCCCTTGCCCGCGCAGGCTCGGCCCTGAACCGGGGCGATTGGCTCGAATCTGCTGCAAAAGCAATGGAGTTTGTCCGCGACACCATGGTGATCGACGGGCAGTTGCGGCACACCTGGCAAGGCGGGCAGCTTGGCGAACTCGGCTTTGTGGAGGATTACGCCTTTTCTGTGGAGGCATGTCTGGAACTGTTGCAGGCGACCGGGCAAGCGATTTGGCTGCGGCAAGCGATCGCGTGGCAGGATCAGTTGGACCGGGATTTTGCAGACGGGGAGGGCGCTTGGCATCGGCGGGCACCTTTGGACGACGGTCTGTGGCTGCAGCCGCCTCCCGACCACGATGGCGCTGAGCCGTCCGGCAGTTCGGTGGCCCTGCGCAATCTGTTTCGTTTGGCCAGCTTGACGGGGGCTCCGCGGTTCGCACAGAGGGCTCAGGCCGGCCTGCAGGCATTTGCGCCCCTGCTGCAGGCTCAACCTGCGATGTTGACTCAGATGTTGCTGGCGGTATCGGCCGCAGATTCGGGGGCCCCGACTTTGCTGCTGGCCTTGGCCGGATCGCAGCGGCAATCGGCCGAGAACCAGTTGATGTTGCAAGTGATTCGCCGCACGTACGCGCCAGAATTGACGGTGCTAACGGTCACAGCGGCGCAGCAAGCGGAGCTGGGCGAACTGGTGCCGTGGGCGAACCAGGGCGGTGCGCTGGACGGTAAGGCGACGGCCTACCTATGTCAGCATGGCGCCTGTCAATTGCCGCTGACCGATCCAGATTTGCTGGAGGAGGCCCTGAAACAAGCGCGGCTTTGGTCGTCGGGCTACACACGGGCTTGACCGTCCAGCACGGCAGTTCGCCGAGCCTAGCGACAGTCCGGGTCGCGCCCCGCATCGCAGGCTGGGTCGCAGATCAGGTCCGGACCGCAGGGCGCAATGCCGCGCTGGCACGCAGGATCACAGCCGCACGCCAAATGGCTAGCAGATTCACGGACATCGCAGATCATCGGATTGCGGTCGCAACTGCACGCGTTCGGCGCCGCGCAGTCCGGATCGCCCGTGCACGCGAACTGGCACACGCCATCTTGCAGGCAAAGGTCTGGTTTGCAATCGGGATCATCGGTGCAGCCTTTGTAGCAAAGGCCATCGGCGCGGCAAATGGGCGCGGGTGCGACGCCTAGGTCAACATGCTTGCGCAAGGCGAGCTGGCCTTTTTCTGTGCCGGCCCCCGTCGCAGCCAGGACGTCCAGGTGCAGTCCTTCTATATCTGCGACAGCATAGAGGAATCCGAGTTCACTGGCCGCAAATTCCGTGCCCGGTCCCGTGCCGACCGGGCGAATTTGGGCCGCAGCGCCCGAGATGATTTGGCGAACGCCGCAGCGGTCGGTCAGCACTTGCAAGTCATGATCGTGGCCGGCGAGATAGGCATCTACCCGATAACACAAGACTTGATCGAGCCAATGGCCCAGGGGCCCCGACGGCATGCCGTGCGCCCCAAAGCTCTGGCGCGGGTGATGGCCGAAGGCGATGGCCATCCTCTCGCCCTGCAAACGACTTCGCGTCAAAACCCCAATCGCCCAGGCAGCTTGTGCGGCGTCGATGTGGTCCGTATCCAGCGCCACAAAGCGCACGCCACCGGCCAAGAACGTGTAGTACCGTCCCGGCAAAATCCAATCATGCCATGGGCTTTTCTTGGTATAGGCGATGGCCGCTTCGGCGTTGCCGTAGTAGTCGTGGTTGCCTAGCGACAAATACACGGGCAGGCCCAGGGGCGCGTAGGGGCCCTCGAATCCGGTGAGCGTCTGAGGATCTTCAACAGAAGCAATGCCTTTGGGATAGATAATGTCTCCGGTATGGACCACCATGGCGCAGCCCTTTTCCTGGCAGTGCTGCTGCATGTGCTTGGCCATGGCGTACTGCGTCGGCGTTCCGGTCCCTGAATCGCCAAAGACCAGGAAACGCAAGGCTTGATCGCTGGCCGTGATCAAGGTGGGCAGTTCGACGCCGTCGCCGTAGCTAGTGGTCGCTAGTCCCGGTAAACGCACTGGAATAACTTGGGTATTGATCTGCGCCGCGCTCGGAACTTGGCCGGTCAAGGTAGAGTCGGCCTTGGGGTCAAACGGCGACTTCTCCTTGTGGCAGCCAGCGATCGTGCCAACAAGGGCGGTCAACAGCGTCAAGAGTCGGAAAATTCTAGGCATCTTCGCCCTGGTTGCGCGGGAAGGCACCTGCGCCTTGCGTTGACCCGTTTGGCCCCTGGGCAGCCTAGCGATGCACGTGCATCGAGCAACATCCTGAAGTCTCGGTATGTTTACGCGCTCTCGGCCTAGCACGCAGTTGGCTGGGCACTGACGGCCGGGCAACGTCGGCCGAGCAACGTCGGCCGGGCAACGTCGGCCGGGGCACGTTGGGGCGGGGCTGTTCACGGCCCAAGGGCAGCGCTTCCGGGCCCAAGGGCACCGTTCACATCATGTCCGGCGGCAGCGGGCCGCCCGCTTTGATTTGCGCGTGCAGCTGATCGGCCTTCTCTTGCATGCTCGCAAGCT
>CAIMEY010000025.1 GCA_903840165.1 uncultured Myxococcales bacterium | reverse complement strand
CTTAGACCGCCCGGTCCGCGTCTATGCCACCGCCGAACCATTTCAAAGGATCCCGACCAAATACGCTGCAAACTTAAACCTTTATGCGCCACGAACGTGTCGGGCCGCTCTGGTTCACGCGACCTTGAAGAGCACCGACATCGACCCACCGTAGCCCTGCCCGGACAATTCGTCCATCGGATCAGCGTTGTCGTCGCTGATGAGCCCGGCCGCCGTCGTGCACCGCGCCTGCACCTTATGCACACCGAGCCCGGCAGCGCTCCAGTCCAAATGCCATAGAACCCAACGGTTTGCTCCGGGCGCATAGTCGAGGACTGCCTGCTGCCACGCTCCGTCATCGACGCGAACCGCGACCGCAACCACGGGGTCCGCCCCAGCATAGGCACTGCCAGCAATGCGAAACACCTGATTGTTCAATAGCTTCTGATCGAGCACCGGATGCAAAATCAGCGCGTTGGCCTTGTATACGGCTTGGTCCGACCAACCGGTCTTTTCCCATTGGCCCAGAAAGGGCTGGTCGAGAAACTCGATTTGAGTCAACCACTTGCAGTTCTTCATTCCGTAGCGACCCGGGATGACAAGCCGCGCCGGAAAGCCGTGTTCGGCCGGAATGGGCTCGCCGTTCATCTTCCACATCAGCCACAGCGGCGCCTCAAGGTCACTGACCGGCAAGTCCGTCGTATAGCCGTCCTGGGCGCCAATCTTGAGGGTGATGCGCTGGCTTGGGATGGCAATTCCCCTGGCAATCATCAGTTCCTTGAGCGGCAAGCCAGTCCAAATTGCGTTGGAAATCGATAAGTTGTCGGGCCCAGCGCTGATGCATTGTAGTGTGTGTTCGAGATTCTTGGCCGTCAAACTTGTCAAAAACGCCCAATCGATGGTGCCCAAGGGCGCGCCGACATCAAGCAAATTGATCGTCCAACTGCTTGGATCAATGAGCGGAATTTCGCAACAACTGGTCACGTAGTGGTCGGCATTGCTGGTGATAGCAGCGATGGGATTGGGCCACACTGCGGCATCGACCGAAGCGTCTGCGGCAGCAACATCAAGGGCCCCCTCGCTGGCGTCGGCCACTACAGTAGCGTCAACCGGCAAGGCTGCTGCGTCGATAACCTGTGAATCTGCTACAGCAATATCGACGACCGCGTTGTTCGCGTCGATCGCAGCGTCGCTAGATGCGGCACTGGCATCAGCGGCGGCTCCTGAGCCCGCGGCGGCGGCCGTTGGCGCATCAACGGCTTTGGCACAGGCCACAGCCCAAAGTCCCGCGCCCAGAGCTGCTAGGGCTGAACGCCTTGAATGCAAAGTATTTTCCACGACTCTTCCCCTCAATTGATCAGAGATTGCAAGACTAGCAAGACCGTGGACGCATCCCAGCCCGCGCCGGCCAGGGCAATCTTGCCGTCCGCAGCGAGGACGTACACGGCCGGCAGTGCACCAAACTGCTGTGATTGCGCCAATTTCGCCACGGAAGCTGCGGCGATGGCGCTGGAGAACATGGTAGCGAAGGGCAAAGCGAGCGCCGCCACTTCGGGCGATGTGGGCAGGTCGGTCGCATTGATCGCCACGACATTGATTTGATTGGCGGAAACCAGAGGCTTCAAAGCCGTCCCTGCGGACGCCAGCGTCAAGAATCCCAGCGGGTCGGAATGCGCGGCCACGATGACCACCCCCGGCTTGCCCGCCAAGGTGGCGTTGACGTCGACCGACTGGTTCTGGGCGTTGGTCAGTAGCAGAGGCGGTAGCGTGTCACCGAATTGCAGCCACGCGCCTTCGTCGATGCTGGTCGTTGCCACCGGCGCGCCTGGGTCGTCACTGGTCCAAGTCAACTCGTGATGCGCTATGCCCGCAACTTTCTTGGGTACGTTCACTGTGACGGTCGCCACTTGCCCCGGGTCGAGTTGCGAGGGCCCCCCCACGGTCACAGGTGACGCAGACGGTGTTTCACTGAACTTGATCGGTTGCAAGTGCAGGCTGTTACTGCCAATATTGCGAATCTGCACGACGGCGTGGATCATCTGACCGACCTGCAAATTGCCCACAGTCAACTGCGGCGGAGCCAACAATAGGCCCCCGGGAGACGCCTTGGTATCGAGGGTCAAGTGGCGGATAAGACTGAGTTCGGTCGACAATACTTCGCTCGGGCCCAGCCGGTCCACGTCGACCGCGAACCCTTGACTGCGGCTGACCGCACGCGTAATGGGCTGTCCTGAAGCCGGCAAATCCCACGCCAGCAACCAATGGCCGCTCGCTGCAAACATGCGTCCGTTCTCCACCGCGACGCCGAACACATCGCCCGTCGTATCGATCGTCGCCCTCAACTTGGGATTGAGAAAGTCCCCGGCATCAATCAGGTGCAGCCCGCCGCCCAGCGCGCCAACGACGACATTGTTGCCATTGGCCGCCACAAACGCGCAGCGGCCCGGCAAGGGTAAGGTCGCGAGAATCTTCTGCTCCTGAATCTCAACGATGCGCAGACCGTTTTCACCATCGGCGACGGCCAGCCGGTCCGGGTCTTGCAGCGCAACATCCCAGGAATCCGTTAACTCTGCAATTGCAAAAGGCTGTTCGGAAAACGGCGGTATCGCATCGCGGGCCACGAGTCCTGCTTGGTGACCCGCCACAAAAATCCGACTGGCTAGGGCAAGCATGCCTTCGCCGCGGACCGTTGGACCGAGCTGCAATTTATCTGTAGCGACAACGGCTTGGGTACCCATCGCCAGCGTCAGCAGTTGCAGTTGCGAGGTGCGGTTGGAACACAACAAGGTCGTGCCGGCGCGCACCATACGCGTGCAGGGGCCATTACCCTCGACCGCCCAGTTGGCCAAAGGCGGCGGCACAGCTGGCGGTACGGCTGGAACGTCGAAGTGGACAAAGCCGTCCTTGGTGGCCGCGACCCAAAATCGCTCAGCAAAGACGAGGCCAGACCCGTAATTCGGTGCGCCATTAGCGGAATTGGGCGGAGCGATGGTCTCAATGGGCTTAAGAAACGGTTGCAACTTGGCGCCGGTGTCACCGCCCGGGGTTGCGCAAGATGTGCCGCCACCGTTGCCCGCGCCTTGCAAAACCACAGTAACATCAGAGGCTAGGGGGTAATCGGCGCCAAAGTGCAGGATGAGTGGGTCAGCGCCCGCGCACGCCAACCCGCCGCCGGCGTAACTTCCGCTCCCCATGACCGTGACCCGCAGGCGCCAATCGCCGTCGGGCGGCTCGCAAGGCACGTCCATCGGTAGGGTCAGCGGTCCGGTGTAGCAGGAAAACGACCCAGGCGCCTCGACCGGGCCCAGGGGACCGCTGCCAGGCACTAGGCGCACCTTGGCCGTACCGGTGATGGGCTGAGGCGACACGATGTGCACCGTCAACGTCGCAACGGCGGGGCCGGAATCCGCGGCGTCGCTTTCAACTTCAAGCAGTTGTGCATCGACACTGGCGACCGCTGTGGCATCGCCGGCCTGCTCTGTGGCGTCGGAACTCGAGTCGGCCAAGCCCCCTGCGTCCGCAACGTCGCTGGCCGAGCTTGCAGGGCCTAGGTCGGACGATTCTGCTGCGGCATCAACGACGGTTTCGCCTGAAATCGCATCGTTGCCTGGGACTGGGGCGACTCCACGGCTGCACGCAGTGACCAGCAGGAGCAATGGCAGCCAACGGCGGCATGGCGAGCGCGCAACGGTTACGCGGCGCGGTTGTGGTGCTGTAACCAAGCTTGACATCGATGGATTTGCCGCGCGGAAAACTGGGGTTGGAGGACCGGACCCGCACCCGCGAGGCCTAGCGTCGAGAATTGCCGGCTCGGCGCGATACGTCAAGCTCCGAGCAAGGCGCAAGCCAGACAAGTCATTGTATTTATTTGCAATAATTCGCTAGCCGTACCGACGCTGTGCACCGCAATTTGCCGGGGAAATGGGCGACCAAGGCCAAAGATTGCGCGCCAAGCACGATAGATTTTGAGATTATCCTAGAATTACAATAACATGCAGATTGCCATCCACGCTACATCAGCCCGTTGGACACGCTGGTGCGCCATCCTCTCCGGTGCAAGCTGACCCGCTAGGTGCAGGAAGCGCGGTCAAAATTGATGAGACAGCGCCAGGACGCAACAGTAGGTGATGAGTCGTTGCAGCTGGTTGATCGGCAAACCAAGCAAATTCAATAGAATCTGCCTAATTCAGCACAGCCGGGTCCACCAGGGAAAATTCCGCGATCGCTGCATCAAATAGCGTACCGTCTTGGGCAACGATTTGATAAGTTCCACGCATACTTCCAAACGGCGTGTTCAAGGGACAGCCTGAAACGTATTGAAATCCTTCTTGTGCACGCAAGGTCGGTTGATGGCCGACGACGCCCGCGCCGCGCACGTGTTCGACCTGGCCATCGCCGTTGGTGATGACCCAATGGCGGCTGACCAACTGCACGGTTTCACTGCCTAAATTGCTGATCGTGATTTGGTACGCAAAGAACCAGAGGCCCTCATCGGGTACGGATTGTTCGGGCACAAAGCGGCAATCCACATCAACTTGGATGCCTTGGGTGATGGCGGTGGACAGCGGCATGCAGCGTTCTCCTCACAGCGCGTTCGTTCAAGGGGTGAACGCAGCTGCGCGACAGTCTAGCGAGCTCGCGCCCGCTTGGCAAGGCAAAACGGCGTTTCGAGACAATCCGACGCGAGATAACCTTTTGCTCGGAAAGGAGAATTCAGCAAGCTCCGAACGTGTCAGGCATGGTCAGCCTGCTGCTGGTCGTCCCGGTCTGGCTCGGGCTGGGCATCAAGGAACGCGCCCATTTCAGGCGGTGCGGCGGGGTCACGATGCCCCGGGATCTGGGCACAGGCGTAGACGAGAAAGCACTTAATTTCATTGATATCCTGCACTCGGCGACAGCGCCCAGCCTATGCATCGCCGTTGTCATCCGGCTGCTGGCGGGACACAGAATGATCTCCGCAGCACGTGGGGCTTATCACCGCATAGCCGCCAAATCGCGGTCCACGGCTGCTGCGGCCAAACGGCCACTGAGCGCCGCCATCGGAATTCCGGCCCCCGGATGCGCCGATCCGCCTGCCAGATACAGGCCTTGCACGCGTGTTCGTTCGCCCGGACGCGTCAACGCTGCATTCCAGCGGTGGTTTGCGGCACCGTACAGCGCGCCGCCGGTTGCCGGAAAAAGGTCTTCAAATTGCGCAGGTCCAGTCTGGTGCGCCGCCGCCACCGGTTGCAAGTGCAGCCCCAAGCGGTGCAGATGTGCCCACGTCCGCTCGCGACAGGCCGCCATCGCCGCGGCATCCGGCGCGCCTTCACCATCGCCCGTGGCCGGCGCATTGACAAGAATCAGCAGTCGTTCTGCAGCGTTGGGCACCGACAATTCATCGCCGCGATCCTGCGCACAGACGTACACCGTCGGTTCCGTTGGGAGCTGACGTTGCTCAAACAACTCCCGAAACTCTTTGGGATAATCGCTGCTAAACAGCACGGTGTGATGGGCCAGTTCGCGCCCTTGCACCTGGGCTTGGAGGCACCATACCAGCGCAGACAGGCTGCGGTCCGCCGGTGGTTTGGCATCGACCGCGCGGCGCACGCCTTCGCCCAATCTTCCGCTGGCGAGCGCGCTGACATCACCGGCAAAAACCACTGCATCAGCCTGAATTTGCAGGCCATCATCTAGTTGAATGCCCCGCGCACGGCAGCGCTCGACCTGCACTTCCGTCACGCGGCGCCCTAGGACCAGTTCGCCACCGTGTTGGGCCAGCAGCGTGCGCAACGCATCGGAAAGACGCCAGATTCCCCCTTCGACGCGCCACACACCCGCCGCCTCGACCCAGGCGATGAGTGCGAGCGTACCCGGAGCCTGCATCGGCGAGCAACCGCTGTACGTCGCATAGCGGCCAAACAACTGGCGCAACCGCGGATCAGCAAAGAAGGAATCGAGCGCACGCCACAGGGACCGCCGGCTGTCGATGCGACCCAGCAGCGTCAGCGCACGCGGCCCGTAGTCGCGCAGAATCGAGAGGGGCGTCGGCCGCGAACTGCGCACAAAGGGCCCTTCGACCGTGGCCCAGATTTGCCGTGCGTGCGTCATCCACCGCTCAAAACCCAAGGCTTCTTGAGGACCTGCGAACTGCGCAATCGCATCGGCCGACCGCTGAGCATCGGCAAACAGGTCGAGGTCGCTGCCATCGGGCCAGTAATGCCGCGCCAGTGCCTGCAGGGGCTGCAGCGTCACGTGGTCGGCTACTCGGCTGCCAGCCAGCGCAAATAGGTCGTCAAAGACGTCGCGCAGGGTCAGCACCGTCGGCCCGGCATCGATAAGGGCGTCGCCAGAGGCTACGCGGCGCATCTTGCCGCCGACCGCCGTTTGCTGGTCGACCAACGTGACGCGGTGACCGCGCGCCGCCAAGTCCACTGCAGCCGCAAGACCGCCCATACCGGCGCCCACCACAGCGATGTGCTTGCGTTGCTTCATGAATTCAGTCCTCGTTGGACGCCATCGACCGATTCGGCGTTGTGAAATTCTTGGGGCAGACCGCGCCGCCAGCCTTGAGCCATATCACAATAAATATTAGGCAGTTGCATTGCGACACCTAGGACGTGTGGAAATCTCAATCGCTCCTCGCCCGCCCGTGCCATTTTCCGCCCCAAACCCGCCGCCGACCGTCGGCTCCAAAGGCATGCTGCGCCGGGCCCTGGTGCGCGTCAAGTGAAAATGGGCCATTTCTGTCGGTCTCGGCAAGGTAAACCATTACCTTGCAAGGCAAATTTAGTACGCCCGAGTCCACTGGGCACGGCAGCCTGTCGCTAATCGTCCGGGTCGGGCTCGACGGAACCGCTGTCGTCCCAGTTGGGCTCCTGCTCCGGCTTGACGTCGACAAACTCCATCATTTCAGATGTCTGAAGGATCTGGCCCCAACGCCCGCGGACGAGGCGTCTCCAGCCGCAAAGCGGTCGACTTTGGCGCCGAAAATCTGAAGCGGTCCAGGTTCGGTCGTGGTTTCGGGGCTTGCCGCGATGGCCGGCCGGCAGAGGTACTTGCACAGCCGTTCCAAGGCGTCCCGAGCCAGTGGCCCAACCGTCGTGTTGGCATGGAGAGAAAATCCATTAGCCTGCAGGCAGTTATGGCCAGTACCCTTGATGGCCAGGGGCCCTTGGCCCGCGGGGACCCGCAGTGCCTTTCGCCCTGAATTTCCGCCAGTTTTATTGCCGAGCATGGCATTGCGCAGAAGGGCGGCCAGGGCGGGCTGGCGTTCGCTCAGGGGATCCCGAGGATTCTCTGTAGGATCAGGGAGTTTAGCGCATCGCCGCTCGATGCGCGTGAGCATGTCCGTAAAGACTTGTTCCACCACGGCCTGCTTGAGCGGCGGGGCCCGGATGAAAGCGATACCATTGGCAGTTTTGCAGAAGGCACCGTCCGCGTGTCCCGCCCCAGCCGAAACGTGACAGACCCAGCGGCTGTGCTATTCACACGGCCAGGAGGTTTCCATGTCCCGTCGTCCCCGT
>CAIMEY010000024.1 GCA_903840165.1 uncultured Myxococcales bacterium | reverse complement strand
GTCGGCCGCTGCCTTCAGCGTCGTGGCCACAAATTCGCGTTCTTAGCACTGCAATTGCTCTTGTGAAACACCAGGATCGGCTTCGCCGTCCTGGGTTAGTTTCGCTGAGCAGCGGTGGGGCGATTTTGGTGAGCATCGAAGCCAGGAGCCGCCATGACCACGGAGCTACAACTCACGACAACCAAAGACGACTACGCCGACATCCTCGCCGAGTTCAGCACACTGTCCCGCGATTTGCTGCTGACGTTCCGCCTGCAGGTCGGCCAGTTGCTGCTCGACCGCTTCTTTGCCGGCAGCGCCCATGCCTACCACGACAAAAACCCGAGCAAAGAGTCCAGCTTTGTGGAGTTTGCCCGCGTTTGCCAGGCTGAACTCAATGACCTCGGCGTCACGGTCGGGGTGGCGCGGCAGTGCATCTTGGCGCGCATCGCCTGGGATGGCCTGCCCTCGCACTTGCGCGATCGGCTTCGCTTTAGCCACATCGCCGTGCTGGCCCGCGTCGGCGAACCGAACCTGCGCGCGCGGCTGGCCCTGGACACTACGCTGCAGAACTGGAAGGTCGACGAACTCAAAGACGCCATTTCCCGAGCAAATGAAGGGACCTACTACGATACCGATCCCAACACGCCGGGCACGCAGCCGCCCGCCGCCAAGCCAGCGCCCGAGGAACGCCTAGCCCCAGGACGCCTAGTGAGCCAATTGGTCAAGGCCAGCCAAGCGTTGCAGCAGTGGCGGCAGGCGTGGTCGAGCGTCGATGCCAGCAAACTGCGCGGGTCTCAGCGGCAGCGGTGCCGCAAGGCCCTGGACAGCCTCAAAGCTGAAATCGCCGGGCTCGACGCGGAACTAGCGGCGGACGAGAAGTAGGCGGACTGCAGCAAGCTCGTCTCAATGCGACAACGGCTGTCGCAGAAGCGTCCTGTGGCGGCTTCGTGGATGATCGTGCCCGATGGTCCCATGCGCGCGACCTTAGCCATACGCGGCCATGCATAGCATCGTGGCCCGACCGGTCCATGCTGCCAAAGCCTGCTGTCCAATCGCCCTGGTCGCACAAGCTGATTCTGCTGCCGCGGCCAGTGCACCAACGCCGGACGTTGCTGGGTCGGCGCTTGTGGTTGTACGGAAATGGGACCTTGACGACGGTCCAAGGCTCAAAGGTTGGCCTAGGCGTGCGCATCCTCGGCTAGGTTGGCGTCCCGAACCTACTCAGCCGTCAACTGCCGAGCCCAGGTCGCCGGGTCGATGGCCGCTTCACCCTCATTCTTGGTGTTCTTTTCGGCCAGGGCGGCAATCCGCTTCTTTGGGACTTCGGACTTGGGCGTGCCCTGACTGATCAGTTCCTCGCCCTTTTCCACTTCGCGCTGCACCACGGACTTCAGGGCCATGTAGCTGCCCCAACCGACCTGGCGCACGCCATTGACAAAGAAGCCCGGCGTGCCCGTGGCGCCCATGGATTCTGCCCACTTAGACTCTTGGGTCAGGCGTTCGGCGCTCTTGGGGTCGGCATAGTCCTTGCGCCATTGTTCAATGTTCAGGCCGAGTTCCTTGGCGACGCTTTCCAGGCTCGAGTCATCCAACTGCCCAGTCTGAAACAGTTTGTCATGGTATTGCCAGAACTTGCCCTGCTTCTTGGCGGCAAGGGCGGCCAATGCGGCAGGCTTGGAGCGTCCGTGCATCTCTAGGGCATTGTTGCGGAAATACACCTTGACCTTGCCCGGGAAGTCGGCAGCGAGCTGCTTAATCGGATCAGCCGAACGCTTGCATACGGGACACTGGAAGTCGCTGAAAACATTGACAACTACCAGCGCATCCTTGGGCCCCATGTACGCGCTTTCCAGGCCCTTGGGCGAGGTGCCCAGCTTGGCCACATCCACGCCTTTGCCTGCACCTTCATCGGTTTGCGAGTCCAGCCCACCGGTGGAAGCCGGCTTGCTTTCCCCAGCGCTCGCGGCGGCCACGGGTTCTGGCTTGGACGGCGCGGCGACTGTTGCTGCTGCGGCGGCTTGGGGGGCCGGCGTCGGCTGGGCGGCGGCTGCGGGTTCTGGCGTCGGGCTCCCAGTGGCGGCGGCCGGTTCAGCGGCGGGAGCGGCTGGGCCTACCGCGCCGTGGGATTTGGCGTCAAAGCGGCCGACGATAAAGCCGCCCATGGCGACAACCGCACCAATGGCTATCAAATTGGACTTGTCGATCATCTTGCTACTTCCTTGGCCGCCTGCGCTCGTTTCCAGGCGGTGACGATAGCGCCCGCGATTGGGCGCCATTGCTCAGTAATCATGCGGACTTGGAGCGCACATGGCCTTCAGCCAAGCCCCACCGCCCGGGGCCCAGGCGTGGGTGGTGCTTGGCTCCGCAACTGCTTGGCCCCTCAACTACTTCGCTGCCGAACTACTTCACTGCCGAACTACTTCGCTGCCGGACTACTTAGCGTTGCGCCTACTTAGCGTTGCACCTACTTGGCGATGTCCACCGCAATCGGCGTGACCTGCCACAGGCCGTAGCTGAACTCCATCACGCCACGGATGTTGAGCTTTTGCCCAGCCGTATAGTTGGCGGTGCCATCCTTGGCCTGCATGTAGACGTAAAAAGCGCTGCCAATTCGCACGGTTTTATCAGCCGCCGTCTTGCCGACCATGATGTTGTGCGGCTTGTTGTCCGTGCCCAGGCTCAGGGGATCACTGACCACGACATTCTCAAGTGAAATCAAGGTCGATTCGTAGGTCCGATTGGCCGCATCGCCAGCCGCATCGCCCACAGTCGCCACGTCGATGGTGATCGCTACGGGCAATTCGGAGGCCCCAGAGGCGATCGCCGTAACCGGCTTGAGCTCGGTCATACAATAGTACTCGGTGACGGCGCCACCGGTATCAAAAACGTCGCCGATCTTGAGGTTGGCCAGCGGGCCGCCCTTGTCCTCGGCCAAGTAGATGCCGGAGTTAGCGCCGCCGCCCTTTTGCTGGGCGAAAAGACCCTCCGTCACTTTGCCCGTCTTGCTGCTGGTGCTCAAGCGGATGGGGGAGACGACCACAAGGCCGGTCAGCGACACGGCGGGCAGCGTATCGACGATCTTGTTGGCGTCGCAGCCGGTGCTCTTGTTCTGCAAATCGCTGACGGTCATGGCCGTGCCGCTGATGGGGACGTCGGTGCCGGTGCTGCCCGTGTCGGTGCCACCGGTGTCGGTCCCGGTCGCCTTGATGTCGGTCCCGGTGTTGCTGCCCGTGTCCGCAAAGCTCGTTACTGCGTCCGTGGTTACGGCACCGCTGGACCCTGTGGTGTTGGCGCAGGCGCAGTTGAGGCCGGCGGCCAGCAAGGTGACGTAGCTCCAGCGTTTGGTCATCGTGATCATGGAAAACTCCTGCGTAAACAGCGGGCTTTGGACGGACCTGCGTGCAGGCCCTAAAGTCAATCTTGCGCAAAGGCCCCGTTTGCTGGGCTCAGCGGCCCGGTGCACGGCGGCCCGTCCTTGGCATGGTTGCGCTGCGCTTGCAGTTCCACCGCGCGGACGAGAGGACGCAATACTGTAGTGGCCCGGCCGTTCCGCGTCAAACGGCGCTCAAGCACGGAACACCGCAGCGTCGCGCCTTATTGCATGGATTGATTTCAAGGTGTTAGCTGCGCCGCCCGCCGTTCTAGCCAAGGGCAGGCCGTGGGCAGCCGTCCCTGCGGTAGGTCTGCGGTAGGTCCCCGATCCGCTTGGCTTTGGCACCCGGGCACCAACACCTCAGCCCAGCACTTCGTCCGCCGCCGCCAGCAAGGCCGCCACGGCTTCATCGCAATGGGCCCGGTCGACAATCAGCGGCGGCGTCAACCGCAGCACCCGCGTGCCCGCGACCGAAAGCAGCAAATGGCGGCGTCGCGCCGCATCGACCACCGGCTTAGGATCCGATGTAATTTCAACGCCGCACATCAGTCCACGGCCGCGGATATCGGTCACATAGGGTCGACCGGCAAAGGCCTTCTTGAGTTCTGCCAGCAAATACGCGCCCATCTGCGCGCTGTGTGCCACCAGCCCGTCGCGCTCAAACACCTGCAAAATCACACGCCCCACGGCTGTCACCAAGGCGTTGGCACCAAAAGTGCTAGCGTGGGTGCCCGGTTGCAAGGCCTGGGCCACTTCCTCGCGCGCCAGCACCGCCCCCACCGGCACGCCGCCGCCCAGCGCTTTGGCCAGCCACAGCACGTCGGGCACGATGCCTTCCTGCTCAAAAGCAAAGAAAGATCCCGTGCGCCCTAGGCCCGTCTGCACTTCGTCGAGCATCAGCAGCAGACCCCGATCATCGCACAAGGCCCTGAGTTGTTGAAAGAATCCGGGGGGCGCTAGGCGCACGCCGCCTTCCCCTTGGACGATCTCCACCGCAACGGCGCCCACCGTCGGGCCAAAGACTGGGTCGTCCAGCAAGGCCTGCACCGACGCCAAATCCCCGAACTTGGCGTAAGCAAAGCCAGGCAGCAGCGGCGCAAAGCCGTCCTGATACTTCGGCTGGGCCGTGGCGGTCATCGCGGCAAAGGTGCGACCGTGAAAGGAACCTTCAAAAGTAATAATGCCAGGGCGCTCTTGGCCACGAATTCGGCTGTGGTAGCGCCGCGCCAACTTCACGGCCGCTTCGGTGCCTTCAGCCCCCGAGTTGCAGAAGTAACAGCGGGCCTGTAACCCATTGGTCGCTCTAGAAAACTGCAGGCAGAGCGCTTCCGCCAAAGGCGCGGCATGGGCATTGTGCCAGTAATTCGATTGGTGAATCAGCAGCGCGGCTTGGTCCCGCAAAGCCGCCACCAGGTCGGGGTGGTTGTGGCCCAAGGCGTTGACCGCCACGCCAGCCGAGAAGTCCAAATATCGCTCTTGTTCCAGGGAGATATTGTAGGGCCCTTCGCCGCGAACAAAGACCGGAGCCACATTTCTGTAGTTCGGCGTCAAATAGCGATCGGCCAAAGCGGCGATTTCGGCGGTGCTATGCGGCGGCAGCGTAGCCAAAGAAATCGCAGCGGTGTTGGATGCGTTGGACGGGGCAGCGTGGCTCATGACAAACCTTTGATTCTACAGCAGTTTGCGGACAAGGTGCGGGGAATTCACCGCTTGAAGCCGCGATCCTAGCGCCCTTAGGCCCTTTGGGCTAGCTTGGGGCCATCTGCGGCCGTCGTTGTCCGGAAAATTCCGCACAAAGTCTTAGGATAGCTCGATTTTGCCGCCATCACTGCCACCGCGTCGCCGGCCCAATCGGTCCCCGGTCGCCGCTGAGCCAAAGCGCCGCGAATTGCGCGATGCCGCCACCATGATCCGCCATCGCCCGGCGGAACTGCCAGAGTTTTCTTGACGGTCCTGCTTGAGCCTTCTAGCCTTGGCCTCAGCACCGATCGGTCACCCTTAGGGGAGGGCCGAAGCGCCAACCGGGCTGGGGCGCTCGGTTGGGCAAGACCGCTCGGCCTGCTGGTCCCTGGGGCTAAGGCAGCAAAGAGCGCATTATCGCTGGTAGAACGGCTGCATCGGCCCGGCAGCGGCACAGGTCGCACGCCCCGCACGGCGCAGGTGGACCGTCAGGTTCCTTGGCAAGAAGTCGCAGGCGCGGCTGGAGAATTACGCTCATGGCGTCCAAGAACGCGGTCGGATTGGACATTGGCACGTCGTCGATCAAGGTCGCGCACGTCAAGGAGTCCAGCAAAGGTGTGCAATTGCTCGCCTTTGACACGGTCATGTTGCCTCCGGATACCATTCGCGACGGCGTCATCCTCAACGCGCCCCTGCTGGCCCAGCGTATCGCCGAAGTCTTTGCAATCAATAAGATTCGCCAGAAACAAGTCGCCGTTTCCTTGTCCGGCCACGCCGTGATCATCAAGAAGATCTCGCTGCCAGAAATGACGGTGGCCGAGCTTGAAGATTCGATCCAGTGGGAAGCCGAGCAATATATCCCCTTTGATATCAAGGATGTGCACGTCGATTTTCAGATCATCGACGCCCAGGCCGGCCAGGGGCAGATGGACGTGCTGCTCGTCGCGGCAAAAAAGGCAGTGATTGAAGAGCTTTGCGACGTCGTTCGCGCGGCTAAGCTGGAGCCAGTTCTGGTCGACGTCGATGCGTTTGCCCTGTACAACGCCTTTGAACTCAGCTTCCCTGTGCCCCAAGACGAGACGATCGCGCTGATCAATGCCGGAGCTTCTACCATTAATATCAACGTGGTATCGGGGGGAATGACTTCCTTTACCCGTGACATTACCGTGGGCGGCAACCTGCTGACCGAAGAGATTTCCAAGCAGTTCGCGGTGCCCTGGGATGAAGCGGAACACATGAAGACGACTTCAGAAACTACGCTATCGATGTCGGGCGTGCTGCGCGAAGTGCAGCGCATTTCGTCCCGCGTTTCTGAAGTCCTGGTGTCCGAAATCCAGCGATCTTTGGACTTTTTTGCCGCAACGGCGGTCAGTGCCGACATCAGCGCCATCTACCTCTGTGGCGGTGCTGCCCTGCAGCCGGGCCTCATCGAAGGGCTCGAACGACGCCTGGGCACCCCGGTGCGAGCCCTCAATCCTTTCAATAACTTGATTGTAGATCCCAAACGCTTTGACGCCGCGCTTTTGCAGCGGATGGCTCCAATTGCGGCGGTCGCCGTTGGGCTCGGCTTGCGCCGGCAGGGAGATCGCTAAGTGTTGGCGATGATTCGCGTCAACCTACTGGGCTCGGGCAAGAAGGGCGGCAAGCGCTCTGGCGGTAGCCGTCTACATCTGCCGCAAATTCCTAATGTTGGCATTCTGCTCTTTGTGCTGCTGCTGGTGGCTGAAGGCGCGGGACTCTATCTGTGGCAAATCAACGCCGCGGCCCAAGCCAACAAGGCGGAACAACAGCTCAAACGCGTCAAGCTCGACGTGGCGTCCTTGACCAAGGTGCGTGACGAGATCACAGCGCTCAAGGATGAGGTCGAAAAGCTCGATAAGCAGAAGAAATTGTTCGAGGAATTCACGGCCGATAAGACCGGGCCCGATGGCGCCTTGGAGTACTTGGCCTTCATCCTGGAGCCCCGGGAAGAAAAGCTGCAGGACAACGACGTGCTCAAGGTCATGGAGGCGGCCGGCTGGCGCGTCGGCTGGGACTCGCGGCGGGCGTGGTTCAATAGCTTTCGCGAAATGCCTAATGGCGACGTGGAGTTGACTGGTGAGGCGATGGGGCACGAGGACGTCGCCGAGTTGATGCGCCGCCTCGAAGCCAGCCCCTACTTTCGCGATCCACGGCTGATGTTCCAGGAGCGAAAGAAGGACGATCGCCTGGACCTGACCTATGTCGAGTTCAAGATCAAGGCGACCTTGGTCTACTGGATTACGCCCTATAACGTCGCCAAACCAGAGGATGAAGCTGCCGCAGCGGCTGCCGGGGCCGATGCCAGTTCCAGTGACGGCAACGGCGCCGATGGCAGTGGCGACGCCAGCCGGTCGGACGCCAGCAATGGCGAGGGTGTTTCCAGCGATAGCTCGTCCGGACATGCCAGCGCGATCATGGACTTAGATGCTGCCTCAGCGGGTGATGCTTCGGTCAGCGACGCAGCGACTGGTCACGCCGATGCCAGCGATGCCCAAGCGGATTCTGCCGATGGCCGGGCTAGCGCCCAAGACGCCAGTGACGCCGGCGCCAAGGATGCGGCGGCCAAGGACAGTTCGGGACCGATCCTGCCTAAACCCGTTGAAAAGAAGCCTGAAGAACCGCCCAGCAAGGACCGATCGCCCCTGCCGTCGACGCCTCCCCAGGACGCGCCCAGTGCGCCAGCGGGTAGCGATGCGCCAGCCGCGGCGACCGATAACCCCGCTCCCGCACAGGAAAAGGAGTAAACGGTGGAACAGTTCATGAAACTGCCGCCGGGGCAGAAAGCTGCCGTGCTCGCCGCCATTTTGGCTGTGGCGGCGCTCGGCTTGTATTTCATGCTGGTCGATCCGGAAACTTCGCGCCTGGAAAAGGCCAATAAAGACCTGAAGAAAGCCCAGGCTGAACTCGTCGCTCTGCGGCGGGACGCGTCCCAGGAGGCCCTAGACAAACTGCGCAAGGACAAAGACGATTTGACCGAATTGGACAAGGAAAACCGCAAGATGCTGCCGGCTGAAGATGAAATGCCGGACTTCATCGATCGCGTTCAGGCCGATGCCCAGACTTGTGGCTTAGATATCAAGCGGTTTGACCGGCTCAATACCGAGAACTACGACCTCTACAATACCGTGCCCGTGCGCGTGAACATTACCGGGACGACCACCGATTTCATCAAGTTCCTGCGGATTTACGCCGGTACTGAGCGGCGAATCATCAACATTCATGAACTGCTCGTGGAGAAGCTGCCCCTGGACCTGGGCGAACTCAAGAAGAAGATCGCCAAGCCCCTGGACCCGACCGACAAGAAGGCTGTCGCGCAGACGGTCAAGACGGCTGACGAAATGTTCAATGAAAATGTGGATGTGGCCCAGCTTGCCCGCAATGAGAGCAAGGTGCGGGCGACCTTTGTGGCCTATGCCTTTGCTTGGACAGGCAAACCGGCGCCCAAGGTCGAAGGGCAGCAGCCCTCGCCCAAGAAGAAGAAGAAGAGGACCTGATGCACACGGACCTGCGCAGCCGTTGGCACATGGGGCCGACGACCGAACGAAGCGATCGCCGTCAACTGGTGGATCTCTTCGTGATTCCTGCCGTTTTGGGCCTTCCGATGCCACGCTTGTCGGGCCTCATGGTCGGCGTGCTGGCTTTGGTCCTCGCGGCTTGCGGCGGTGAGGCGGAAAAACCCAAGCCGCCGATGCCTGCCGCTTCGTCCGCCAAGAAAGACGAAGCCCCGGCTGCCGCAGGTGGCCCCGAAGTCGTTGGTGACTATGTAATTTTGGGCGAGAACGCCCGTGCCAAGCAGGTCGAGACGCTGTTCACCGCCTACCACAAGCGCGACATCCTGGCCCTGACCGACCCGATGCTTAGCAATGTTACGGCTTTTGTTCAGAAACGCGTGGTCGAAAAGAGCGATCGCATCGAAGGACCGGATGCCGACCATCCGATCCTCGAGAACATGGGCATCAAGAAATGCAAGGGCGAGGAATGCGCCAAAGTACCGCCACTTGAACGTGATTTTATCATGAACTTCAAGCTCACGACCATCATGACCGGGATGCCGATTCCCAAGGCGGTCCTGCAGGATGCCCAGAACGAAAGCTATGTGATTCAACGCGGTGACCGGGTGGGGCTGGAACTTGCCGTTGTCGAAGCGATAACTCAGTACAGCGTCCGGCTCAACGTGCCCGGGCAGAAAGAGCCAGTCATTCTCTCGATCGCGCCGCCGCTGACGCCGGTGGACCAGAAAGCAGAAGAGCAAAACACAGAATTGTAAACAGTTGGGCCAACTTTGCAACGAAGTTGGTCGGGGCAGGCGGAGCGGTCCTCCGTCCGGTTCCCCCGGTAAACAAAGGCCATAGACGGTTTATTGACACCGGGTTGCGCAAACTTAGAGTAGTCTTGGCCCACTGGCTAACGCGGGCGACCGCCGCCAACCCGGGCATTTCAGCGACAACGCACCTGCGAAAATCGTATGAAATCGCCTAGTGTGCCAGCAAGCCACGGCAAGCCGCCGCAGCGAGATCCGCCCAGGATCCCCGGCCTTAACGGAGACGCGACGATGCAAACAACCAAGCCAGTGCAGTCTTGGCTGAGCACGCTGCTGATGTTCTTGATGGCCTTGCCGGCGCCGACCCTGCTGGCGGCCGAAGACGCAGTGGCCCGGGCCAACGCTAGCGCCGTGCCCATGCATAATGAACCGGTTGTTTTGACAGGGATTGACGTCGAGGAAGCGCCGCAAACCACCGTCATCACCGTGCGTGGCAACACCGCGCCGACGTTCACGACCTATCGCCTCGACAAGCCGACCCGCGTGTTTATCGACATCGCCGGGGCCAATGTCGCGGCCATCACTGAGCCCAAGGCCATCGGCAATGGCGTGGTCCGCACCGTGGACGCTGTGCCCTTCCGTCGTGGAAATGCCAGTTATGGCCGTATTATCGTGACCTTTGACCAGGATGCCCTGTACCACGTGCGCGCGGACGGCAATGCCGTGGTCGTGGTAGTGGACGGTACCGATCGCAAGCTGGACCAGGCGCAAACCGCGCAAATTACAGCTAATGATCAGGCTGCCAAGAACGCAGCCACGCGCGAACGGCAACTGCTGGAACAGCTGCGCGCCAGCCACGCCAAAGAACAGGCGGCTGCCAGCGAACTCCAGAAGCTGCAAGCAGAATTGACGGCGACCAATCAGCTCGGCCAAGCCACCGAGGCCCAGAAGCTCAAGCTGCAGAAGGCCCAAAGCGATCTAGCGGCTGAGCAAAAGGACGCCGCGCAATTGCGCAATGAACTCAACGCTGAACGGGCGAGTTTGGCGGCTGTGGTCGCTCAGCGTCGGTCCGAAGAGGCGCGCATCGAACTTTTGCGCGCTAAGATCGCGGAACTACAAAAGAACAAGACCGATAAGGACAACTCGCAGGTGAGCGTCCTGCAGGCTGATTTGGACCGGGCGCGCAAGCAAGCTGAGCAACTGCGCGAAGAAATTCGCCAGGTTAGCGAGTCTCGCCGCCAGGCCCAGGTCGAGGAAATGGCCCACCTCAAGACCATCTTGGCGCAAAAAGATGCCGAGTTGGCCCAGGTTCGCGGCAACAAGGACGCCCAAGCCAAGGCCAAGGCAGTCGCCCTTCAGCAGGAACTTGCTGCAGCCAAAGCACAATTGAGCGATTCGCAAAAAGCCGCCGACCGAGCTGCCAGGGCCGACACCGAGCGCGAAACCTCCGAACGCAAGTGGCGGCAAGCCGAGGACCGGGCCCTGGTCAGCGAAAAGGCCCTGGCCCAGGTCAATCAAAAGCTCAATCAAACCAATGAGGCTTTGACCCAGAGCCGCGCTGAAGCCCAGACCCTAGCGCAGCAGAAGCGCGAAGCCGAGGATCGGGCTCAGGCGGAACAGGCCCAAGCCCAGCGGCTGGCAGCGCAAAAGCAGGCCAGCGATGCACGGGCCGAACAGGTGGCGCAGCTGCTGCAAGCCCGCCAAAAGGAAGTGGAATCGGTGCGCGCGGCGCTGCAGGAACGGGAAAGCGCCTTGGCCAGCCAGCTCGATCAGGCCCGGATTCGCGAGCAAGCTGCGGTCAAGGCGGGGCGCCAAGCCGAGGCCCAGGCCGCCGCAGCGGAGAGGGCGCAGCTGGAACAGGGACGCGGTCAGTTGCAGAAGGAACTTGTTGATCGGCAACATGATTTAGAGATTGCCCAGGCCGATGCCAAGCGCAATGGCCAGGCGCGCCAACAGGCCGAAGAAGAGGCCAAGCGGCTGCGTGCGGATTTGGCGGATCGCGAGAAGACGCTGGCCCAGCTGCAATTGTCCAAGGACGCGGCATCACAAAAGAAACTGGCAGATGCCGAGGCCAAGGTTGCCGCGGCCCGTCAGCAGGTAGAAGCGCAGTTGGCCCAGCGGGATCTGCAGTTGCGCAGTCTGGAAGCGCAGTTGCAGGCGCAGTTGCAGCAGAGTCGGGCCGAACTGGCGCGATCGCAGGCGGAGCTGGCGAATTCAAAGACGGAACTCGAAAAGGCGCAGGCCCAGGCTCAGGCGCAAAAGCAGCGCGCCCAAGCCCAGGAAGCCCACGCGCAGGAACTGGCCCAGCAGAAGCAGGCCAGCGACGCTCGGGCAGAAGAAGTGGCGCGCCTCTTGCAAGCCCGTGAAAAAGAAGTGGAATCCGTGCGGGCAGCCCTGCAGGCGCGGGAGCAATTCCTGAGCCAAGAGCTGGCCCAGGCCCGCGAGCGAGAGCAGGCGGCGGCCAAGTTGGGTCGCAAGGAAGAGGCGGACGTAGCGGCGGCGGATCGGGCGCGGCTGGAACAGAACCGCAAGCAATTGCAGGGAGAGTTGCAGTCGCAGCAGCGCGAACTCGATGTGGCCAAGGCCGATGCGGCGCGTAACGTCCAAGCCCGCGAACAGGCCGAAGCCCAGGCGGCGCAACTGCGGACAGAACTGGCGCAGCGTGAAGCAAAGCTTGCGGAATTGCGGCAAAAAAGCGATGCCAAGTCTCAGCAGGAAGTTGCCCAGGCCGAAGCGCGTGTGGCGGCGACCCGCGCCAAGCTGACGGCCGAATTGGCCCAACGCGACGCGCAGTTGCAGCACGTGCAGACCCAGGCTAAGCAGCAACTGGCCTGGGCCCAACAGGCGGCGCAGGTGCAGGCGGCGGAGTTGGCCAAGGCGCGTACGCAGATCATGGAGACCGAAAAGCGGCTGGCCCAGGCGCGCGAGCAACAGGTGGTTCAGGCCAAGAAAGCGGAAGAAGAACGGGCACGTGCCGAGCGGATGTCCTCGGCCCTGCAAGCCCGCGAGTCCGAACTGGCTCAACTTCGCGTGTCCCTGCAAGAGCGCGAAAGCAAGATGAAAGCCCAGGTGCAGCAGGCGCAACAGGTCGAGCGAAATGCACAAAAGGCGGGTAATACCGAGGCGTTGGACAAAGCGCGGGGCGAACGCGCTCAACTGCAAAAGGCCCAGGCGGCGCTGCAGCGCGAACTGACCGACCAGCACACGGCGTTGAGCCAGGCGCAGGCCGAGGCCAAGCACAACGCGGAGGCTCGCAAGCGCGCAGAACAACAGGCTAAACAGTTGAGCGAGCAGTTGGCGCAGCGTCAGCATGAACTAGCCCTGGCCCAGCAAAAGGGGCAGCAGGTCGAGGCGCAGCGGGCCCAGCACGAAGTGGCCCAAGCCCAGGCGCGGCTGGCCCAGCAAAAGGCCCAGGACGAGCAGAAGATGGCGGCCCAAGAGGCTGAGTTTGATGGCAAACTGCAGCAAATGCGCAGCGAGATGCAAAAGGCCCATGACCGCGAATTGGCGCGGGTTCAGGCCGAGCGGACTGACCAAGCGCAGCAGGCCCAGCAACGGGAAGCACGGGTGCAGGGTCTTTTGCAGGATCGCGAGACCCAACTCAAGCAATTGCAAGACGAAATGCACGTCCGTGAAGCCACTTTGGCGGCCCAGTTGGCAGAGGCGCGGCAGCGCGAGGATCAGGCGCGGTCTTTGGGGCAGTCGGCCGCGGCGAATCAGGCGGCTCAGGAGCGTCAAGGGCTGGAAACGGCTATGAATCGGCTGCAGAGCGACCTCAAGTCGCGCGAGGAGGCCCTGCAAGCGGCGGCGCGTGAAGTGCAGGCCCAGGCCCAGGCGCGGGCCAAGGCTGAGCAAGAGGTGCAGCGCTTGGCCAAGGCTTTGAGCGACCAGGAAACGGCCCTGCAGACGGCTCGCCACGACCAAGCCCAGCGCGACGGGGCAGACCGGGCTGCCGCGCAAAAGGCTGTGGCGCAAGCGGAAGCGCGTGTGGCCCAGGCCCGCCAGGAGCAGCAAGCAGCGCTGGCCCAACGCGATGGCGAGATGCACCGGCTCGAACTCGACACTCAGGCCCGCGTGGCCCAGGTTCGCGCCGAGTTGGCGGCTGAGCATAAGCAGCGGGAAGCGGCGCTCGCCCGGCAGTATCAGCATGATTTGGCAGCGGAAAAGGCTGATCGCATCAAGAGCGATGCCCAAGCGGCCAATCAGCGCCAGCGCATGAGTTCGCTTTTGGCAGCGCGCGAGTCCGAACTCAAGAACCTCAAGACGGAATTGCAGACCCGCCTTGAGCACCTCAATGATCAACTGGCTGCGGCCAAACAGCGCGAACAGAAAGCGCAAAGTGCCGGGCGCAAGCAGGAAGCAGCGGCGGCAGGTCGCGAGCACAAAGCCTTGCTGCACCAGACGGAATTCGCCCGCAAAACCATGGCCCAACGCGACCAGGATTTGGCCCAGGCACGGCAGGATGCCCAGGCCGAGCAAAAAGCGCGGGCCAAGGCCGAAGCGCGGGTGGCGGAGTTGTCGGCAGCGATGGCGGCCCGGGCCGATGAGCTTGAATCATTGCGCGGGGATACGAGTTCCAAGGACAAAATCGCAGCAGCCGAGCGGGCCGTGGCCGATGCCAAGGGCAAGGTCGATGCGGCCGAGAAGGCGGCTGCCCAGCAGAACCAGCGTACCGAAGAGCGCGTGGGCAAGGAAATCGAGCGGGTCAAGCGCGAACTCGAGGTTGAGCACGCCGCGCGTGAGCAGGCTATGCAGGACCAATACGCCAGTCGCGAACGGGAGTTGCAGGGACAGCTGGTGGCCGAGCAGACCCGACGGCGGCAGGCGGAGATGGCTTCGGTCGGTCACGGTCGCGGTGACGACGAATTCTTGCGCAAGCAGCAACAGCGCATTGCCGTTCTGGAATCGCGCACTGAGCGTGAACGGCAGGCACGCACGGACAATGAAAAGGCCACCGAGGCCGAGAGCCGGCGCGTGGCGGAGCTCGAAGCCAAGCTGCAGAGTGAGCGCGCTGAAAAAGCGCGGCAGACCAAGGAGTTGGAGCAGGCTCGCCAAAGGACAGCCCAGGCGGAACAGCAGGCGGAGCAGGCCAAGCAGTCTCAGCGGATTCAGGAGCAAAAGCAGCTGGTTCACCAAGAGGATCAGAGCCTGCGTCGCGATGCCGAGCAAGAACGCCAACGCGCCCGCGCCGCCCGCAACAGCGATGCGAGCAATAGCCGCGCCATGCCCGTGCAGGTCCAGGACATCCACATCACGGCGGAAGGCAAACGCCGCGGACGGATTGAGATTCCCATGTCCGGCGATGCCCAGACGGGCCAGGTGGAGGTCATCGCGCGCACCGAGAACCGCGTCGTGCTACGTCTGACCGGTGCCCAGTTGCCCGAGCGTCTGCAAAGGGCCTTTGATACCAAGGCTTTGCAGGGCCCGATGGAACGCGTCACGGCGTTTCAGGCCGAAGGCGCCCGCGAGGAAACGCGCATCGTGGTCGATTTGGCAGGGCCGAGCAGCGACCGATTTGCCATTCGTGACGGCAAATTGATTTGGGATTTCGACCGTTTGGATGGCAGCGCACCGTCAGACGCCAATCGGGCCGTCGCTGGCGCTGGCCGTGGCTCGGCGGCGGTCAAGTCCGGCGGTGAAGGCCCGGTGGCAACGCCTCAGCCAGCCCAGGCCGCAGCGGAAGATTTCTCAGGCGGTGGCGCTTCTTCGGCACCAGAAGGAGCCAACTATGACCCCATCAAGGCACCCTGGCGCAAGTCGCGGCGTTATACCGGCAAGCGCATCAACTTGACCATCAAAGATGCTGATATTCAACATGTTCTGACCTTCTTGGCCAAGGAAGGCAAGGTCAACATCATCGCCGGCCCCGAAGTTTCGGGCAAAGTGACCTTCCACCTAGAGAATATTCCTTGGGATTTGGCGCTGGACGTCATTCTCAAGGCCCGGGGTCTGGACTACGTGCGCCAGTCCGGCGTGATTCGCGTGGCGCCGGTCAAGCAGCTGCAGGACGAGTTCAATGCTGAGGTCGAAAGGCGGCAAAAGGCTGAAGAAGTCAAGCCTTTGGTCGTGCGCATTGTGCCCATCAACTACGGCGACGCCAAGGCGATGGTCAATCAGGTCAAGGACGTACTGAGCACCAAGGGCAAGGCCTCGGTGGATGAACGGACCAACTCCATCGTCGTCAAGGACACCGAGGAACATGCCGCGGCTGTTGAGGAAATGATTCGCAAGCTCGATGCCCAGACGCCGCAGGTGCTCATTGAGGCGCGCGTGGTTGAAGCATCAAGCACGTTCACCCGTGAAATCGGCGTGCAATGGGGCGGAAATTTTGCGCAATCCTCGGTTTACGGCAATGAGACGGGCCTGAAGTTTCCCTCCGTGGTCGGCGTCGGCGGTGGCGCAGATGGCACCTCGCCCGATATCCACGGCGTCGCCATCACTACGCCCAATTACGCTGTGAATATGCCGGCTGCCGTCGGGGCTGGTAGCGGTGGTGCCTTAGGTTTGACCCTGGGCTCCTTGGGTGGCGCCGGCAACCTGAATCTGCGTCTTTCGGCAGCGGAACAGGAAGGCGTTGTCAAAATCGTGTCTAGTCCCAAGGTCTTGACCCTCAACAACTCGACCGCGACCATCAAGCAAGGCATTCAGATCCCCATTTCGGTGGTCTCGGCTGCTGGCGTTTCGACGCGTTTCTTTAATGCTGACTTGAAGTTGCAGGCCACGCCGCACATTACCCAAGACGGCAACATCAAGATGAACATCGACATCCAGAAGGCCGAGCCGGACTTCTCCAACCGCGCTGCCGACGGCAATCCGACGGTCACCTCGCGCAGTGCTCTGACCGAACTGCTCTTGTCCGATGGAGAAACCACTGTCATTGGTGGTATTTACACGCGGACGACGTCGACAGGCATCAAGAAAGTGCCGTTCTTTGGCGACATTCCCCTGCTCGGTGCCCTATTCCGCAACCGCAACGAGCAAGATAAGCGCACGGAATTGTTGATTTTCATCACACCGCGCATTGTCAATCGCGCAGCCGCTATGACGGTCGGCAAGTAGGCCACGACGGCCGTTGCGGAAGTAGGTGCTCGTTGCAGTCGGGCTTGAGAACTCGTCGATAAGAAGGATTTTTCAGCCATGGCCGGCGCAAACAAACCCATCGTACTGGTCGGCATGCCCGGCAGTGGCAAATCGACCACAGCCCAGGCGTTGGCGACAGCGCTTGGGCGCCGGGCCGTGGACCTCGACCAAGCCTTGGCAGAGCGATCCGGCCGTAGTACCGCGGAGTTGCTGCGGCGCGAGGGCGAGCAGGCCTTTCGCGCCCAAGAGGCCGAACTGCTGCAAACGCTGCTGGAACAGCCCGGCACGGTCCTGGCAGTGGGAGGCGGAGCACCTTGTTTTCATGATGCAATGACCCTGATGCGCGCCGCGGCTGAGGTCGTGTGGCTGGACGCACCGGTCGAGGTCCTGCTGCAGCGGACCTTGCAGGACGGCGATAGGCCCTTGCTCGGCGATACCCGCGCTGAACAACAGGCTGCGCTACAGCGTTTGGCGGCGCAACGCAGTGCAACCTACGCCCGCGCCCATCGACGGGTGGATGCGAGCCGGCCGATTCGCGAGATTGTGGCGCAGATTCAAGGGCCTCAGACGGGGCGCCTCACCCAAGCGGTGGACTTTGCTGGGCAACATCACGATGTGGTGCTTGACCCGGGGCCTCCCGCCGATGCGGCCGATGCTGTGGCCGTGCACGCGCAGACGGGGCGCGTGGCCTTGCTGGTCGATGCGCGGGTTCTGATGTATGCAGAACCGTTGCAGATCATGCTGGCCGCGCGGGGCCTGGACGTGCAGCTCTTGGTCTTGCCGGGTGGCGAAAAGAGCAAAGACATTCGGGTGCTCACGCGGATTTGGACCTGGCTGGCGCAATTCGGCTTTGGCCGTGATGACTTGCTCGTGGCCCTGGGCGGCGGTGCTACCACCGATGTCGCAGGGCTGGCGGCGGCGACTTGGCAGCGGGGAATGCCCTGGATCGCCATGCCGACCACGGTGTTAGCGATGGCCGATGCTTCCATCGGCGCCAAGACGGCCATTGACCTGCCGGCTGGCAAGAACTTAGTCGGCGCTTTGCACGCGCCCGTGCTGGTCTGGCTAGCCCTTGGGGCCTTGCCTACGCTGCCGAGTCGCGAGTTTCGCTCAGGCCTAGCTGAAATTGCGAAGATTTTCGCGGTTTTTGACGTGGATGCTTGGTCTGCCCTGGTGGCCGATGGACCGGCCCTCAAGCGGCGACAGATCGAAGCGCTACGCCCGCACTTGGTACGGGCCATTGCCTGGAAAGCCCGCGTAGTTGCTGCCGATCCGCGCGAACGCTTGGGCAGTGGTCCTTTGGACCGGCGCTTGCTGAATTTCGGGCATACCCTGGGCCATGCCTTTGAAAGTCAAAGTGGTTTTTCGCTGCGCCACGGCGAGGCGGTGGCCTTGGGCATGTGCATCGCCGCCGATCTGAGTCAGGCGATGGGGCTGGCGGCAGACGGCACATCGGCTACCATCGTTGCAGGTCTGCAGGTGCTTGGCCTGCCGACGGACTACGAATCACTGGTGACGGACGCCGCGCTAGAACGGCTCGCAGCCGATAAGAAGAAACGGGGCGATACCTTGGCATTCATTGCCTTGCGCCAACTCGGTGCCGCTTGCGTGGCCCCGGTACGTGCCCCAGAATTGGTCGCATTGGCGCGCGTCTTGGCCACCGCGCCGGCGGGAACGACGCCTCGCGTCCATCTAGCCGAGGCCTTGTCCAGCCAAGTCGCGCGTACATCAGGGAGGGAATCATGAGCGATTCACAGATGCAGGCAAAAAGCCGAAAAATGACAACGCTTTGGCTCTGGACCAGTGCCGCGCTGCTGTGGGCTTCGGCGTGCACCGTGCAGGGCAATCCAGCAGCTTTGCGCATCGTCGGCAACGTCTACGCCTCGCGGCAGGACAAGACGCAAAACATCTGCTTGCCCTTGCAGTCTCAGCAGTTTCGCGCTGTTGGCGTCCTGGATTTGGCCGTGGCCGCGGTGGCGTACAACCAGTTTTGGTTTTACACCATGGTGGAGAATCGCCTCTCGCCCACGCCCATGGTCAGCGGCAACTCTGCGGCGCAACTCCGCTCCGATACGTCGTATATCGTGATTGACTCGATGACTGGCGGGCTGGCTGACTCCCTTCTGGCCGACGGTACCAGCGCCGGCAACGGACCCTTTGCGCCCAAGTCGCCGATCCGGACGTCCAAGCTTTCTGGCGTAGATTCAACAAACACGGAGCGGACTTGGCTGGTGCCGGCCAACATGCTGGTCGATGCCGGCAAGCAGTCCTTTGGCCCCATGGTCGCCATTCCCGCCAACGTGGTGCAGGAGTGGTACAGCCTAGTCAAGAAAAACCTCAAAGGTGACGCGCTGTACGCCTACAGGGAGGACTTGACCTTGGCGGTGCAGGTCGATGGGCATATGGGCGATGGCACCATAGTGCACTCGGCGCCGCTGAACTATCCGATTACGCTGTGCTACGGCTGTCTCATTTACAATTCATCCATTTCGGCCACCGTCAATGCCGATGGCTCGGTGATTACCGCCGCCGACCAGTGGAAGCATTGCTCCTTCATGAGCGTCCCGGCGGACTACATCTCGCCGTGCATCGTCGGCCAGGATGACTATGTCGAGTGCGGGCAATACTGCCAACTTTGCACGGAAAAATCCGGCACAGCCAGCGCTTGCGATAAGCATTTCTGCCCGGATTTGACCGCCGATGACATCAATCCGCCGGCCAAGTCAACGCCTTAGAGCGTCCTAGCGCCAAGCGAACCAGTCCTGCAAACTCAGGAAATGCTTAGGGTTGCCTGTATTAGGCCAAGCGAAGGCGTGCCGACTCGACAAATCGCTGTAAATCTGCGGTAAAAGGCGGTCGTGCCACGCCGACCTCGGTGATGATCCCGGCGATGAGGTCGGCCGGGGCGACGTCAAAGGCCGGATTGAACACGGGCATGCCCTCGGGTGCCAAGGCAACCCCTTGAGGCGTTGTGACTTCTTCGGCCGCGCGCTCCTCAATGGGAATGTCGTCGCCCTTGGCGCAGTTCAGGTCGACTGTGGACGTCGGTGCAGCCACGTAGAACGGAATCCCGTGGCGGGCGCAGGCAATGGCGACGCTATAAGTGCCGATCTTGTTGGCAGAATCGCCATTGGCTGCGATGCGATCGGCGCCGACGATAGCCGCTTGCACCCGGCCCAACTTCATGACGTGCGCGGCCATGTTGTCGCAAATCAGGGTGGCTGGGATGCCGTCTTGCAGGCATTCCCAGGCCGTTAGGCGCGCGCCTTGGAGCAGGGGGCGGGTCTCATCGACCCAGACGTGCAAATCCTTGCCTAGGGCCCTTGCAGCGCGAATGACGCCCAAGGCGGTGCCCTCGCCGCCGGTGGCCAGGGCCCCTGTGTTGCAATGGGTGAGGATGCCGCCGCGCTGGGGCAAGAGGGCGGCGCCGTGCTGGCCAATGGCCTGACAGCATAAGCGGTCATCCTCATGAATTCGCAGGGCTTCTGTCTGCAGGCTTTGAACGCGTTCGGCCACGGGCTGGCCCTCAGTGGCGGCTCCGCAGGCGCGCATACGGGCGATGGCCCAGAACAGGTTGACGGCGGTGGGGCGAGTGGCGGCAAAGGCGTCGGCTATCTCCGCCAAAATCCGATTGAAATCGCCGGCTGGCCGGGCAGCCGACAGTGCCATGGCTTGGGCGATGCCATAGGCTGCGGCAACGCCGATGGCCGGTGCACCGCGGACGGCCAGGGTGCGAATCGCGTGCATGACTTGGCCCGGCTCGGCGCATTCTAAGTATTCAATCGATTGCGGGATTTTGCGCTGGTCGAGGATGCGAACCACCGGCCATTTGCCTGGACGAAAAGTCACTGACTCAATCTTGGTGGCCATGGCGGGTTCCTTGCGCGCGGCTGGGCCAACGCCTCTGACCGGTGCAATGCAGCACACGGGGCTGGCAATTGGCGGTGGAGCTCATGAAAAATGCAAGCAAAACAAGGTGGTTCTAGCGAATCTGCAACTGCCCGATGGTGGCGCGGTTGTCACTGTGCTTGATGACGCCGGGACCGCTGGCGGAAAGGACCGGCATGCGCTGGTCGCTGCCTGGCGTGTACCATCCCAGAATGATTTCATTGGGTCCGGACTGGGTGCCCAGGGGCACTTCTTGCTCAAAGCTGTCAGCAATGATGTCGCCCGCAAGCCAGTGATTGGTCTGGAAGCACCCGACACAAGGCTTGTTTTCGTCCTCGCTGGTATCGGGCTGCGTCAAGGGCCAGCGGTCTAAGTGCAGTGGGTGCGGGTGCATGAACAGCTTCCAAGAAGTGGAAGTCGGCTTTTTCACACGCCAATACAGCGTCATTTTGTACTTTTGCGACCGGGCCACCGAGTTGTCGGCCAGGCGATAGCCAATCAGCTCAATGCTGTTGTCAAAGTTCACGTAGATCTTGTTAACGCCGGGTGTCTGGTCAAATTGCGCTTGACTTATCAAGGACTTGGCCAGCCAGTTCTGACTTTCCTGGCCGGGGATGAGCACGTTGCTCGCTAGGACCAGACGCGAGGACGCCGCGTCCAGAACGGGCACCGGCGCTCCGGCATGGGCAGAGCGAAAAGCATGATTCAGCTCAGAAAAACTATCCTTGGGCACGACCACGAAGCGCTGAATCGGCGTCGCAGCGGCGTAGACGTGGGCCTTGGCGTCGGTCGCCTTGTCCAGGACCAAGACGCCCCGGGTGGGATCATCGGCCGTTAGGCTCAGGTCCTGGGCCAGGGTGATGCTGTCGGCGCCATTGTCGACGATGTCAGAAGATTTTCCACTTGCATTCCAGGCAGTTGCGCCCTGCCATTGGTGAGGCGTCAGATGTGCGCCCTGCACTTGGATGTTGGTCCCGGCCACGGCCGTTACCAGGCCAAACCAAGAGTCTTGGTCGCGTTTTCCGTCGTGATTACTGTCAGTTAATGGATTCCAGCCCGGCAGAAGCACGGTTCGCGTCGCCCCACCGCGGGCATTGTCGGTGATGCGCGCCGCCGTGTTTTCGCCCGCTAGGACGGCCAAAACGGCTTGGCGATCCTCTAGTTTGGGCATGGACTGCGTGTAGAAGTTGTTGTCGCCGCCGGTCTTGGCCGAACCGTAGCTATAAGTCCTTGGATTTCCGTGATCATCCTGTTGGGCGCCGCCCGCTTCGGCAATGCGCTGCAGCAGGTGCTTTTGCGAAAAATGCAAGGAAAGTCCAGGCAATAGGCTAAATGCGTAACCGCCCGTGAAAGCGATACCCGCTGCCACCAGCAGACCTGTGGCCACAGCCGGCCTTTGCAGGGTCGCGCTCAGGCCCACAGCGGCCTCGAGCCAGCGCCGCCAAGGAGGGCGAGCATCGGCGAAACGAATCGCCACCACCACCGCAGCGCCTAGCACCAAGATGGCGCAATCCGGAGACGCAATCAGGAGTTTGCCTAGGTACTGTCCCGCGCTCAGGCCGGTATTGTCGCCCGCGCCTTCGGCCAGTTCTTGGGCGTAGCGCGTGTACATTGGCACAAAGACGCTGCTGCCTACCCACAGGCCTAACCCTGCGCTGGGCCACGCCAATCGCGCGGCTTGTTGGTCAGCGCGGCCGATGACCGTCGCCGTAGCCAGCAGCGCCAAGACCCAGATGCTGCCGAGGTAGGGATACGACCAAGTTCCGGCACCTTGGCAAGCACCGACGCCGATGCCGGTGACGGCCAGTAGGCCCAGCAAGCCAGCGGCGAAATCAAAGCGGTCGCGGGCCAATTCGTCCAAAGGTTCTAGGAGGCTCGCGGTTCTTGGCGCGGACGGCAGCAGCGCGCGCACCACGGCCAGCGCACCGGCCAGCAGCAACGGCACGGCAAAGGCGGCGCTCTGGACACCAGCCAGCAGGGCCTGACCCCAGGAGGCATTGCGCACCTGGGCAAACAGCGCCAAACCACTGAGTAAAGTGCCTAATACGGCCACGCCGATGAGGGCCAGAGCCGGCACCGGTGCCGCCAGGGCCCGACTCCAGCCCAACAGGCGGGTCAGCCACTGCGGGCGGCGATCGGCGTCCTCCCAGATTTGCAGCAGGGCGATGGTCAGCAGCAGGATCAGCAAACTCGTAGCACCGGCAAGGACTTCGGGCCGGATGCCCTGAATGGTCACCCAAATGCGGTCATGGCCGTAATTGCGCAAGTTGGCTTCGGCTTTGAGCAAAACGTCGAGCTTGGTGCCCAGCGAGATCAGGGCGTCCAGGGCCCACAAAATCCCAAGAATACCAAGGGCCCAGCCGGCAACGCGGCGCTGACGCAGGCGATCCACGGCCTGGCGCACGGGCTCATGCGGCGACGCAGCGCTGGCGGCAAAGCCAAAGACGCTGAGCAGCGCAAGGGCAGAAAGCGCTTTGGGCAACTGGAGTTCGGTGGGCCACTGCAGGTCGCCGGTGCCTAGTTGCAGGGGAGGGTCAAAGGCAAAGATGCGGGTGACGGCAGCAGCTTCCTTGCCGAGATCATGGTGCAAAAGCAGGGTCGCTAGGCCCACGAACACGGCCACCAGGCGCCCGCCGACCCGACCGGCCAGCACATCGGCCAGCAGAGAGCCAGTCAGCAAGGCCGCCAGCGGACCAATCGGCGCGGAGAAGTGGTTAAAAGAGCGAATTAACACCGATTCTACGGTCAGCACTACCACCAGGGCGACCAGCAGCACCAGCCCAGGCCTTTGCCGACTCGGCTCCACTGGAGCCTGCCCCGGCGCCCCAAGCAGCCAAGCGGCGCCCAGGGTCAGCGGCGCGCCCCACGGGTACAGGCCAAAGCCGATTTGTCCGATAAACCAAGCGAAATCGCGATGAACCTGGTCCGGCCCGGCGGCAAAGGACCACTGGGTAAAGCGCAGGCTGCGCCACAGCAAATCGTCCGGAGCCCAGCGATAGACCTGCAACGCCGCGAGGCCCAGGGCGATCAACAAGGCCACCGTGGTCGCGGCCAGGGCGCGATCGGCGAGCACGACGGCGGCGATCAAGGCCACAGCGGAGACGGCGACAAGTCCTGATAATCCTTGGGCAAAGAGCAGGCATACTGCGCCAAGGCCCAGCCACAGCGGCCACAGCTTGCTGGCGCGGGCGGCCCCTAAGGCAAGGCCCAGACCGGCCAGGGTCCAGCCCAGCGGCGTTACGGCGGCAAAGCTCACCGTTCGACCCAGGCCCCAGGTCATCGGCAGCGTCAAAAACACCAGCAATGTCAAGAGAGCTTGTGGAGTCCCCCACAGGCGGCGGGCACCCAGGACCAGCAGCAGGCCCGTGAGCACCGCCAGCAGCGCTGAGGGCAGGCGCGCGGCCGTCTCTGAAGGGCCAAGACTATGGAAACTCGCCGCAATCACGGCGGCTTCGAGCCAAGGAACCGTGGCGGTCTGGCCTTCCTTCTTGTGCGCCGGCATGCGCCAGGGCGAGGGGCAGTGCTGACTCAGGACCGCGGGCAATTGTTCAGGCGTTGCCCAGGGTTCATCGCCAATCAGCACGCCACTTAGGGCGCGCTCGGCTTCGGGCGATTCCAAGATGGCGGCACCGGTCGCGGCGTGCCAGTTTGCGCCTAATTCCTTAGCCCGGGCGCGGCCTAGGGCGGCTTGCACCTGCGGACGGACGGCGGGCAGCCCGACCAGAATCAGCGCCGTGGCGCGATTTTGGTTTTCAATTTGCAGGATTTGCTGGGCCAGCAGGTCGACTTTGCCGCTATGGTCGGCCAGGACGCCGTCGACGTCGATCACCACCGCGTGCGCCAACTGCCGATTGAGCCACGCCGTCCCGAGCAATACCGTCGCCGCAGGTCCCGCATCCCCTTGTTCAGACGGGCGAATCAGTCCGTAGTGCTGGGGCGCTTGGCGGTCGACTGTCTGCAGCAGGCCGCCATGGGCCCCTTCCAGAACCAGCACCCGCGGCCCGCTTGCCATGCGCCGCGCCACCGCCGCTCGGTCCATTTCCCAAGGGTCCAGCAGGCCCGAGCGGCCCAGGCCAGGGAGCAGCGTTGCTAGCAAAACAACAAGCACTATCGGGAGTTGCCAGCGACCGCTGAGCAGGGATAGCAGATGCGCCCAGATCGATTTCATCGCCGTCCTTCCCGTAGGCCGCGCGCGCGGCAAAAGGCGCGCTATTGTAAAGGCAAGTCGGCGGGGCGGCAAGCGTTGGGGATGGGCTGGGGCGGGAAGCGGCGGCGGGGAGGTCTGCAATCCCGGCGACGCCATGCCAATCGAGTTCGGGGGCCAGGGCGCCAATGTCGGAGCCCACTTGCTTCCCGGCCTCGCCGGCGACGAACAACTCGCGCTCGACCGCGCTGCGCCGCAGTTCGTCGTTCACGAACCCAGCCAACGAACCTCCGTGGACGTAGTGTTTCACCTTAGCCAGCGCTGTGGCAGGCAGCCCCAATTCATCCTCAAACCGCTGAGTGCCCGCGCCCGGCCTATTCGCAGGGCACGGTCGTGTGTCGCAAGCCTCGGGAGCCGTACACCCTTGGTTCGACCATTACGGTAAGTTGCTGTCCTGGCTAGATATTGTCCATAGGCCCGTGGACTTGAATCCGAATTGAACAGCGATCATAGCGGCGACGTCTGCCCTACATACATGATCAGTCGACTACTAATGCGGATCTAAAGCGTAAACACCAGTTCATGCAACGCGCGCAACGGCAGTGGTGGATCGGTGTCGCGGACGCGCTGCATCGGTACATGTCATTTACGCAACTATTGCAATAGGTTGTACGCGATCATGCGCAGAACACCAAGCCATTACCCATCCCCACCCCACTGCCTCGCAGAAGGCTGAATTCTCCTTTCTTCATAAGGGTTTACCGTACCCCGCCTGGATGGGCAGAATTTCGCTTGACGCAAACCTCTGGACGGCGCATCACCCGCTGGGGGCCGATAACTTACAGCGGGTTTGGGCGGAAAATGGTGCGGGCTGGCAGACCGTAAGGGCCCGTGCAAAAACGAGTCGATCGATTGCGACCCCACAGTCAACTCCTCAATCTGGAAGGATTGTATAGTTCCACTCACCGTGAAACTCGTCTCTGGCAATGCGGACGCTACGCAGCTGCTTGGCGGTGACGACGC
>CAIMEY010000023.1 GCA_903840165.1 uncultured Myxococcales bacterium | reverse complement strand
GAATTCTGTCGCAGCGAAGTCGACGTTCGCCGAATATCCTTACACAACGAGCAGATAGAGGCTTGCTATACAAACCAAAATGGCCTGACTCAGGCCGTCTGATGGACATTGACGCGCCCGAGCGGACGCAACATTGGCCAGGCGGTGGCTGTGCGACGAATTCTGTCGCAGCGAAGTCGACGTTCGCCGAATATCCTTACACAACGAGCAGATAGAGGCTTGCTATACAAACCATTTTCAGCGGAAAAAGGCGTGGTCGACGTTGTGCTGCGCTGCCTCTCCCGGGTCACCGTTGTCCTCAGGGAACCACGACCGCTGGGGAAGGTTCGCAAACGTCGTTTCGGTGCCGCTGGCCTGTTTCTCATCGGCGTTGTTGGTCGCCCAGCACTCGGCATACGTCGCGGTCGTGTTCATGGGCCACCAACGCAGCAAGTACGCCACGCCGACCCCCACCGTGTGGCATTGCCAAGCCTGGCGGGCCTCGGTCGATTGCGCTTTGATTCCAGCGATTTGCGGGTCTGTCAAAGTGTAGGTATAGGGCTTTTCGCACTGCACTTCGCAGTAATTCTGGTACGCGTAGTTGGTGGTCTCGTCGATGCGGGTCCAGCCGCCGCCGGTCGTGGTCATGTCGCAGTAGACCTGGAACGGCGTCAGGCCGCCTTGGCCATCTGGGTCGATCCAGTAGTAGCCGTCCTTGGTTGCGGGTGCTTTGGCCAAGATATCCTTGCACGTGAGCCCCGGCAACATCACTGTGCCGTACTGAGGCACGAGCGAAATCGGGTAAAAATCCGTGCCGTTACAGATGTACAGGGTCTTGTCCGTTCCCACGTACATCAGGCCAAGATTGCTCGCGCTGCAAGCCAGGGGCGGCGCTGCCTGAGCCAGAAGCTGCAAACCACCGTTAATACTCACTTTTTTGCTTGATAGTGTACCAATTTGCAGGCTCCACGTGTTGATTTGGCCGTCCTTGAGGTTGCTCACGAATCCCGAATCGACGACGCGAAGGCGCCATTTTCCTTTAGGATTAAGGCCAATCCACGTACTCAAATCACCCTTGACCAGGGCCATCGGCGCCGGCGACGTTTGCTTGAGCCCATCGCCCTTCTTGCCGCTCTTGCTGTAGAGTAAGTACTCGACACCATTGGGATCATAGAGATATACCTCGATGGTCGAGATGTCCGAGTTGGTGAGGTCAAAGGAAACCGACAGCTTCTGCGCAACTCCTAGATCTGGAACGATAATGTCATCCAAGGTGCCAGCTGGATTGTTGTCGGGAATCGGATTGGGCGTCGTGCTGCTCACGGCCGCGTCGGTGAAGGTGTCGCTGACGATGCCGTTGGAAACTACAGAAATGTCATCGGGTTTCAGCTTGTTGGCCACGGCGATGCAGTCCAGGGTACCGTCAGGCTTGATGGCCTGAACGACCAATCCCGAGCCACACGCTGCCCCGACCTTAGCGAGAACTGGTTGATCTATCAGGTCTTTGTAGCTACCAGAGCTCGCGACCTTGGCCAGAGCCTGCGTCTTGGCATACCCGGACAGATCGGGCGCGCCGAGCAAATCAACATACTTTCCAGTGGTTGCGACACTAGCTAGCGCTGCCACCTGGGCATAGACGGACAGGTCGGGGGCGGCAAGGAGGTCGGCATAACTGCCGGAAGAAGCGACCTTGGCGAGGTTGGCCGTCTTGGCGTATGGGGCTAAATCTGCTGATTTTGCATAAGGTTGAAGGATTTTGGCATCGAGTGCGGATTCGCCGATGCAGCCGGAACAATCCAGTCCTTCGGCCACGCCCGCCCGAAGCGCGAATGCGACGCTGCGCACCGGCACGCGGGGCAGTTCGGGATCCGGCTCAATCTTGACACCCAGCCATGGCGTTTGCCCTGCGGCGGCAAGGACTTGCGCATTGAGTTCGACCTTCTCGCCGAGCAAGAGGCTGAACTGGCCGAGCTTGACCTGCACGAGCAACGGGCCCTCCTTCCACACGGCCAGACCTGCGGCCGCGTCCGGATAGAGCGCGACGTTGGCCACGTAGACGCCGTCGGCTGCGGGAACGCCGGCCGTAGTCAGCAGGGCGCCGACCACAGGCAGTGAGGCGGGGACGGCCAGCGCGACGTTCGAATTCAGGTGTATACCAAGGAGTAAACCCACTAAAACTAAAAGGCGAATTCGAACGGTCATCTCATCCCCAAGGGCGCCAAAGCCGGCGCGGCAGTGCTAGGTTCTAGGCAAGCATAGCCCGGGATGGCGGGGCCGGCAAATGGCAAACGGGACCTACGTATGCATGTATAGCAAGGGTCTAAGCATCTATTCTTCGTACGCTTTTTTTGCTTTCCCGTCAGCGCTCGGGCGCACGGAGCCGACTCAGGCAGTTGCGACGCCCGGATGCCCGCGCTAGGCTCCAGCCTGTGGCGTAGAAATGGACCAGGCCACGGGTCCTGTCGAGCCAGGGCGGGCGATCCGTCGTTGATACCTCTGTATTTTACAAGGGCAATTGGCCATGAGCGTCACCAATACACGAGGTTTGGGCGCGCGGGTGCAGACCGCCGAGGACGAACTGTTTGCCGCCGTCACCGAGTTCTTTGCCCCCCTGCAAAGACCCGGCGCGCTGCCCGCAGGGTGGCAGCTCACGGAACAGGAGACGGATCAAGGCATTGTCGCAACTTTTGCCGGCCCGGACGGGACGATGACGGTCGAGCTGGAGCGCGCCGACGAGAAGCGCCAGTGTTTTGCCCGGACGCGGCGATTCAACATTTATTACAGCATTTTACAGCGCGATCGAGGTAGGCTAAGCGAGTCCGAACTGGCGCTGCTGCACGCCGTGGTCGAACACATCCGGCGCCATGAAGGCCAGTTTGATGCGGGCGCTCTGGATGACCGTGCGCCGTTTCCCAGCCTGCGCGTGCAAGTGCGTGAAGTTCAAGTGAAACGTATGTTGGTTCATGAGGGTCCGGCGGCCTACTACCTCAATCCGTACGTGGGCTGTCTGATCGGCTGTCCCTACTGTTATGCCAGTCATCGCGGGGACTTGAGTCGCTCGCTCCAAGGCCTGCCCGCGCTACCCTGGGGGCAGTGGCTGGACGTCAAGGCCAATGCGGCCGAGATCTTGGAGGCCGAGGTCAAACGTCTGCCTCCGGGCAACGTGCGCATGAGCCCAATCATCACCGATCCATACCAGCGCGCGGAGAAACGCTACGAAATTACGCGAAGTTGCCTCAAGGTTCTCAATGCCGCCGCGTTCGCGCCGATGATCTTGACGCGGGACTCGCTGGTGTTGCGCGACCTCGACCTGCTGACGGCCAATCCGCAGGCAAGGGTTGGATTCTCTGTAGGAACTGACGATGACGAGGTCTGCGGTGCCGTGGAGCCCCGGGCCGAGCCGATCGCCCAGCGCCTGGCAACGTTGCGCACGCTCAAAGACGCAGGGGTGATGACATTCGCCATGGTCACGCCGATTTTGCCTTTGAATCCAAAGCGTTTTGTCGAGTTGCTGGCACCGCTGATTTCGGTGGTGCACTTGGGGCAGCTCTTTGAAAAAGATCGAATTGCCAAGATTTTAGGGGAGATCGGCCGCACTGGACCCTTGGATGAGGCCTGGGAACGCGACATGTTGGACCAGTTGGAGCGCGGCTTCACGGCCCAGGGCGTACAGGTCAACCCGCGTGAACCACCGTGGACTTATGTTCAATAAATACCTATATTTCGCGTCCATACTGCTGTTCATCGCCTGGACCTTAGCCAGTTGCGGGTCGTCAGCGACTTCGCCCGCTTTGGACGCACAGGCCAGCGGTGGCATGGCGGACAGCACTCCGCCCATTTTTTGCAACGGATTCAAATCTTTATGCGACCGCCGCCTGGACCAAGTCGTGCTGGCGACGGCGCACAACGCCATGAGCAATCAGGACGAAGGCTGGCTAGTCCCCAATCAAGATCATGGTCTAATTACGCAATTAGATGACGGAATTCGCGGCTTTATGATCGACGTGCATCCCTACGATGGCGACGACGCGACGCAGACCGGCAAAACCTACTTATGCCACAGCAGTTGCACACTGGGCGCTGAGGATTTTGCCGCGGCGATGACCAAGATTCGCGTGTGGCTAGACGAACACCCGCATGAAATTATTAGTTTCATCCTAGAGGATTACGTGCCTGAGGCCGCGATGAACGCGGGGCTCGACGCGGCGGGAATGCTGCCGATGTGCTGGCACCAGGCCGAGGGCCAGCCGTTTCCGACGTTGAGGACGATGATCAACAGCAACCAGCGGATATTTATCATGACTGAGTCTGGTGGCGGTGCCCTGCCCTGGAACCATGGCTACCAAACCTTCGCCTGGGACACGGACTACGCCAATAAGACGCCGGCCGATTTTTCGTGCGCGCGCCTACGCGGCAAGGCGGGCAATCCCCTCTTTGTAATCAACCACTTCATCACCAATCCGCTGGCGAGCAAGACGGCGGCGACGCAGGCCAATGCCAATCCACTTCTGGCGGATCGGCTGCAGCAATGCCTCAAAGAAACCAAGCAGTTGCCCAATTTCGTCGCGGTGGACTTCTACGATGTCGGCGACCTGATCGCGGACGTAGCAGCCCTGAACGCGCTGGCCGTGCCGAGTCCGTAGGGTGCCGGAGCATTAAAACGCTTGCCAAGCATCGATATAGACGCGGTAACCGCCGTCAGCAAAGCCGCTGTCGGCGCGAATGACGAAGACGTGGTCCCAGATCATGCGCAGGCCGCCGCCGACGCCTTGGTGGATGTTCCAGGTTGGGCCGTCGCCGCCGTCGCTGGCCCAAACGCGGCCGACGTCGTAGAAGCCGACGACATCGAACTCCAAGGGGCGATTGCGGATTTGGAACTCGACGAGGCGGTAACGCCCTTCGATATTGCCCAAGGCTTTGACCTTGCCGATGAACTGGTCGGACAAGGCGCCGCGCAGCGTATTGCCGCCGCCGAGGCCGCTGGCAGGATAAAGCCCACCAATATCATCGAGATGGGTGAATGGCACATCGCCCCACTGACGGTCAAAGGCGACGCGGGTCGCGAGGATCAAGCGGGGCATGAGTGTATGGTACCAAGAGGCTGATAAGTATACGGAATACGTCTGATAGGCGCTGCCGAGCCAAGGCGCGGCCGTACGGCCCGAAACTTCGAGCAGGGTGCCGCTGCCGGGGTTGTGCTCGTTGTCGCGAGAATCCCAAGCAAAACCGGCGTTAATCTGATTGTAGTTGCCGCCCGCGATGCCGTAGGGATGCATGGCTGCAACGAGCGAATTCGCATCGTAGTTGACCACGTCCTTGGTCAACCGTAGGCCGATGTAAAATAACAGAGAACGCCAGATAGGCCTGCGAAAATAAACGCGAATCGTTGGATCTTCCAGGTCGTAGTAGTTGTAGCGCGCGGACTGGCCGGGTGTCGCTCGCCCCTGATTGCCAATGCCGTAAAAGGCCGCGCCAAGATTGCGGTTGTAGGCGACCATGGTGTTGAGTCGCCACTCGGACCCAAGCAAATGCGGGAAATCACTAAGCAAACCGTACACACGAATGCCGCCCGTGGTGACGTAGATGCCTGCGTCGAGGTCCCAATGGTACGGACGATAGCCGTCGGAAAAATGGAACAGCGAGCCAACGAGGCCGAGGCCCATGCCAAAATCGGACGTAAAATTCGGGATCGGCAGGGCGCCGAAGCCGTAGCGGCGCTCGGTCGGATGGCGGGAAAAGGCCGGATCGGGCGCGACCGTGGCCGACGTGGGTTCGCTAGGCAGTGCAGCGGTAGCGGTCGGCTCATGGGCCAACGGCTGATGCGACGACGTTGGCTCGGAGGGCGGCTCGGCGGCGCAGGCGGCATGGGACCAGGCCAAGGGACTGAGCAGGGCCACGCCCAACGTCAGAGTGCGTAACGCGGTGAAACAAAGAGCCCAGCGGGGCTCAGCAAGGGGGCCAAGCGAGACGGGACACGGCGTAGCCAAGATGGTCATGAAGCTCACTTGGCAGATGGCTTGTGCCGTCTGCGCCCGTCCTGGCTAGCAACCGGGCCCCAGGGAAGAACACAGCCTGCCGGCCAGAGGTCGCTGCGTCAAGGTAGGACGCACCGGGCCGCAATCGTGGACAAGGCCTCATCGCCGTTGGCAAAGGCCAAGCTTGCTGTGGGCTAGGTCGGGCGCGTTGCACCCGGTCCAGCGGCGTTCATCGGGCGCAAAGACGTTGACGCAAACGCTGGCGGGGCGTAGCCTGCCGATGCAGCGCTGCCGAGCGCGAATTCGGGAAATTGCCTTGCATTGCGCGACACCGCAGCCCTGGCTTACTCGCCTAGCGACCGCTGGTTTGGCGCTCCTTGTGCTGGCCAATCTGGTCGGGCTGCAACAGCTATGCCTCTGCGGTTCGTGCCCGATGAGCGCTGCCTTGGGTGTGGTTCGATCGGCCGAACCGACCGACGCGCGCCATCCGGGAGAGCACGCCTGTTGTGCGGCCCACCGCCACGCTGTGGAGGCAGAGGCAAGCCAACTGGCTGCAAAGCAAGGTGAATCGCTTGGGTGCATTGAAGAAATGCCGGGCCATTGTCGCTGCGACGACAACGACCATCAGCGAACGATCACGGCCTATATTCACACTGATTCCAAGGATCTTCGCGCTTGCACGACACTGGCGTCCTTATCGCCTTCGTTGATGCGCGCGCCGGCGCAGTGGCTCCATCTTGGCCGCACCCAGCAGCGCCAACGTTCCCGGGCACCGCCTGTACGGCCTGGGCCTGACATCTATCTGAAACTCTTGATGTTGCGCGTTTAGGCCTTCGCCGGTCTTGCACGCTGCCGCGGCTGCCATTTGCCTGCGACTCGCTGTGCCAACTGCCGGTTCTTTCTCCCTAAATCCTAGATTTTTTCTGACCTTGGCTCCCTTGGCATGGCAACACGCTTCGCTGAACGAATGCGGGCGGTTGCGGTGCCAGTCCAAGGGCGGCGCATCCGAGGCGACACCGTGGTCGTCTGCAGAGGAGACCCTATGCTATCCATATGGAAACGCTTGGGATTAACGATTTTCACTTTCTTGGCGGCCCTCAGTTACGTGGCGCCGGCCTCAGCCATTCCGGCCTTCGCACGACGATACGAAACCTCGTGCCAAACGTGCCACTTGGCCTTCCCGAAATTGACGCCATTTGGCGAGGCATTTCGCCGCAATGGCTATCGTTTCCCCGGCGGCGGCGATGCCACGGCGGTCAAGGAAGAGGGCGTCACGCTGGGCAATGATGCGCAACGCGAACGCTGGCCTGCGGCCGTGACGCCTGGAGAAATCCCAGGACGTTCAAGCCTTTCTGTCGTTGTCGATGGCAAGGCGATCGGCGGCCCGCACCCGGAGCAAATGGCGGAAATGACCTCGATGGCCGGCATGCCCGGCATGACCACAAGTCCTGGAAAGCTTGGGCTGGACACTTTCGGCGGGCATGTGGGCCTGAGGGCTGCGGCGCCAATTGGTGAAATGGCCTCGGTTTTTGCTTCGGTTGATGTCGGCGGCATGGAGCCCGTTTCCGTGGAGCGCGGTTGGCTGGACCTGACGCCTGCGGGGCCGACGGCGCTGCACTTGCGCCTGGGGCGTTTTGAGCCGTCCTTGCACGGAATTTCCATTCATCGAGGCCTGTTTGCGCATCAACTGCGCCTGACAACGACGGCGGTCGGCTCCAACCCGTTTACGCCCGAACATTCGCAGACCGGGGCCGAAGCGTCAGGCGTGGCGCTGGGTCGCATCGGCTGGGCGGCGGGCGTGGTGGAAAATGCGGCGGGTAACCGCACGTTGCGTAAGGATTTTTATGGCCGACTGGAGTACAAGCTGGGTGGTATGAGGCTCGACGGCTTGCAAGCCCAGGCCGAAACGGCGGCGTGGCGGGAACGCAGCGTACTGCTTGGCTTTTCCGCCTACAGTGGGCAGGCGGAAATCGACGTCAACGCCATGCCGGTGCACACCGACCAATTCCTCAGGCTGGGCGCCGATTTGCACGTGGTCGTTGATGATTGGCTGCTCGACCTCGTGGCGGTGCAGCAACAACACAGTCAACCGACAGAGATCGATAATGCCAAACAAACCATGCAGTTGGCCTTTGCTGAGCTGACTTGGGTGGCGACCGCCGTGCTGTTTCCCACGGCGCGTGTCGAGGCCTCGCGCATTGACCACGATAATACGCGGGATTCTAGGTGGTTAGGCTCCGCGCTACTGACCTATGTCCTGCGGCCCAACGTACTGCTGCGGGTGGCGGGTGAGATCGGCTCGGACGAAAAGTCTACCGATCACACGGGATTTCGCTCCGCCGTCCTTTCCTTTGCCACAGCATTCTAACCTGGAGGATCCCATGAAAATTCGCAATTCTCAGTTGAAGTACTTGATCTTGCTTGTGTTCTTGGCACACCAGGCGGTCTGGACGGCCTCCGCACGTGCGCAAGCCATGGCCACACTGCGCGGCGTCGTGTCGGCCCCGACCCCAAAAAACCGTGCCAATGCAGTTATTTCCCTCAAGCCGACGGGCAAGGCGCCGAGCATTGTCAAGACCGCGCACATGGACCAAAAAGGGCTTGTGTTTACGCCGCGGGTGCTGCCGATTCAGAAGGGTTCGGCGGTGGCTTTTCTCAACTCCGACCCGGTGGCGCACAGCGTGTTCAGCAATGACGGCGAGAAGTACGACCTGGGCACCTGGCCCCAGGGGCAAACGCGCAACTATACCTTTCAAAAAACAGGCATTTATCGACAGCTCTGCCGCGTGCACGACGACATGATTGCCTTCATTGTCGTGCTGGAGACGCCCTATTTCGCCGTGAGCGACAAGGCGGGAGAATTTGCCATAACTGGTTTGCCTCCAGGCAGTTACACGATGACCATCTGGCACGAGAAGCTGGCCAGCCCCGAGCGGGCTGTGACGGTCGTGGCGGGCGACAATCCGCCTGTGCAAATTGCCCTTGGGGCGCGATGAGGCGTGTATGACAAGCCCTGAACGTCGTAATTTTATTTGGCAAATCGGCACAGCCGCCGTCGCCGTCCTTGGCGTGCAGAGCGCGTGGTCGACCCTGCGCTACGCCCGCGCCCCGGTATCCTATGGGCCAACGCGGCGACGTCCGTTGGGTCAAGCAAGCCGGTTTCCACGCGGCAGCGTCGTCTTTGTTGCAGATGCTGGCGTGTTTGTCAGCCGAGATTCCGCTGGAATTCGCGCCATGTCAGCCACTTGCACCCACCTTGGCTGTACCGTTCGCGCGCAGGCGGACGGCGGCTTTGTCTGCCCGTGCCACGGCAGTCGCTACGACAAAAGCGGTGTCGTTCTCAGCGGTCCGGCCCCAGCGCCCCTGCCCTTTTTGCGGGTGCAGCGCGACCGCGGCGGACGACTGCAAGCGGACCTGGACGTGCCCGTACCTGCCGATCAGCGAACCGATGTGGGGTAGGCCATGACCGCATTTTTACAAAGGATCTGGCACTCGCTGGTACGGGTAGGCTGGCCCAAAGAGGACAGGGAGGCCGTGCGGGCCGTGCTGTCGTCCCTGGTGCTGCACGTGCATGCGCCCAAGGTGAGGCCGGCCTCGCTGCGGCTGCGGGCGACTTGGGCCCTGGGCCTCATCAGCGTCGTGCTGCTTGGGCTGCTGACGATGACGGGCATCTACCTGATGTTCTACTACTTTCCCCACCCCGACGCGGCCTGGCGGTCGATGAAGGACCTGGCCTTTGTCGTCCCCTTTGGCCGGGTCACGCGCAACCTGCACCGCTGGACGGCGCACGGCATGGTCGCGCTGGTGACGCTGCACATGATTCGAGTTTATTTAACAGGGGGTTACAAGAGGCCACGGGAAGCAAACTGGGTGGCGGGCGTTGCCCTTGGCGTGCTGACCTTGGCGCTTTCTTTCACCGGATACCTGTTGCCGTGGGACCAGTTGGCCTACTGGGCGGTGACCGTTGGCGCCAACATGGCGGCGGCGGTTCCGTGGCTTGGGCAGCCGTTGCGCCTGCTGCTGCTGGGCGACATGAGCGTGGGCGAGGCGGCGCTGCTGCGATTTTACGTGTTACATTGCGTAGTTCTGCCCGTGGCTATCTTCGGTCTGCTGGCCTTTCACCTGTTTCGCGTGCGCAAGGACGGGGGCCTGGTGGTGGGGCAGCACGCGGCTGCTCAGATCGGCACAACCACTGAATCGAGCAAGCTAATCCCGGCCTGGCCTCACCTGATCTATCGGGAGTTGGTGGTCGCGGGCCTGACGACCGCGGCCTTCCTAGCGCTGGCCCTGCTGCTAGATGCCCCGCTGGAGCCTCAAGCCGACCCGACGCGCACGCCCAACCCGGCCAAGGCGCCTTGGTATTTCTTGGGAATTCAGGAGTTGGCGCACAGCTCAGCGTTTTGGGGCGGCGTTTTTGTGCCCGCGGCTACCGTTCTGGGACTGATGGTGCTGCCTTACCTCGATACGAGCGAGCAAGGGCTTGGGCTGTATTACCCACGACAACGTCGCGTTGCGATTCATATTTTTCTCGCTGGGGTTGCCTTCTTTGTCGGCGTGACCGTCATCGGCACGTGGTTTCGCGGCCCCGCTTGGCAGTGGATGTGGTGGCCGTACTAGCTACAAGCGGTTGTTTTATTTGGGAGAATCAACATGATTCCGCGCCATGAAGCTTGGTTGCATTGGCTCTTTGCCGGGAGCATGGTGGCGCTTGTCGCCTTGGTGGGCCTCGCGATGTGGCAAGAGCGGGAGCGCCCGGCGCAGGTGGCGCAGCGGGTCATTGCGCCCTTGGGCGTGGTCGACCGCTGTGAACTCTGCCACGACGCCGATCAACACCCTGGAAAGATACTGGATTCTCATCCGCCGGACCGCTTTGGCTGCACGCCGTGCCACGGTGGCCAAGGGTACGCAACGACGCGAAAGGCCGCCCATGACCGCAGCCCCGACTGGCAACAACCGCTAAAAACACCGTCAGAACGTCTAGTTGCCTGTGCGTCCTGCCATCAGGGGAGCTCGCCACCGGAACAGGCTGATGTGGCAGCGGGTCGCCAAGCGTTTGCGCGTCTGGGTTGTGCGGGTTGCCATCCGACGACCGGCGCAGCACGACCCGATTTTGCACCCGATCTCAGTGGGTTATCTGATCAGGTGACGCCTGGCTGGCTGCGCATGTGGCTGCAAACGCCTCAAAAGCTGGACCCAAGACACCGGATGCCGACCTTTGCCCTGCAGACGGACCAAATCGAGGCGCTGGTGGCGATGTTGCTAGAGCGCGCAGGCCCTAAACTGCTTGCATTGCCTGCGCATTCGGGCGACGCCGACCGCGGGCAGCAAGCCGTTGCGCAGTTGCGCTGTGCTACGTGTCACCGCATCGATGGGCGAGGCGGCAATGTTGGGCCCGATTTGTCGATTGCGGGCAGTAAGTTACCTGCTGCGTGGCTGTATAGCTGGCTGATGGACGCGCGGCGGCTGAGGCCTGCGACTCCGATGCCAAAGTTCTGTATAGCAGAGGAGCAAGCCATAGATATTGTTGCCTATATTCGCGAGCAGTGTGTGCCCGATTCGGGGACAACGCCCTGGCAGGAGCGGGAGGGCCCCGTTGAGCCGGCGCTGGCAGAAAAGGGGCGACAACTGTTTGGCGAACTGGGCTGCAGTGGCTGTCACCCGCTGGCCGGAAAGCGCGCAGAAGTTGCTGGAATTACACTGGATAATTTTGGTGAGCGGCGTGTGGAGGATCTGCCCGTGCCCACGCGAGGACCGGTCGCGGCAGATTTGGCGGCGTGGGTAGCGCAAAAGGTCTTGAAACCTGATGCCTTTGACCGCCCGGGACAGCCGCGCACGCGAATGCCACTGCTGCCCGACGTGTCCCCAAAGCTTGCGTGGCAACTAGGCTTAGCTGTCGCGAGCTTACGTGCGCCGCCCCCGCCGCCTTGGCTGCGGCAGGACACCCCGGCTGGGCCGGCTATGCCCAATGGCAAGACGGCGGAAATTGTAGAACGCTTTCAATGCTTAACGTGTCATCAACTGGGCAAGGCAGGAGGCGAGGTTGCGCGCGTGCCGCTGACGGGCGTTGGCTCGCGCCTGCAGGGCCCTTGGCTAGAACGCTTTCTGCAATCGCCGGTTACGGTGCGGATGAATCAAGGGGAGCGGATGCCTGTGTTCGGGATTACGGCCCCGGAGGCGCAGCGGTTGGTCCATTGGCTGCAGAGTACGCAGGCGGACGCGCGCATCGAGGCGGTCCAGACTGGCCAGGGAGATGCACAGCGCGGCAAATGGCTGTATGACAAGCTTTTTTGCGACGCATGCCACGTTCTGGGCGGCCAGGGTCGGATGGAAGGGCCCAACCTGGACGATGTGGGGCAGCGCTTGCAACCCCAATATATTCAAGCGATTTTTGAACTGGGTGCCGACGTGGTTCCCGAAGGCCGACATCCCCGCGTCCGAATTGAGGCGGCGTCTGCGCGGGACTTGACGGCCTACCTGCTGGCGTTGCCGGCTGCGGCGACCGCTGCCCAGGGACTCTGAGGCAAAACGCGGCAGAGGCAGAATAATACTAGCAATTTTCTGGAACGGCGCGGCCAAGAGTGGCGTTGACATCGGACGGCGGGCAACCTAGCCTTGGCCGGCGCGACGGAAGCGCTTTGGGCTGGGCGGATTCATGCGAAGTGCAATTTTCCTCACGATAGCAGTATGTTACGGGCTTGCTATACAAGGCTGCGGCGCTGCCACGGGCAATTCGGCAGGGGCCCCGGGCGTGACCGATGCCGCCGTCGACGTTCCGATTCAAGCTTCTGAAACGACAGCGACTTCTGTCGACGCGCAGGCGCCTGATACGCCGGTTCAGGCCGACACAGCGCTGCCGGTGGCTGCGACCGATGCCGCGTTGCTAGAAGTCGAGGCGCAGATTGAGGCCCTGACCATCGACAAGAGCAAGGCGAACTGGCGAACAAAACTCAAGAAACCGAGCATTGTGACCTTCACGCCGGGCAAGACGTACCTGTGGCTGCTGCACACGGACCACGGCGACCTGCAAATCGCCCTGAGGCCGGACGTCGCGCCGATGCATGTGACCAGCACGCTGTACCTAACGATGCTTGGGTTTTACGATTCACTGGTATTCCATCGAATTATCAAGCAGTTCATGGCCCAAGGTGGAGATCCCCTGGGAACGGGCACTGGCGGCCCGGGGTACAAGTACGGGCTGGAGGTAGACCCGAACGTTAAACATGATGCAGCAGGCGTGCTTAGCATGGCCAATGCCGGACCGGGGACCGAAGGGAGTCAGTTCTTTTTGACCTTTGGCGCCCAGCCAGCCTTGGATGGCTCTTACTCTGTATTTGGTAAAGTTATCAAAGGTCTAGAGACACTCCAGGCCATTGAGGCAGAAGGAACCGTCGGCGAAGGTACACCGGGCAAAGTGACGATCTTGAGCGCTACCGTGGCCGTCCAGTAGACTGACGGAAGCACCCGATAGCTTTGATTTTTTAGCTATTCGGAACGGGTCGCGTCGGCAGCCGGCAGTAGGGGCGTCAGCCATGTCGCGATCCACGCGCTCAATTCTTCGCCAAACTGGTATGGCGCGTGCACATGGGGCACGGCGAGAATTTGGAGCAGGCCCAGCTTGTGCGCCGCAACCTTCAGATTATGAATGGGATCTTGATTCCGGCCGATGGCGTAATCGACCTGGTCACGGTACGGCAGCAAGACGATGACGTCATAGCGCGAGGCAGCGGCTTGGCAATCGTCGAGAAAGGCTTGATTGACAAAGCGTTCCTCGTGTTCGCTTTGATTCTGCAGCCAGTACGCCAGGTAATCGATGGCGGTCTTGTCGGAAACGAAGTCGGGCAACTCCGCCTCGCGCATAGTCTTTCGCTTCAGCGCGTCTTCGCGCACACGTCGGCGCTGGCGCAAATCGGCCACGCCTCGCCAAGAGTCGCGCCCTTGTTCGCGCAAGACTTCCATAACAAAATCAGGAATATATGGAACACCAAGGTGAGCCGCTAGCGCCTTGGCCAGCACCGTCTTACCCGTTCCCGCAGCCCCTGCAATGCCAATGCGCACGCTTTCCCCCAAGGCGACCTGTGGCGCCCCCGGGACAGACTAGCGCGCAATGGTCGGTCGGGCAATGGCGAGATGGGGGTAGAGAATTGCGTTTATGGAATGATGGGTTAGGGGGTTGCTATACAAAGCTGCGTCTGTGCCAGCCAGACCGGCGCCGGGCAAGGCGGGCAGCGACCGCCCTAGACTGAGAAGGGCAAGGCAGGCGCGGTGATCGACAGAGATTCCTCTTATAGATTGATTGGTTAAAGGCTTGCTATACAGCTTGACCCGTTGGCCGCAATGGTGTAGGAAAGGGGCCAAAGCGGTAACAGCCGGGTGAATGGAACGACGCGTGGACGAAGGCGGCTAGCTCGACCGAGCAGCCCGGGATGGGGGAATCGATGCATAAGCAATCCGCGAGCAGAAACCACGGGCCGGTGAGTCGCCTAGTCGCGATCGCGCTGTGGTTAGGAGTTCTTGCTGCGCCGCCAAGCGCCGACGCCGCCGTGCCCGCCATGACGCAAATCGACGGCGTGCTGCAGTCGGTCAGCGGTGGCCCAATCGCCGATGGGTCGTATAACATGACGTTTTCGCTCTACCCGTCGGTGAGCCAGGGCGTGGCGCTGTATGTGGAAGGGCCCGTGGGCGTCAACGTCAAGGGCGGCTTCTTTGTGTGGACACTGGGAAGCGCGGAACCGCTTAAGTCCAGCGTGTTCGCCAATGCGAGCAGCGTTTGGCTCGGGGTGAAGATCGAAAGTGACCCGGAACTGCCGCGCAAGCAGTTGATGAGTGTGCCCTTTTCCCTGCGGACGGGCTTGGCAGAGGGACTTGACTGCAGCGGCTGCGTTACGGCCGGGCAACTGGATCCAGCCGTACTTGCGCCGTTTGCCAAGACGGCGGAATTGGCTAAGGTTGCGACTTCAGGGAAATACCTCGACCTCCTGGGGGCACCGGACCTTTCGCTGTACGCCCAAGTCGCCGCGCTGGCGAGTGTGGCAACAACAGGAAAGTACACGGATTTGACCGGAACGCCCGACTTAAGCGGCTTTGCCAAGGCAGCAATGCTGGCGAATGTTGCATTTTCAGGTAGTTACGCGGACCTAGGCAATAAGCCTGACTTGTCCATCTACGCGGCGGCTGCCAAGCTCGGTCCGCAATGGACGGCCGGCCTAAACGGGGCGATTGGTTACAGCAGTGGCTATGTAGGCGTTGGTACAACGAAACCAGCAGCGGCCTTGGATGTCACTGGAGACGCGCGAATCACCGGCAAGCTCGGCATGGGCGGATTAGCGGCCGTGACGATCGATGCATCAACGGCGACTGATGCCGTCGCTTTTCCCCGCGGCACAACAGCGCAGCGCCCAGCCAACGCTGTGGGTGGATATGTTCGATTTAACACAGATATCGCCAGGCTTGAGTACTTTGACGGAACGTCGTGGCAAAAGATTGCCGTGCCCTTCGGCGGCGTGGGCGGCACCGTCACGACCGATTCTAACGGCTATAAAATCCACACTTTTTCTAGCAGCGGTACCTTCACGGCGACGGGCGGCAATGGCCTTGTCGACGTGCTGATTGTTGGCGGCGGTGGCGGTGGCAGCAACGGTGCATCCGGCGGTGCGGGCGCGGGTGGCGGGGCTGGAGGCTTGGTAACCCTCAGCAGTTTTGCAGTGTCAGGCGGCGCAACGTTCAGCATCACGGTGGGCACCGGGGGCACCGGGGGTTCGGTGTCGGGTGCGCCGGGATCGGCCGGAAGCAACGGCGGAAACAGCGCTTTCGGCAACACGGTTGCAGTCGGCGGCGGTGGTGGCGGGGCATCGTATGGCAACCTCGGGCAATCGATGGGACAAAACGGCGGCTCCGGCGGCGGTGGCGGCGTGATCGCCAGCGGGGGCATCCAGACCAATTACGGCAGCGGCACCAACGGCCAGGGCAACCACGGCGGCAGTGGCACACAGGGCCCCAGTTCGGACACCGGTGGCGGCGGTGGTGGCGCAGGCTCAGTTGGCCAGGACGGGGCACAGAACAGCAAGGGCGGCAATGGCGGCAGCGGCGTGGCGTCGGCCATTTCGGGCGCGACGGTCGTATACGCGGGAGGCGGGGCGGGCGGTATGCAGAGCAGCGGCAACGGCGGCGGTGCACTGGGCGGAACGGGCGGTGGCGGCGCGCCGGGCGTCTCGGGTGCCAACGGGCTTGGCGGCGGCGGCGGCGGCGGTTCGGGCGCGGCCGGTACGGGAGGCGGCAACGGCGGGGCGGGGGTGGTTATCGTGCGATACCTGCCGTAAACGCCGCAAGGGGTATGTATAGCAAGCCTCTAACCTTTCGCTGATAAACGCTTTTTGTCGATGACGACCAAAGCCCCCCCAACCGGGCCCGCCCTTGCTAACGGCGCCGGCGCGGAGGGCTGGCCGGGCCGGGAATGGATAGCGCGGTAGACCTAGGCCTAGGCCAATAGCTTGGCTGAAGTGGGAGCCGGGTCTCGGGAAAATAGATGTAATTTCAATAAATTAAAGGGTTGCTATACAACTCGGAATGAGCCCACAGCGTAAAATCTGCGGTCGCCCGAACAGCGGCCCTCGCTCGCCTCGGGCGTCAGACGAGCGAAGGCCTGCTCACTCAATATCATGAAATGTAAGGACTAAGCGACGGGCTGTACAGCCTCGAGGTCGATTTCAACCTCAATCTCATCGCCCACGGCCACGCCACCGGCTTCAAGCACTTGATTCCACACCAGGCCAAATTCCTTTCGTGAAATCTTGGTCTTGGCCGAGAAACCAAGCCGACGATTGCCCCACGGGTCCTTGCCCTCCCCAGTGTGCTCGGCGTGCAGCACCACGGGACGTGTTGTGCCGCGAATCGTCAAATTGCCAGTAATTTCTAGAGAATCCCCACTGCCTTTTACCGAAGTCGAAGCAAAGGTGAGCGTCGGGTGATTGTCCGCATCGAGGAAGTCGGCCCCGCGCAGGTGCGCATCGCGATCGGGCACGCCGGTATCGATGCTGGTGGCGTCGATGGTGACCGTGGTCGACCCGCTAGCGAGCTGACCCGACGTCCCTTCGATGCTGCCCTGCCACTTGCCAAAGCTGCCGCGCACTTTGGCAAACATCAGGTGGCGAACGCGAAAAGAAATGCTGCTGTGACTGGTGTCGATCTGCCAATTGGACATGAACTCGTTCCTCCGGTTGGGGCCGTAGCGCACGGCGTTGGTAGCACGATAGCAGGGCGCAAATGGGAAACAAGGGCCAGATCCTTCACAACGTTGTTTCGCCAGGGAAACAATGCACGGCTGCGAGCTGCGATGCCCAAGTCGGTTGTGGTCTAGCCAACCGCGCCCATGAACACCTGAATGGGCACATGGCGCAACTTGGCGCGCGTCCAGGTGTGACGCTTGTCCGCGTCTGCTTGCCGCTGCAGGGGGCCGAGGAGCGGATCTTTTAGCAATGCCAGCCGATCGCGCACCTGTCGCGCCGCCAGTGACCGGTCACGCAGGTCCAGAAGGCGAGACGCCCAGAGCAATAAGCGCCCGAGATAAAAGGGCGATTGTTCATGCGCGATGCCCTGCTCTAATGCCGCCAGGGCTGAGTCGAACTGCCCAGTGCGCATCTGGAAGCCGGCGTGGAGCAATTGCCACGTAGATTCAGAGGGATCACATTGGACCGCGCGGACGATGTGGGTCGCGGTGACGGCGGGCTCAGCCCCGAGGCTCTCGGCAGCGACGGCGTCAAGAAAATGCGAATACGCTTGAGCGGTTAGACCTTTGGTGTACAGACTTTCTGCCCCGGGCGGCTGTACCGACTCTGCCGGCGCGTGACACTCGAACCCAGCAAAAGTAGACCATTTCCACGGAACCGCCAGGTAGGGCCCCCGGCCAGCGGGCGCCATGCCCGTCGAGACGTAGGACACTTCGGCACCGGGGTCGATGACAATGCTATGCACGCCAGTGGGTTGCGCGAGGACGCCTCCCGCAGCGCGCTCCAGGTCCGGTTGGTACGCGTCGTGGTGGTCGCCAAGCAGGGATTGAAGGTCTTGGGCGGTCAAGCCGCCGCGTGCCCGTCCCTCGGCAACGGCCCGCTCCATACGATGCAGCCGCCCGTGGCTATGGGCCGTGTAGCCAGAATTTGGTGCAAGTTCGCCGGGTTGAAGCTGAGCCGCTAGGTAATGGTTGGTACTTGCGAGCGACGTCGCCGTGGGCTGCGGGCGAGTCACTTGGAGATTGCGAGCCGTCGTTTCCACAAGGATTGCAGATTGTTCCCGCGCACTCGAAACGACAATGCCCCAAGTGGACGCGGGTGGACGACGGCGAATCAGGGCCTCTGCCTCCGCCAGCGTACTCGCTTGGCGTATGACATCATGGCAAATATCGATGATTGCGCCCCCGGAAAATCGCACGTCGCGGTGCAGGCGTGTGTGGGTCGTTAGGCATAGGCCGGCCTCATTCCACAGGCTGACCACGGGCGCGTCGCCGCCGCGGGTGCTGGCAAATCCGTAGCGCAAGCCGTTGTCCGGACTGCACATGACTACCGTTGGCGCCGCGTCCCAGATGCCGGGGCCGGGAAAGTCGAAGTTTCTGGCGTGCAATAGGCTGCCATTGGCCGTCGCGTTGCCCCAGGCGACCAGTGTCGAGCAGGCAGCTATTGCTTGTGATAATAATGGCCTAGCCCCTTGTACTACACCGACCCGTCCGGCAACGCCGACCAGATTTTGAAACACGTCCATGACCAGCACTTGCCGCGCCTCCGCAGCCGGCAGACCCAGCGCTTGCACAAAGGCCTGCGTCCGTTGACGAAGCGCCTCCGGTCGGTCCGCTTCAAGTCGACGCGTCAGGCCCTCGATGACCGGAGCCAGCGCCGTGGGCAAAGTCCGCAAAATACCATGCGGTTGACTCCCGCGCAGCATCATCAGGGGCATCTGCCGGTAGTAATCGAGCGCCGGCTGGTGACCGCCGAGAGCTCGTTGAATTTCGCCATGTTGACGCCCCATCTGTGCTTGAGTGCCGGCTAGATGGATGACCGCGAGCGGCTGGGCTGGATGAGACATAACCATGAGAACCTCCTGAGATAGCGTTTCAAAAACAATGCTTTATCGGCGCAAGGGCGCGAGCACGCACGAGCAGAACAGCGCCAAAGCGGGCCGGGGGTCGGTCCCCTGACGCACCTGCTGAACCAGCAGGCCATCGAGGGTCGCCAGACACAGGGAGACGAGCGTCGGCACGTCGCAGGGTGCCACGAGCCCAGAAAGGACTGATTCTGTGAGTAAATCGAGCGCGAGCTGTTGCTGTTCCAGGGCGTAGTCCCGGGTCGCCTGTAGAACGCGCTCTGGCTGGTCTGGCTGCCCCATGGCCCAAAACTGTACGAGAACTTGGAGCAATTGCGGGTCCCCTGCGTAGAAATCGCAGACACCGAACAACAAGGACTTCAAGACGTCGAGGGGATGCTCATTTGGGTCGATGCGCGCGAGCAGAAAGGCCCGCTGGCGGTCGACGATGACGGGGAGAACGGCGTCGAACACCTCGCCCAAGTTCTTGAAATACCAATATAATGCTGGACGACCGACGCTGAGCGCTGTGGCAAGCTCGCTCATGGTCACGCGGCGCATGCCTTGGCTGCGGACAAAGTCGAGGGCCCGGAGGGCGAGGTCGGCGCGGCGGTCAAGGTCGACGGGACGGGGCATGAGGCGGCCTTGGGGCGGAGGGATTACCTGACAGGGTGTCAGGATAGGATGGTTGTGACAGGTTGTCAAGGAATCGCGACCGAACGATGGCGAAAAATCAAGCTTGTATAGCAAGGGTCTAAGCTCCTATTCCATAACGGCAATTTTCCAAACCCATTGCGACACGGTCTGGCGGACTTGCCAACCCAGGGGCGGCGCGCGCACACTGAAGGCCATGCCGCGCCGAGCAACCGCGGTCCGCCGGGTTCGGTCGGTGCGCAGGAAATGACGATGCGAACGCCAGTACCAATTGTTGATGTCCGTTGGCTCGTCCTGCTGCTTGCGCTTCTGGGCCCAACAGCCTGCGTCTACAAGCAGTTGCATCGGTTCTTTGCCAGTTGCGCAAGCAATTCCGAATGTGAAGGCGGACTTTGCCACTCGGGCTATTGCACTGCGTCCTGCACCGATGACTCGGGCTGCGCCGGACAAGGGGTGTGCGTCCAGTCCTTATGTACCCAGGCTTGCACACTAACTATCGACTGCTTGCCAAATCAAAGTTGTGTTGACGGCGCGTGTCGAGCCAAGTCCCCCCTGCCGGTCCGTGCGAACCGGTTGGCAGCCGGCGACTCCTTCACATGCGTCATCCGAACCGACCAGTCCGTTTGGTGCTGGGGAAGCAATGAGGCCGGCCAACTCGGTGACGGTACTACAGAAACACGCCTCAAGCCGACCCACGCGAGCATTGTTGGCGCTGCGCTGTCTCTAAGTGCCAATGGGGACCATGCCTGTGCAATCGTTCCAGATCAAGGCGTTGTGTGTTGGGGCGGCGGCGCAGCAACTGGCGCGGGGACTGACGAAACACAGCAAATCGTTGAAAAGACAGTAAAAATTCTCTTGACCCAGCCTGCAAGTGCAGTGGCGGTCGGCAGCGAACACACTTGCGCGCTAACCCAAGACGGCCAAGTTTGGTGCTGGGGAGCTAATGATCACGGGCAGTTGGGTGATGGAACGAACACGGCGCGGGCGACGCCCAAAGCGGTAGGCGGAGTCGTGGACGCCATTGCCATTGCCAGCGGCGACCTTCACAGCTGCGCCTTGGAACGGTCAGGTGCGGTGCGCTGTTGGGGATCGCTCAACCATGGCCTGAGCCAATTTGTCAATGCTGGTGACCAGTTAGTGCCGGCGGAAGTGGGGCGGGACACCGGCTTGGTCGACGTCACGGCCGGCGGTACGAACACGTGTTTGAGCCGGAGCGACGACGCCATTTTCTGCTGGGGCGACAATAGCTTGGGCCAGTTCGGCACGGGAGACACGGTGGACCGCGACCAACCTGTCGCTGCCATGGCTGGGCCCGCGCGCGCGGTTGCGTTGAGCAGCGGCACCTCTTGCATCATACGCCCTGATTTAACAGTGGAATGTGCTGGACTGGGCGATCGCGGCCAACTCGGCGACGGTGCCTTGACCAATCGCAGTACGCCGGTCGCCGTCGTGACGCTGAGCGGGGTACTCGCAATAACCGTTGGAAGTACACACAGTTGTGCGCTGCAAGCCGGTGATCAGGTGCAGTGTTGGGGAGCCAACCACGCTGCGCAAATGGGCAATGGCACGGTCGCGCGAACAGACACTCCCATCATCATGCCACAACCAGCTGATGTGCAAAGTATTTCCGTGGGAGCAACACACATATGCGTGTTGACGTCCGACAGTAGCGTCGCCTGCGCGGGGCGCAACGTAGGCGGTACCCTGGGCGACGGCAGCGAAGCGACCCGGACAACTCCTGTGCAAATGCAAGGACTTCCAATAGGCGTCGCCTCGATATCAGCGGGCGAAGACCAAAGCTGCGTGCTCTTGACCGATGGGCGATTGCGCTGCACCGGGGGTGCGCAGGTAGGCACAACAAGCGATTTTCCCAGTGGTTTGGACGATGTACCCACCGCCAAGAGCGTCGCGGCCGGCCAGGGCAGTACCTGTGCCGTGTTGACCAGTGGCGTCGTTTCGTGCTGGGGAAATGACGATGACGGGCAACATGGCGACGGGACAGCGAATTGGGGCGAAGGGGTGGTCGTCGCGGTGCAATCCGTGGTCCAGGCCTCGGCCGTGTTTGGCCAGGCGCGCACGTTCTGCGTCAACTCGGATGCCGGGGCAACGACTGAGAACGCCATGAGATGTTGGGGCAGCAACGAGTCCACCGTGGCTGCTAGCGCCGACGTGACCGCCGTTTATTCACCGAACGCAGTGGAACTCGCTGCGCTTCCAGAGGAAATTGCACTGGGCCATGACCTAGGTTGCGCGCGATTTGCGGATCAGCACATCGCCTGTTGGGGGGCAGCCGCCCCTGCCCTGACTGGCGGCAGCGACGCAGCCAAACCAGCAACATTGGCTGGGCTTCAGGGAACATCCATCGGGGTCAGCGGCTCAACGGTATGCGCCGTGCAGGCCGGAACGCTTCGGTGCGTCGGTGACGGTGCACCAGGTGGATGGTCTGCGGGCAACCCAGCTAAAACAGTGAGCTTATCAGCCAATGCTGTGCAAGTCACCGGGGGAGCGAGCAACATGTGCGTCGCCCTCGCCGATGGCCACGCCGCCTGCTGGGGGGACAACGAGTTCGGACAGCTTGGCATTGGCACAGGGCCTCAGGGCATTCCGGGGAGCGTGGTCTGGCCGTAGCGATTTTCTTGACGAAATTCGTTGTACACCTTGCCGCAACGTAGCTTTGTTGCTGCTGAAATGACAAGACGGACCTTTCGGAGCAGCTTGACCTTAGCGGACGTCGAGCGCCGCCAGGTCGGTTGTATAGCAAGGGTTGAACTCCCTATTCGGAAAGGTCTTTTCTGGTAATGCGACGAAAGTTGTCGGTCCATCCCTGGATCAACGCGTCGGGCAGCCTTGGTGCCTTGTATAGCAAGGCCTGAACATCTTCTAATGTATCGACAATTTCTCCCACTCGCGGTCTAGGCCACCGACTTGCCTGCAATCGGCGAAATTGACCTATGCGACCGGCGGACGTACAGTCCGTTGCGTGCTTCGTCCCGCACGGTGAGGCGCATTGCCATGGTCCTCGCCCGCGCGCACTGACCCCGAGGTTCCCGTTGTTACCCCCTGAGCCAGAACTCCTCCGCCTGGCCCTTCCCAAAGGGCGCATGGAAACAGGCGTTTTTCAACTTCTGGCCGATGCGGGCCTGGGCGTTCGCACGTCGTCGCGCGGGTATCGCCCGACCCTGCCCCTGCCCGGTTTTGAAACGAAGATTTTGAAACCACAAAGTATTGTCGAAATGCTGCACCGCGGCAGCCGGGACCTGGGTTTCGCCGGACGCGACTGGGTGGCGGAGAAGGGTGCAGATCTCATCGAAGTGCTTGATACGGAACTCGATCCGGTGCGGATTGTTGCCGCAGCGCCGCGGGAATTGTTGCGCAATGGGCAATTGCCCGCGGGCCAGTGGGTCGTGGCGACCGAATATGAGGCGCTGACTCGCTCCTGGCTGCAGGAACAGGACCTCAACGCCGATATCGTCCGCAGCTATGGGGCCACGGAAGTGTTTCCACCGGAAGATGCTGATTTTATTGTTGATAATGCGGCCTCTGGTTCGACACTGGTGGCCAACGGTTTGCAGATCTTTGGGGACCTGATGACGTCCTCAACACGCCTTTACGCCAATCCGCAAGCCATGTTGCATACGGCTAAGCGACAACGGATTGAACACGTGGCGTTGCTGCTGAACTCCGTCTTGGAAGCCCGGCGTCGCGTCATGGTGGAAATGAACGTTGGTTCTGAGGACTTGGAACGCGTCGTCGCCGTGCTGCCGTGCATGCGCGAGCCGACCGTCAGCCGCCTGCATCATGGTGCCGGCTACGCCGTGAAATCTGCGGTACCGCGCACGCAACTTCCGGAACTAATTCCGCTTCTTAAGCTGCACGGAGCCTCCGATATTGTCGTATCTGCCTTGTCGCAGATTGTGGCTTGAGGCCTGGTATGCCGACCCTCTGGCCCCAGGACGCACCGGCTCCGTCACCACACATCGCTGCAATGACAGCGTATTCCGCCAAGAAGCACGGTGCTCCGATGGACCTGTGGCTCGACGGAATTGGTGGCCTTGCGCCCCGAGACGACTTTGTTGCGGGCCTTGCAGGAGCCGATCTGCAAGCAATGGTCCGGGGTTATCCCTCTTCCGCAGAGTTGGAAGCGCTGCTGGCTGAGGAGCTGGGGACGGCGCCGGCCAACGTGGTTGTCACTGCCGGGGCGGACGATGGCCTGGACCGTGCGTGCCGGGCATTCTTGGCGCCTGGCCGCTCGCTCGTCCTGCCTGTGCCAACCTTTGAAATGATTGAGCGTTATGCTGCCTGGGCTGGTGCGACCGTACGTCCGGTGGCCTGGGCGGCGGGGCCCTACCCGCTGGCGGAGGTGGTCGCTGCGGCGGACGGGTCGACGGGGGCGGTCGCCGTCGTTTCCCCAAACAATCCAACGGGTTTGACCGTTGATATACAAGGCCTTTGCGCGCTCTCGGCGGCGCTTCCGCACGCTGTTTTGCTGGTCGACTTGGCCTATGTCGAGTTCGCCGACGACGATCTAACCGCGACCGTCCTCGCCCTGCCGAATGCCATTGGATTTCGTACGTTTTCAAAGGCATGGGGCCTAGCTGGTCTGCGCGTTGGCTACGCCTTTGGGGCGGCTAACCTCATGCAATGGCTGCGTATTTCTGGCCATCCGTACGCCGTGTCGGGGCCTTCGCTGCACTGGGCCAAGACGCATTTACAACTGTTCAGCCACCGTGTCACAGCTTATGTGCAACAGGTGCGCGCCAATCGCCAGAAACTGTTTGGACAACTGGTCGATTTGGACCTAAGGCCGCTGCCGAGCCAGGCCAACTTCGTGCTGGCCAGAACGACAAAAGCTGTGTGGATTCGCGATGCTTTGGCCGGCATGGGCATAGCCGTTCGCGCCTGGCCGGGACATCCCCTGCTGGCGGAGGCGGTTCGGATCAGCGTTCCGGGACCGAGCGAGGAAGCGGACCGTCTGGCCTCGGCCCTTGAAATAGCCCTGAAACCACAGGCTATTTTGCTGGATATGGATGGCGTCATCGTCGACACATCGGGGAGTTTCCGCCAGGCCATCGTCCAAACGTGCGCGCGGTTTGGGCTGCAAGCAACGCTGGACGATATCGCTGAAATAAAAGCGAAAGGTAACGCAAACAACGACTGGGTGGTGACGCGCCGGATGCTCGCGGCGGCCGGCATCGATGTCCCACAAGACGAGGTAACTGCATATTTTGAATCACTGTATCAGGGAACGGCAACCTGCCCCGGGCTCAAGCTTGGCGAGCGATTACTGCTGGAACCTGCGGATTGGGCACGCATTGCAGCCAAACTGCCGATCGCCATCGTCACCGGGCGGCCGCGCAAGGATGCCGAATTTTTCCTAAATAGTCATGGTATTACGTCATTTGTTCAGACCGTCGTGTGCATGGAGGACGGTCCCGCCAAACCCGATCCGTTTCCGGTGCAACTGGCCTTGCAACGTCTTGGCCTCACGCGTGCATGGATGGTCGGCGATACGCCTGACGATATCAGGGCTTGCAGAGCCGCGAACGTGCTGCCGATTGGGGTTCCCGCGCCGGGCGATAACGCGGACTCAGCAGCACAGACGCTGATTGCGGCTGGCGCAGCCCGCGTACTGCCAAGTATTCGACATTTATTGGAGATTTTGCCATGAACGACCGACGAGCTTCGGCCAACCGCAAGACCTCAGAGACCCACGTGCATGCGCAGGTCAATCTGGACGGACAGGGTCTCGCCAAGGTTAGCACGGGAATTGGCTTTCTGGATCACATGTTGACCGCTCTGGCCCGCCACAGCCGCGTCGATATCGAGCTGACCTGCCAAGGCGACCTCCATGTCGACGATCACCATACCGTGGAAGATTGCGCAATTACGCTGGGCGAAGCGGTGCTGCAAGCGTTGGGGGAGCGACGCTCGATCGCGCGATTTGGCTATGCGTACGCGCCTTTGGACGAGGCGTTGGCTCGCGCCGTGCTCGACCTCTCGGGGCGGCCTTGGGCCGGGGTACAGTTGGCGACGACCCGAGAACAGATTGGGACGATAAGCACTGAAAATTTAACGCATTTTATGCAATCCTTCGCGGTCGCGGCTCGGGTCACGCTCCACGTCGACGTGCTGCGGGGCGAAAACGACCATCACCGAGTGGAGGCTGCGTTCAAGGCGCTAGCGCTGGCGCTGCGGATGGCGATTGCTCGCGATGATTCCGCCACAATTCCAAGCACTAAGGGGGTCTTGACTTGAAGGTTGCCGTCATTCGGACCGGAACGGCCAACCTGGCCAGCGCCGTGGCCGGCCTGCAACGTGCTGGAGTTCAAGCGGAATTGACCAGTGACCCCGACGTTGTGCGCCAAGCTCAGGCGGTGATGCTGCCAGGCGTCGGGGCCTTTGCTGCGGCGATGGCGGAACTACGCCAGACGGGTTTGGATGCCGCAATTACGGAACGATTTCTCGCAAATAGACCCTTGCTATGCATTTGCCTGGGCCTGCAAGTGCTGGCCAATTCCAGCGAAGAATCGCCCGGCACCCCTGGACTCGGCGTTATCGATGCAGCTGTGACACGGTTCACGGGCGCCGTTCGCGTGCCGCAACTTGGCTGGAATACTGTGGAACCGACCGCCGAAGCGCGACTACTCCACCCCGGCTACGCGTATTTTGCCAACAGTTTCAAGCTAGATGCCATCCCCGACGGCTACCATGGTGCGTGGGCTGAACATGGAACCCGCTTCGTGGCGGCCATCGAGCGCGGCCCCGTCCTTGCGTGCCAGTTTCACCCGGAGCTATCGGGCGACTGGGGACAAGCGCTATTGGCGCGCTGGCTGGGGACAACATGCTGACAACACGCGTCATTCCGTGCTTGGACATTCGCAACGGGCGTATCGTCAAAGGCGTGCAGTTCCAGAACCTGCGCGACGCTGGAGACCCGGTCACGCAGGCAGCGCATTACCAAGCGACCGGGGCTGATGAGCTGGTGCTGCTCGACGTGTCGGCGACGACGGAAGGCCGCGCCAATGCTGTGGAAACGGTGGCAGCGGTGCGCAAGGTTCTAGCAATTCCGCTCACGGTTGGCGGTGGGCTGGGCAATATCGCGGATGCCGAAAGACTCCTGGCCGCGGGGGCCGACAAGGTCAGCGTGAACAGTGCCGCTGTGGCTGACCCCTTGTTGCTCCAACGGCTAAGTCAGCGTTTTGGCGCGCAATGTACGGTGCTGGCTCTGGACGCTGCGCGAACGGCTGCGGGCGGGTGGCAAGTGGTGGTTCACGCCGGGCGCAAGCGCGTTGACCTCGACGCTGTGCAGTGGGCGCGCCAGGCCGAGGCCTTGGGTGCGGGTGAAATCCTGCTGACGTCCTGGGATCAGGATGGGACGCGATCTGGATATGATCTTGAGCTGTTGCGAGCCATTTGCTCGGCCGTTGGCGTGCCGGTCATTGCCTCGGGCGGTGCGGCCCACGCCGACCACTTGGTGCAAGCGGTGGCTGCCGGGGCGGATGCTGTGCTCGCGGCCAGCATTTTCCATGACGGCCAGATGACCGCCCAGGACGTCAAACTCTTTATGCGATCCAAAGGGTTGCTCGTGCGCTGCTGAGCGAACCGGGGAGGCAACATGATCGTTGCGTCGATTGACCTGCAAGGCGGCCAGGCCGTGCAACTGGTGGGGGGCCAGAAACTGGCGATTGCGGCGGGCGACCCAATGCCCATTGCCGAACGATTTAGCCGTGTTGGCGAGATTGCGGTCATTGACCTGGACGCAGCGCTGGGCACCGGCAACAACGCGGCCTTGGTCGAGGCAATTTGCCAACGATATCCATGCCGTGTGGGAGGTGGGATTCGCGACCTGGAGACGGCCCGCTATTGGCTGAACGCTGGAGCGCGCAAGATCATCCTCGGGACGGCGGCAACCCCTGAACTACTCAGTCAATTGCCCAAGGACCGTGTCATCGCCGCCCTGGACGCGGTGCAGGGCGAGGTCGTCACGCACGGCTGGCAGACGCGAACAGGCGAGTCGATTGACCAGAGAATGGCCGCTTTGCTCCCGTATGTTCAGGGGTTTTTGATTACTTTCGTCGAGCGTGAAGGGCGTCTGGGCGGCACCGACGTAGAGCGCATGGCGCCCCTGGTCCGGGCCGCTGGCAGAACTCGCATTACCTTTGCGGGCGGCTTTACCACAGCAGCCGAAATTGCCTTGGCCGATCAACTGGGTGCGGATGCCCAAGTCGGCATGGCCTTGTATTCGGGGCGCCTCGACCTAGCCGATGCATTCGCCGCTCCGTTGCGTACCGACCGCGACGATGGCCTGTGGGCAACAGTAGTTACGGACACAGATGGGCACGCGCTGGGCATGTGCTGGTCCAGTGCCGAGAGCCTGCGCGTCGCTGTGCAAGAGGGCCGCGGCGTCTACTGGTCCCGATCTCGCAACGCCTTGTGGCGAAAGGGAGAAACAAGCGGCGCTTGGCAGAAGCTGGTGCGCGTCGATGCGGACTGCGACCGGGACGCCTTGCGCTTTGTGGTCGAGCAACAGGCCCCCGGGTTCTGCCATGAAAACACCTGGACTTGCTGGGGAAATGTCCATGGACTGTCGGCTCTGGCGCAGACGATGCAGCAGCGGCGGCAACAGCCAGAACCGGGGAGTTACACGCAGCGGTTGTTGGCTGAACCGATGCTTCTGGCTGCGAAATTGCGGGAAGAAGTGGAGGAGTTGATCGAGGCCTCGACGCCCGAGCATGTGACGCAGGAGGCTGCGGACGTCCTCTATTTCACCTTGGCGCGGATGACGGCGGCGGGGGTCAGTTTGGCCGATGTGGCAAGGGTTCTTGACCAGCGCGCGCTGCGTGTGACGCGCCGTCCGGGGAATGCCAAGCAGTAGACGAGTGAGCAGCGCGGGCGCGACCGAAAGGAGGGCGAGATGGGGCTGAGACGGGTGGGGGCGGCGGAGCTGCCGGCGGCAAGACGCGATGCAGTTGATTGTAGTACAACGAGTGAAGCTTCTGCTTTGATAGATCAAATTCGGACAGGCGGTGAATCGGCCCTGCGACGCCTGGCCCAAACCTGGGATGGATTGGCCGCCGATGGGCCGCTGGTCTTGGGACCGGAAGTCCTGCAGCACGCGCTAGCGTCGATTCGGCCTGGGGAACGAGAACTTCTTGAAAGGACAGCTGATCGGATTGCCACGTTTGCGCGGTACCAGCGCGCTTGCCTGCGCGACCTGTCCGTTGCCGTTCCTGGGGGACGCGCTGGGCACGACGTGAGCCCCGTGGAGCGGGCTGGATGCTACGCGCCGGGCGGGCGTTTTCCTTTACCGTCCAGTGTGTTGATGACGGCCGTGACTGCACGCGTGGCCGGCGTCAAGCACGTCGTGGTGGCCTCGCCGCGGCCGACGGTCGTGACCCTGGCCGCCGCGGCCGTCGCGCAAGCGGACTACGTCTTGCCGGTTGGCGGAGCCCACGCAATCGCAGCATTGGCCTATGGTTGCGGGCCTATCGAGGGGGTGGACGTCGTCGTCGGCCCTGGCAACCGCTGGGTGACCGCGGCCAAGCAACTGGTGGCGGGGCGAGTCGGCATTGACATGCTCGCAGGACCGTCTGAACTAGTTGTCTTAGCAGATGATTCTGCCGATCCTGCCACAGTGGCCGCGGACCTGCTCGCGCAGGCTGAACACGACCCCGATGCACGACCGATATTGGTGACAACCTCAGAATTATTGGCAAATGCAGTGGATGAAGCGTTGGAATTGCAGCTAGCGGAACTGCCGACAGGTGCTATCGCCCGCGTCGCCTGTTCGGAAGGCTTCACCGTTATTTGCGTGAACATGGAAGTCGCCGTCGCCGTGTGTGATCAGCTAGCTCCTGAACATCTTGAGGTTTGTACCCGAGACGCCGAGGCCGTGAGCCGAAACTTGCGCCACTATGGCGGCTTGTTCATCGGGTCGCGGTCGGCCGAAGTGTTCGGGGACTATGGCGTCGGGCCCAACCACGTCTTGCCAACCGGCAGCACGGCCCGATTTACTGGTGGTCTCAGTGTGTTGCACTTTCTGCGGGTGCGAACGTGGCTTTGCATGGACCAAAGCGATGCGTCCGTAGAGATTGCCAAAGATGCCGCGCAACTAGCTAGAATGGAAGGGCTTGAGGGGCACGCGCGCAGTGCTGAACGACGCCTCATCGCGACCGGATCCCTCCCCGACGCGTAGTCAAGTTCGAACGCGCAAGGCGACCAGTGACAACTGGATATCTCTGCGCAACTACTGTGAGATCTGGTGAATACTCGCCGAGCCCCAGGCCAATACCAGTGACCTCGCCGTGCCCCGCGCCGCATTTTTGCCCTGGAGGCGGGAGAATCTGGATTATCCACACCAGGAAACAGTGATTTGCTGGCAAACGCCATTGTCCCCCTCTGTTAACCGGTGTAAACTACTGACAACTTGGCCTGCAACTTGCACGCCTGTGCGAGGATCCGACAGACCTCGCAGTTCATCACTAAGAATTTCAGGGAGTTATTCATGCGCAAAGTTCATGGACTGTTTGTCGCCGCCGCGCTGCTGGTCGGTTCCGTTTCTGCTTTCGCCGCGGACAAGGCACCAGTCGCCGCGGTCGCTGCTGACTTGCCACTGACGGGAAGTATTGGCTTTGTCGGCAGCAAAGTAACCGGTTCGCACGAGGGCCGCTTCAAGCAGTGGACCGGGGCCGTATCGCTCAAGGATGGCAAAGCCGTTGGTGGCAAACTGGAATTCACGGTGCAGACTGCATCCGTCGAGGGCGACGTCGGTAACCGCAACGCGTACACAGAAAAGCTGGAAGAGCACCTCAAGAGCCCTGACTTCTTTGATGTCGCCAAGTTCCCGACGGCGGTCTTCAAGTCGACGGCCATCAAAGCTGCCGCTACCGGCGTTGAAATCACTGGCAATCTGACGCTGCACGGTGTCACCAAGCAACTGACCTTTCCGGCCACCGTCACCGTCATCGGCAAGGACGTGACCGGAAAGGCGGAATTTTCGATTAATCGCAAGGACTTCGGCATCGCGTACGCAGGCAAGGCCGATGACTTGATTCGTGAGGGCGTGGTGCTCAAGATCAACGTGACGGGCAAGCAGCCGTAGTTCGGGCTTTTGAGCCGGCTCTGTCGCGCGCGATTGTTGGCGCGGGCGGGGCCGGCTGGCAGCGAGGTTCCGTGTATAGCAAAGGGCTAGACCATTAATTCGACTGGGTTTTTCCGGATACGCACATCGGACAGTTGCTCGGCGGCCGTCGAACCCGGGGTGACCGAGGCCGCTCGTCGAGGGTTGAGCTAGCGGGGCCTTGTGTTTCCTCGCACGTGTACCCCAACGGAATAAGTACTTATAAATTTGGGGCTATTTCAACGCGTCTGATCGTCGGCGCAGGTCTCCGCTGCCGTGCTGGCTTACAGTATCTGTCTTAGCTCGTTCTTGGACATGAAATGTCTATGAGCAGCGCGATATGATCAGCGCGACGTTGCAGTTGCGAAAGAGCGGCCTTGCCTTGGGCTTTGTATAGCAACCCCCTAACATCCTATTCTTCAAAACTAATTTCCGCCCACCCCTTCCCGCTCCCTGCCAGCCCCCCAAACTTTTTTCACGCCACTGACCACTTTTTTGCGCCGCCAACGACCGTTTTTCGGATTTCGAGCGAGTACAGCTTTTAAAGGGCCTGTTTTCCGCCCTCGGAGCCGCCGATGTTCGATTACCACCAGCGCCAAATCATCCCCGGGAAATTGTACGAGATTACCGACCGGACCCTCACCGGCGAACACCTCTTCGTCTCGCAGCTGTATGAAAAGCTTGTCAAATCCATCGCTTTCGCTCAAAAAGTAAGCAATATCAAGATTTTCGCCTACGCAGTCATGAGCAACCACTATCATCTTCTCGTGTCGGCGGACGGTCCGGAGCAAATGGGTCAATTTCTCAGGGAGTTCCATTGCCGGTCGGCGCGCGCGGTGAACAAGTACTGGGGCCGCGCCGGGCGTGTCTGGGCCAGGCGAGCGTCGGTGATCCGGGTCAGCGACGAACCCGCTATGCAAGTGCGCAGACTTCGGTACATTTTGTCCAACGGGGTCAAAGAAACGGGCGCCAAGCATCCGGCGACTTGGGGCGGCCCGCACGTCGCGCACTATTTTGACCTTGGTTATCAAGAGGCTGTGGGCCTGATGTCGCTGTTCAAAAGCGAAGCTACGACGATTGCCGACGTGCACAAGGGGCTGCTCGGCCTGGAAGACAAGCATAAGATTCGGGTTTCGCCACTTCGTCACCTCGCATCGCTGTCCGAAGATGAATACCTCAGTGAAATGCGGCACTTGATGAACGCGGTGGGCGAGTCGCCGCTGGACACCTCGGTCGGGCTCGAAGGGCATCTGTTCGACACCAAGGCCGCGCAGCCGGAGCACGTGCCCGCCACCCGGCGGCCTCGGACGCGCCAGTGGTCAAAAATTGTGGAGAACCCGAAGGTTACCAATCCCGACCCTGAAGACGAGAAGCCCAAGCCTTTTCGGGCGTTTGCGCACGACTCGGCGATTCGCAAGCGGCTGGAGGAAAAACGTGAACAATTCGTGAGTTCCTATCGCCTAGCTTCGCGCGATTTCCGCAACGGTGAGCGGTTGGAGCCGAAGTTGCCGGCATACTCGTTTCTGCCGCCGGGGCCGTGGCTGATTCGGGACGCGGCGGTCGACGGGCTGTGGGGGAGGATCGGGGATGGTGATGCCGAAAAGGATCCTAAAATAGAGGAGTTAGGGGTTTGATATACAAGGCCGATTCCAGCCGTGTACAATCGGTGCTGCTCAATCCCCTAGGAGCCCAAATGTCGCATTTCCTCAAGTATCTTATCCTACTACTCTTACCCACCGTCCTCGCATGTGGATGTGGCACGGCAGGCGGAGGCGGAGACGCCGGTGGAGCGCTGGTCGCCGACACCGATCCCAGCGATTCTAGCGTTATTACAGATAGTTCGCCCAGTGAAACCGTCCTAGAAGTCGAGCCGTCTGATACCTCTGGGCAGACAGATGTCGGGGCGCCCACCGACACGTTGGCCGATGGCGGCGGGGACGGAACCACTGTCTCAGACGCGGGGTGTGCAGATGGCGGGTGTCCGTGCGTGACAAACTCCGATTGCAACAGCGGTTTTTGCATTGAAGGCTCCAACGGACAAGAGTGCGCGAAACTATGCACGAACAGTTGCGACAAAGGATTCAAGTGCACGCAAGTAGCTGGAACGGGAGGAGATTTGCTCAGCTTATGCGTGCCGGCGTTTCCGCGCCTCTGTGAACCGTGCGGGGCAGACAGCGATTGCAACAATGTCGTCGGTGGCGCTAACTCGCGCTGCGTGACGTATAAAGACGATAGCAACTCAGTAGTTGGCAACTTTTGCGCTACCAAGTGCATCACGACGCTTGACTGCGCTCTTGGCTATTCCTGCAAGGAAGTCACGAGTTTAGGCGGCATCAAAGGCAATCAGTGCGTCAAGGACGACCTCGTCTGCCCATGTGACTCGCGGGCCGCCGAGTTGCAGCTTGTCACAGCGTGCAGCAATGCCAATGGTGCAGGAACTTGTTCAGGAAAGCGGAGTTGCGGTGCTGCTGGCCTCTCATTGTGCGACGCGTCAAGCGCAACCGTCGAACAATGCAACAAGAAAGACGACAACTGCGACGGCGAGACCGATGAACCGGGTCCGACGATGTGCAACGATGGGGAAACGTGCAGTTATGACAACTGTCTTGCCGGCGAATGCCAACATCCGCCCAAACCCGGAACTTGCGACGACGGCAGCGCTTGCACGGCGGGAGACCTGTGCAACAACGGCACCTGCGTCGGTCAAAGCGTGATCTGTGACGACAAGAACCCTTGCACGACAGATAGTTGCGACAAGTCCAAAGGCTGCCTGGTCACGCCCAATGACACCGAGGCCTGCAGTGACAACAATCTGTGCACGGGCCCCGACATGTGCTCAGGCGGGATTTGCCTCGCCGGTCCAGCAACGCCTTGCGACGACAGTAACCCTTGCACAACAGACACTTGCGACGCGATCAAGGGCTGCGTATTTTCTGCCAATGGGTTCGGATGCACCGACGGAAATGTCTGCACGAACGGGGACTTCTGCCAGGCTGGCTCCTGCGTTGGCGGTTCTGCCCTGCCCTGCAGCGACGGCAACCCATGCACGGACGACGCCTGCGACGCCAAGGTGGGGTGCGTATTCACAAATAATTCAGTCGGTTGCTCTGACAACAACGTCTGCACCGAGGGCGACCTGTGCCAAGGCGGCTCCTGCCAGCCTGGGACCGCCAAGGTTTGCGAGGATGGCAACCCGTGCACGAACGATTTCTGTGACGCCAAGAAGGGTTGTGGCAGCGTACCCAATGCCGCACCGTGTTCGGACAACAGCAGTTGCACCGAAGGTGATGCGTGCAAAGTCGGTGTTTGTACAGCGGGTTCTGCCAAGAACTGCGACGACGGCAACCCGTGCACGACCGACCTGTGCGACCCGAACAAGGGGTGCATCGGCGTCAGCAATGCCGACAGCTGCAGCGATGGCAACGTATGCACGGAAAATGACGGATGTTTTGGCGGAAAGTGCCAGGCCGGCAAGTTCAAGGTCTGCGCGGACGGCAACCCATGCACAGACGACGCGTGCGACCCCGGCAGCGGCTGCGCGTACGCACCGAATAGCTCGACATGCAACGACAATGATGCGTGCACGCTCGTCGACGCCTGCAAAGCGGGCGCGTGCATCGGCAGCAATGCCGCCAACTGCGATGACGGCAACCCGTGCACCGACGATAGCTGCGATAAGGTGAGTAGTTGCAAGCATTTAGCTGTTGGTGGTACATGCTCCGATGGCAATGTCTGCACGGTCAACGACGCCTGCGCTGCCGGCCTCTGCGTGCCCGGCGCCCCCAAGACCTGCGACGATGGATTGCCTTGCACAACAGACAGTTGCGACCCGCTCAAGGGCTGCGCGGCAGCCAACAACAGCCTTCCCTGCGATGACGGCAACGGCTGCACGGTGGGCGACGCATGTCTCGGGGGCGGATGTATTCCTGGTAAAACAATCGGTTGTGACGACAACAACCCGTGTACCAACGACAGCTGCGACCCTGAGAAGGGCTGCCAGCACGCGGCAAACATCGCGTCATGTAACGACAATAACGCCTGCACCGTTGGCGACTCGTGCGTTGCCGGAGCCTGCGCCGGCGTTCAGGTGCTCAGCTGCGACGACGGTAACGTGTGCACCGATGACATCTGTACACCCATAACCGGCTGTAACCATAGCAACAATAAGGCCGCCTGCAGCGACGGCAGCGTATGCACCGGGGGCGACCAATGCAGCCTCGGGGCGTGCGTCGCCGGACCCGCCATTCCCTGCAACGACGGCAACGGCTGCACCAATGACAGCTGCGACGCCGTACAAGGATGCGTATTTACGAACAATACTGTCGCCTGCGACGACAGCAATGGCTGCACAGGCAACGACTTGTGCGCTGCCGGCAAGTGCGCCGGAACCGTGGGTTGTGCCGCCACCGCCACCTGCGTGGGTGGTGCGCAGAGCATTTCTTGCGTCTGCAAGCCGGGTTACACGGGAAATGGGTTTCAGTGCATCGACGTCAATGAATGCGCGGCCAACCCCTGCGCGGCCAACCAAGATTGCGCGAACATACCGGGCAGCTTCAACTGCGCGTGCAAACAAGGGTTTTCCGACTGCAACGGCGCTGCGGGCGACGGGTGCGAAGTCGAACTCAGCAAGGATGCCGCCAACTGTGGAAGTTGTAACAAGAAGTGCGACGACAGCAACCCGTGCACGGCCGACAGCTGTCAAGCTAGTCAATGCGTCAACACGCCTCTGGCTGACGCTTCAAACTGTGGAGCCAACTTATGGTGCAAGGCTGGGAAATGCGTGATTCAAGCATATTGCGGTGATGGCATCGTCAACCAGGCCAGTGAGCAATGCGATGACGGCAATCAGGTCGACAACGACGCGTGCAGCAACACCTGCAAGACAAACTTGATTGAGCACTCGGACGGCTTCAAGAAGTTCTACAACGGGAACGCGGTCAACGTGCACAGCTCTGCGCGGGCGATTGAAGCTTGTCAGAACTACTGGGGATCTGCCTGCTCGGTGCAGGGCTGCGGCGGCGCACAGTACGTCATCGCCAATAGCGACGTCAACTGCAACAACAGCGCGACTCAGCGGATTTGGTACTTCGGCGTCGAAGGCAACGGCTACGTCGGCGGCAGCGCGGACTACGCGGGGTGGACGATTCACCCGCCGGACATGGCCGGAAAAGTTGCGTGGTATTAAGTAGATAGAGCCTTGCTATACATGACTGGTTGGGCAGCGGCCTCAGCGCTGGGGACAGCAGCCGCCCCGCCTGCGGCAGTAGCATGACGGTGAGCTTGAGGGGCGCCTGACTGGAAAAAAGGCTAGAGAACAAAAGGTTAGACCCTTGCTATACAACGCACTTCACCGCACCCTCGCGCTCCGCGAGCCGTTCTTGGCGGACCCGGTGGTCCGTCCGAGCCGTGGGGCAACTTGGCCATTGCCGGGCCGCTGTGGGCTGGTGCTTGGGTCGGGGGTGGCGACGGGTGGTTGGGATATTCTTGCTTAGCTCCATGCAGTTAGAGGCTTGCTATACAAGGAGCTTCGCCACCCAAGACAAGGCCCGCGGTACGGCCTACACTGCCAGCCGTCGACCACGCGCCAGCCCCGAACCCGGCGCAGCGGAGGCAACGGACCGTGACGCTCCAGGAACTCAAGTACATCGTCGCCGTGGCCAAGCACCGTCATTTTGGTCGCGCGGCCAAGGCTTGCTTTGTCAGCCAGCCAGCGCTCTCGGCGGCCGTGCGCAAGCTGGAAGATGAGCTTGATATTATTATATTTGAACGCAATTCTGCCAGTATTAGCCTGACAGCTGTGGGCCGAGCCGTCGTCGATCAAGCTATCCTGGCCTTGGCTGCGGCGGACTCCGTGCGAACCGCTGCTATGGCGGGACGCGACCCATTGACGTTGCCCCTCACTGTTGGCCTGATCTACACTGTTGGCCCCTACCTTTTGCCCTATTGGATACCGCACTTACATCACGTAGCGCCCAGGCTGTCGGTGCAGTTGGAGGAAGGCTTTACCCATGGATTGACAGAGAAATTGCGCAATGGGGAAATCGATGCCGCGGTGGTCGCTGCGCCCTACGCCGAGCCCGGCATCCAAACCTGCGTACTTTATGAAGAAGCGCTGTTCGCCGCCGCGCCCATCGATCATCCGTGGCGACTAGCCCAGCACGTGACGCGCGACATGCTGGCTGAGGAGCAGGTCCTGTTGTTAGCCGCCGGCAATTGTTTTCGCGATCAGGTACTTCAGGCATGTCCGGACCTGCAGCGGCAGGATGACGGCGTCACCGCCCTCTCAAGCACCGTGCGCGGCAGTTCCCTCTTGACTATCAGCCATATGGTCATCGCCGGGATGGGCGTCACAGTGCTGCCGGCCAGTGCTGCCCTATTGGCAAACCCGACCCAGTTGTCGCTGCGGCCGCTTAAGCCAGCTCAGTTTCGCCAGGTGCTGCTGGCATGGCGAAATAATTTCAGCAGGTTGCGCGCAATTGACCTCGTTCGCGAGACCATCGGCAGTTGCGGCTTGACTTCCGCCCTCGCTCGGCCATAACCAGAGCCTATGGATTCAGTAGCTATAATCCATTTTACAACTCATGAGCGCTGACTATCCTGCAGTCATGGCCGCGGCGTTGCGGCCGGGCAAACCACTGCGGATGGAGGACACCATGACTAAAACCTTAAAAACACTGCTGAACCTGGAGGGCGCGCTCGCTGGCGAGTCGATGGCCCACGTCAAGTATCGATTCTTCGCGCGAGTTTGCCGGGCCGTTGGCGATGAAGCGACGGCCAAACTGTTTGAGGCAACGGCAGATCAAGAGATTCTGCACGCATTCGGACACTTAGAACTGTTGCTGAGTGGCCAAGCGCTAACGCCCGCAGCGTGCCTGACGATGGCGATCGCGGGGGAAACCCATGAATATACAGAGATGTACCCGACATTCTTGCGAGAAGCCCAGGCCGAAGGTCAGACCGCAGCAGCAGCCGAAATTGGCGACCAGATCGACGAGTCCCGGGAACATGCGCACGCCTTTGGCGCAGAACTATCTAAGATTACTTTAGAAAAGGCGCAGCGACGATTCGCTGCGTTGACCAAGGTCGAAGAGCGGCACGCGACCCATTACCGACAAGCGCTGGCGAGCACCACCAAATGATTGGAATTCAAGCACTTCCATCAATAACCAAAGAAGTGACTGGAGACAACATGAGCCAACCTTACAAGTCTTTTCAATGCGTTATCTGCGGCTTTGAGTACTCGGAGGCAGAGGGTCTGCCGGACGAAGGCATTGCCCCAGGCACACGCTGGGACGAGATTCCGGAAGACTGGTGCTGCCCAGATTGTGGTGTTTCGAAAGAGGATTTCGACATGGTTGAGGTTTAGCCTGGGCCTCTGCCGAAGATTGCGCAGCAGCGCGGATGTGGGCGGTGGGACGATCGGTGCGGGGCCCGAACGCCGCGAATGACGACGTGTTGGAGATCCGTCAGTATATTAGGCAGTTCTAGGTGGCAACGGGGGGCTCTGGGGAAATGGCATGGGGCGCCATTCGGGATGTAGTGCAAGAGTCTATCTTCGCTTTCTAAATAGGATTTACGCGACCGACACGGAAGATGGCGATGGGGCACGTCGCGGACATCCCAAGAGCGCGGTAGTTGGCGGACGGTGGCTCCGATCGCGTGGCCCGGCGGCGGCCTGGATGGCCAACGGGGTTGTAGTACCAGGGGCTATTTGCTTGTTCTTGAAAGGGTATTTTGGAATACCGGCGGGATTGGCTGGCATCCTGAGGAACGGCGGATTCGGCGACGGGGCGACGTCGCTTTTCGACCGCTTGCAGACTGCCGCGAACTGCCCTAGAATGCCGCGCCGTTCCGGCAGCGTAAGCGGTCGGGTACGCCAACATAGCTCAGTTGGTAGAGCAGCTGATTCGTAATCAGCAGGTCCGGGGTTCAAGTCCCCGTGTTGGCTCCAGAATTTCAGGTTTCAGACACTGCGGGACGGCTGCGGGACAGCGGTGCGAACCGCGCATACCGCGAGTCGCAAGCTTCGTCATGAACCTGAACGGCCGGCCAATCTACGCAAGAATAGACCGTGATTTCAAGCTGTATCGGCTGATTTCGCTATTGCCAAGCGGGAGCGGGGTCGACTTGACGCTCGCAGAAGGCGATTCGTCAGGTCGCGAGCGCCACGTCACTGTCGTGTTTCCTCGCGGTGGCCCGCTTGGCGATGCCCTCGACGCCGACGACGCAATTCGAGTAGGCGTCGCCATGGCGCAACACCTTAACAATAGGGAACATCGGCTCGTTCTCGGTGCCTTCGACGGCGCGCGCGTCACCCATTCTCACGCCCAGGACGTGATTCGCTGGCAAGCGACTCGGCCGCAAGGCGACGTTGTGCGCGACGTGCTCTCGCTCGTATGCGAGGCGACGATTGCCGACCTGTGCACGCCGGACAAGCCGTTCCTCGGTATTTCCGTCCTTGCTGGAGTCGGCGGAACGCGTGAGCAGGTGACGCGGGCCCTTGATTTTCTCGTTACTTCGGGCGTGCTTGTGCGTGACGCCGAGCCTGGCGACGATATCACTGGGGCCGCGTTCCGCGTTGTTGACTTCTGGGGAACTTTGCGCAACCTCAAGGACTTGAAGTCGCTCTTGCCACGCATCGCCGGGTAGGCAGGCTGCGGGACGGCGACAACATCGTCCCGCGCAGTGAGCCGCCGGAGGACCCTGCCGACATGCCAACGCCAACCATCCCCGTCGCGACAGCGTTCCTGAGCTGCAGCGTCGATCCCTCCGACCGGCCGGTTGTGCAGGCTGTCGCCAACCTGCTGACTAAACGTGGATTTCAGTGCAGAACCGTCGGGCGCAACTGGTCCGCCATCGGGCAGCCAGACGACGTCATGCGCAAGCTCGTTGATGAGTCCGACTGCTTGGTCGGTATCGCCACCGCGCGTCTCAGCGCCGTCGACCACCGCAATCCGAACCAGACATTGACCCTGGCTACGCCGTACTTGCTACAAGAGACGGCGATGGCGCACCAACGTGACCTGCCATTCCTCATCTTCAAGGCCACGGATGTCGACCTGCAGGGCGTTACGGCGCGAAACCTCTACGTTCCTATCGAGAGGACCGTTGGTGAGCAGGGGCGCTTGCGGTTGATTCCCGGTACTGACCGGGCGAAGGTGCGAGCGGCACTAGACGACCTGATGGCGAAGGCAGTGGCCCGGCGGAAGCAGCGCGAAAGCGACGAGTTCTGGGGCAAAGCGAAGAATCTCGGTCTTGTCCTGGCTGCGGGCGGTGCCGCATACACGGCGCTCGACGTGCTCAGTCGCCCTGATTGTTTCGGGGACTTCTACCATGCCGACCCCGAATGCAAGGCGTGCGGTTCTCGTTTGAAATGCAAAGGAAAGAAGGCGGAAGACGGCCGATAGGCACGCTGCGCGGCTACGTCGGCGGCGGGTTCTTGTTCGCCTTGCTCACCCGGTCAATCTCCGCCGCCAAGGTCGTGTCCGCCAAACCGGCGTAGTGCTTCGCCGTCGTCGATACGTCCGCGTGGCCCAGCATCCGCGACACGTAGAACAGCGGCACGCCGCATTCCAGCCACCGCGCGCCGCACGACCGGCGAAGCCCGTGGAAGTCGACCTGGCGGACCTTCGCCTTCAGGCACGCTTCGACGGTGTCGCGGCGCAAGTTGCCCTTGCCGAACGAGCCCTTGGAGAACATGTAGCCTTCGCTTCCCCACAGACGCTTCGCCTCCTCCAGCAGTTCGATGGCTCGGTCATCAAGCGGAATCGCCCGTGCGCGCGCTGATTTGGACGCAGGGACCGTGATGGCGGGCCGGCCGACCGTGCCATGCAGCCACGTCCAATCCGCGCCCACCAGTTCAGACGCGCGTAGACCGGTGTGCAGCACGAACTCGGCGCGGACGCGGTGCGACGGGCCGCACGCAGCCAGGAACGGCGGCCAGTCGGGGAACTGCAGCCAGGGGCGGATTGCGTGGCTGGAGCGCGCGAGCTGGATGCGCACTTCCGCCGTCGGGTCATCCTTGCAGAACTTCTCGCGCTTGCCCCACTTGAAGAGCGCCGACAGCGTGCGCAGGTACGTCTGCTTGGACACCTCCTTGCACGTCAGCGAGCCCAACCACTTCTCGACGGCGCCGCGCCCGATGTACTCGAGCGGACGGTCGCGGCTGACCGCGGCCAAGAACGGATGAAGCGCGCGCTCGTAGCTGCGACGGCTGGCTGGCGACAGCTTGTCGCGCTTGACGAACTTGTCGACGAGGTCGCCGATGGTCACCGGCTCGGGCTCCGGCGCGTCGAGGAAGCCGGACAGGTGCGCCTGCCAGATGCCGGCGCACTTGGTCAGCGCTTCCTTCTCGCTCGCAGCTGAGACCTGGCAGTTCTCGCCGCCTGCATAGCGATATCGGATGCGGTATCGGGCAGTTCCGTTCCGGTTTGGCTCGACCCAGGCGCGGATGTTGAACGCGCCGTCACTTTTTCTAAACAACTCAACCACATGGCCTCCCTCAGCGTCGCAACGAGCTCGCGCACGGCTTCCGTGTTCTCGCGCACGGCGTCTTCCATGCCGCGCGATGTGACGCCTTTGCGCGCCGCGTTGGGCGGCGGAACGCCGGCGTCGGCATGGTCACGTCGGGCGCCCATCACCGACCTCGTGGATGGACGCAGACTGACACGTCTTGCAGATACAAGAACGACAATGCGTTGTCAAATCAATAAGTTCGGCGTATTTACACCGATTAGCGAAGTGCGGCGGCTGACGCGGGCTGACGCCCCAAGGAGGCGAATGGTTTTCGCTCGGCACGCACCACTCCGACGCGTGAAGTGCGCGTTTTGCCCCGCCAATCGCCGGTCCTTTCGCCTGTCCGTACGACGGCGGGTCTGTTGCGCAAAACCGGCACATCTTTCGCCTCCTTGGCGCCATCGCGCCATGGTCCTTGACGGGCTGCATGGGCAGCCCTTCGGTTCACGCCAAGCGCCCCGGCAAGCGCGCCGGGCGGTCAGCCGCCTCAGCCGGAGTCAGCAGGCGCGTGCGGCGCGCGATGTCTGCCTCGACGCACGCGCGCCGAATGCCTTCCAGGCGCGCCGCCGAGCCACTCGCCCACAGCCACAGCTCTGTCACGGTTCGTGCGAGCAGCGGGCCGCGGTACCGGGCCAGCTTCTGCGCAAGTGCGCCGCCAATCCGCTCGGTGCCGTTGTCAACCTCGACGGCGACGACGCCTGGCGTGCCAAGCGTCAGCTCGACGAGGCCATCGGGAACCAACTTTGCACCGGTCAGTCCGGTCTCCGCGGCCAGTTCTGACCGCCCACCGTGCCACGCGTAAAACTGCAGCAAGCCACGCTCAGCCAGGGCGGCAAACTGAAGGCGCATGTCCACAACGCCGAGGTGATGGTCGATGGCGTGCAGCGGGATGGCGCTCGGCAACTGCAGGCCGGGAACGTCGCCAACTGCCGCAACCAGCACGTCGCGGCCGGTCCCCGACAGTGACAGCAGGTTCGGACGACGCGACCCGGCGAGGTGCACCCGAACTAGCCCCGCGTCGTACAACTGCCGAAGGCGACGACTGGCGCGGTCGGCCGAAGGGAAGAGGTCTCGCGCAACCTGCACCGTCGTTGCATAGCCGCAGAGGCCCAGCAACTGCAGCAGTTCGTAGTCCCGGGCAGTCAGCATCACCGTCGGTGCCGCTTTGGCGCGTTGGCCGCGCAGGTTGCGGGTCGCAGCAGGCGTCTTCATGGCCGCCCCCATCGCGAAGGATTACGCACACTCAAACCGCAGGTCGTGCACTGGATGTAGCTGGTCAGGGGCCGCGGACACTCGGGGTTCGGGCAGACGAGGCCCCACGCATGGTCGCGCCAGCGCCAACCGCAGGCGCCACACTCGAAGATGCCTGACGGCAAGATGATGTGGCCGTCAGGACAGCGCAGGGCGCCGTCACGCATTGTGCGACGCGCATCCTGCACGTCAGTCAGCGTTTGCGATGCGACCTTGGCGCCGTGAAACAGCCAAAAGACTCCGGTTACCATCCACGACACCAGTGCAAACAGCAACTTCGCGAAGTTCCACAGTGGACTCATGCTTACCCCCATCGCCCACGTCTGGGCTCGCCGGAACGCGGTCGTGAGCCACCGCGACCGGCACCGTTCGCCGCCAGGTAGTCCTGCAGCCGCAGTCGCGGCGGAAACGGCTCAGCAGGCGACCAACGCCGACGAATCGCGTCCACGACTTCGGCTTGGCGCGCCTTGGCGCCATCCCACTCGGCGATATCCACGGGCAACGAGCGGGCGCGCTGGACCTTGCCGGGCGTCAAGTAAAGGAACTCGCGCGGTTGCAGATTGGTGACGATGCCGAGGAGTCGGCTGCGCAGGGCGCCAACGGACTCTTCAACGCCCGGCGCCGGGGCTGCGGCGCGCACCCAGACTTCCGCGTCGCCGACACTGAGCTTGCCAATCGTGCGGGCGTCGGCGTTGGTCAACAGGCTGGCCGTCAATTCTGGCGCACGCTGCTGAAAGAGCGCTGTGCTCTGCGTGAAGACGGCGATGCTGACGTTCTTGCTGCGCCCCACCGTGGTGATGCGTGTCGCCACGTCCTCAAGAGATTCGGCAAGGACCTGCGCTTCGTCGCAGGCAATTTTGACGTGGTGTTCAGTGGTTGGACTCGGGCGCTGCAGGAGCAGTTCGCCGACCAGCCGCACGATGATGTTGCCCATGCACTCGGCGAGGCTCGGCAGCGGCGCGTGGCCGAGGTCCAACAACGTCACCGCGCCGGGCCTGACGGTGTCCTGCCAAGGCAGACAAGTGCTCGCTCCGACGGCATTTTCCAGCTCGTCGTAGAGGGCGAAGGCGGCCCGAAGCCGGCTGGAGATGGAGCTGACCAACTCCGTGCTCAATTCCACGCTGTTCAGGTAGTCGCGCACAGAAGGGCTTCGCGTAACGGTGGCAAGTTGCTTCAGGTCGCCCATCTGGAGCGCATCCAGCGCCCACAGCAGGTTGGCTTCCGGCGGTCCTTCCAGAACGGCCCGGAACAGTTGACTGGCCGTTTCGGACTGGCGGTTGCCCATGTTCACGCGCTGACCGCCACCCAGGCCGGCGCTGGCCGACGAAAGCACCGCGGTGAGTTGGAGAGCGACGACCGCAGGGGGCTGGTTCGCTAGGTCCGAGCGCGCGAAATTCAAGGGCACCGCCCCTGGTTGACCGTTCCGGGCGTAAACGTTGATGAATCCGACGTGGGCGAGCAACTGCGCCGGTGTGGCAAGGCTGCACAAGGCGCCAAGCAGCAACTCCACGAAATCCGACTTCATATCGACGGCAAACAGCGCCATCTGCTGGTCAGGTGGAACTGTGTTCCACTCATGCACCATGCGCCGCGCCCAGTAGTCTGCCTCGCTCGTCGTCTTGCCTTGACCCGAGCCAGCGCCGCAGTAGGAATGGTCGGCCAGCACGGTCGACGGGCGATGGCGGTAGATGGTGGAGCCGTCCTCGGCGGTCAGGTATGGCAACGCGCCGTCCCGGACCGGAGCAGCACGCTCCGGCCGGGGCGGACGACGTCGCCTGGACCAGTCGATAATCATTATCTATCCCCGGTCGATGCGGCGCTTGATGGACGTCAGCGTCGTCGTGTTGTGGAAGCGCACACGCTGGCCGCGGTAGCGCAGCCAGCCGACCACACCGGCGGCGATGACGACGAGCAAGAGCAACAGCGGCACGAACGGCCCAATGGCCTCGATGATTGCGCCGAAAAGCACCATGCCGAGCACGGGGCCCATGATGACGGCAATCGCCAAGGTAACGGGGTCGCGGACGCCCTGCTTCCACGCGATGCGCGCGGCGACGATGCTGAAGATGACAAAAATCAAGCTCATTGGTTCCTCCTGCTCTAGGCGTCGCATGGCGCGACGGTTCAGCGCTCGCGCGGGGGCTGCTCGCCGTTGGTCGCTTCCGCGTCGTTCGCGCGGCCCAGGCTGCTGGGGAAGTTCGCGAAAAAGCCGGAGCTGCGGACCACCAATGTCGCGGCAACCAGAACGACCAACTGCGCGATGACAGAGATGGTCAGCATGAAATACTCCTCTGGCACCATGCGCTGAATGACGAACGACATCGTCCAGATGAGCATCTGTGCGCCAAGCACTTCGAAGACGACGCGGAACGTCTTGTCCATGTAGGTCTTGCCGGCTTCATGGTTGAAGATGGCCTCGACCACGAGCCCGCCGAAGGCGGCCACGATGAACAACACGACGATGACGGGGCGAAACACCTGCACTCCAAAAATCTCGTACATCTCAAACCTCTCCTTTGGGGCTGACGCCCGCCGGCAGCAGCGCACCTCGCGGCTGCGGACAGGTGTCATCACTGCCGGCACGCTTGCCCGGCAGGTCCAGTCGCCACGGTGGGCCGACCAGTTCGAAGGGGCCAAACTGGCCCTTTTCATGAGCATCAGCGAAGGTGTCGCCGAGCAACTCGTCTGCCGCCGCTTTGATGCTGCGGGCGCCGAAGTCCATTTCGCGGCTGTCGAGCACGGTGGCGACCAACTCGGGGGCGACCCAATCGACCAGGACGCCGTACTCTTGGGCGACTTCGACGACGACGCGCGCTGCCGCTTCGGCCTCGCCCGCCGCCGACAGCGGCTGGAACGGAACCACGGCCGTGAAACGACCCGCCACCTCTGGCCGCATGCCGCGCGCGACGAGGAGCTTGCGGCACCGGTCGGAGATGCGGCTCGCCGGGATGGCGTGCGACTGGCTGAACGTGTCGACTTCAGCGCCAATCAAGTTGCTGGTGAAGATGAAGATGGCGTGGCGGCAGTCGACCGGCTCAGCCACGCGGCCCGACCGGGTCATGTTGCCTGCCGACAAGGCGTTCATCAGCGTGTCCAGCAGCACCGGGTGCGCCTTCTCGACCTCGTCGATGATGGGCAAGCTGCGGCTGTTCGCGGCCAAGTGGTCCACCAACGTGCCGCCCGCTTCGTGCCCGACATAGCCGACGGGAGCCCCCAGCAGTTGCGACATGCGGTGCGGTTCCGAGTACTCGTTGGCGTTGATGAGAATCAATTGGAAGCCATAGTCGCGCAGGAACGCCGCCAGCCGACGCGCCGTCTCGGTCTTGCCGCAGCCGGTGGGGCCGACGAAGAGCAGCGAGGTCGGGTGGCGCGGAACCGGTCGACGCAGGTGCCGCACCACAGCCGTAGCGACGGTCGCGATGGCGGCATCCTGACCGGCGATGTAGCTGCGCAGCCAAGCCACGATGTCGGCCGCTTTGGGCTCACCGAGCGCAGCGCCAACGCGCATGCCCTCAACAGCCTGCACGTCGGTCACGCCGCGGCGAGCTGGGCGCGGGCGGCCGAGCAGCTCGTCGAGGCGCGCCAGCGCCGCCGCGGGGCCGCCGTCGCCGCTGAACAACAGCTGTCCTCCACCGGCAATCGGCCGGTCCTGAGCTACCTGCCCGAGAACCACGTCGGGCAGGTGAGCGCTCACGGGCAGCCAGACCTCGGTGCCGGTGTCGGTGGCGACCAAGACGACGTCCAAGGTGTCGGGCTCGACGGCCGCGCCGACGTACAAATCGCGCACGGTTGCGACGCCGGTGCGTACCAGCGCGGTGGTGAGATTCCCAAGAGTTTCGCGAGCCAACGGCAGGCTGTTCATGGCTAGGCCCCTGCTTTGGCGCAGCAGGGGCACTGCGGGTCGAAGTCGGGCGTAAGCCAGAGGGTGTCGCACGCCAAGAAGGCGAAATCCTGCAATTCTCGCTTGAAGTCGCGCGGTTCACTCGGCAAGTCCGCAAGTACCAAGTCGAACAAGTCGACCGCGTCCCAGCGGTACTCAGGGTGCATCCGAACGACCACCTGCGTGCGCTTGCCCATCTTCTGCAGGAAGCGGCCAGCGTCGGTGTCCGTTCCCTTGGACAACAGCGCCAAGGCAATCTTGAGCGCAATGGCGTCGATGAAGGCGATGTCGGCGCCCAATCCGCGGGCGCCGTCGAGGTCCACCTGCGCATCGCCGCGTTCAGCGGCTTCGAAGCGGCTGGCCGCCACGCAGCGGTAGCACGGGCTGCCCGGGACGACCACGGTGACCATGCCCCCGGCAGCGTGGGCGTGCACATCGACCAGCACAGCCGGAATGCCGTGCTTGACGGCCATCGTGCTGACGTGTGCCTGACCGGGAAGCGAGTCGGTGAGGCCCAGCAGCAGGTCCGGTCGGTTCGGGCCGGTGCAGTAGGCGTCGGTGAGAACGTCTTGGACTTTGGCCACGTGGGCGTGCACCGTAGTGCCCGGCGCGGCCTCAAGGATGTGGGCCTTGAGCGCGTCAACCTTGAACTTGCCGAGGTCGCCCTTGCGGTAGTACGTGCGGGGCAGGTTGGGCGGGTCGACGGTGTCAGGGTCCACCAGCGACACCGTTCCGCAGCCGTGCTTGGCCAGCTTGACCTCCAGGTCGCTGCCGCCGCTGGCACCGGCGCAAAGCGCGTGCCCGTTAGTCAGGTCGGCCATCAGGCCGGCAAACCGCGAAAACGTCTTCATCTTACACCTCACGCGCGCACACCATGGCGCGCTCAAAGACCGTGGCGAGGCGCACTTCGACGCACTCCGTCGAGCGCAACTTCCACGGCACCGGGTAGAACTGGATGGCCGCTGGCATATGGGTCATGAGCAGCGGAGGCACGAGCGGGAAGCGGGCGGGCAGATAGACCTCGTAGCGGAAATCGCCGTCGGCCAAGACGAGCGTGCGGCCATCGACAGCGACAACCGCACCAACGCGCTCGGCCAGATGGTCCAGATTCAGCGTGATGAGCAAGGGCCGGGGCGGGGGCTGGTCGCCAGCTTTCTCGGCAAACTCGCTCGGGAATTCCCGAATCGGGAATGCGCCTTCCTCGCACACCACGACATCGGCAAGGGCCGGCGTGTGCGGGTCGTCCGCCTCCACGACCCACGGCGTCATCACCGGCGTCGGCGTCAGGCTGCCGGTGACAATCGGCATCAACATGCGGGTCGCCACCTCGTTT
>CAIMEY010000022.1 GCA_903840165.1 uncultured Myxococcales bacterium | reverse complement strand
GTGGCATTCATCAGGCAACTCCGAAGAAGATCCGGCGATCTTCTAACCAGTTGCGGCTGATTGCAAGCAGATCCTGGTCGGGGGCGCTAAGTGGCCGAAACAAAGGGGTGCGGCGATCCGAACATAGGGGAAGTGGTATAAGGGCATAGGCCGGCTCACTATTGAGGGTCGTGACATGCGAGTCTGTGTTGTGGCGGTCCGTGACAACCTCTGGATCTTGCAGGGCCTTCCAGGCAACCGCCGCCAAGGCCTTGATGTAGCGCTTGCCTTGGCCCAGGCGTACTCGGATTGGCTACCCGTCACACTTGTCTGTATTTTTGGAAACAGATCAGTACTTTTGGCTACGGGCAGCGGCGCGGTATGGTCTTCCGAAGGCGTGACGCCTGCCGTGAGGGGCATTTCGGTCGAACAGCCAAGGACGGCAGTGACGGCGAAAAGCACCGCCAGGATACCTGAGAGAATGGAGAACGAGCGAACCAAAGGAACGCTGGCAAAACGGACATTTCAGAGAGAAATAAAGACCTTGCACCGCACAAGCCAGCGCGCCCATGGGTCCAGAACAGCCATCAAGGCGATGCACTGGACTATGGCCTGCCCCAACGGCGCGTCCACATGCCACCACGGAAAGGGCGGCTCGAGGAAGGCGCCCCGCAGGAACAGGTGCGAACAATGCATGGCCAAAGGGTTTTGTCCCCAACCGAGCAGAAGCGGTTTGGGTAGGATCCCGCGGCGCACGAGGAGGTCCGTCAGGCCAAAGACCGTTGCCGCGACGGCACACACAAGCACGTCAAAACGCACCGACATGCGGTGTTTGCTGATGGGAAAGGATTGGGCCAGCCCCACCGCCGCCAGGGCCATCAGGCCAGCCAAGATCTAGTAAGAGCGCATGGACGTTTGGTTATCTTGCCGGTCGCGATAGAGGTCGGCAAACACCGTGGACAGCATGAGCAGGGCGGTCCAACTCAAAGACCCTTGAATACCGGCGCGGGAGGAAGCCACCACCGTCTTGAGCCAAAACGCTTGCACCAGGTAGTGATAGAACCCGACCAGGGCCAGGGCCGCACCCAGGCGGTGCCAGGACTTGAGGAGCAGCGTCGGCGCCGACAGGAGTACGGCCGTACCAATGGCTTGCAGGGTGCCCCACTGACCAATCTCGTGCGTGTAGCCGTAGTGACTCTCCCCCTGACTAAACAGTACGCCGATGCCAATCAGGGCCATGCCGCGCTCAAGGACGTGTTCAAAGGTCTTTTGCCGCCCCGCCCGTGCCAGACGACGACGCCACGCATCGGTGGCAGTCAGGCCGATGGCAAAGACGAAGCATGGCGCAACCAAATCAGCAATCGTTAGGCCAATATCGGGCGCGTGCTTGAAGTATGCAGGCACAGAGCGGATGCACTCGACGAAATTGACCGGCCCATCACAAAGATGGCAAGGCCGCGCAATAGGTCGATGGACGCGTTGCGTTCGGGCCTGGAGCCCCTTGGCTCTGGGCTGGGGAGCGGCGCGCCCTTGTCCGGCAAAATCGAGCTATAATCGATGATTAACCTCCGCACTGAGCCGCCCTGCACGATAGCGGCGCAACACCTCGGTGAGGTGACGCGGCTGCGTGGCAAACATCCATTCACCGATGGCCGTACCGCCTACCGCATTGATAACACCGGAAGTTTTGTCGTGCATGCCAAAAGCGAGAAAGGCGCCCAGGGCGACATTAATTACGGCATTTCCTGTGTGTTCTAGCCAACCTATCGCTGTGCGTTCGTCTGCTTCGTCGGTCAGCAAGATATCCTGTACGGTCGTCAGGGCTGCGCACACGCCGTGAACCCGCACCAATTGCTCAGCCCGCAAGCGTAGTTCTCGCCCGTCATCGATCACCTTGAGTGGCACCAGGGTGACGGCCAGGACGCCCAGGACGGTGCTGCCCGTACCGATGTAGCTGATGCGTCGGTCGTGGGCAGATTGCCAAGGTGTTACCGCCATTTGGCCAATGGCTGCAGCAGCATAGGCCCCGCGCCAGAGGTCACTGTACAACCGCCCGCGGTGCGACTCATCCTGCAGTTCTCCAGCGAGGAAATGCAGGCGCGCTTCTGCCAATTCGGCTGTAATGATAGTCACATCACCAGCCATCGGCGCACAAGTCTGGGCCATCGCGGCACGGGGCGCGAGCACACAAAGCACGCAACCGACAAGCCAAGCACATTTCACTGGATATTCCGCAGCTTGGCCAGCAAGGCTTTGAGGGCCTTGGCCTGGTCGTCGATGTCAGGCCGGCTGATTTTCGATTCCTCATACTGGAACATATCTGTTAGCGTGTCCGACAATCGCCGCAGCACGATGTTGCCGCAGAAGTGGTCGATATGACTGGTACCTTCGGTCTTTTCGTACGAGATGCCCCAGGTCGTCGGCATGGCTTCGGGCCCGTCGGCCACGGCGTAGCCCCACTCTTCAGTCCACCGCACCTTGATCAGGGGAAAGGGGCGCACGTCATAGGACACGCAATGCCGCGCAAGGTCCTGAGGTGATTCCTTTTTCTTGACTTGCAGCTCGTCGACTTCAGGGTCGCGCATGGTGTCGTGGTTCAGCAAGAGCGCCAGAACCCGCGATGTCGCTTTGGCAATTGTGCCGCGCAGCCGAGTCCAGATAATGCCATCGCCGCGTTGCCCGGTGTCGACCGCATCGCCCGAGGCCGGCAGGGGCTGGGCGGCCTTGAGCGGCGCCGTGACCTTGGTGTTGAAGTCAAAGCAGCGACCCTGGGCCAGCGAGCTGCTGAGGCAAGTAGCTATAGAGACAAGCCAAATGCCCAGACTTCCGCCCCGAACGAGGGCCGGGCAGCGCCCTGGAATTTCCGTTGCTTTGGGGCGCAGTGGCATGGGCGTTCCTGGACCAGCTGGACCGGCCAGCGCTGCCGAGACGCAGCATGCCGCGATGGGCCAGCGACGTCAACGGCTAGCCTCTTGCTCGCCCAAACCGGACGTATCGCCATTAATATCGGATAGTTACATGGGTACAGATTCGAGCCAGCGTCGTCGACAGGCCGGTTCAGGCGGAACGCGTTTCAGCGGTGTAAAGGCTTAATTTGCTTATAAAAGGCGAAGCGAGTGGCCAAAGGCCTTGACACGGCCAGCATGGGCGGGCCATCCTGCTGCGCCTGCGCGTGCCCGAGGGGACGGCCATGCTGCTGCAAACGCCCAATTGGCGAGCAAAATCATGCAGCTGACAGGCCGAACCGGACACCGACCGAGGCACAATGACCATACCTTCAATGAGTTCGCGCAAACCCAGCCTAGCCGAACGCGATGCCGTCGTGGCGCGCTTGCGCGAGAACTTCGTCGACAGCACGCTGGACCTGGGCGAGTTCGAGGATCGTCTGCATCTAGCTGAACGTGCAACGGATTACGCATCCTTGATGGCCCTGGTCGCCGACTTGCCCGCCCCAGCGACCGCCCCGCAACCGCCGCCCACGCCTCAGGCCCTGGTGCCGCCTCGCCCGGTGCCCTTGCTTTCGATCCTGGGGTCGGTCAGCCGCTCCCTGGCCGCTCTACCCCAAGGTCAGAAGTCGATTACTGTTTTTGGCAATACCGAGTTCGACATTTCCCGCGCGACCCTGCCGGCCGGTCCGAGCGACCTGCACGTTGTGGTCGTATTTGGCAACTTTGAACTCACAGTACCGCCTGATATGTATGTGGAAGTTGCTTCGGTTCAGGTCCTGGCCAATGCCGAAGACCACCACAACCCCGCGCGCCCAAGCGACCCGAGCACGCCCTGGCTGCGCATCCGCGGCGCCGTCGTCTTTGGCAACCTGGAGGTAACCCGCCGGCGCTGAGGCCGTTGCGGGTGGAGCTCGGCCGGCGACGGCAGCATCTGGCGGGTCTGCATCGAGAAATCCGCGCTGGCAACGACCGCTCGCCGGTCCAGGTCCCCTGCTTGTCCGTGCTTGACGCTCCCATCTGCACGGGACTGGTGCAGGTCCCAGATGTCAGCGCCCCCGTGATAGGCGTAAATTTGGGGCGGTGTGCTCGACAGACCTCGTGGGAGACTGCAACCGGTGGTGTCCCAGCCAGGGGGAACTGGGTTGACGTGGCAGCCCTGTTGGGCGTCACAGCCGACAAAACAACTCGACGGGCAATCCTTCAACGATTCGAATGAGCAGGTGCCCGATTCCTCGCAGTTGGCATTGCCCCAGATGTCGGCTTGGACCAGACTGACCGAATTATATGCCGGAGCCCGGATGGCGAAAGTCGCAACGTTCCCGTAAATAGCGATGCTTTCTATGCCGCTTCCAGCGCCGAAATCGTGTGCCGCCAGCGAGTGGGTTCCGTCAGCTCCGAGAATCCAATGATGGAGCGACGGATCAAGAACCGCAACCAGCATGGAATCGCCGGCATCAGCGAGTTCCAGGAAACCAAACTTGGGAACTTGCAATGGTTGTTGCCACTGAATGACACCATCGCCATTGACAAACACAAGCCACTGCCTCCAGAGGCCATCGTGGCCAAGAAGTACGATTCCGTCCTCCAAAGAGTTGGAATCTTGCAACCACCCGTCTATTTTCGCGTTTAGATATGTCTGGTTCCACACCGTAACGCCGCTGAGTTGAGTTTCGCAACACGTGGGTGGCCGACGCCGAGTTGGGGCATCGTCGTCCCGCCAACCTCGGTTCCAACCCACCCGGAAACGTAAAGAAAATCACCGCTTCCGTTTTGAGCAACCAGCCTTACTTCCGGTGAAGTCACCGGTGGCGGCAAAGAGGTGAATTTGGGAAATCATCACATCTTCCGAAGCGACGGTCACCGACGGCGGAATTGCGCAATCAATGGCCGACGAAGTGTCCAAAATAGCACCAGATTGTGATTCTTCCGGGCCAAATTCGTCTGCAGCAACGGGCTGTGTATCGATCAGATCTGGCTCGAGAGGAGACGGTTCGTCTAGTGAGCTGGCATCCCAAGCAGAATCGGGCGTAAGTTCAAGGACGTTCTTTCCGATGCCCGGAACTGCCGGCGCGCCGCATGCCGGCATGATGGAAAGTGTGATCATGAGAGCCCTCAAGTACGGCAGTTTGGTGTACGTCCTCATTCCAACTATGCGCAGGGGCCAGTGAGGCTGTCCACTGAACCGAACTCGCAGAGGCCGGTCCAGGCCATACACATGTCGGCATTCTTGCACGCAATCGATTGGGTGTAGTCCGAATCATGTTTCGCCAAACAGTTGCACCGTCCAGATTCGACCACTAGTGAGCACGCCACGATCGCCACAATTAGTATCGCAATCAAGGTTTTAGCTTTCATGGCGGGGTCTCCGAAATGGTCATGGTCGCGCGCAGAAATGTGTCTCTTCATCGAACTTGCAGTACCCCATTGTCTTGCAGTAGTTTGACGCTTGACAGTCAGCGTCTGACAGCGCGATACAATAATGCCCAGAGTTGAAGTAATGGCACCTGCCTTGTTTCGCACAGAAGTCGGTCGACGCCTGACACTCCGCTTCGCTCAGTGGCCTGCATTTACCGAGACTTGCAATGAAGTGGCAGGAACCATACAGTTGACAGTAATGTGAATTCACGCAGGACGTTTCGTCGCCCACCACACACGTCGGTCCAGACTGTGTGCATGCCCCGGACTCGTGGCACCAGAAGGTGTTGGCGCATCCAAAGCGGCTGTCCGTCGCGCAACTGTCACCAATCAGGGCGCAAAACTGGCTTTGGGTGCAGTTGTCCGAAAGTTGACACTCGGATTCGCAAATGGGAAAGCATTTTCCGGTGTTGTCGTTAGGTACTTGCCAGCACCAGCCCAAAACCTGGCAACCACCCTTCATCCAACATGGCTCGTACCCTTTGGCTTTGGCGATCGCGGCGGCGTCACACGGGGGCTGGACGTTGCGAGCGCTGCAGTCCGCCGACGCGACGACAACGAGAATCGACGTCCAAACTCCAAATCGGGCGCGATGGCGCTTCGTCATGGGCATCCCTGGGTGTTCGATGGAATTTTCCCCCAGTAGTACTGAGGGAGACCGGTCGCCGGACTGGGTGGGTTCACCTGGCCAAAATCGTAGCACTGCGCCGGAGACGTGGGTGAAAGTTTCATGAATCCGCCAGGATGGGCTGGGTCTCCAGTCAGCGCATTCACCATTTCCCAGCAGGCATCTTCTTCACCAGTAATGTCAGGCGTAATCGGAACACATTTGTTCGCTATGCACTTTGCGCAAGGCTTGCACGGGCTGGGGCAGGCTGCAGAGCCACACGCATCCGGCATACACTTGCACTCGTTGTTGATGCACAACTGCCCGGGAACGCACTTTCCGCCGCAGGGCGGGATGGGCTGCGGCTTGGGGCTGGACGGCAGTGGGCACGTGGGCATCCCCGTCGTCTTACAGCCGGGTAACCCGAGCAGGCACGCGAGCATATTGAACAGGGCCAGCAAGCACCTGCCCGGGTCCGATGCGAGAAACGCTTTGATGTCAGCCACCGAGAATCCATCGGACCCGTTGGCGAAAATCGGATCGAGCCTCAAGCCTGCCCAGGCTTGCGTCAAGCCGATGTCCGCGGCGTCCCGACCAGTCCGTATCTGCGCCATTTCTGTGGGCGCACCAGTAATCATGGCGTCCGCGGGTTGCCCACGCTTCCCTGAATCGCCAGGGATCGCCCGACTCACCTCTTCGAAGAAACGGGATAGTCGGTCAAATTCCTCCAAAAAATTAGCCATATCGACCGATCCACGCGCCATTTTCTCGTGAGCCTGCATCGCGTCAGGCCGGTAGAGGTCGACCACCGCCCTGACCACCTCCTGCCTCAGCCCGCGCACCGCTTGCAGATCCGGCGAACGCAGCGTCTGGCCAGCCACCCGCTCGGTCGCCTGCCACAACTCCTTGAATCGCGGGCCTTGTTCTAGACGACGCCCCTCCTGCGCCAGC
>CAIMEY010000021.1 GCA_903840165.1 uncultured Myxococcales bacterium | reverse complement strand
GCTGGCGCAGGAGGGGCGTCGTCTAGAACAAGGCCCGCGATTCAAGGAGTTGTGGCAGGCGACCGAGCGGGTGGCTGGCCAGACGCTGCGTTCGCCGGATCTGCAAGCGGTGCGCGGGCTGAGGCAGGAGGTGGTCAGGGCTGTGGTGGGGAGTGGGCAGCATCACCGCGACACGACACCTGGGGACGCGAACGAGTTACCGGTTTGGGGGATTCGCGAGGCCGTAGCGAGGTCTCGACATGCGCCACTGCACGCCAAGAAGGCAAAGTTTGGCGGCAACTCCCTTTGGACCGCTGTGGGCGGTTTTGTTGGTCCTCAAATTGGCCAGCTCGTTTGCGTACCTCCCTGCAGGAGCCCAGCTCACTGCAACAACGGTAAGTGCATCTGCCCAGATTCCTCTACGCCGTACAACCCTGGTAATGACTGCGCAGCAGCCAAGGGCAGCTACTGCGAAAACGGACTATCGATCACAGCCAATGGCCCATGTGGGAGTCCATGTCCGTGCCCTCCCGACGCACCGTGCAATGTAAAGTCCATGACCTGCTGCAAAGTTTCGTGTCCAGGCGCTACGGCAAGCGGGCAGCCAGCAGGAGCACCGTGTGGCATCGATGACGGTTGCAAGGGTTCTTGCAACTGCCAGGCCGGGCTGCTTTGCAACGGCGGCGTCTGCTGCAAGCCGCCTACCAGTCCGGGAACTCCTTGTACAGTGAGCCCGCTGCCGCCGTACGCGGGCGAGAACCCAACGGATTTGGCAAAGCTTGCCTGTCGAGGAGGCTGTGATTGTCCATTGTACATGAATTGTTCACCGCAAGGGCTTTGCCAGTGCGCCGGAAACGGCGGCAATGGGAGTAGCCAGGCAGAGCATTTCTGCGACCCGACCCCAGGCAGCCCCTGCAACATGTGTTCGGTCCCGGGTGAGGCGTGCATCGGACGCAAATGCGTGGCCTGTCAATTCGGAGTTGGCCCAAACGGCACATGGCAGATCCTCGGAGTGAAAGCCGATTGCCCGACAGACCAGGATGTCATGTATTACGCGCAGTTATGGGCGAACCAGGCTCCGGCCGGCGAGATGCGCGTGGAATGCGCCTGCGCCAACACGGTTCAAAATCCCGGCAAGTCGTGTGCCCAGTGTGGCGACGAGTGCCAAGAAGCGCTCCAGATCTACCATGGGGCATTGGCTAAGGCAAAGCCATGAATTGGCTGAGCTTGCTTGCGCCCACATGCAAATCGGCCGCCGGTTGCAGCTCCGGCAAAACGACCATGCCTTTGCCGATGGTTGCGTACATGCTCACCTGGCTAAGCGTGGCGTGCGGCCAAGCAGCACGGAATTCGGCCACCGCTGCAGCACAATCAAACGCCAATGGGCCCGATGGAGTCGCGGAGGTGGCGATCGACGGTAATACCTTAACTTCATGCACTTCTCCCCGCTGGCGTTGGCAGGAAAATGGGATGTCGACGCCCATGGCGAACGCCGTTGCCATGGATTCTGGTGTGCTGGTTTATCATGCGCACGACGGCGTGCCTTGGCCTGAATCGTTGGACCTTTTCAACGGCAATTTGGACTCGATTGGTCATCTGGCACTCGCAGAGCAATCCGTCACGTCGTGGGCAATCTGTCCATCGAGTTCCGGCTTTGTTCTGGGCGCTTCAATCGGTGATGCAAAGTCCGGGGACCTCGGTAATTTGGCGGTTGCGCACTTGGACCCGACGCTCAAGATGGTTGAACCTTTCGTGCCGTTAGTAGACACAGCCACCAATGAGCCAACGCGCGGGACCTTTCTCTTTGGTTTGAGGGCGTATGACGGCAGTTGCATCCTCCTGCTGCGACGGCAAGGTAGCAACCAGCGCCAACTGCTGCTAGCCTCTCCACAAGGAGTCCTGCAGCCTCCCGTCGCCCTGCCTGTTGACGGCACGGTCCTTGGGGATGACCGGACGGCGCCAATTCCGACCGCAACCGCCGTGTTGACTGGGTTGGCGTTGAGCGAGGAAAATGTTGTACTTTTAGGGGGGTGGAGCCAATCCCTGACCGCCGACCCGGCAAACCCGAGTTGGAACTCAACGACCACATACGGTTGGGTCGCACGGCTCAAGGTGGGGCCCTCAGGCCCGGTCATGACATCTGTTCGCGCACCATTGGTCCCCTATGAAATGTTTGAGCATTCAGATGGCGGTCTGCTCATTGTGCGAGAGTCGTGTCTGGCGCACATGACTCAGCAGGGACAGTTAATGTGGAGCTTTTGCTCAGAAAAAACCAGTGACACTTCCTATGGGCACTATGTCCCTCAGAGCAAAGATTTTGGCTACTTCCTGCACCAGAGTGGCAAGCCTTGGACCAATCCGATGATCCTCACCGCGGTTGATGCAGTTGGCAATCGCGTATGGTCGAAGTCCTTGGGGCGGTTGACCGTGGACCTGCCCAGGCCGGCGCCGATTGGGAACCGATGGGCTACCTGGCAACTGGCGTCATGGGGCTCGTTCCCTAAGAATTTCCACATCACGACGGTCTATGCGGCAGACTCTTGGTTCAACATGGACTGCACCATCTCCGGTCCTTGCTTCGACAAGTCCTGGTCCGACTGTCTGGATGACAACCCCTGTACAGCCGACCTCTGCGACGCCGCGCACGGCGGATGCTACCACGTCGACCTCTCTGACGGTGCCACTTGCACTGCCGGCGGCAAGGCGTGTAAGGCTGGTAAATGCAAGTGAATTGAACCTTCGCTTGGCCTCGTGCTCCGCTAGGAAAGCAATGCCACCTGCCGACATCTACTGAGCGGCCTTGGCGCAGCTGGCAGGTAATAATCCTTAAATT
>CAIMEY010000020.1 GCA_903840165.1 uncultured Myxococcales bacterium | reverse complement strand
TGCCGTCGATGGTATTATCGAGGTCAGTTGCGGGGGTTACGCCTGTTGCCGGGGTATTGCTGCCGCAGCTTAGGCCCGTCAGGGCGCTCAAGGCCAAAACCACGCAGCGCCCGAAGTAGGGACGCTGAATCAAAGACGTTTGACTACACGCAACGTTGTCCATGGGGGTCCCTTACGATCTTCGTGTCTGCGACCAATTTGAACTAAACCCTTGGTTCGCCGGGTCTTTGCAGCTTGCGGCCAGTGGTCCAGTTCATGATCTCGCGCACTATACGCCCGCCGCCAGAATTCGCAACTCGACTGCATGAAATGTGTAGAGATATGGAGGTTTGCCTGCCGCGGGCTGAGCCAGAGCGATCTACTGCGCATCACTGCGCTTGGGTGACTTTGCCGCCTCTCGGGCCCGTGCAAAACCCAGTCGATATGCCCAGCAGGTCTTGCGCTGTCTAATGCGTCGCAAGCTCGCGTCATCAAAGGCCCACTCGCCGCTCTGCGCCAAGGCTGCTTTGCCTGTGTCGACCGGTCTATTTCGTCACGGGCCCTTACTGCCAGCGGAACCAGCGCACTGCGGCGCCAAAGGCCAAGACGGCGAGCACCGCTAGGAGGCTAACTTGTGGCAATACCTGTGTGAATCCGGCAGATTCATTGGCAATTGCCCGCAGCGCGTCATTGAGGGCCGTCAACGGCAGCAGACGCAGCACCGGTTGCATCGCATCGGGGAAGTTGGCGCTGGAGAAAAAAACGCCTGATCCCAGGAACATCGGCATCATGACCAAGTTCATCAGGCCGCCGACTGTCTGGGTGTTCTGTGCACGACTGGCCACGAGCAGGCCAATGCCAGCGAAACACAGCGAACCCAGCAAAGCTACGGCACAAAACAGACCCATGCTGCCCTGAACGCGCACGTCGAACGCGAGCCAGCCAAAGCCGAGCATGACGGGCAGTTCCACAACCAAAAAGATGAGCCGCATCAAGACCATCGACAGCAGGAAATCGCGGCGGTTCATCGGCGTCGCCAGCATGCGCTTGAGCAGCTTGCGGGTGCGCATTTCTACCACGACGTAGCCGACGCCCCACATGCCGGCACTCATTAGGTTCATGCCGATAAGCCCGGGGAGCAGAAAATCGATGTAACGACTGCCAATTTCGCTGCTTGGCTGCGCTTCGATCGTCGCCGAATCCTGACGTCCCGCTGCCCGCTGCAGGGCATCGTTGACCAGCCAGTTGGCCATGCGGCTCTCGGGCCGCATCGGGTCGAAATGGACCTGCATGGGGGCGCCGGCCTGCACGACGACGGCCACCTTGGACCCGCGCAGTTGGGCCAGCGCCTGAGCGCGATCGAGGACAATCACCTTGATTTCTAGATTCTTTGCCAGGGCAGCGACCACAGCCTCGCTGCCGACACTTGCCACCACAGCGGCCCGGACCGGATCGGGCGCCTTATTGCGGAAGGCTAGGCCTAGGGCCACGGTCAGCAGCAGGGGAAAGGCAAAGCTCCAAAACACGGCGCTGGGTTCGCGGAAGAACTCCTTGATTCTTATGACGGTTAACGTCCATAGCGCTGAGCGTCTAGTCACGCAAGTGCCTCCCGGTCAAGTGGACAAAGACGTCTTCCAAAGAGGCCCGGTGGGTTTGCAGGCGCAGCAAGGCATGGTCGTGTTGCTGCAGAAAGGCCAGAAGCGCTGGAATTGCAACGTGAACCTGATCGACCGTCAGGCCAAAGCCATCGGCGACGGGACGGGCGGAAACAACCGATGGCAGGGCCGAAAGAGCCCCGAGATCGGGCGTCCTTTCACACGCAAAATCAACCACTTCCTTGCCAATATGCTGGGCAATGAGCGCCTGGGGCGTTCCTAGGGCAATCACCTGGCCATGGTCGACGATGGCGACGCGGTCACAAAGGCGCTCGGCTTCATCCATGTAGTGCGTCGTCAGCAGCACCGTTCGCCCATCAGCCTTGAATTGGCCAATCACATCCCATAGTTGGCGGCGGCTCTGTGGGTCCAGGCCCGTCGTCGGCTCGTCAAGAAACAGCAGTTCCGGGTCGCCCACTAAGGCGCAAGCCACGGCCAAACGCTGCTTCTGGCCGCCTGAGAGCCGGTCAAACCAAGTGTCGCGCTTTTCGCTGAGGGAGACGAGGTTCATCACCGCTTCGACGTCGCGGCCGGCGGTGTAGAAGCTCCTGAAAAGACTGAGAATTTCTTGGACAGTCAGCTTGTCGGGCAGGTGCGTCTGCTGCAGCGTGATGCCCAGCAAGGGGCGCAATGCCTCAGCGTGCTGCTGCCAGTTGCGCCCCAGGACTTGGACGCTGCCGGCGGAAGGTTCGGCCAGACCTTCAAGAATTTCAATGGTTGTGGTCTTGCCCGCGCCGTTGGGCCCCAGCAGCCCAAAGCAGAGACCGCGCTCCACTTGCAGGTCCAAGCCGTCCACAGCCAACGTGCCGGTTGGGTAACGCTTGACAAGTCCTTGAACAGAAATGGCAAGTTCAGTCACAGTGGCTCCCGGCGCGGCAATATCTTCGCCCCTCGCGCTTGCGTCGAGGAGGGAGCCAAGCCTGCGTTCGCGCTCTGAGGAGGTCAAGGATAATGACCGATATGCGCGGCGCTGCGGGGGAAATGTTGATCAGCCGGATCGAGACGCTTGGCTGGTGCCGGTGCCAAGGCATGCTTTGCGTTGCCGGCATGGGCGTGTCGGCTACAGGAACGTCCCGACGATTGTGCCGCACCAACCCGGCGACACGACATCGCCAGGCACATACTGGGGCGGGCAGTGCCCGTCCGGGTGGGAATCGTAATGGAAATGATAGCTTCCAGCGCCCCCACCGAGGCTGCACTGGCCGTACTGTTGGCTGTTGTAACCACCAGTAATAATGCAGCATTGGCCGGTGCCTCCGAAATGTGCGTCGCAAGCCTTTTGCGCTCGGGTTTGCACGCTGTCGCCAGCGTTGTAGCAGTAGATCTTGCCGGTACCCGTGTTGCCCAGGCTTGAGCCGCCGCCGGGGTTACCGCAAGCAGCCTGGCACGCGCTGCCGGAGCAGGACGCACCACCCCCACAGACATTGCCGCAACTGCCACAATTGCTTGCATTATTGGTCGTATTGACCTCGCAGCCGTCGCTCTGCTTGTTGCTGTTGCAGTCACCAAATCCGCCGTTGCAGGTGCCGTTGCAGACGCTGCCGCTGCAGGTCGGTGAAGCGATGTTGTTGGCTGAGCAAACCGTGCCACACCCGCCGCAATTGCTTGCATTATTGGTGGTATTGACCTCGCAGCCGTCGGCAAGCTTGTTGCTGTTGCAGTCGGCAAAGCCGGCATTGCACGAGCCGTTGCACACGCCCGCGCTGCAGGACTTGGTCAGGTTGG
>CAIMEY010000019.1 GCA_903840165.1 uncultured Myxococcales bacterium | reverse complement strand
CTGCGGACCCAGTCCTCCTTGCGGTCCAAGAAGCGCGCGACATCCTTGGCGGATTCGCCCTGCCTGAACAGCAGGATAGCGCGCCAACGTGTCCATTCCCAAACGTGTTTTCGTGCTCCGTCGGCGCGGGCTTCAAGTTCGAAGTCGGTCAGGTGGTTGGCAACTTTGAGCGTGGCATTCATCAGGCAACTCCGAAGAAGATCCGGCGATCTTCTCGCCAGTTGCGGCTGATTGCAAGCGGATCTTGGTCGGGGGCGCTAAGTGGCCGAAACAAAGGGGTGCGGCGATCCGAACATAGGGGAAGTGGTATCATACGGCAGTTGCCCGGTCATCGAGGATTCACCCGTATTTTCAACGTGCAAGAAAACTTGGCGCGGGGCTTGACACGCAGGCGGCCATCGCCGATACTGAAACCCGTTGTTCGACTCGAGCAGCTGCGATCCGGGGATAAGACAGCGAAATCAGCAAACTGCCGGCTCAAACTGCCGGCTCAAACTGCCGGCTCAAACTGCCGGCTCAAGCTGCCGGCTCAAGAAGGATACTAGCCATGGCGGTGCACACATCAGCATTTTATTACGGCAATCAGCTGGCGCTCGCTGAACTGCCGACGCTTGTGGATCAGGTGCTCACCCAATCCGGCACAGGTGGCCTAGTTGCACCACGCCCCCTGCAGATCATCGGTGTGTATGTCGGTGGTGCCGACAGTGCCCAAGTCGTTGCGCCGACCCTTGCCCAGGTCACGGCCCCATGGATTCGGCCACTTGAAACGGCTGCGGCTCCCGCTTCTTCGCCGGCTTTGGCAAGCTTGGCGGAACATCCATTGCCCCTGCCTGCCGGCGAGAGCGTGCGGCTAAAGGCCAACAGAGGCAGCGCCGGGGTCGTTGCCGGCCTGCTATTTTTCGCCGATCGGGTTGAGCTGCCGCCAGCCGGACCGCGTTACATTGTCAAGGGTTCGGCTGCGAACACGGCCGTCGTTCCTGCCGCTCCGGCTGCGTACTTGGCGTCGTGGTCGCCCTTGCCCGTAGCGTGGAACGAACAGCTACCAGCGGGGCGGTACAAAATCGTTTGCTTTGAATTCATCGCGGGTGCTGCGGGCACAGGCACAGCCGCTCCCATTGCAGCACGGCTGGTATTGGCGGGTCAAACGTTTCGGCCGGGCACCTTGGCATTCCCGATGGTCGGCGGAAAATATCAGAATAGTCGGTACTTATACGATAGTGCATTCGGCGTGCTCGGGGAGTTCGAAAGCTTTGCTATGCCCAGCGTTGAGGTGCTGGAAAATGGCAACGCCGCATCCACCTATGATTTCACGGTCTACATGCACGTGGTTCGCGTCGCCGATGCCGCTGGCAAACCCTGCGGCTGCAACGGGGGCCGCGGATGAATCACGCCAACAAGCCTGGAAAACTAAGCAGTTTTGCAACAGTGCCGGTGGCCAAGTCGACGGTCGTGCAGGCCATTGGCCCCAATCCGCGGCGATGCGGTCTATCCTTTTCCCCGCCGAGCCAAGCCGGTCAGTTTTGTTATGCGCCAAGGCCTCTTAGCAGTCTTGGTGAGGGGTTTAGCCTGAGTCAAGGCAGCAGTCCCCTGGATCTACGTTGTGATGTGCATGGCTCGATCGTCAAAGACGCCTGGTGGGTGCTCAATACCAACATAGCGGACGACATCGCCTGCGTCATCGAAGTCAGCGAGGAGGGCTAGCCATGTCGACCCTTCAAATTGGCGCGGCGCGAACCAGTCAAATCGCTGGGCAATTGCTGTCCGATACCAACCGCTTGCCCTGCCCAGGGATGACGGTTACGGTCATGCTGCAAGGTCGTGGCGGTGCGCGCGCCTTGAGCAAGATTCGGGCCGATGCCCAAGGGCGTTTTCAGGCGCAAGTTCAGACACCTGCGCCGATGTATGGCGAACTGCAATCGCTGTTTGTTGACGTCAGCGCAGCCGATGGCGAGTTGGTCGGGCGGTCGGAGAGTTTTCTTCCAGGCGATGGCCTCATGCAGCCCATCGTGGTTCGCTGCATCGGCGTCACAGGCACTGCGACCCTGGAAACCGTGCGGCAACAGGTAGTTCCACTGCGGCCTATGCCGGAACGATCTCAGCCGCAGCGGCCTGTGCCGGAGCGACTAGGCTCGACGCTTCCCGATCGGGCAAACGCCTTGTCAATGCGACCGATTCCGCCGCAAAGGCCTACGCAGCAACAGCCGCAATCGCATCCGGCCCACGGCCCAACCGCATCGCCGGTCAATCCGTGGCCAATCGACGATGCCCGCCACAATCTGCTGCTCCTTGCCCAGGAACTGACGCTGCTGGAAGGGCATTTGGGCGATGAAACGCGGTCGTGCCCGGAGTGCATCACCAAGCACGCCTTGTCCGCGCATGCCTTGGCGCAGGAAGCGAGCCGAATGGAGCAAGGTCAGCAGTTTGGCGCACTTTGGCGGGCGACCGGCCAGGTGGTGGGGCAGACGCTGCGTGAGCCCAATCTGGAGGCGGTGCGGCAGCTTAGGCAGGGTGTGGTTCGGGCGATTGTGGGGATGAGGGGGCAAGGCAGTCCAACGTTGAGGCCCAAGAAAGCTTATGGGATGTGGGCGCTTCCAAGTAGTGGCGCGCAAGAAGCAGCAAGGCGGCCGACGCAAGCGGAAGCAAGTCCGGTCCACGGCGGTCGATGTTTTGAGCGGCGAGCTCCCGCTGACAAACACAACGCGTCGGACCGGCGAAGTGGCGGCGGTCATCGACGCGGAGCAGAGCCTTGGGACGATTACGAGCCGATACCTTGTCCATCTGGCCCGCCATCGGTGCCACCGTATCCGGTGCCGGGTTCGCCGGATCCAATACAGTTTTGGCCGTTTGGCGGATACGTTCCACCGAGCAGCGGTCCGCCCCCCGAGGATGACGGAGACTGGAAACCGCCGACAATTTGCCTCGGAAACTGCAAAGGCAAGGTTTGCGGGGACGACGGTTGTGGCGGAAACTGCGGGTCATGCAATTGTCCAATGATTTGCATCGATGGCGAATGCGCTCCCGAAATTCCGTTAGTTGACAACTGTATGCAGCAGCCACTGATTCAGCTGTCCTTCCCGCTTGTTCACCCGGCTGACTTTGTGTACTGGGCCGACAGTACAGGATTTTTCTTCAAGATTTATAGCCCTGGGAGCATTCCGCCGGGCTATATCCATCTTTACAATGAAGACCAGCAAGAAGCTTCTATTAAATCTGTCGGAATCGACATGGAATGGTTCTTGGATGCGGGGACTACTGTCCAACAGAGTTTTGCTCCAATATATCGTGATTCCCAAGGGAACATAGTTGAACTTGACGGGAAGTCATTTAATTTTGGCATCTCATTGCCTCCACTCGAGTCAGATGTCTTTGGCATACTGTATAAAGACATTAATTTGCTTGCGCCGAAATGCGTCAAGAACTGGCTCCAGGGCAACTTGGTTATTGGACCTTACGTCAAGACTGGCATAGTCCCGCCGGGCGGTCTGGTGATCGGCGCTGTTTCTGCCGAACAAATACCTGAAAAACTCGTGGGTACGGTATCGGCCTTGGCCGTAGCGCACTTGATAACCTCCGGTGCAAGCTCGTATTTCAATCCTTGGAAATTCTCATGCGCTTTCCGGCCATGTTTCTGAGACAAGTTCGGTCGAACCTGTTTGCCTGCATCGCCTTGACGTTGACGAGTGCTTGCGCTGGCGACGTTCCTACTCCTCATTCGTGGTCGGCCGAACCGATCCCAGAAGGGTCGGCTTGGCGGATCGCAGTGAAACTTGGCACGGCTGAAGGCGATCCCCAAGGGGGAGAATCTTCCGTTGTCAAATTGGTCCCTGAGGAACACTACGACTGCGTACATGACCCGAAGCACATTACCTGCCTGGTACCCTATGGCGGATACAACGGGCCTTATGTGCCCGAGTTGCGTAATGAGTACCCCCAACGTCACTTTGATTGGGGAGGTGATCTGGAGCGCTTCAGCCCTCTTTTGGGCGAAACGGCGCTGCTCCGGAAGATGTGGCATGGCGGCGCCTGGGACTGGCAACCACTGGCCGCATTCGAGAGCAGTAATCTGATATTCGGCAAGGATGTGCCGCTGGACCAGTCCAGCGTGGCTTGGTTCTCGCCGGACTACCCGGTGCATGGGCACATGTTTTCGCTAGTAACCCTTGGGTATGAAACCTGTTCATTAGCAGCGTGCCCTTCAGTGACCACCAGCTCTTGTTTGGCACGTCGCACGGCCGACTCGCAGTGGGAGCCCATCGCTGAACCGTCAGGGGTCACGTTCTCCGCGGACGACGACCTTGCGGCGCTTGCATCAGCCATCGCCAAGCGGTCATGGGCCGGACCCTTGCCCGTCAATGGACTCATCGTTCCAGCAACGGCAGCCTTTGAGTTCGGGCGTGATCCCCTCTGTGCTTGGCACGCGGCCAAGGCAGATCCGACCCGCTGGCACGCACAATACTGTGCCTTTGCTGCGGCAATTCGTGCCACTAGCTCGGATGCGCCGGTCTTGGGACCGTCTGTCGTGTTGCACGCAGCCGGTTCCCCGCAAGAGGTAGCGGCCATCAGTGCTTTCGTCATGAATGCTGCCACCGTCAATGGGTCCAGTTCATCCGCCGGCGCTCCGCTTTGCGCGCTCGATGGGCTCTCTGCGGAGATTGAAGCCGTTGATTTGCAGGAAGTCGCTTCAGCTCTTGCCAATATTGAGGTGATTGCAAAGCAGTCGGGCATCTCCACCTACGCCTGGGAATTTCTGCGTTTTCAGGCGGCTCTATCAGATTTGCCAGGCGGCCTGACCGACACAGCGATGCCGCTTCCGATTGTTGTCACAGACCTTCGCCTGGATCCAAAACGCGCACCACTGAGCTACCTGGAATCGGCTAGCAGTTGGGCCGTTGCAGAGGCTGCGCTGTTCCTAGGCGCAGCGCTGTCGTGGCAAGGCAAAGTGCTCTGGGCAATGACCGGGCGATCCGTTGATCTTCCCTGGCCAGGAACTACCTCACAAGTAGGACTTGCTGCCAACTTGACGTGGAGGGATCCCGCTGGAGAGAAGTATCTTGCTCCGCCAGGATTGGTTGGACACTGGCTACGTTGGGGCGCTGGCGAGGCGGTTCTAGGCACCTATGAATTACCTGGTGCCATCCTCGTGGCGACCGGTGCCATCTGCGTTGATTCGGCCAAGCAAGCGATCCAGTGTACGTTTGGGGCTGCAGGGCACGGATTGCGCGTCGATCGCAAACCCGGCACTGGCAAGATTCGACTATACTGGGCGACGACGGGCGTTGCCGAAGGCGGACAATGGTCGATTCAACTGAGCCAAATTTCGCAAGTGGACCATGCTACTCTGTCAATTATCTCCCTTCATCCCGAGCACGAGACGCCAGGGCTTGCCCATGAGCCTGAAGTGACGCAGGTTCCGGTTGGCAGCGACGGCAAGGTGACGCTTTCATTCTCTCCCAACGGCAATCGAGTCATGTACGCGGAATTCGTATATTAGTACGTCAGACCCGAAGACCCTTCCGGGTTCAACACGCCCGCAGGGCGCACATGAGGCTCGGGGCCATGCGCAGGCCGTCGCGGCGCAAGATCGCCCGCAGCTTACGATAACCCCGCCGGATGCGTGGCTGTGGGCTTGGGCGGCGGATCGAGCCGCTGAACCGCTGCAGCCCCACAGACTGTTACCAAGGCCCTTGGATACAGCCGCGACAGGGGTGTGCGCCGCGCAGCGGTGGCAGCGGGCCGCGCAGCGTTGCCCGTTGCCAGGGACGCGAATGCGGCCCCGCCGACCCGGTGACCGGCGGATGCAGCGACGCCGGGCAGTCGCCCAAAAGAGCGGCAAAACGCAGTTTGGACCCAAGTTCGTCGCGTGTGAATTCGCGCAATTGCGTGCGCTACCGCCCTCCGCCCAAATCGCGCTTGACGCCATCTTGCTGACCCTCCAGACTCTGCGGGCTGTCCCGGGGAGGACGGCAGGGGCTTGGGGGCACGATGGGAAAGCAAGCGGTTAGATGGGGGTCGGTCCTTGCCGGGACGTGCCTGCTGGCGGTACTGGCCGGCTGCGGCGAAGCCGACGTGAGCGTGGGCGGCCCAACTGGCAGCGACGCTGCTGCAATCGACGGCGGAGTGCTGAGCGACGCGCTAGCTGACACGGCTGCAAATCCCCCTGATTCTGCTGCGGAAACGGTGGATGTCGCCGTGGCTGATTTGGCCGCTGCGGACGCTCTGGACTCGGACGCCGCGCATCCAGACGTCCTCGATCCGGATGCGGTCGCGCCAGATGTCGCTGACGCGGACGACAGTGCCCCCGACACAGCCCCGGACGAGTCAGACGCAGCAGCCGGGTGCAACCCCGCAGCGTGCGACGACAAAAACCATTGCACTACAGACGGTTGCAGTTCAGATGGCACCTGCAACCACACGCCCAACCTGCTCGCCTGCGACGATGGCGACGTCTGCAGCCAAGACGACCAATGCCAAGGGGGCAACTGCCTGCCCGGAAAGCAAAAACTCTGCATCGACGGCAACCCCTGCACCAAGGACATTTGCCAAACCGGCAGTGGTTGCGTGTACTTACCCACCGCCGCCACCTGCGAGGACGGCAGCGACTGCACCGTGGGCGACAACTGCAGCGGCGGCCTTTGCCTGCCTGGCGCCGCAACCACCTGCGACGACCAAAACGCTTGTACCATCGATGTTTGTCAGCCCAAGGGCGGCTGCGAGCACGAGCCCAGCGCCGGTAGTTGCGACGATGGCGATGCCTGCACCGTCGGCGAACAATGTTTCAACGGCACCTGCACGGCCGGCAAGCCCACGGCCTGCTCCGACGGCAACCCCTGCACCGACGATGGCTGCTCGCCACAAACCGGCTGTATTTTCACGCAGAACCAAGCCCCCTGTGACGATGGCTTGGCGTGCACGGTCGGCGACCTTTGCAGCAAAGGGGCCTGCGGCAGCGGCGCGGCCGTGGACTGCGACGACGGCAAGCCGTGCACGGTCGATACCTGCGATATCACAGGAAATTGTGCGCACACCGCCAGCACCGCGGCCTGCGACGATGGCAACCCTTGCACAGTGGCCGAGACCTGTGCCACGGGCAGTTGCGGCGGCGGCACCCCAGTGGCCTGCAGCGACGGAAATCCTTGCACTACAGACAGTTGTGACCCCAAATTGGGCTGCCAGTTTGTGCCGAACAGCGCCCCATGCGACGACGGCAGCGCCTGCACGGTCGGCGACGTGTGCACTGGCGGCGCCTGCGCGGCGGGCAAGCTCTTGGATTGCGACGACAACAACGGCTGCACCACGGACACTTGCCTTGGGGTCGGCGGTTGCAAACACACAAGCAATTCAGTGCCTTGTGACGACTTGAACGCGTGCACCAGCGGTGACCTGTGCAGTGGCGGCACTTGTCAGCCCGGCCCAGCGGTCCAATGCAGCGACGGCAACCCGTGCACCGACGACGCTTGCCTGCCCGCCAAGGGCTGTAACAGCACGCCAAACCTCGCCAATTGCGATGACGGCTCGGTCTGTACCCTGGGCGACAATTGCCAAGGCGGGGTCTGTCTGCCGGGCGTGGCGACCGACTGCAGCGACGGAAACGATTGTACATCGGATACTTGCAATGCCATCAGCGGCTGCAAGCACAGCGCCAACGCAGCGACGTGCAGCGATGGTTCGGTCTGCACCCTAGGCGACGCCTGCAAAAACGGCGCGTGCACCGCGGGCAAGGCCATCACGTGTAACGACGGAAACCCTTGCACCGACGACAGTTGCCTTGCGCTCATCGGCTGCACGACGGCACTGAACAACGCGATTTGTAACGACAATAATCCCTGCAGTACCGGCGATGCCTGCGCCCTGGGCACCTGCAAGGGCAAGGCCGTTGTCTGCGACGACGCCAATCCGTGTACCTTCGACTACTGTGACGGCATCAAGGGTTGCACCACCATCGCCCAGGCCGGCAACTGCGATGACGGCAATGCCTGCACCGTCCAAGACACCTGCAGCGCCAGCAGTTGCGGCGGCAAAGCCTTGGTCTGCGACGACGGAAATCCTTGCACAAACGATAGTTGCACGCCATCCAAAGGCTGCGTTGCGGTCGCCGTCAGCAATGGCAGCACGTGCGGCGATGGCCTTTGCGTCGGCAGCGTCTGCACCATCGGCACTGTGGCCGTTCCCGCCAAAAGTTGTAAGCAAATCCTGGGGATCATGCCCGGCGCCCCCAGCGGCTTGTACTGGCTCGACCCGGACGGCGTAGGTGTGCTCGCGCCCTTTGCGGCCTACTGCGACATGGTCGGCGACGGCGGCGGCTGGACGCTGGTGATGAAGGTAGACGGCAACTCGCCCCTGTTGACCGGTGAGTCCGCGCTGTGGCAGGACATGAGCCTGATCAGTGCCGACAAGCCCGATTTTGATAAGCAGCAAGCGCGCTTACCGGGCTACGCGCAACTGCCGCTGACCCAGTTGCGGGTCGGGCTGACGGTCGACGCGAGTCCGCCGGCGACGCTGGTGCTAGCGGTGCAGGGGTCCTCGCTTGGCTACCTGATTTCGCAAGGGAAGTTGATTGCGACGTCGGCAGGTCGGCAAAATTGGAAGTCGCTCCTTGTCGACTCATCGCTGCAAATGTACTGTAGTCAAGAGGGCTTGAACACCATTGACTGCCGGATAGGCATTTCGAGCAACCAAGAAAACGATTGCGCTTCGCCCGATTCCTGGCTCGGTATCGGCTGCGTCGGTGGCTTTGCGGCCGGCAACTTCGCCGACGGCAATTGGTCGCCCGATAACGGTGCCAAGGCGACCAAAGCCTTCGGCTACGTGTGGGTCCGATGATGCGGCGCGTGCGGCAACAAGGCCGTTTACTGATAATTTTAGCTGGGTTGACGGTCATCACCTGGAGTTGCCGCCAAGCGACCACAGCAAGTGGGACGGCCGCAGTGGATGCGGCCTCTCCAGATGCCCAAACCGATGCGCTGGGTGCAGCGGACCCGGGCACGATTCCGCCGGATGCTGAACAACCTCTTGATAGTTCAGGAGAAGTTGTTGACGTGCTGGTGGCTGCTGATGCTGGCGTGCCCGACCAATCCGTCGCTGAGGTCGCGCCCGCTGACACCGCCCAAGACATCCCGTGGACCCACGCGCCGGGAGAGCGCGGCGTGTGCGATCCGTGTGAAAATACAGCACAATGTGCCGAACCGACGGCGGCGTGCGTCGCCCTTGGCAATCCCGTCGGAGCCTCTGGCTGGTTCTGCCAATTGCCTTGCGCGGCGGACCTCAGTTGTCCGCAAGGTGCCCAGTGCGTCGAACGGTCCACAGCCGACGGAGGCACGGCGCAAATCTGTGCACCGAGCAGTGGCACCTGCGCTTGCAGTCCAGCCGCGGCCAAAGGCGCTTGGACCACGCCGTGTTTTGTGCCATCGATCGACAAAAATGGCCTTGTTGTCGGCAATTGCGGTGGCAACTGGACCTGCACCGCTGGCGGCTGCGACGCCCCGGCACCCGCGACCGAAACCTGCAACGGTCAAGACGACGATTGCGATGGCCAGACCGACGAAACCGACAGCCCCGAGCAAAACCTGTGCAATGACGGGGACCCATGCACCATTGGCGAGGCGTGCGTCGCCGGCAAATGCACCTCCGGCACCAACCAGTGCAGCTGTCACAATGACGGGGAGTGCGCGGGAGGAAATGCTTGTGAAGGCAAGTGGTTCTGTGACAAGAGCACGCCTAGCTGGCATTGCGCGACCTTGCCCGGCACCGCCCCGGACTGCAGCAAGCTGGTCACTGGCGTCTGTGCCACACCCGGATGTGACGTCAAAACAGGTATTTGCATCGCAGTGGCCAAAGCAGACGGCGGCGGCTGCGACGCCGACGGCAACGCCTGCACGGTCGCCGACAGCTGCCAGGGCGGCCTGTGCAAAGCGGGCGCAAAGCTGATCTGCGATGACGGAAACCCTTGTACCTTCGATAGTTGCGGCAGTAGCGGCTGTGCCCACCAAAACACGGCCGGCGCATGCGACGACGGTTCGCTGTGCACCGCCGGCGACACCTGCAAGGCGGGCGTGTGCGTCGGTGCGGCCAAGGTGTGCAGTGACGGAAACCCTTGCACGGCCGATAGTTGCGACCCGGTGAGCGGCCAATGCACCGCGGCCCCAAGCTCGGGCGGCAGTTGCGACGATGGCGACGCGTGCACCCAGAGCGAGACCTGCGCGCAAGGCCTGTGCGGCGGCGGGGTACCGACGGCGTGCAGCGACAATAACCTCTGTACATCAGATAGTTGCGACTCAAAACTTGGCTGCCAGCACAGCGCCAACGCGATCCCTTGCGACGACGGCCAAGCCTGCACCCAAGGCGACACCTGCGCCGGCGGCAGTTGCAAAGGCGGCCCCAGCACCTGCGGTTGCCAGACCCAGGCCGACTGCGACGCCAAGCAACTAGCCGACCCCTGCCTGGGCGCGATGCTGTGCAATTTGGTTGCAGCTGTGCCTAGTTGCATCCCAAAGCCGGGCGCTTTGGCCGTGTGCCCAAGCGGCGGCCCCTGCACCCAGGCGACGTGCAGCAAGGGCGTTTGCGGCGTCACCCCGGTCAGCGACGGCGTGGTCTGCGATGATGGCCAAGCCTGCACCAGCGGCGACACGTGTAAATCTGGGAATTGCAAAGGTTTACCCATCGCATGCGACGACGGCAACCCGTGCACGGCCGACGCGTGCACCTTGGTCGGCGGCGTGCCCAAATGCGGCCACACGGCCAGCGCGGGCAGTTGCTCGGATGGCAATGCGTGCACCCTGGGCGACAGCTGCACGGCTGGCAACTGCTTGCCCGGACAGCAAAAAGACTGCAATGACGGCAGCGCTTGCACCCTCGACGCTTGCCAACTCGCCACCGGCCTGTGCGTCCATGACAGCGCGCCGCTACAGGGAAAAGTCTGCAGCACGGGGCAGGGCGCCTGCGGCCCGGCTTCCTGCGCCGGAGCCCTGTGCTTGGCGGCCGCCTCTACGCCATGCGACGATGGAAATCCTTGCACAACAGATAGTTGCACCCTCGATGTCGGCTGCACCTTCATCGCCAACGCCGCGCCGTGCAACGACAATAACCCTTGCACCCTGAGCGACGTCTGCACGGCCAGCAAGTGCGCAGGAGGCAAGGCCAATTCGTGCGACGATGGCAACGCCTGCACCAATGACAGCTGCGTCGCGCCTGCCGGTTGTCAACACAGCGTCAATACTGCTGTTTGTGACGACGGCGACGCGTGCACCGTCAGCGACCACTGCGACGGCGGCCTTTGCAAGACCCAGGCCAAGGACTGCGACGACGGCAACCCTTGCACGCTAAGTACCTGCAAAGCCGGCATTTGTGGCCCGCAGACTCCGGTTACCGACGGCACGGTCTGCCAGGGCAAGAGCTCCTGCGTAGGCCAAGCGAGCTGCCAAGCCGCTGTGTGCACCGACTTGCCGGCGAACTGTCCCAGCAAAAAAGGCAATGAGATCGTGCCTGTGGCTGTGCCGACCAAGTTTAGCCCGGCGCAAACGCTGTTCGACCCCTACGGTTACCACGAGCTCAAGCTGACCGTGGCGCCGGCAGACTGGGCGAAATACTTGAATCTTGTCGCGGCGGTGCAGCAGACCAATACATGGTTCTCGGCGCAAGTGAGCATCGATGGCGTGGACCAAGGCCTAGTGGGCGTACGGCCGTTTGGCTATGGCAGCTTGTTCGTGAATCCGCAAAAACCTAATATTCGCGTGAAGTTTGACGCCTTTGTTCAGAACCAGACCGGGCCCGACCAGGTACACAGCCTGCGTCTGAAGCCCTCGGGGCAGGACCGAACCTACCTCAAGCAGAACCTCGGGCCGGTGATTGTGCAGCAAGCCGGCGGACTTGGACCGCGCTATAGCTGGGTGCGCGTGTGGGTCAACGGTGATCCCTATGGACTGTACCAAATGCTTGAAAATGTAGATAAACGCTTTTACAAGGTCAACTTTGGCAACAATGATGGCAACGAGTACCAGCGCACGGTGTCCTGCATGGGCCTGAACTGTCCGGGCGTCAACTGCGCGGATTTACCGTCTTATTACGTGGGTGACCCCGGCGATGCCACCGAACTGGTGGACACGGCGAACATCGTGCATAGCGAGCCCGAGGCGACTTGGCCGATCAAGTTGGCGAACCGCGTCGATTTGGCGTCGCTGTATGCCGAGTATGCGTGGGAGGCAATCTCTTCGGATTTCGATACGTTGGCTGCCGCGGGGCAGAACTTTACCATCTATGTCAACCCGGCAACGGCCAAGCTAGAGTTCATTCCCACGGGCGAAGACTTGAACCAAGGGCTCAACGGCGACTGGTACGACCTGTGGAAACCGTGGGGACCGCCGTGCACATGGTGCGGCAACCGCGTGGATGACCTGTTCAGTCGCATCGTAGCGACGCCGGCGCTCAAGGCGGAACTTGTTCAAGTTATGCAGGAAATTCACTGTGGCCTCTATGCGCCCAAGAACTTTGTGCCGCTGATCAATGCCTACAAGAAATTGCTCTGGACAGATTTGACCCAGGATCCAAAGGGTTACCTGACGCCAGCGCAGATAAGCGCCGCCTATGATGAGTTGTTGACGTATGTGCAGAACCGGTCGGTGTACCTAGACGGAATTCTTGGCGTTTGTCCATAGCGGTGGTGACTCAAGCAGGGGGAGTCTCGTTGCCTGTGGCGGCGCGCGCCGGGGCAGCCTTGGCGGGCGCGTAGTCACGGCCTTGCGCCCCAATTGCCTAATGCGCTGCACGCGTGCATACTTGACACGCCATCGTCCATTGCCCCTGGAGGGGAGGCAGGAGGCGCCATGCAGCGACAAGCCCAACTCGGACCTGAAGAAACCGTGCGACGCCCGCGGCTCAAGCCCGTAGCCTCGCCGGCAATGCAGTGGAATTACGCCGTTCTTGCCTACATGGTCGCCGTGCACGCAACAGCGCTGTGGAGCCTGTGGGCACCGGTTCGGCCTGTGTGGATCGCCGTAGCTATTGGGATGTACTTCGTTTTCGGCATCGGTACCACCGTTGGGCTGCTTCGGCTGGTCTGCCATCGTGCCTTTGCGTGTCCACGCTGGCTTGAATACGTCCTTATTTCAATGGCTATGCCGACAGGGCAGGGCAGTCCTCTGCTGTGGGCGGCGACCCATCGCCTCCACCACGCCTATTCCGACACCGACCGCGACCCGCATTCGCCGGCCCGCAGCTTCTGGTATGGCCATATTGGCTGGTTTGTCAACGCGTTGTCGACGCGGCCGGACGACTGGCAGACTTGGTGTCGCGACATCGGCCAGGACCCTTACTACCTGTGGCTGCTACGTTTTCGCATGGTCCCTCAGGTAGTCGTCGTCACTTGCGTGGCCCTGCTGCTGGGCTGGAGGGCGGTGCCGTTTTGCTTCTACCTGCCCGCGGTGCTGTGGATGCACGCCACCTATGCCGTCAACTCCCTGTGCCACTTGCCGAATCTGGGCCAAGCGCCCCACGCGACCGGTGAGCATAGTCGGAATTTCTTGCCAATTGGCCTGCTGGCCTTGGGCGAAGGGTGGCACAACCACCACCACGCCTTTCCGCGTTCGGCCCGGCATGGCCTGGGGCCCCGGCAGCCGGATGTGGCGTTTGCCGTCATTAAGACCTTGCAATTTGCGGGGTTGGCTTGGAATGTTCGGGGCCCTGGGCACCACGTCGACGTCGTGCGGCGGCAGCGGTTGGTGGATAAGACGACGACGCCTTAAACCCGCGCGTTCTGGCAAGAAATACCTATTATTACAAAGTGTTCAAGGCCTGCTATACAAGGCCCGCGGCCTTCGCTAAGCTTGGTCCTCCACCCGGAGGCGACCATGGCTATCGGCCCAGTGCGTTCCTACCTAGTTTCTCTGCTTATCCTTGGACTTTCAGCGGTTTTTGCCATGACGGCCGTGGCTTTGCCTACGACGCTGACCGCTTCGGGCGTGATCAGCAGCGCTGGAGGGCCGGTGGCAGATGGCCAATACGCTGTGTTTTTAACGCTTTATGATAAGGCGAGCGTTGGCACGGTGCTATGGTCGGAAAACGGTGTGAAGCTCGATGTCAAAGGCGGCGTATTTACATACGAACTCGGCTCCGTGAACCCTTTGCCGATTGACAAGTTGCTGGCGCAAACGGAACTGTGGCTCGGCGTGCAAGTCGCGCCCGACCCTGAGTTGCCAAGGCGGCCCCTGGGCGCGGTCCTTTACGCACTTTCCGCTATGAGTTTACAGTGTTCTGGGTGCATCACCGCCGCGCACCTCGACCCCAAGCTGCTCAGCGGCCTGGCCAAAACGGCAGATTTGTCCAAGGTGGCTGCGAGTGGCAACTACCAAGATTTGCAAGGAATTCCCGATCTCAGCGTCTTTGCCCAGAAGTCCGGCCTAGCCAAGGTGGCGACCACAGGCAACTACCTAGATTTGCAAGGATTACCCAGTCTAGCCGATTACGCCAAGGCCAGTTCCTTGGCCAACGTCGCCCTGAGCGGCAATTACACAGATTTGCAAGGTGCGCCTGTGGCGGTCAAGACCGGCACCGCCTGCGGCAGTGGCTTGTTTGTCCATGGGATTGCCGCCGACGGTAGCCTGGTCTGCGCGCCGGGCTTAGACCCAAGCCAGCTCCCTGCCGACGGTTTATCAAAGATTTCAAATGGTATGCTGACCGACCAGTTCAAAGACGTCAGCAGCAGCACCAAGACGCCCATCGCCATCGCCGACAATAATCCCGCTGGAATCAGTGACGTTTTGGTGTTTCCGGACGTCGGCACCAGCCAAGGCGTCACGGTGCAGGTCGACCTGAGCAATTCCGACGTCAGCAAAATCAAGGTGAGTCTGGTAGATCCTAGCAATGTCAGCTACTTGCTATGGGATGGCAGTGGCAGTGGCAAGACCGTCAAAGGCTCATGGCCCGACGCCAACAAACTCCTCAGCGGCGATTTGGGCACCTGGACAGGCAAGAATCCAAAGGGTTCTTGGTACTTGCTTGTCGTCGACAGCGCCGGAACGCCCGGAGGCAGCGACGGCCAGGTGAGCAGTTGGAGCATCAGCAGCCAAACCTTGTCCAGCAAGAAGGTCGGCTTTGGCGGCGCAGCGCAACTGCTTCAATCTGCGAGTGATCCCTTGCCGTGCAATGCCGCCAATGCCGGCGCCATGTACTACAACACCAGTATCAATGCCGTGTATATCTGCAATGGTACACAGTTTTACGCCTTGACCCTGTCTGTGCCAGGCACCCAGAACAATCCCGGCCTTTCCTGCAAGGACATCCTCGCCAAGGCACCCGCGAGCAAAGATGGCGTTTTCTGGCTGGATCCGGACGGTATCAACGGTGGCCTCGCCGGCTACCAAGCCTACTGCGACATGAGCACCTTGGGCGGTGGCTGGACCCTGGTTTCCACAAAGGTTGACCCGAGTTTCGTCACGTGGAAGGGCAGTTTCGACCCCTTGTGCGCCAACAGCACGCAGGCGAACTGCGCCTCGGCGATTGCACCGGCCTTGACGTGGTCGACCGCGATGTGGCGCTTTGGCACGTCTGCAAACTACCTAACTACATGGGATAAATCTGGATCAGCCGAAGTGGCATCGTTCCTTGGCGGGGCCAATATCCAGAATCACGCGTCCTTGGGGGGATTTACGCGCTACATCAATGGCGTGCAGGCTGGGGTCAATAACGCGTTGGATTTCTACTACTATGCCGGCAACGGCGTGTCCGAAAGCCACAGTGGCACCGACCAATGGCTGGACTGCTGGAGCGCCGCCGATGGCAGCAACAACTACACGGATTCCGAAGGCAATTCGGCGCTTTGGGGCGGCAAGTGCATCGCCGGCTACTGCAAAGCTGCGCCGTTGTGGCTGATGGTGCGGTAAGGGGAGGGCTGGGACGGCCGCGTAGGCTGGGCTGGCTGGACGGTAGTTGCACCCTCAGCGCCCGATTGTTGATACTGCAGCAGCACATCTCCATCAACCCCGTGACTTCCCTGGTAAAGATTGGCTGGGAACAGCCGGTGGGCTGCCCACAGCCCGTCCTGCCAGTGCAACCACCCCTCTAGGTCACACGCTGTCAGTTGCGGCGCAATGCCGCGAATTAACACGCGATGATCCTGGCACAGCTCGTGAAGCTGGGCCAAGGGCAACTCCACGGATTCTCCCGGCGCTCGGGCCAGAGCCAGGCGTTCGCCGATGCGACCGACCAGCAAGGGATGCTGTTGGCGTTCGTCAAATAGACTTAGGCCAGTCAGTGAGTTCGGCGCGTCTGGCATCTCTAGCAGGTCGATCAAGGTCGGCGCTAGATCCTGCGTGCCGCCCAAGGTGGCGATGTGCGCTGGCAGTTCATGGAGCGGATCGTGTATAAGCAAAGGAATACGCGCAGATGCGTGTGCAGCGGCGGGGTCGACATAGACCGAAGCAGGCACCAGGTCTGGGAACGCCGCGTGGTCAGCCGTCACAAGCCACATAGTTTGGTCGCTTCGCGGAGAATCCAACAAGAAATGGCCCAGTTGGCCAATCGCTCGGTCACTGCAGTGATAGCCCGTCAAGAGGCGCCGCCCCGCAGCATCGGCGGGTAGATCCTTTACTAGATCAAGACCTTGAGCATCTCGAGGCAAGGTACAGTCGGCGGGAGCCATGCCCGGTTCATGGCTGTCCAGTGTCAACATGACCAAGAAGTACGGGCGTCCGTCACTTTGACGCTGGCGCTCGAGCCTTTCAATGAGATGTTCTGTAAAATCAACGAGTACACTGTCGTGAGGCCCCCAAGTGCCCGATGTGGCGTTGGGGGCAAAGGCCAGCAGGTCGTCACGGCCGTACACATCATCAAAGCCGTGCGTCTTCAGGAAGAATTCCTTTCCAGTCATGTTCTTGGCCGCTGCCTGAACAAAGACAGTCCGGTAGCCGACCTGCCGGAGCAAATCGCCCAGGCATGTGTAGGCCGCGCGACCGGAAACGGTGGTGCCGGGCTGCAAATCCCGAGGATGTGCAGGCGGATGGACCGAACACAGGGAAGCGACCATGGCGGCAATCGTCGGCGAACTGGTGTTGTAGAACTCGTCGGCGATCGCCATTCGTTGCGATAAGGCGCTGATCTCAGGCATTAATCCCTGGTAACGTCCCGACATGCCGTAGATGAACAGAGCGTTGGTGGATTCGAGCAAGGTCAGCACGACGTTGGGACGGTCCACGGCACCAGCGCGGCGTGGCAGTGGAAAAGGTCGTGAATGAAAGGTGTTTCGCAGCAGAGGCCACTGGCGGTCGGCGGATTGTCCGTCCAGAATTCCCCAAACGGTAAACGCATCCTGCAATTCGCGCGACAGCTGGGGCACCTGTGCAACCGAAGCACCGTCTTGATAGAACCACATGGCGCGCAAAGCAAAATTGACCTCGGGGATGAGCCTAGCCTGTGTGGCATAGGCCGGATAGCGCACCCCATCGGCCATCGCCCACAAGGCCGGCAACAACGCGATTGCAGCAAAATGGGGCAAAGGCTGCAAGTTGTTACGTCCAAGCCTCTGTGCGTCCGCCAGGACCGACCACCCAGCGCCAAGGGCAAGTAGCAGGGCCAGCCCGACGGCCGCAATCAAACGTATATCTTTGAAACTACCTGCAAAACCCTGGTCGAGGTAGAGAAAGGCGTCGGTTGTCCAGTGGCTGCCCACCATCAGGCAGTGGCCTAGGTCAAGGATGCGAATGACCACTGAAATTGCCACCACCAGGGCCAGAATCCGGACCGTCCAGCGCCCAAGCAGGCCCTTACTACGGTGGGCCAGGCGAACACCGACAAAGACGGCACTGACCAGGGCGAGGTCCCAAGACAAACCCTTTATCAGATCGCGGCCTTGACTGACCCACAGCACGTGGCAGGCCAGCCAAGCGGCCACGCGCAGGAGCCACGTCACGGCTAGCCCGGATAGGGCGAAGGGCCCGGGGTGCCAGGGCTGCAGCAGGGCGAGGAGTTGGGCAGAGGGGCCCACCGGCGTCGGGGCAGCAGGCGGACGATTCACAAAAGGAAGTAGCATGTTGCGCTCAGCGTCCAGGACGGACGTACCGTCAGTTTGGACACTGAGCTAGGGGTGGAGCGCAGGGTTGCTTACCAAAGGACTACAAATGTTGAGGCAGCGCGAGCCTTGGCATTGCGCGCGTTAGCTCGCGACATCGTTGAATTTCGCTGGGTCAGCCTGAGTTTTAGCGGTGTTGGGCAGTTGCACTACTTTGCACTAGCCAACAGGTTGATGACACGCTAGGTCTTGCTAAGCTAGATCCGACGGCGTACACCTTGGGCCAGTCGTGGACGACGGCGACTGCCGAACGGGCCTGCGCCGAGCCATAGACGCATCCAACCAATTCGCCCCTAGCCACCCTCAGCGCACACAATGCCCTTGCCAGATCGACGGCAGAAGACCCTCTGAAATCAACCAGTAATCGCCGCTGCTGTCCCAGGCCACAGCTTCGCCATGGGCATCGGGCGCATCGGGCAGCGCAAAGGGCCGTAGCCGTCCCAGGCGATCGCCCAATTGTCCTTGAGTCAGGCTCAGATCCGTCGCATCCATCAGCCACACGGCGCTGCGCGTGCGCACAATCAGCCAATGACCGTCCGCGGTCAGATCGGCGGCCGTCACAGCGGCTTGCTTGCCGATCGCGCCGAGCACGGGCAGGTGACCCATGCTTTCCACTTGATTGTTATGAGGTTGGCTTAGTGTCACGCGAAAGAGCTGGCTCGCCGCGCCATTGTCCTTGGTCAGCAGCAGGCAGCGACCATCGGGCAAAACAGCAAGAGATTCAATGTTGTGCGGACCATCTGGATAGGTGAAATCAAAGGCGTCCAGGTCCTGTTCGTCGACCTTGACCGTAACCGTCGATGCCTGCGCCAACTGCAGCGGTTCTGGCCAACGCAGGATGCTGCTCAGGGGCCGAGAACCCGAATTGTCTCCAGTATCTGCGAGGTACAGGCAGTTCACCGACGCGGTTGCCACCGACAGGGGACAGGGACCTGAGGCGATGTCCTCCCAGTCTATGTTCGCTTGATGTTTGAGTTTATACTCGGCCAGCAAGCGCCCCTGACTGTCGATCGCCCACAGCTTGGGCTTGTGCCCGGCGTCATTGTGCGCCCAGAACACGCCTTTATGCTGGCGACTCGCAGTCATTCCGCTGAGTTCACGAAGTCCCTCGGCCTGAACGCGCCCGGTCTGCGTCACGGGACTGTACCGCGCGCAAGGGTACGCGGGCGGCAAGGCGAACGACCTCTGCTCGGCAGCTTGGACCGCAAAGGTCGGGGAGGGCGCCCTACAACTCGCTAGAAGTAAAACAGAAACTATGAATTTACGCGGCATGGACGGCTCCTTGGGCTCGCTCAAGGCGCAGCATGCGCTCTGGGGCGGACCTTTGCCAATCCGCAGAAACACTTGCAGAACAAAGCCATGAATCTTGATAACTTAGGGCGCAACGACAAAGGTCTACGGCCGTGCTATGCTCCACGGCGCACCGAGCAGGCGGTGCCCCTGCCCAGCGAGAGAACCATGCGCGTCCTTGAAACTCGAATCTACCAAGGCCCTAATCTTTACGCCCACTTCCCGGTCATTCGCCTGGCGCTACAGCTGGGCGAGCTTGAGCAGTGGCCCTCGGCGAAGATCCCGGGCTTTGTCGATCGCTTGGTGTCCATGCTGCCAAGTCTGGAAGAACATACGTGTTCCCCCGGTGTCCGCGGCGGTTTTCTGCAGCGCATGCGCGAAAACGGCGAAGGCACTTGGCTGGGCCATGTCCTGGAGCACGTGGCGATTGAGTTACAAGTGCTTGCAGGCATGAAGGTTTCATTTGGCAAGACCCGCGGCACGGGCAAGCCCGGTGAATACCACGTCGTGTTTCAGTATGAGGAATCGCGCGTCGGTGAGGCCGCGGGGCAACTGGCGATTCGCCTGATTCACCATTTGATTCCCGATGGTTTGGTTGCTGACATCGACAAAGAACAGGACCTGGACTTCGACCACGAGCGCGACGACCTGATTCGTCAGGCCCAGCGGCGGGCCTTGGGTCCGTCGACTGCCAGCCTAGTTCGTGCTGCGGAAGCCCGCGGGATTCCTTGGCTTCGCCTCAATGACTACAGCCTTGTGCAGTTTGGCTATGGCAAATTCCAAAAGCGCATTCAGGCGACGGTGACCAGTGAAACCCGCCATATTGCTGTGGAAATTGCCAGCGACAAGCAGGAGACCAACCGCATCTTGGCTGACCTCGGTCTACCCGTGCCCAAGCAGGACTTGGTGTACTCGCTCGAAGAGGCGCAGAAGTCCGCACGGCGCATGGGCTATCCCGTCGTGGTCAAGCCGCTCAATGCCAACCACGGTCGCGGCGTTTCCATCAACCTAGGCTCGGCCGAGCAGGTGCAGACCGCTTTTGACAAGGCGCGAGAACACAGTCGCGCTGTGATTGTCGAGCGTTACATCAATGGCTTTGACCACCGCATGCTGGTGGTCAACGGCGAACTGGTGGCTGTGGCCAAGCGGGTGCCAGGGCATGTCGTCGGCGATGGCGCGCAAACCATTGCGCAATTGGTCGACGCGGTGAATTTGGACCCGCGCCGCGGCATTGGCCATGAAAAGGTGCTGACCCGCCTAGATTTTGACCACCAAGCCGAACGGTTGATGGAGTCGGCGGGCATCACGCGTGACACAGTGCTGGAAAAAGACAGGATTTTCTACCTTCGCTCCACGGGCAACTTGTCCACAGGCGGCACGGCCATCGACCTGACCGATGTGGTTCACCCGGACAATGCCGAAATGGCGGTGCGCGCGGCGGGGGCCATTGGCCTGGACGTCATCGGCGTCGACTTTTTGACGGCTGATATTTCCAAGAGTTACAAGGAGGTCGGTGGCGGCATCTGTGAAGTCAACGCGGCGCCTGGCTTTCGGATGCACGTCGCGCCGTCCGAGGGTAAACCCCGCGATGTTGCAGGTAAAGTCATCGACATGCTCTTTGCACCCGGTGCGCCAAGTCGCATTCCCGTAGCGGCCATTACCGGCACCAATGGCAAGACCACGACGTCACGCATGTTGGCGCATATCCACAAATTGCGTGGAGAAATCGTTGGTTTGACCACCACCGACGGCGTGTACATCAACGGCCAGCGGTCTGTGGAAGGGGACATGACGGGGCCGGTGTCGGCGCAGATGGTCCTGCGCGATCCCTCGGTAACGGTTGCGGTTTTGGAGACGGCACGCGGTGGTATGCTCCGCGCTGGCATGGGCTACCGCGAGCCGGACGTGGCCTGTTGCCTCAACGTCAGCGCCGACCATTTGGGTCTGGGCGGCGTCGAGACCCTCGAACAACTGGCCGAAGTCAAACGGATTCCCATCGAGGTTGCCCGCGACGCTGTGGTCCTCAATGCCGATGATCCCCTGTGTCTGCGCATGGCCGATTACAGCCACGCCAAACACGTGTGGTATGTGACGATGAATCCGCAGCACGACTTGGTTCGTGAGCACATTCGCGCAGGTGGCAAGGCGGTTGCCCTGGAGGCGGGGGTCAATGGCGAGATGATTGCCCTGTATGATCATGGGGCTCACATGCCCTTGCTGTGGACGCACTTGATTCCGGCGACCCTGGAAGGCAAGGCCCTGCACAACGTGCAAAATGCCATGTTTGCGGCGGCGATGGCCTATGCGATGGGGGTCAAGCTCGACGATATTCGCCATGGTTTGCGGACCTTTGACACCACGTTCTTCCAGTCACCTGGCCGCATGAACGTGTTTGATGGGCTCGGCTTCAAGGTGATTCAGGACTACGGTCATAATCCGGCGGCCGTCGCGGCGATGTGCAAACTGGTGGATAACCTAGTGGCTGGAGGGACTTTGGCCCCGGGTGGTCAGCGCGTCTGCGTGTTGGCGGCTCCGGGAGACCGGCGAAATGAGGATATTCGCGAAGTGGCTATGATTGCAGCGAAATCCTTTGACCACATCATCGTCCGCCGCGACGACAATCCGCGGGGTCGCGACAGCCGTGAGGTGCCGCTGCTGCTGCAGAAGTACTTGATTGAAGCCGGTTTTCCCCCTCAAGCCATTGAGGTCATTGAGACCGAAGTGGAAGCGGTGCCGGCCGCGCTCAGTCGCTGCAGGGCGGGCGATTTGCTCCTGGTGTTTTGTGACAAAGTCTCAAGGACTTGGAAGCAAATCATCTACCATCACCAGCAAATTGCCGGCAGTCGGGTCGAGCCGAGCAAGGGCGTGTCCCTGCCGAGCGGCACGGCGGAAATGGCTAATGATGATGCGGAGGTGACCCTCACTTCAACCAGCCGCGACGTCGTCACGCGCGAAGGCTTGGTTCGCGATGAGCGGGGCGTGCGTTTGCCAAGGACCGAAGAGGCCGACTAATGGAACCCCTGGAAGGTCGCAGACTTACAGGGCGCAACTGGCTCTTTGATCAGCCGGGGGCGGCCATCGACCTGCCCGTGGCATCGGTCGCTGCGGGGCAGATGCTGGCGGCCAAGGCCCGGTCAAGGCTAGGGGCTGTGGCGCGGCTGCTCGGCTGGCCTGAGCGCGTGCGGCAACGTGCATTTCCTGGAGGCGTGACGCTGGGTTGCACGGCGCCGGTAGACCAACTGCACTCGGCTGTCGAAGCCCTGGAGTGGGCGTGTGGCGTGGCCCACCAAGACCAGCCGACGCCGGCGTTTCTGCTGCAACTTTGTGAAACGGAACGCAATCCGTCACTGTTGGCCCTGGTCGATTGGGCCGCGCAGCAGGGCGTGCCGTGCCTTGTGGATGAAGAACAGGTCGCCCTGGGCCTGGGCTGCCACAGCCTCCTGTTTCCAATCGTGAATTTGCCGAAGCCTGCCGAGATTGACCCTGTGCCGCTGCGTCAGGGGCTGCCCATCGTCTATGTGACCGGCACCAACGGCAAGACGACGACGGCACGCGTGCTGGCGAGAATCGGCAAAATCGCTGGATTTCAGACAGGTTCTACGTCGACCGATGGCCTGGACCTCAACGGGGTTCGGCTCGAAGATGGCGACTGGACGGGCCCCGGTGGTGCGCGAAAAGTATTGCAGAATCAGGAAGTTCAAGCGGCAATCCTCGAGGCGGCGCGCGGCGGCTTGATGCGTCGGGGCCTAGCGGTCTCTTGCGCCGATGTCGCCGTGGTCACCAATGTCAGCGATGACCACCTAGGCGAATGGGGCCTAGGCGACGTCGAGGCGATGGCCGAAGCCAAACTCATGATTCGCAAGGGTTTACGCGAGGACGGCGTGCTGGTGGTGAACGCGGGCAGCGCGCCTCTGCTGCGGGCCGTGGCGCGGTTGGGCCTTGCGCGACGGGGGCCGACCCTGGCGTGGTTTGGTCAGGACATAGAAGAGGTTACGCTGACCCAGGCCTTGGCGGCAGGGCTGCGCGTGGCAACCCTGGTCCAACACCAGTTGGCCGTGCTGCAGGGCGGCGAAGTGCTGCTGCAGGTGCCTTTGCTTGAGATTCCTATGACATTTGCAGGCTTGGCTCTGCACAACGTCGACAATGCCTTGGCCGCGGCGCTAGCGGCGAGCTACGTGTTCCCGCTGCCGGCGATTGCCCAGGCCCTGCGCACCTTTGGCACCCAGGCTGCAGATAGCCCGGGAAGGCTCAATCTTTTCAAGTACAAAGGCGCGACCCTGGTGGTCGATTTCGCCCACAACCGCGATGGCGTGGCGCATCTGGTGACGATGCTGGGGCACTGGCCGGCGCGGCGCAAACTGCTGCTCATCGGCCAAGCCGGCGATAGGTCTGATGATTTGCTGGAGGGCCTGGTGGCAGCGGCCCGGCAATGGCAGCCCGACCACGTGATGCTCAAGGATGCGCTGCACTACCTTCGCGGGCGACAACCGGGTGAAATTCCCGAGATTCTGCGAAGGCTCTTCGTGGCACACGGGCAGTTGCCGGGCAGCATCGAGTTTCACTCGACCGAAGCCGAGGCCTTGGGCGCGTGCCTGGACTGGGCGGAGCCGGAGGACCTGCTGCTGCTGCTGATTCACGACGATTTCACTAGTGCCGTAGCGCAGTTACATGCCGCCGGTGCTGAGGCTATCTAGACTCGCCCTTTGTCCTGGCCGGTGCCGGCCTTGGCTCTGCACGCAGTCATTGAGCAAAAGTCAGAGCTTAGGTCGGGTGCATCGCCTACGGCGACCGGGCTGGGACTCGCGCAGCCGTGTGCCCCGGCTGCACGAGCGGCGTCGGACGCCGCCGCTACGCGGTCCACATCCCTTGCACATCAGGCCCTTAGCGCGGTCTCCACCAAGGTCCCAAGGTCAGTAGCACTGCGCACGCCGCGCCAGCCAAGGTCGGCCAGCGCCGGTCCCGCTGGTCCTGCCTCTGCCTGGGCGATGGCGGCCGCCTTCTGGTCCAGGGCCAAAACGGCGAGCAGCGCCGCCTCAACGCCAACCGCGGCCGGGGCCACAGACTGTAGTACCAAGGCGCAACGCCGCAGACTACCAAACAAATCCAGCCACGGCCCCGCCGCTGTTGTCCCGGCCAGTGCATCGACGCCGAGGGCCAACTTGATGTGCGTAGCTTGGGCCAGTTGCCACACCGCTTCGCGCCCGAGGGCTGTAGGCGGTTGCGCCGGGCCAGCCGGCAGGTCCGCCAAAGGTAGCTCGTATAAGTGCCCGAGACTGTTGCGAATCGACTGAATCGCCTGGTCCACCTCCACCGACTGTGCCTGTCGCTGACGGGCCGTGGCCTGAGGATAACCTTGTGGATAAGCCTGTGGATAACTTGAGGACTGACTGCGCAGTTCCAACGCAATACCAAGCAGTTGTGTGCGAATCGTCGTCAGGGTTGGCAGCAGACCTTCCAGAACGGCCAAGACCACCGCGATTTGGCTGCCCGCCAGCTGGCAAACTGGCTCTTGGCCCGTCGCGCCCCCGCCTAGCTCCTGGGCCGCCGCGCGCACTTGCTTGCGCACCAGCTCTTGGGCTTGGAGAATCGCGCTTTCACTAGGTTTATCCATAGGTTTTCTCCTTGGGCACCAAGTCGCCAATTCTGATCAGTCTTGGTCGCGGCCCAGGAAATGCGGCTGCGGCGGCCCGGGAGGCAGGGCCGGCTTGGCGTGGCCTTGACGATGCAGATCAGGCAGTTGCGGCAATTCGGTGAGTTGACTGGCCCGCCTCAGCCCCATCGTCACCACCACCGCGGCCAGTAGCAGAAAGACGACCAGCACCACCACATAGGCGAGGATTGATTTACCCTTGTCATCTCGGGTCTTATGCGAGCGCTGTTGCTCCAAATCCAGGCGTTGCAGCGCCGCGGTCAGAGCCGCCCTCTTGTCAGCGCTGAGGTCCGGTGTCGCACTCGGGGCCTGATTGCGCGTGGGCAAGCTCCGCGCTGGCGTGGCAAAACGCTCAGCATATCCCTGGGATTGCGCATAGGCCGCCAAAGGCATGAGCGGCGAGCCCACTGCCCAAGGGGCCAGCACCGGCAGGGGCAGCAGGGCCAGGGTCGGTGCGCCGCCAACAAGAGTTTGAAAACAAGTGATTAACTCGCCCAAGACCCCCGCGCGTCCCCAAGCCTGCATGGCAATCCCTCGCAGCAGGATGGGTCCTAGCCTGGGCGCTTCTTGCAGCAATTGCGCTGTCTGTTCAGCGCCTAAGCCGCGTTCCACCTGGGCAAGAAGGCTGCCCGGCGTCGCGGCCGCGTGAAGATGCCGGCGCAGCAGACAGTAGGCGGTCAAGGCGCTCAAGGCGTAGACATCGGTGGCCGCTGACACCGCGTGCCCACTGAGGATTTCCGGCGCCGCCGTCTCTGGCGTCAACAGCAAACTGCGCAGCTGCGGACCGTCGACGGTGCCCAGCGGCACGCCACCCGCCTGCAAAAGAGGCAGCAGTCCGGCATCGTGCAGCTGCACCGGCGGGCAATCGTCCTGTCCCGCTGGGCAGAGAAACACCAGTTCCGGCGCGAGGATCCCCAGCAGCAGCCCCTGCTCGTGGGCGCGTTGCATGGCGCGGGCGAGGTCCAGCAGCAGGGCCGCCGCGGTCCTTTCGCTTACGGCACCAGATTTGCTAATTACTTCGCCTAGATGACTACCTCTGGGCACTTCGCGTTCGATGCGCAACTGCCTGTGGGCCCCTGAAGGCACAATCGACGCCGACAGCATCGGCCAAAACACTTGACTTTCAAAGGTTTGCCAGGCATCGCACAGGCCCAGCGCCGCTAGTGCGTCACCGGGCAGGGGTAGTTCTTCCAGCAGTCGCGGCGTTTCACCATCTGCAGGTTGCAACAGGGAAATTTGGCCCCAGTCGGCCACCCGCAGCAGACGCGTGGTCGCAGCACCCGCGCGGGGACGATGGGGCAAGGGCAGGGGGGCAGCCGTACCCGCGTTGGGCTGGCCCGCATTGGCGATTGTGGCGTTTGGTGCCCCAGCAGCGCGTTCAGGCGGGTCAGGCGCGTCCGCACCGGCTCGACTCATCGGCGGCCCTGTAGCGCCGAAAGAACGGCCTGGACCAGCACTTCTTCACCCTGGGCGCCCGCATGAAGCGGCGGGGCTGGGACCTCGGGCGGCGGACAGGCGCGTCCGGGCTGACGATAGGGCGGCGTTTGCGGGTGCGCGAGCGAAAAAAGCTTATCCACTTCCTGAGTTGCGATGGGCGAAGCACCGCCCATGAGGCGAACCATCACGTACACGCCCGCGGTGTGTTCCAGCGCATCAAGCCGGCCCAGCGCCGTGTCGAGGTCGACCCCAACAGTCACCGAACCGTGGCGCGGCATCATCACCACATCGTAACAGCCAAGGTATTCCTTCAATGTTTCAGGAACTTGCATGGTCGTTGGTGTGCTATAAGGTGCGGTTGCAATCTCCCCGCAGGCAAAAACCACTTCTGACACAAGTACTTCTGAGAGCTTGCCCCCAGCCAGCGTATAGGCCAGCGCCATTGGTGGATGGGCGTGGACCACCGCGCCGATGTCCGGGCGAATCTCGTAAGCAGCGAGGTGCAAAGCTAATTCACTCGACGGCTTGAGGCGACGCCCTGACTTCTCCCGCACCTGCCCCTGCACCTTGCCGAGAAGGTCTGTAATCACAATGTCTTCCGGCAGCAGTCGTCCCTTGTGCACGCCGCTTGGCGTTGTCGCGATGTGGCCGTTGGCTAGGCGAACACTGAGATTTCCATCGGTTGCACCGCTCAGCTTGCGCTGATAGATCTCGCGGGCCGCTTCGGCCAAAGCGCGGCGGGCTGTGCGTTCATCGGGCCAAACCATTGGCTCTTGCCTCTGCTGGGAAAACCCAAGCTATTACTTGGCTTTAGACGTCACGTGTTCCTTGCCAGTAAACTGCAAGGCGTCAATCTTCCAAGTTTGCCCGACCTTGACCAGCGGCACGTCGTACTTGGCATTGCTTTGATCGCCCATGCGCCGGCATTTGAGCCAGGCGTGGTCGCCATCAATCTGAGCATCTTCAATATTTTCAGTGACTAAGAAGTAGTACGGGTGACGCTTGGAGGTGCGTACGTCATCGGCCCGGCTCAGCGCCAACAGGCCGGCCATGAGCGGACGGGATTCCTCTGTAAATCCGTCAAGAAAGCCTTCTTCATCGCCCAGCATGGCGGCCGAAGCCGCGCGTAAGAAGGCGTCCTTGGGCTTTTCCACATAGAAATACTTCATGTACGCGTACGCCGCGCCGGCCAGCAGCGCCACGAGCAGGATGGTCACGATCAGCTTCTTCACAGTGCCAAACCCCCGTTATTCCTCAGCAAGATAGCACGCAAAGCCGCCATTTGCCCTACGTCCTGCCGTCGCATCGCCCCGGGGGCCAACACCCCGCCCGGGCAGCTATTCCCCAGGCCGCTATTCCCCGGGCCGCGTCAGTTGCCAAAAGCTGTCCATGTCGAGCAAAGAGAGGCGCCACTGGCCCTCCACCAACCGCATAACAACATTAGATTTTTTCGTCCCCTGCACCACAGGAATCACCACCACGTGGTGTTGTTCCACGGGCTCGTTGGGCTCGCCCTTGGGCAGCAGGGCTGGGGTTGGATGGCCGTCCCGCAAAACCCGCCAAATTTTCCCGGACTTAGAGGAGACAACCTGTCCCTGACGCAGCACTTCAGCCGACCGCGGCTCGCACAGGGCCAAGAACCCAGCTTCATCTTTGTTGTTCAAGGCTTGGCGCGCATCAGCCAGGACAGTCAGTGGCGCGTCACGGCAGGCGGTTGCGCCAACTAAGCACAAGTACAGCAGAAGTGTCCGCGCGAGCAACACGCGCATGGACGGCCGCTGATTGCGCGCTCGGCTGCCGTTGGCCAGGGTCATATTGCCTCAGAATGATTCGCAAAAACCGACAAGATGCTCATGCTGCTCGCGGTATGGACCTCTAGGACCGACCTGCTTGAGGGCAGCGAACGGGCCTAAGGACGCTGCGAGTCTTGGCGCAGGGCAACCACAGTGGCTGCATATCTGCGAATCTATTAAAGAATCAGAGCCCTTGAACCAGAGGCGCCTTGGGGCCGATCAGCGCTTCGAGCGCCGCCACAAGGTCGATTTGATCGCACAAATGGCTCAGATAATCCAGCTTTTCCGTTTCGATGACCAGGGTGGGGCCTAGGTCATAGCGGGCGAACCATGCCTCGTACGCCCGTTCTAACGCCTTGAGATACTTGCGATCCATCGCCTTTTCTTCGGGCCGGCCGCGGTGGGCAATGCGGTTGGTAATGCCCTTGAGGCTGCAGCGCAGGTAGATCAACAAGTCGGGCTTGGGCAAGGAGTTGCGAATGGCCGTGTACATCCGGTCGTACGTCTCAAAGTCGCGCGCAGACATGGTGCCCATGGTACACAAGGTTTTTGCAAAGATTTCAGCGTCTTCGTAGATCGTTCGGTCCTGCACGAACACGGTGGCCGGTTGCTGCCCGAGCAGTTGCGCCAAATGCAGGTGCGCACGGAACTTGGCAGAAAGAAAGTACATCTGCGAATGAAAGGCGTAAGCGCGCATGTCGCCGTAGAAGTCGGTCAGGTAGGGATTGGCGTCATTGGGCTCGTAGAAGGGCTCGATACCAAAGCGAGAACGCAGAAAAGCGGTCAGCGTCGACTTGCCGGCGCCGATGTTGCCAGCGATCGCCACAAAGCGCGCCTGTTGCCCGCGCACCTCGGTCCCTCGGGGGTCCAGGGTCAGGCGCTGTAGGGTGCCGGGCGTCGGCTGAGGGCGCCGGAGGATTTGCCGCGAAGCTTGGCGCAAAGCGCCAGTCGAAATCGGCTCTTGGGCAGACCTAGCCGGCGGAGGAAAGTCAATTTTCAGCAGCGATTCCATAGTCTGGGCCTGTGCGAAGGGCAGAGAAGAGACCGGCTTGGCGGTCCGGCGGAGTCTAGCCCACCCAGGGTTTGCCGTCGACGGAAACTGGCCCGAGAGCCGCGGCCAAAACGGCGATTTTTCGGCGCTTTTGCATGGCATTTATTCAGTGATATCAAATGGTTTACCCAGTGGACACCAAAGCGCTTTCTGCACCAGTTCCCCGCCCTGAAGGTCACCGCAGTTGATCGGTCGGCGCCCGCCTCAACGTCCGCGCATCCCACGTGCAAAATCGGCTGGCTGCGGGCCAAACAGGTGACGTGGCCGCAAAAATCCGTACACTACCGCCGCGCCCAAGCAGGCCCCCGGGATGGTGCCATGACCTTTTCAGCCCTGGACAGAACTGCAGACATCCACCGCTTAGGCAGCGAAGTTTTTGATATTCTTGTCGTTGGCGGCGGCATCACCGGCGCTGGCATCGCCCGAGACGCGGCGTTGCGCGGCCTCAAGGTCGGCTTGATCGAGCGCGGCGATTTCGCCATCGGCACCTCGTCCCGATCCTCGAAATTGATACACGGTGGGCTACGTTACCTGGAAATGGGCGACGTCAAGCTGGTGTTTGAGGCCGTGCGCGAGCGCCAACGCCTGATGCGCCTCGCCCCGCATTTGGCGCGGCCGCAGTCCTTTGTTCTGCCCGTGTATCGTGGCGCAAAGCATGGGGTTTTTGCCCTCGACGTCGGTCTGACTATCTACGACGTCATGGCGGCCTTTGCCGGCGTGCTGACCCACAAGGCGGTGCGTACTCGGGCGCTGCGGCGGCTGGAACCCCTGCTGCGCGAACAGAATTTGCAAGGCGGCGTGCGCTATTACGACGCGATGACCGATGACGGTCGCCTGGTCATGGCCAACCTGCGCGGCGCCGTGCAGGCCGGGGCGGTGGTGGCGAGCCGGGTTTCCCTGCAGGAGCCGGTGATCAAGAACGGGCACCTAGTGGCCGTGCGCGCCCGCGACGAGTGGCATGGCCAAGGCGTCATGGTGGCTTGCAAAGTCCTGGTGGTCGCCGTGGGCCCGTGGACCGATGAGGTCATGGAGAAGCTTCGCGGCCATCAATCGCAAAACCTCAAGCCTTCCAAGGGGGTTCATATCGTCGTGCCCCGCGAGCGGCTGCCCCTGAGTCAGGCGGTGATGATGACGGCGCGCGACGGACGGGTGGTCTTTGGGCTGCCCTGGAGCCATGCCACGGTCATCGGCACGACCGACACGGCGCACACCGGTGATTTGGCTGAACCTGCCTGTACTTGGGAGGATGCGACCTACTTGTGCCAAACGGCCAATGACCACTTCAACGTCGTGGGCGAACCACTGGGAAATGCAGACATCATCAGCACTTGGGCGGGCATTCGGCCTTTAGTGGCCAACGACCCCAGCCAGAGTAGCTACAAGACCTCGCGCGAGCACGCTATTGTCAGTGATCCCCTCGGTATTGTTGCGATTTCAGGCGGAAAGCTGACGACCTATCGCGTCATGGCGCAGCAGACGGTGGACGCTGCTTTGCCGCTGCTGCCCCGCGATTTGGCGATTCGGCCTTGTGAAACAACGCGTTTGCCCCTGCCGGGTGCTGAACATTTGCCCGGCGTGCGGCGGCCATTGGCAGCCTTGCAGGCGGTGCTGGAGCAAGGCGGCGTGGCAGCGGAGGACGCCCACTATTTTGCCAGTCAATTCGGGACTGAAGCGGAACAAGTCTTGCGCTGGTGCGCGCAAACACCAGATGGCATGACGCGGGTGCTGCCCGATTTGCCGGTGCGTTGGGGTGAACTGCGCTGGCTCGCTGACCAGGAAATGGCCATGACACTCACGGACTTACTGGTGCGACGCACGCAGTTGTACTACCTCGCGGGCGAGCGCCTGCAGCCCCTTTTGCCGTTGTTGGCCCAGCGCCTGGCCGCGTGGCTGCAGTACGATTCGGAGCGTGAAGCGGCGATTATCGAAGAAATGCAGGCCTTTATGGTTGCGCGTCGCGTGCAGCCTCAGTCCGCGTCGGTCATCGCCGTCCCGGCCCAGGCGGACCATGCGGCCTGACCTGACCCAGTCGATCCCGGCGCTGCCTCTTTTGGAGGACGTTGGTGCAATTGTCGATGCGGCGTGCCAACTTTGCCTTGATCTGCTGAGTCGGCCCATGCAGGACTGGCACAAGCAAGACCAGTCGCCGGTGACCAGCGTTGACATTGCGGTAGACCGATTTCTTTTTGGGCAGTTGCGTGGCCTGTTTCCCCAAGCGGGCTGGCTCAGTGAAGAGACGGCCGACAACGATGAACGCCTGCAATACCAGTATGTTTGGGTGGTGGACCCCATCGACGGTACCCGCTCCATGCTGGCCGGGCGGCCTGAGTTCTGCGTGTCCGTGGGCCTAGTGGAAACGGGCGTTGGTCCTTTGCTAGGGGTGATTGCTAACCCTTCGACCGGAGAGCGTTTTTTTGCTCAGGTCGGGCAGGGTGCCCATGACCAGTTGGGCGGCAGGCTGCAGAGCCGGTCTACGTTCAGCGCGGAATCACCGCAAGTGCTTGTATCGCATAGCGATATCTCAAACGGGTTGTGGCAGGGCGTGCTGCCGATCGCGCAGATGACGCCCCTGGGCAGCCTCGCCTACAAGATGGCCCTGGTGGCCGCGGGGCGCTTTGACGGCCACGCTACGGCGATGCCGCGCAGCGAGTGGGACGCAGCCGCTGGATCACTGATTCTCAGTGAAGCTGGCGGAATGGCGACGGATCTTCATGGTCGACCCCTGCAGTTCAACCTGCGCAAAACCCAGTATGACGGCATGGTGGTCGCTAGCACACCGGCCTATGCAGCGATGCTAGAATATGCCCATCGTTCTGCGAAGTTGGCGCTTTAGCGCTGCCCAGGGCCAGGGCATCCTACTTGGCCCGGAGCGCCAAGGGCGGCGCGCTGTGCACCGGGCCATCCAGCCCTTGCCTGCCCGCGTGCGGCCGCGTACAGTCTGGTCTTGTCCAGTCCGCGTCAGCGCTCCAACTCAAGGAATTCGATGAAGAAGCCCGTTTTGCTCGGCGTCGCAGTCGCCCTGACGTTCCTGGTCGCCGGGGCCCTGGCCTGGTGGCTCATGGCGGTTTCCGCGCCGGGACCACGGGTAGCCAGGGTTCTAAGTGCTAAAGATTCCATGGGCTTTCTTGGCTTCGAGGGCCTGGACGGCGTTGTCCGCCGGGTCGATACCTTGACGGCCTCTCTACCCGCCGAGCTGCGGGCGCCGCTGCCAGCCTTCCTCGATCCGACAAAACGCAAGGATGTCATTGGATTTGATCCTTCAACGGCGGCGGGCTGGCAAGGCATTGGCATCGATCCGGAGGCGGGCGTAGCGATTGCAGCCGACGACCGCCTGATTGATGGTCGCAAAAAACCGAACTTTGTTGGGCTAGTTCGCATCACCGACCGCGAAAGACTGTCGAGCTGGCTGACTGCTCGGCTGGGCCACAAGCCCCCAGCGGCATGGTTTGAATCGGGCGTTCACCCTATAGAATTGCCCGGTTCGCAGCTTCTAGCGGGCGAGCGCCAGGGCTGGACGTTCCTATCGCCGCTGACCTCGGCGACAGATGCTGCCAAGAACGGCGAAAATCTAAAGAAGTTGTTGACTGATGACGGGCCAACCCTAGACCGAGACGCATCTTTCCGTGTGGCCTTCGATCATGTCCCCACCGGCTGGCGGGGCCTAGCCTACCTGCACGCGGACGGCCTTTTGGCAGCGGCCAAGGCCATGGAACTGCCTGAGACGACGCTGCAAATCGCAGCCTATGAGGCCCACCTCTTCCGTTCCTTCGGTCTGTACACGGGCGATAGCACGGGGGCGCGCCTGTCCGCCTCCACCGATGGCGTCGATGCACTGCGCAAACTGCTGCTGCCTGTCAGCAAAGCCCCTGATTTTACAAAGTGGATGCCGCGCTCTGGTTGGCTGATGCTGCAGCTATCGGTGAACCTCAAGGACGCATTTGATGGCGTAACTGCCCTGATTCCAAGCCAAATGACCGAGGCGCGAGGTGCCGTTGCCGCCGGACGCATGTTCATGCCCCTGGCCCTCGGCTTTGGCTGGGACGATCTTGTGCAAGCGTTCTCAGGACATCTCTTGGTTGCCGTGCAGGTGGATGCCAAAGGGTCGGTCGCGACGACGCCCGCCTGGCGGGTGGCCCTGGCAGTGCAAGACCCCAAGGCCGCGGACGCTTTGGTGGAGAAACTCAAGGGGTTAGCTGTCAAGCGTGGCGCGACGGTTACGGCAACGCCCATCGGCAGCATGCAGGGATTTACCCTGAGTATCAAGGGTATACAGGCGGTTGGCGTGCGGCAGGGCGATCTACTGTGGCTGGCATCGGACGCACAGGTCCTGATAGCAGGGCAAAACCTGTCTTCTTCTGAGAGCTTAACGGGTACTGAAGTCGCCTCGGCGCTGGAGCCCGAGACCGTGTTCGCTCTGATTTCCGGTGCCTTAGCCGCGCCTCAGAGTCCGGCTGCAGGTGCCGCCTTGACTGTGCGTCTGGATGCCCATGGCTTACTGGCGCAAACCCATGGAAATCCCGGGCAATGGCAGGCCTTGGCGGCACTCATCGGTCAGTCCTTCTTGCGCCTGCAGCGTGCCGCGCTGGCCCCTTCAGCAGCACAAGCCGCGCTACCTGCACCTGCTACAGCGCCCGAGGCCCCTGCCGGCGAGTAAGGGAAACCACAATAAAATCCTGGATCATCCAATTCTATTCCAAGAACGTGAGGCACCTATGTCGCCCCATCGCTCAGAGCGGCCCTTGCACGCCGACCGTGCGCCTAAACCCCTTGAAGTAACTCCGATTACGCCGCCGCCCCTGACGCAGCGCTGGCGTCGAGCTGCGGACTTTCCGGCCGAGGGTGCCAAGGCGAATCGCTATACATTACCGCGGTCTTTGGAGAGTACCTCGCCCGTGGGCTACCGGACCCGCGTGCCCCTGACTCGGGCAGAGGCGGCGCAGGCCCTGCAACTGCTGTCGATGACGCGACCGACCGGCTTTGCGCCCAGCCAATTGCCTGTGACGGAACAGGAATTGTTTGAGGAGGCCAGCCTTGGCATTCTCAGCTCGCGGCAATCCACCAATTTTCGTGGCCACCGGCAAGTCAGCTTTGGTCCTGAGGATTCGGCGCGAATCGGCCACCTGCTGCGTTCTCTGCGGCATCTGGAAGCGCCGGTGCTCGATAACGCCGCGTACACCCATGTGATTCTTGCACGGCCCTACCGCACGCCGTTTACCATGCTGCTGACCCTTGCAGGCCACAAGCCAGGTTTGTCTTTGGGCTCAGTACCTTGGCGTATCTATCGTAAACGTTTTCATTACGAAGATGACATTCCGAGCATCGGCTATTTGCAACACTTGCACATCGGCATCCTGGCCGATGTCAGTGAAAGGGCGACGGTTCTTGCGTCGGGCGGTCACAGGCGCGCCCAGTCCTTGATGGCGCCTTTTTGCGGCGTCGGCCGCGAGGCGAATCGGCCCGTGGCGCACGCTTTGGAGGAACTCTGCGGCCTGACCTTGGCGGAGCGGCACCTAGGCTGGCGCGTCGGCTTGGTGGTGCAGGTGGGGCAGGCGCTGCCGGGGGAGGAAATCGACCTGGAGACAGGGACTTGTCGCAAGATTGCCGCCAACCTGATGGCTTTTCGCAGTGAGCGGATTATGCCGGGCGTCAATGCCGAGGAAAAGGCGCCGCCCCAGTACCAAACGCGCCAAGACATGGACGTTTCTGAGGATTTGACCCTGATGGCCGGACGTGCGGCCTATAACGCCTTTGCGCATTGGACCGGCGTTGATCGGGAGTTGTCTAAGAAATTGCTGTTGTTAGAACGCATCGATGTGCTCACGCCGGGGGGCAAGGAAAGGCTGCGCGGCGTTCGCCAGCAGCTCAACCATGTGACGGACCGGCTGATTGCCGACCTGCCGCTGTGGGCGGATCTGCCTACGGGCAAAGCGTTTTCGCGCAATGCCGAGAAGGGGCGCAAGGCCTTTGCCCTGGTTGGGCAGCGCATTTACATCGGGGGTCTGAGCCGACCTGAGGTGGAGCAGGCGGGGCTGGATTGGCTGATGGCGGTGCGGGCCATGGGTGCTGCGGCAAGTCGAGGTACGTTGGTCGCAGAACTCATGGGAACAGTTGACTTACCAGCGGATTGCGACCTCCTGGGCGGTTGTTGCTTGATGGCGGGACCGGTCAATCAAAATGACATTGGCAAGCAGTTTTATGAGGTTGAAGACCTTCTTGCCCAGGCCTACCCGGGTCGCACGCCGACGAGCCTGCTGGTCTGGACCCTCAAGGCCAAGACGATGACCGATCCCATTGGTAATGAAGAGCAATTGCTCAATGCCGCTCGGCAAGGGGCCCTGGTGGATTTGCGCGTTGGGCCCCATGAAGCGGTGCGCCTGGCCCAAGGTGGTGCCCTGCAGCCCATGCGCAAGCGCGACGGAAAGCTCAATGCAGAAAGGGCTTTTGCCGATGTGGGCAATTTTGCTGCGTCGCCCGATGGCCGCGAGATTCTAGGCAATTCGGGCTCAGCTTGGCCGCGGGCTTGGGCCGAAAAGGCGGTCTGGCCAGTCTCGGGATCAAAGGGGTGAACGCGTGAAGATTCTTGAAAAATCGCCAGCCTTGTTGCCGTCCTGGCTTCGGGCCTTGACCGGTGGGCGCAAAAGCCCTTCGGCCCAGGACTTGGCGGCCCAGGAGCCTCGGCACCTGACGCGGTTGCTGCCTCAAGTGTTTGATCACCGATTGCTAGGCAAGTATCGGCGAATCTGCGGTTTTGCAGCAGACGGAACTCTGCCGATGACCTGGCCCCAGGTGGCGGCGGGGCCGCTGCATGTGGCGATGTTCACCGACCCGGCCTTTCCCGTCCCGGCGATGGGGATTGTCCATGTCCGCAATCGGATTGAGCAATTGCAGTCGATTGCCGACACGGAGGCCGTGGAGCTGACCACGTGGCTGGCCCGGTGCGAAACGGTGGACCAGGGCACCCAAGTGCAGGTCGTGACTGAAGCGACCGTGGCGGGGGAGCTGCGCTGGCGCAGTGAACTGACGGCCTTGGTGCGAGGTAAGTCAAAGACAAAGAAGGAGAAATCGCCGCAGTCGGCGCAGGTTGAGTCGCCGTCTTTGCGCTCAGTGATGGTGCACGTTCCCGTCGATATGGGCCGCCGCTACGCGAGGGTGGCGGGGGATTGGAATCCGATTCACCAATATGCCTGGACTGCAAAGGCTTTTGGCTTTCCGCGCGCCATCGCCCACGGCATGTGGCTCCTCGGGCGCGTGCTGGCGGAGAGCGGCGACGATTTGCCGAGCTATCCCCGCGTGTGCGAAGTGCATTTCCGCCGGCCGGTCCTGCTGCCGAGCACGGTGGCCCTGCGCACCTTTGCCCAACCCCATGGCGGCATTGGCTTTGCGTTGCTGAGCCGGGATGGACAGACGCGGCACCTGTACGGGTCGGTGCAGGCGCTGTAGCGCGGAGACGGGCCCATGAGTCGTGGGCCGAGAATCCGCTGTCGCGACAGACCCTTACGCTATTTCACGCCCCAGTCCAGAATCACTTTGCCGGATTGGCCGCTGCCCATCGCTTCAAAACCCAAGCGGAAATCGTCAATTGGGAAGCGGTGCGTGATGATGGGCGCGATGTTGAGCCCGCCTTGGATCATCGCGGCCATTTTGTACCAGGTTTCGAACATCTCGCGGCCGTAAATGCCCTTGAGGAACAGGCCTTTGAAGATGACCTGACTCCAGTCGATGCCGGCATTGTCGGGCAAGATGCCCAGCAAGGCGATGCGGCCGCCATTGGCCATGGAGCCGAGCATGTCGCGGAAAGCCGAAGCGTTGCCGCTCATTTCCAGGCCGACGTCAAAGCCCTCGGTCATGCCCAGTTCCCGGATGACATCACTGAGTTTTTCGCGCGATACGTCGACAGCGCGGGTGGCGCCCAGCTTCTTGGCTAGGTCCAAACGGTAGGCATTGACGTCTGTAATCACGACGTTGCGCGCACCCACGTACTTGGCGATCGCGGCAGCCATGATGCCAATGGGCCCGGCGCCGGTGATCAGCACGTCCTCGCCGACCAAGTCAAAGGACAAGGCGGTGTGCGTTGCGTTGCCGTAGGGGTCGAAAATACTGGCTAATTCGTCGGAAATGCCTTCGGGCACCTTGAACAGGTTGACGGCGGGCAGGCTCAAGTATTCGGCAAAGGAGCCGGGGCGGTTGACGCCTACGCCTTGGGTATTTGGGCACAAATGCCGTTTACCAGCGCGGCAATTGCGGCAGTGGCCGCAGACGATGTGGCCTTCGCCCGAGACGCGGTCGCCGACCTTGTAGCCTTGCACTTCACCGCCCACTTTCTCAATAATACCAACGTACTCATGGCCAACGTGCATCGGCACGGGGATGGTGCGCTGGCTCCAGGCATCCCAGTTCCAAATGTGCATATCTGTGCCACAAATCGCGGACTTGTGGATGCGAATCAGCACGTCGTTGGGGCCAATGCTGGGGATCGGCAGATCCTGCATCTCCAAACCGGGTTCGCGCTTGCTTTTTACGAGAGCTTTCATGGTGTTTCCTTTGGCGGACGGCTTCTGTCATCGGCGCGGCGACGGGGCGTGCCGAGCGGATCGGCGCCGGTACTTTGCGCCCCCTCTAGGACGGCGTCAAGTTGAGACTTACTGTGTAATAATAGGTAGTTACCGATGGATTGCTTTGGACCACTGGCCACGCAGCCATCTACAGCCACGTTGACGTCGCCTGCAGATGCCGGGACACTGGCGTCGGCTGGCGCGTGTTGCGGGGCGTGCCGAGGGCGACCAGCATGGGCGAGACGTTCGGCGACCTAGGGTTACCCGCGTCAACGACCGAGCCTCAAGTCGAGGTCCTGGGAGAAATCCACGTCGCCAAGCGGCCTTGGCTGCGCTTCACGACGACCATGAGCTCCACCGCGCCTTGCTGGACGAATCAAGCGACCCGATCTTCTGCTGTACGCCCGACGGCCGCTACCTCTACGTCAACCGCGTTTTTGGCGCTACGGTAGCTCTGACCGCGGCTGGCCGAGGATGCCGTGGCCTAGGATCCGGCGGATTTTGACCTGATTTTGACGGATTGGCAGATGCCCGTCATTGACGGTCTGGACGCCACGCGGGCGACTTTGGCGGTGGCGCCCGAACTGCCGGTGGTGGGGCAAACGGCGCACGCGATGGAGCAGCACGCCCAGGCATGCCGGCGAACCGGCATCGTGGCGACGATTACCAAGCCGATTGAGCAGGAAGCGCTGGTTCTGACGATTTTGCAGCACGCCAAGCGTTTGCCCAAGGCGCTCGAAGTCGCGGTGACGGTTATTCAAGAGGCAAAGGCGGTTGAGCCAACCGATGACCTCATCGACTCGGCGGCGTTGACGCAGCGTTTCGCGGGGCGCGAAGCATCCCAGGCTTGTTTGCTGCAGTTGGTCATCACGGAGATGGGGCCCGTGCCTGGGCGGATCCGCGAGGCCGGATGCAGCGGCGCTGGCCCGGCTGGCGCACTCGGTCAAGGGTGGCTGCGGCGAGCTGTTTGCGCGCGAAGTGCAAGCCTGTGCCTCGGCGACGGAACAAGCTGTGCGGACTCAGCAACCCAAGGCATGGGCGCAGGCCGAGGCGTTGGCCGTGCTGGTTGAGCCGTTCTTGGGGGAGGTGCAGGGGCTGGGAGGGTGAAAGACCGCCGGTGCAGCCCGACGCTGGTCGCTCGGTCGCCCAAACGGTCTGTTGCCCGCGGTCAGCTGCGCTCGGTCGTCTATCGTCACATGCCCCGTGCTTTGCTCAACTTGCGGCAATACTCAAGATTGACGCGCGTCTGTGCTGCAAGCGCCCAAGAATGTTCGATCGGGGTTAGCAGCTTGAGCTTTTTGCAGACGCTCACGAACTTGCTGAATTCTATATCAGTTGTTGCGTACTCGCTGGACAGATAGCCTTGAAATACGTCGCTGATGGGACGAGGGGCAGGGTGTTCTGACGCGTGACGAAGAAAGTCGATAATCGAATTCTCTACGATAGGTTGTCGTGACATTTCCGTGAAATAGTTCGTGAAACTCCCGTGGCAAGCCTCCTGGTATTCTGTCGCCTGGACGAGTTCCCCATGATAGTAGTCCCCACGCTTGGTAGAGTGCCATTGCCCATCGCAGTTTCCGCCGCCATTGACGCCCGTGTAGTCGCGCTCAATGAGCCCCCAGTTCTCCAGGCCGCCAACAATGGTCGCCAGTTCGTTGTTATGACAGCTCTTTCGGAAGTTGCTTCGGAGCGTGGGATCAACGACGCCCTTGTGAAGCACATACTGAAGAACGTACAGCATCGGGAAGACACCGTTGGGGCTGACGATTTCAAACAGATTGTGGATCAGCCGTTCCTGCACCAAACCGCGCACAAGGTCAGGAACTGGCAAATCCGGAAACCTGTATTCACCCTCGACGTCTGCGGCTGTCCCGCCCCAGCCGAAACGTGACAGACCCAGCGGCTGTGCTATTCACACGGCCAGGAGGTTTCCATGTCCCGTCGTCCCCGTCGCCAGTTTACCGCCGAGCAGAAGACCGCGCTGG
>CAIMEY010000018.1 GCA_903840165.1 uncultured Myxococcales bacterium | reverse complement strand
CTGGAGGAGCTCGAAGTCGTGGTCGGCAACAGAATGGAGCAACTGGAAGGTCAATCTGCTGTTATCAAAGCGCATTGCCACTACCACTGGTGGTCCGGTGGCCGGTGTGGGTTACCGGGAGGGAATTAAGTGGAAATGGTAGTGCGCCAGGCCAAGCTTGGCACGAAGAGAGGAGGCGAGCATGACGTGACCTCGAATTCGTGAACGGAACCCAGCGGGTGCAAATCCCGTCCGGCCAAAGCCTAGCCAGCGAGCCGGTAGCGAGTCTTGCGTGGTGGTCGGGTGACCGGCCCTGCGAAGCGTAGACAGCGAGCCCATGGGCCGTGCAATTCAGCCCCGAAATCCACTTATTGCGGTTGCCGACGGCGTTACCATTCCGGAAGGCAGCACTGGATCGGCCACCATGGCGAGGCCGGTTTGGACCGCCGGGGTCAGAGAGCACGGCACGTCGGCACAGGGGTTCCCCAGGAACCTGGGAGATCTCAACGTCTTTCGATGATTGGGGAACGGGACCGCCGCGGCAGGGTTCCAGGCTTTGCGCAGTTGCCGTCGTACTGCGTCGGTCCGAAGTGCTTCGGATCCAAGCGCTTCTTGGCGTGGAGAGCATCGAATGGAGCGACGGCAATCGAATACGGGCTGGCGAGCGACAAGCACAGGCGGCCCGGACGGGCGTTGAGAAGTCGGAACTGCCCATAATAGTGATGAAATCGGGGAACCCACCTCACGGGGACCCGGTGGAGCCAAGGGGCAGTCAGTGCAACGGAACCGCTGGAGGGACAGATGACTTGGGCACAGGACCGAGAGGCCATCTCCACGAAACAACAGCGGATAGCGGAGCTTGCGCGGGAAGACCCTCAGCGGGTGTTCACCTCGCTGGCGCATCACATCGACCTGGCGTGGCTGCACGAGGCGTATCGGCGCACGCGCAAGGACGGAGCGGTCGGAGTGGACCAGCAAAGTGCGGAACAATACGCGGCAAACTTGGATGCAAATCTACGTTCGCTGCTGGACCGCGCCAAGTCGGGCCAGTACCGAGCGCCACCGGTCAGGCGCGTGCATATCCCCAAGGGCAACGACGGCGCAACTCGGCCGATCGGCATTCCTACCTTTGAGGACAAGGTGTTGCAGCGTGCAGTGGCGATGGTGCTGGAAAGCGTGTACGAACAGGACTTCGAGCCTTTTTCGTATGGCTTTCGGCCACATCGCAGTGCGCTCCAAGCAGGCGACGCAGTGCGCAAAGCGATCATGGATCACCCGGTCTTGCGGCGAGCCGGAGGCACCATCGTAGAGCTGGACATCAAGAAGTTCTTCGATACGATGGGGAAACGGCAACTGCGGGAATTTCTGATGCAAAGGGTGCGCGACGGCGTGTTGCTGCGCCTCATTGGCAAGTGGCTGTCTGCGGGCGTGCTGGAACAAGGGGCGGTCACGTACCCTGAAGCCGGTACCCCCCAAGGCGGCGTGATTTCCCCAATCTTGGCGAACATCTACCTGCATCATGTGCTGGACAGATGGTTCGTGCAGGAGGTCCAACCGCGGATGCGCGGGACGGTGGAACTGGTTCGGTACGCGGACGATGCTGTCATCATTTGCGAATCGGCCCAGGATGCCGCGCGGATTCTGGACGTGCTACCGAAGCGATTCGGCAAGTACGGCCTGGAACTGCACCCCGACAAGACCCGACTGGTGCATTTCAGCCAACCCGACCAGCGCTCACGACGGCGGCAAGCGTCCAGCGGCAAGACCCAGAGAAAGGCGTCAGAAAGCTTTGACTTTCTTGGTTTTACCTTTCACTGGGGCAAAACGCGGGCTGGCTACCACGCCGTGAAACGCAAGACGGCGGCGGATCGATTGGCGCGGGCGCTGGGGCGGGTGGACGATTGGTGCAAGACGCACCGTCATGAGCCAATAGCAAAGCAACACAAGACCTTGAGTCAGATGCTCAGAGGGCACTACGGCTACTACGGAATCGCCGGCAACAGCCGCTCGATTGCGCAGTTCGCCTTCCAGGCCCAGAAGTCATGGCAGCGTTGGCTGGCACGACGAGGTGGCAAGAAGCACCAGGATTGGGCGTGGTTCAACGCGCTCTTGAAAAGGATGCCACTGCCGCCACCCAGACTGGTGCATGTGCTGACGGGTCAACCAAGCGCAGCGAAACCGTAACTGAGGAGCCGGATGCGGGAAATCCGCAAGTCCGGATCTGTGGGAGCCCCGGGAAGGTGACTTCCCGGGGCCACCCGACGTATTTGCCGCAGACACAGTTCAGAGAAGGGGTCGCCCAGTATGTCCGCTGGGTATCGCGGGCGTGAAACTACGGCAGCCCCGTGACCTCCACGTGCCGGAAGCGCGCGACACCTTGATACAAAAACAGCCCGACCGACGAATACGGTAAATCCTCCACGGGGTGATGCATCACCTGTTCCCCATCCACCGCCACCGTGACGACACCATCCTGCACCCACAGGTCGAGCACGTGCCATTGCCGGCGATTCTGCGGCTGTACCGCTTGGACTACATGGATCTGCGACGCCGACGCCGCGCGTTTGAGTACCACGCGATCGCTCCCCAACTCCAGCAAGTGGACAAAGGGATAGCGAAATACGTCCCTCAACCCCAGAAGCACGCCCGCACTGCCGCCTTCCACGCGCACTTCGGCATGGACATGGACCGTATGCATCGGCATGAACGACCGCACGAGGTATGAGTACATTTTCGGCAGTCCTGTCGCAGCAATGGTCGAATCTTCCAGCCGCCAGATGCCGCCTGCGTGCACGACCCATTCGTCCAGCGTCTGGCCCAGCACAATCGGCTGCTGACGTTCCGCGGCCTCCATGGTGCGGATGGAGTTCTGCCAGCTTTGCGCCGTCACCAGCAGATCCGGGCCCAGCACCGGCATAGATGAGCGATCCGAGTTTGGATCCCGCAGTAATATCATGAACTTATGTAAAATGGCGACTCGCGCCGGATCTTGCAGCAGGAAACGCACCGCACTCCAGGCCACGGCATAGTGCAGGTTCATCTCCGGACCTGCGTACCAGTCTTCGCCACGCGTCGCCATGGTGGACAAAGTGGGCAACTGCCCCTGGCCCATCGCAGTGACAAGGTAGGCGACGAAATTGGGATTGGTTGAATCTTCCAGGGCTTCCGCCATGCCGACTTCGAGCCACACCGGCCAGTCCCGCGCGCCCCAGCGCTTGAAACTCGGGTCATGAAAAAACGTGCCGAGCGCCTGGAACACCAGCAACATCTTGGGTAGATGCAAGCTGTTGTTGAAGAAATACGTGACGACCCGACCTTGTGTGCCGTCAAAGTAGCCGCCGTTGTCCACCCGCGAGGGAGCCTGGCGGCGCGCAAACGCCTGGTAGGCCGCCTGTTCGCGAAATACCAGCAGTTTCGGCATGTCGAGCTTGGCGTCCGGGCCGACCAGTTCCAGCAACCGCCGCCGAATCTCCGGCACGTAGGCGTCCAGTGCCTGGAGCCACGCCTGCGCCTCGGCATCGGTGCAATCCGTTTCCAGCGCGACGTGGTGACCTTGAATCTCCCGCATTTCCTGGGGATTGCCCATGAGGTCGCGCAGCAACGGCGGTTCGGTTGGCTCCTCGGGCGCGAGCGGCGGTGCGCGGACGGGCGCAGGCTCGGGCTCGGGCGGTCGTGAAGGCGCAACCACGCGACGGGCAGGTGCTGCGCGCGGACCAGCCAAGACCATGTGGCTGCTGCCATTGGTGCTAGTATCGCTGGCAAGAACGTAGCGAAATTCCCAGCGCGCCGCGTCCCAGTCGAACGGCAAGGCCACGAGCGTGCGGGTGTACCAGGTGTCCTTGTGTTCGCCATAGGGTCCGGACAGTTTGCCCTCGCCCAGCATCGCCTCGTACACCTTGACCTGGTTGCGGAACACGGTGACTTGATAGCGCTCGGTGCGGGTCAGGTCTTGTGCGGTCGCGCCGAATTCCACGTTCAGGTAGCTGGATTTGCCGTCGTCATACAACGTGCCGGGCAAGCCGCGGAAGGCACACGAGGTGACGGTGTGGGCGAACCAGCCGTTGATCAGGGCTTGCGTGCAGACGCCGTCGTTGGCGCGCAAGGCGTCTGTGCTGCGGGTGGTGCTGTTGGGGATGCAACCGCCGAGCAAGACGAGGAAAACGACGCAACCGGCAATTTGCTTCATGGCACTACTGCCTTGGCCGGGACGAGGCAATCGAGTAGCGCCACGCCTCGGGCAAGTACGGGATCGTCGGCGGGCAACCCCTTGGTCGCTTGCGATAATTTGGCGCAGGCCACCAGCCCCGGCAGTTCCGCCTGCCACGGCGACGCGGACAACGGCGGCTTGGGCGGCACGTCGGCGAGATCAGACTCGTGCAAACCGACGCGAGGCGGGGAGTCGGCCACTTCCACGTCAGGATGCAGCCCGGCCAGGTGCCAGGATTCTCCTGCAGGCGTCAGCAGTTGCCCCACGCCCACTTTGATGTAGTAGCCAGATGACAGCGCAGCTTCGAACAGCGTGTGGATGAAGCCGTTGCCAAACGTGCGCGCGCCCACCAGCAGCCCGCGTTTGTGTGCTCGCAACGCCGCCGCCAGGAGTTCACCGCCGCTCGAAGTGCCGGAATCCACGAGCACGACCATCGGCAGGTCGATGTCGTCCGGCGATGCATGCGCCTTGTGCAGTTCGTCGCCCTTCTTGCGCGAGCGGACCGTCGCCACATCCACATTGCCCAAGAACAGGTCTGCGGTGTCGATAGCCCGGTTCAGCAATCCTCCAGTATTACCACGCAAATCCAGCACGATGCCGACTGGGCCTGGGTTCGACCTCGCCTTGGCCAGTTGCTGCAATTCCGCCTTCACCGCGGCGATCGTGTTGGGCAGGAACTGCACGATGCGCAGATACGCGAAGGAACCAGGCAACCACTCCGCATGGACGTTCGGCTGAGGCACGGCACGTTCCACTCGCACCTGAATTGGCTGCTGGCTCCAGTCGCGCGCCACAGCAAGGTTCACAATCGAGCTCGCTTTGCCCGAGAGGCGTCCGGCCATCGGCTCGCCGAGCACATCGTGATTGTCCACGCGCACGATTGCGTCGCCTGAACGCACGCCTGCGCGCCACGCTGGACTGCCCGGCGCCACGCACGCGATCGCCACACCATGCCACGTCACGACTCCAGCGCCGATGCCAGCCTCGCCAGCGTTGTCGGGTCGATCATCCCACTCAGCCAGCGTCACCACCCGCGATTGGCGATCGAACGCTCGCATGTACGCTTGGGTCGCCGCCAGCCACGCATGCGACTGGTCCGGAGGCGCGGCGTCACCACCTGCCGCAGCTTCTTGCAATTGCTGGTCATTGGCCTTGCCGAGCGCGTAGTCCATCGCGCAGGCAAATTCCGCCCGCCCGAACGTCACCGCCTCCCACGCACGCAGCCAGACCTCGTCGCGCCGACCATCGTGGTCCCGCGCCACCTTGAGCCAACCAGCCACCGTGCCGTCGGTCTTGCCAGGCTTGCTTTGCAGCGGCACCGGCCGATGGTGGATCGCCACGCCTATCAGGGGCTTGCCGCCACAGGCAAAGGCTTCCAGCGTCCCAGGTTTTTCACCCGCGGCCGACTGCTTGCGTTGCTCGGCAAAGAACTGGGTCGGCACCAATTCCAGTTGCGGAACCAGCACGCGCCACGCCGCTTGGACCGCATCCGGCAGCGCACGGTGAGGCACTTGCTTGTCCAGGTGGTAGACCTGCAGGTAGTCCACCGCCTGGTCGAAATCCTTGCGCCCCACGGCGGTGCCCGCCCACGGATCCGGTTCGCTCGCGAAGGCCACCATCGGCATGAACATCAGCGCAAGAATAAGGGGCTGACGCATGGCAAATTCCCCGCTGTAGTGGCCCAGCGCAATCAAGACAGACGCGCCGCGACCGTAACGCAATTGCCCGCGTGTGGCAATCCCACTCGAATTTGCCGGCGCAAGCGCCGACAGTGCTCTGTAGTTTCGCGGGGATGTCCACCTCGCCCCCGGAAGTCAAGGGTGCACCTACGCCGCCTGCACCACCGCGCAAGCCTCGGCCTGGGCTGGGGCCCGTCGCGCCTGACGCCGCAGCTCCCGTGCCTCTGCAAGCTTGCGATCTCGCTCGGCAAAGATCGCCTGCGCCCGGCCGGCGAGCATATCATCGGGCGTCACGTCGCCGATAGCGCTGTGCAGACGCACGCCGTTGTAGTGCTCGACGTGGCGCGTCAGCACAGCCCGCGCTTGCTCGACTGTCTGCGGGCTAGCTGGCAGAATCGACTCGCCTTTCACTGTCTTGTGCCACGGCTCAACCTTGCCGTTGGACTGCGGG
>CAIMEY010000017.1 GCA_903840165.1 uncultured Myxococcales bacterium | reverse complement strand
CGTGATGCAGCAGCGGATGAAGCGGTCGGGGATTCGGTGGAGTCACGCGGGGAGTCCGCCGATGCTGGCGCTGCGGGCGGCCTGGCGCTGCGAGCCGGGAATCGCGCTACGGGCGGCTTGAATCAATTGGCGGATGCGCCCGGGGCGCAATGGACACGCGGCCGGCAGCTGGCACTCACTGTCCCTGGATCTGATTGGATGAATCGTTTGAGATTTCAAATTATTTGCTGGAGCGTAGGGTTGTCAAACGGCATGGGCCCGCCGAAGCCGCGTTGCGTCGATTGGTCAACGCGAACCAACGTCCATCGCGCCGCCATCAAAGCTCGCGCCTGCACTGAGCCAGTTTCTCGGCCCCTACCTACCTCACTAATTCTTCAAGCAATTGCCGCCAAACGCTCGGGCAAGCGATGTGCAAGTTGTGCGGCCCGTCCGCCTGCACTGTCACGCGCGCCTGGGGAAAAACCCGTTGCCATTGCAGGCGATCCGCCAAACAGCCCGGATCGGCCGCGCCGAGCCAGAGGTGAACGGGTCCGGCGTAGCGATTCGCACCAACGGGGACAGTCGAACCTAAGCCATATGTCCTGAGATTCCAGGCTGTTCCATGGGGTTGTTGCAGCAAGCGCCATTGGTCGTGGCTTTGCAGACGAGCCACGGCGTCGGCGGGCAGCCCCTGGGCCTGCTGGGCCAGCACCGGGCTTTGGGCAAAGGCGGCAGCAAAGGCGGCTTGCCCTTGGGAAATACAGCGTTGCGCCAGTTGTTCGTCGGCAAAGCGCCGGGCGCGCCGGGCAGCAGCCGCCCGCAAAGGAAAGCGCGGCGACTCCAGCAGCGCACCACGTGGGGTCCAAACGCCTGCGGCCAAGGCGTAGGCACACAGGCGGGCACCCAGAGAATAGCCCGCAACTACAAAGGATTCTGCGCCAGCAGCCTCGATGCTGCGGCCGAGCCATTGCGCAGTCGTCATCCATCGCGCCCGATGGCTCCGGCCCGGCACCCGCAGGTCGGCCGCGTGCCCCAGCCCGGGCAGGTCGACGGCCAGGACTTGGCGACCCCGGGGCAAGGCGTCGGCCACGGCTGTCCAGGCACGGTGGTCGGAGGCAAAGCCGTGCACGAGGAAAATGCCAGGAGTTTGGCCTTCTTGCAGCACAAAAGTCGGCAGCAGAGCGGTCATGACCTAACCACGGCTGCGCTCATGACACACCTAGCGCGCTGCGGGCCTGAGCCGCTGCCTGCTGCCAAAAGGCGCGGTGTAGGGTCGCTGAAACGTCGGGATCAATCGTAGCAATCACCAGTTGCGTCTGTCCAGGGGCGAGGGGCGCCTCCAGGGCTTGGCGCAGCGATGCAGCGTCCGCCACGCGCACGGCGTCAATGCCAAAACCACGGGCAATTGCTTGGAGATCTAGGCCATGGGGCGTCGTGAAAAACTGCCGATGCACCTCGGCCGACATCGCTTGGGCGGGCGGCAACCAGGAGAAGATGGCACCGCCGTTGTTGTCGCTGACGACGATGCGAATGGCGGGATGTGCTGATGTTGCAAGCAGTTGCAGAGACCCGACGTCGTGCAAAAAGGCGCAGTCGCCCAGGTACGCGGTCATTGGCGCCTGACGGCCGACGGCCTCACCCAAAGCCTGGGCCAGCAAACCATCGATGCCGGAGGCACCGCGCGGGCAAGAAATCGTTGTTGCAGAAGGGGTTGCAAAGGAGTCCCAGTCGCGCACCGGCATGCTATTGCCTAGGAGCAGATGGGCTGGCCTTGTGTCACAAAGCCCTTGAATAACAATGGCTTCCCACCAATTGGACGGCTGGTCGCGGCGTGCTTTCTCGGCCGCGGCATCGGCTAGGCGCCACCGGGCCACATAGTCCGTGGTACCACCGCAGTCGAGCTGCCAATGATCCATCGTTACAAGGGGTTGGCCGATGATGACTTGCCTCGACTGCTGCAGCGGGTCGCAACGGCGGACGTGCACAGCATCGACGGCAATCCCGCGTTGCTTTGCGTCTTCCAGTAGCAATTGCAAGCCCTTAGACACGGGGTATGCACCAAGGCGCACGATGCGTTCGGGCCTTAGCGTAGCCAGTAACTCGGGGTCGCGTAGCAGGGCATCAAAGTGGATAATGCCGTTTATGGTCTTGAGGTTGGAGACTGACTCAGCCAGAACAACCACGCGGCCGGCGCTCTGCAACCGCTGCAGCCAGCTAGCCAACTGTGTGTCGACCGGCAGGGCCCCCGCCACAAGCACGGTACGCTCGCCATCGAGTGGCTGAGAAAACCGCGGAAGTTCAGCAATTTCGGGTGGTTCATTCGCCTGTGGTAGGGCCGGCAGAGGGCCCGGCGCCAGGGCCAGGGGCAGGCTCAGGGGGACATTGAGGGCGACAGCACCACCGTTGCGCTGTAGGCCCCTTAGATGATTTGGAATTTGCTGCAGGCGCTCTTCGCCTTCCGGGGTGTCATCGATTTCCCATGTTGGCGCGTAGGGCTGCAGTAAGCCTATCTGATCAATGGCTTGCGGTGCACCCCAGCCGCGCACAGCCGCCGGTCGGTCCGCCCCTACTACTACCAGGGCCTGGCCCGATTCGACCGCCTCAATTGCCGCCGGCAGCGCATGGGCAAGGGCCGTGCCAGAGGTACACAGGGTCGCAGCTAACCCCTTGCCGCTACGCTGTAATCCTAGGGCGAAGAAGGAGGCTGACCGCTCGTCCAGCACGCTGTGCAAGGTCCATTCGGGACGCTCCGCAGCGGCTTGCACCAGAGGCGTAGAGCGAGAACCTGGTGAAATAACAAGATGTTTGACGCCACCGGCCAAGAGCGATGCGATGATGCGACGGACGCGGGCGGCCTGGGGCGTCATGGGCTCGGCTCGCCGATGACGGATTGCAGAATGCTCGCGAGTTTATTGCTGATTTCGGCGTCTTCGCCGTCCGGATCAGAGCCGTGAACTAGGCCAGCCCCGGCCCAGGCATAGGCGCAGTCGGCACCGGTCGCCATGCCGCGCAGGAGCACCGCCACTTCGCCAAAGCCGGAGCCATCGGCGGCGAGAATGCCCGCAAACCCGCCATACCATTGACGATGTCTTGACTCGAGCGCCAAGACTTGGGCCATCGCGTCGCGGCGTGGAATGCCGAGCAGGGCCGGCGTCGGATGCAGGTGGATGGCCAGGGGCAGGGCATCGGCCGGGGGCGGTGACTCGATGGGCGTGCTGAGGTGGCGCAAAGGCCCCGCCTGCACCCATTTACGAGCATGAACAACGGGTTGTGCGCCACCACGCACCATGGCAGCCTGCACCCATTGCACCACGGCGTCATGCTCCCAGGCTAGCTTGGCGTCCACCGGCGCGTCTTGGGCCGCCGTACCGGCCATCGCCATGGACCGGGCTCCCTGCACATCGACGGTCACCAGCAACTCCGGCGTAGCACAACAGAAATCGTCCTCAAAGACCCCAGCTGCCGCGGCAATCCAGGCATTGGGCCGGTTGCGCGCCATCTGCAGCACCAGCTCCGGCCATTGCAGGGGCGGCTCGGCGTGCAGCTGCGCGCGGCGGGCGAGGACCAGCTTGCGGGTGTCATCCTGTACCCACTCGATCGCACTGCGCAATTGGCGCAGCCACTCGGGGTCGGCACCCACGAGTTCCGGGGGCGTCGGGCGGGCCACGGCGTCCTGCGGCGTCGGCTGCAACCCACGCAAAGCAGTGGCGACTTCGGCCAAAAAGGCCTCCGGGTCGGCAGTCCGTTGCAAAAGCACCACTGCGTCGACGCCCCCCTGGGCCCTTTGCGCAAGCCAAATGCGGGGTAGCCACACATGCAGGCCATAGTGGGCACCATCGGCGTCGGCCTGCAATGACTCGCCAATCACAGCAGCCCAGGTCGGTACCTGTTGACTGGCCAGCCAGTGACTTAAAGTTTCAATCGCTTGCGGGTCGGGGACCAAGTGGCCGTCCGCCGTCGCTTGCAAGCGCACTTGCGTCTGCGGCGCGGCTGCTGCCACGCCCAAGGATTGCCGCATCAGGCCCTGAGGAGAGCGAAACACCAGGGAAATTTGACCCGGGGGCAGGGCCAGGGGCAGGTCGCTCACCGCCAAACGCGCCCGCACCACGGCCACGCCTTTGCGGTCGCCGCGCATTTCCCACATCAATTCACGGAGATGATCGACCAAGCCTTGGGTCGTCCAGCCCAGTGGTCCGGGAACTAGGCCATGCACGGAGCCTCCGCTACGTACAAGTGTGCGACACCAAACAGCAAAGGCTCGACCTTGACCACCGCCAAGCCAGCCGCGGCAATGAGTTCGGCAAAACGCGGTGCGGCAGGAAAATCTGCAATCGAAGCCTGCAGATAGCGGTATTCTTGGGGCGCACCGGACAGCCAAGCGCCCAGGCGAGGCACAACCACCCGCAGATGGATGCGCGCAGCCCAAGCAAGCGGATGCCCTTGCGGTTCGCTGGCTTCCAGGATAACCAGCCGGCCCTTGGGCTTGAGGACGCGGGCGATTTCACGCAGGGCTAGCGGCCGGTCGGGTACGTTGCGGATGCCAAAACCGATGGTCACGGCGTCGACCGATTGATCAGGCAAATCAATGGCTTGTGCATCGCCAAAGCCCAGATGCACGCGGTCCTGGAGCCCGGCCGCCAGCACCTTGCGCTCGCCTTGGGCCAGCATGCCGCGGGATGGATCCAGGCCGGTGACGCGGACGTTTGCGGAGCGCGCCGCCAAGATGGCCATGTCTCCAGTGCCCGTTGCCAAATCCAGAACGTGCATGCCGGCTTGCAACTGGCAATGGGCGATGGCCCGGTGCCGCCAACGAATGTCAATGCCGGCGGTCATAACCCGGTTGAGCAGGTCATAGCGGCCGGCGATGCGGTCAAACATGGCTCCGCTGCCAGCGCTGACGGCCAGGTCGCCCATCGGGGCGCCTACGGGGGATTGCTGCATGGACCTACCTTGGGCGCAGAGTGCGCGGCATCGGCGTCGTCGGAACGCGGACACCAAGAAGAATATCCGTGGGTTATGCCGCGCCTTTGTGGACCGTCAGGACCACGTGGGCGGCCGATTCCGCCTTGCGCGCGTGCAGGCGCATGTGGCCTTGCTGAATGCCTTCGCCGGCGAGGGCTCGCAAAGCTGCGAGATTAGATGCCAATCCAGCCGCCGCCATCAGGACGGCCAGTTGCCGAGCTCCGTCGATGCGGACCAGTTCCATGGCGGCGCGGACCCCAGGGTGCGCCTGCGTCGAGCCGCCCACCGTGCCAATCGCCAGGGGCAGTTCCATCGATCCGTGCAGGCCCGTCTCAGTGCGTCGCCACACAGATAATGGCCGATAATCACTGCCTAAACCGGCGTAGGCGTGGGCGCCGGCTTCGATCGCCCGCCAGTCCTGGCCCAGAGCCACCGCGACCGCGTCGATTCCGTTGAGAATCCCTTTGTTATGCGTACTTGCGCGGAAGGGGTCCATTTCGGCAAAGCGGCTGGCGCGGGCTATGCCGTCCGCTAAGTCCGCGCCGCCTAAGAACTCTTCGCCGACATCGCACTCAATGTGCACCAAGCGGCGCAGGGGCAGGTTGGAGAGGATGCGCAGTCCCACCGAACCGCCGACCCAGCGTTGCACGGCCGGTGCGACATTTTCAGCAACTGTATCAACGACATTGGCGCCCATCGCATCGCCCACGTCGACATAGAGGTGCAGCACCAGCAGACCACTGTCGCGGTCGAGGACGCGCACGTCCACGTCGACACAGCCGCCGCCCCGCGCAACCATGCGTGGAATTGCTTGGTTAGCCAGGGCGATGATCTCATCGCGGCGCTGTCTCAAGGTCTCAGCAGCGCCATCGACGCCGAGAACCCCATCGAGTTGCACCTGCGCGGTCATCACCGAAGCCGTTGCATCGCCACGGAAACCCCCGGTTGCCCTCACCATACGCGCGGCATTGGAAGCGGCCGCTACGACGCTGGGCTCTTCGACCACCATCGGGACCACGTGGTCGCGGCCATTGACGCGGAAATTGAGGGCGACAGAGAGGGGCAGGGCAAAGGTCGAAATGACGTTTTCCGTCATATGATCGGCCACATCCATGTCTAGGCCGCCAGTTTGCAAGTAGCGCTGCGTCTCGGCGGACAGGCCCAAGGTCGAGGCCAAGGTCTGCTGCCGTTGTTCCATGGATTTCTTATAGAATTCCGGAAAGCGGCTGGTATAGGGCTGCCCGTTGCCAGCAACAGCGGCCGGAGCAATTCCAAGGCGTTTGGCAAGTTCGCGCAGTTGCTCGGGAAGAAGGGCCTGGGGCCCGTCCGAACGGGCTTCCGCCGGCTGCGGATGGACCTCCACGAGCACCATTTGCGCACCCGCCGCGGCCCCCGACTGGGCCAAGGGCAGAATCAGGTCGCGCCGCCCGGCACCATGCGAGGGGTCGACAGCCACAAAGTGCCCGTGAATATGGTGCAAAAGTGCGATCGAGCCGACGTCGAGGTCATTGCGCAGTTCGGTGTTGGCCCCGGCAATGCCGCGTTCGCAGAAGATGACGTAAGGTGCGCCGTGGACAAGCAAATGCTCGCCTGCCGATAGCCATTCCTCGACCGAAGCGCCGCGTGCGCGCTTGAGCAAGACGACCTTGCCCGTGCGACCCACAGCGGCCAGCAGCGCGTAATTCTGCATATTTCTCGAGCCAATCTGCACGATGTCCGCCACCGCGGCGACCTCGGTCACATGAAGTTCGCTCATCGCCTCGGTCACTACGCCAAGGCCATGCTTTTCGGCGGCAGCGTCAAGCCAGTCTAGGGCCTGCAACCCCTCGCCTTGAAAGGAATAGGGCGAGGTTCGTGGCTTAAAGGCCCCACCACGCAGCAGTCGGCAGCCGGCAGATGCGACCAGTGCCGCCGTTTCATCAATCTGATCGGGGGATTCTACAGCACACGGGCCTGCCACCAGGGTCGTGCCATCGCCGAGTTCCAGCGCCGGGCCGTGGCGAAGCGTCAATGTGAAGGTGGGCGCCTGCCGATCGACCCGCGGATGGGCCGACTTGCGCTGCCGAACTTCCGCAACACCTTCAATGGCTTCAATCACTGCCGGACTGACGCTGGCCGAATGACTTTCCACCTCGAGGATCACAGGCGTCGCCGCACCGACTAAGGCCCGGGTCCACAAGCCAAGGCCCTGCAGCGCCGAAGCCACGGATTTGCTGTCTGCTTGAGCCGTGAGCACAATGATCATCGTGACCTCTTGGGGCGAGCCTGTGGGGCGCTCGCAGCCCTATTCACTAGCAAATCCATCAATTTGGCCGGCTCCACCTACGCGGCTGAACCGTGGCTGCGCCGGGCCCGCTCAGGCCCTGCTGATCAACACCGCTCCAGCCAGGACTATGCCTGCCGGAGCGCCAAGGTGGCGGCGATCTCGACCAATGCTTGCAATTCTGAACTTGTCGGCAGCGATTGCAAGCAAGCCGCGGCCGCTTGGGCATGGGCATCGGTGATGGCCCGGGCCTCTTGCAAGGCGCCAGAATCATGCAGGGCTTGCTTGACCAGCCAACAGGAGCGCTGCGCTTGCTGAGTCTGCCAGCCGCCCGGTTGCAACGTTGTTTCACGCAGTTCCACGACAAGCGGCCTCAGGTCTGGGCGCCGCTCCAGCAGCAGGGCCAGGGGCAGGGTGATGCGTCCTTCCGCCAGATCGGCAAAGGGCAATTTTCCCGTGCGGTCGGCGTCGCCTTCCACATCCAGCAGGTCGTCGCTGAGCTGAAAGGCTAGGCCCAGTTCGGTGGCGTAGGCCAGCAGCGCCGCCTGCATCTCGCTCGAGCAGTTTCCCGCCCGGGCCCCCGCACGCATCGCCCAGCGGAACAGAGCCGCCGTTTTGCCATCAATCACACGGAGATAGCCTTCGCGGTCACTAGAAAGGTCGCGAGCGCGCTCGACCTGCTCGACCTCAGCGAGGATCATTTCCTCAATGGTTGACAGGGCATGGGGCACCAAATCGGCATAGCCCGACTGCACCACGCGCCGCAACGCTTCCACCAAGGTCCAATCGCCGGCAAAAATCGAAATGGGATTGCCGTGTAAGACGCGGGCCGTGCTCCGACCGCGCCGCAAATCGGCCAAGTCGACCACATCGTCGTGCAGCAACGTGGCGGCGTGCACCAATTCCACCGAACTAGCTAGCAACCGCGCAGCTTCATTGGAATTAGTCTCAGGCTGCCCCATGCGACTAGACAGCAGCACGCACAGGGGGCGCAAGCGTTTGCCTCCTGCTTTCAAGAGGTTCAATGCAGCGTGCGGCGCCGGACCTGGACCCTGCAGACTGACAAGGTCCGCCTCCACTGCCTGCAGGTCATCGGCCAGCCAATTCTGCAGTTCGTGGAGTCGATCCGCCAAGTCACGCATGTCGTGATCAGCCGCCTGTGCAGAAAGCGCAGGCAGAACGCCAACTTGACGCACAGTCGACCCGGAGGGCTGGGCGTGGGCCGCCAGGGGCAGGTTCATCAGAAAGTCCTTTGCGCTAGACACTGCGCCAGGGGCACGCAGCCGGGGAGGACCGGGGCACCCGCGGCTGGGAGGCGCGGGGCTCTGTCGGCGTGAAGCTTCATCGGGCGATGAACTTTCACTGCGGACTGAAACTAGCGGGATGCACCGCGTTTGTCAACACCTGCCGGGATAATCCTGTATATCTAAGCGGTTGGCGTGCAGTGGCCTTGAACGCCGGCGACCGAGGGCCCCTGGTCCAAGGCGTGTCCCAAAGCCTCAAGCCGGCGTGGCGTAGTCGTCTACGGGCGGGCATAGGCACTGTAAGTTGCGGTCGCCCCACGCATTGTCGATGCGACCGACCGAGGGCCAGAACTTGCAAGCCTGCACCCACGGCGCCGGGAAGGCCGCCTGTTCGCGGCTGTAGGGCCGGTCCCAATTGGCCTGCAGCACATCGGCCATGGTATGGGGGGCATTGTGCAATGCGCTGGTTGCCAAGGGGATTTCCCCCCGCTCGATCTGTCCAGCTTCAGCGCGGATGGCGATCAGCGCGTCGCACAGACGGTCGATTTCGGCCTTGGACTCGCTCTCGGTCGGCTCAATCATCAGCGTGCCCGGCACCGGGAAGCTCATGGTCGGCGCGTGAAAGCCAAAGTCCATCAAACGCTTAGCAATATCATCCACTTCCACGCCAAAAGCCTTGAGCGGCCGCGGGTCGACGATGCACTCGTGGGCCACGAGGCCACTTTGACCACAGTAGAGCAGGTCGAAGTGCCCGCGCAGACGGTGGGCTAAGTAATTCGCGTTAAGAATCGCGACCTTGGTGGCGCGCTCCAGACCGTCTGGGCCCATCATGGCGATGTACATCCACGAAATCGGCAGGATGCTTGCGCTTCCCCACGGAGCCGCCGACACCGCGCCGATGGCCTGGGGCCGGTCCTGGCTGATCACCGGATGGCCCGGCAAGAAGGCCGCGAGGTGCGCCGCGACGCAGATGGGGCCCATGCCCGGTCCGCCGCCACCATGCGGAATCGAAAACGTTTTGTGCAGATTGATGTGGCAGACGTCGGCACCGATATCGCCCGGCCGGCACAGACCCACTTGGGCATTGAGGTTGGCACCGTCCATGTACACCTGGCCGCCCTGGCCGTGGATGATGGCGCACATGTCTTTGATTCCAGCTTCAAAAACACCGTGCGTCGACGGGTAGGTCACCATCAGCGCCGCCAGTTTGTCGCCCGCCTGCGCAGCCTTCGCCTTCAAGTCGTCAATGTCGATGTTTCCATGGGAATCGCAAGCAACGACAATCACTTGCAGGCCAGCCATCACCGCCGTCGCCGGATTGGTGCCATGGGCACTTTGGGGAATCAGGCAGATATTGCGCCGACTTTGGCCCTGACTGTTCTGATAGGCGCGAATCACCTGCAGACCCGTGTACTCGCCCTGACTGCCGGCATTGGGCTGCAGCGAACAGGCTGAAAATCCTGTAATTTCAGTGAGCCATGCCTGCAACTGGGCGAAGAGCTTGTGGTACCCTTTGCACTGATCAACTGGCGCGAACGGGTGCAACTGCGCAAAACCAGGCATCGTAATGGGCAGCATCTCGGCCGCAGCATTGAGCTTCATCGTGCAAGAACCAAGCGGAATCATAGACGAAACCAGCGAGAGATCCCGCTCCTGCAGGGTGTGCAAGTAGCGCATCATCTCCGTTTCCGAATGGTGCGCGGAAAACACGGGGTGTTGCAGGTACTTAGATGTCCGCCGCAGGGACTGCCACGCCGCCGATTCCGTCCGTGCCGCCAAGCCGTCCGCCAATTGCTCGAGCGCGACTATGGAGGTCGGAGCGCCAAAAACAGCAGCAAGATCAGCTAGATCCTCAGCCGTTGTCGCTTCATCCAGCGCAATGCCCAAGGTGCCGTCGCCCCAATCACGCAGGTTGATGCGCCGCGCCAGAGCGGCTTGCACGATTTGCACATGGCGACTGCCGACTTCGACGCGAATCGTGTCAAAATAGGGGCCGCTTTGCAGTGTAAAGCCGCGCTGAGTCAGCACTTCTGCGAGGGTTCGGGCCAGCAAGTGAATGCGCTCGGCAATAGCCCGCAGACCGTCAGGGCCGTGGTAGCACCCGTACACGCTGGCCATGATGGCCAAAAGCACTTGCGCAGTGCAGATATTGCTGCTCGCCTTGTCGCGGCGGATGTGTTGCTCGCGCGTTTGCAAGGCGAGGCGTAGGGCGGGTTTGCCGTGGCTGTCGATGGAGATGCCGACCAAACGGCCGGGCATGCTGCGCTTGAACACGTCGCGCGTTGCAAAAAAGCCTGCGTGGGGGCCGCCATAGCCCATCGGCACGCCAAAGCGCTGCGCCGATCCGACTGCAACATCAGCGCCGAGTTCACCGGGCGACAAAAGCAGCGTACTTGCAAGCAGGTCGCAGGCCATCGTCACCAATGCACCGGCGGCGTGGGCCTTGGTGATAAACTCGCGCCAATCATCGACGCGCCCTGTGGTGTCGGGATACTGGACGATACAGCCAAACACCGCGGGACTTTGGGAGAAATCGTAGCTGTGGACATCGGCCACGACGACTTGCAGATCCAGCGGCTTGGCGCGCGTCTTGACCACGTCGATGACCTGCGGATGGCAGGAACTCGCCACCAACACCGCATGCCGCTTTTCTTTTTGCTTCTGCTGGCCAAACATCAGCGTCATCGCTTCGGCAGCAGCCGTCGCCTCATCCAGCAGGGAGGCATTGGCAATGTCCATGCCCGTCAAGTCCGTGATCATCGTTTGGAAATTCAGCAGCGCTTCCAAGCGGCCCTGGCTGATCTCCGGCTGATAGGGCGTGTACTGCGTGTACCAGCCTGGATTTTCAAGGATATTGCGAATAATGACTGGCGGCGTCACCGTGTCGTGATAGCCCATCCCCAGGTAACTACGGAAGATCTGGTTTTCCTGCGCCAACGCAGAAATGGCACGCAGCGCCTCGTGCTCAGACAGCGCGCGCGGCAATTCCAAGGGCTTGTTCAGGCGAATCGCAGTCGGCACAGCCGCGTCGACAAGGGCATCGAGCGACTCGTAACCTAGCGTATCTAACATCGATTTCAGGTCCGCACCGCGAGGGCCGATGTGGCGTTGGGCAAAGACATCCGTGGAGCGCAAGCCGGGCATGGCAGTTCCTCTTTCAAGTATGAAATGACGTGGGAAATCGTGGCCGCCCGGACACAAATGCCGTCCGGTCGCGCGCGATTCTACGAGATGTAGGGGCGGACGCAAGCGCGGGGTGCCGATCTGCCAAAACCGCTGCAACTCGGCGCTGCTTGACGCAAGGGGCAGCAAACTACAGGATGGGCCCGGGCTTGGTGCCGGCGTTGCTGGCCGTGCTTGGCTCGGCGGAGGACGCGTTCCCTGCTGCCGGGCCTACCAGTCCGCATGATGCCGCAAGTGAGGACCGCAGTTGACTAGCCAGCCAGACTTTTTCTCCTTTCATCACAGGCGCTTGTCCTGGGTAATCCTGCTGACATGGGCCTTGGTCCAGTTGGCGGGCTGTTCCAACAGCGTCACGGCGGTCAAGACAAGCGATACCGGTGGAAATACCAATCGGATTCAAGGGCTAGACCTCGGGCCTCGTCAAGGCGGCGACGATGCCAATGCGGTTGCTGATGTCGATGCAACGCCACTAGACAACACGCCTTTTGCTTGTCAGACCTGCGTGTCCGATGCCGATTGTGCCGTCGGCCAATGCGTGGAAATCGGCTGCGGCTGGTACTGCGCCCTGCCGTGCTCAGCAACTGGCGGGAATTCCTGTTCCACTACAACCAGTTGTCAGACGCGCCGTCACTGGGATGGCAATGACACGACCGTTTGCGCACCGGCGGAGGACGCTTGCGCGGGCTTGAGCACGCGGCGTGGCAATTCACCTGATTCCATCGATGGTTCCGATGCGGCTACGGCCACGGTTGTAGCGGCCGGGGGCAGCAGCGATCAGCCTTTGCTCGTGCCGTCCCTGGATTTCGTCGTCGTTGGTGACACGCGGCCGCCGGTTCCCGATGCCACAAGCAGTTATCCGACGCCCGTCATCCGCAAGATTTGGAAGGCCGCTGAGGCCGAGAAGCCTCCGGTGTTTTTTGCTGTAACTACAGGTGATTACGTGTTTGCCAAGCCGACGAGCAAGGAAGGCGCGGCGCAAATGGACCTGTACTTGGGCGCTCAGTCCTACTTCTGTCGTAAGTCCTGGCATTGCATGGGCAATCATGAGTGCACGGGTGCGACTGATTCCAACTGCGGCGCTAGTGGCAAGGACGGTCAGCCGACCCTCTACAAGAATTTCCTCAGCAAATTCGTGCAGCCTATGGGCTTTGAGCAGCCTTACTTCACGGTCTGGTATGCGGACAACGCCCACACGTGGAAGGCCAAGTTTGTCTTCATCGCTGCCAATGCCTGGGATTCAACGCAAGCCGCTTGGCTTAAAGGGGAAATGGCCAAGCCCTCAACCTACACCTTTGTCGTGCGCCATGAGAGCAGCGAGGCCACCGATGGCCCGGGCGTGACCCCGAGTGAAGACATCATTGCCGGGTTTCCCTATACGCTGCTGGTGGTTGGGCATCGCCATACCTACAAGCGCCTAGGCATTCGCGAGGTGATCGTTGGCAACGGCGGGGCTCCCTTGGTCGAGCAAATCAACTACGGCTACGTGGTGATTCGCCGCCGACCGGATGCTGCTATCCAGTTGACTTCCTATGACTATTTGAGCCACGCCGTCTTCGAGACCTTCGCGCTCGCGGCCGATGGCACTGAGGCTGCAACGCCGTGATTGAAGTGTTTGGATCTCTTCGTTATTCCATCGCGATTGCCACCGCGGTTCTCGGGCTTTTCGGCTGCAAGAGGCCCGAGGTCATCGACGCCGCCCAGCATCCCCCGGCCCAGGCCGCGGCCGACCGTGCAACCGTGCGCGCAGCCACAGGATTACCAGCCGCCATCAGCGAGACAGACCTCGCACCCGCCGCGACGCTGACGAGTATTCCGTTTATCGCTCGGGAGTTATCTCTTGATGCCCACGACGACGATCCTGCGTGGCATGACTCCGGCTGGACGGGCCCCTTCCTCGATGGCGACGGCAGTGAGCCGGCGCGACCGTACTCAAATGCGCGATTTCTTTGGAGTGACACGGCGTTGTACATGAGTCTGTATGCCGCCGACCAAGACATCAGCAGCACAGCGGGCAGGGCACCGGCTGACGCCTTTGAGGTCGAGATCGTCGCCGGTGCCGAGACACGGTGGCTCCGGTTCACCCCCAAGGGCTTAGTCTCCGCCGAGAAATCGGCACCTGCGGGACGCCTGCCCCTGCAGCATGGCATCCGCACGTCCATTGATGTCGATGGAAGTATTGATGATCCGCAGGGCGAGGACGACGAGGAATGGGTCGTCTTTGTCGCCGTGCCCTGGCGCGACCTCGGCGTGACGCCGCAGGCGATTCGAGACCTGCAAATTCACGTGAAACGCTGCGATACGCCTAAGGAAAGTCCGCAGCGATGTGGCAATTGGGGCCGCATTGGGCGCGAAGGTCGGCTGGAACTCCGCCAGGGCCGGGAACTGCCGGGTGCGGCAACGCCGACTGAGAAAAACCCTTAGATTTACCAAGATTATTGCTGGTTTGAGCCGAGGCGAAGGCCGACCTAGTGGACGCCGGCTCCCGCTGGCACGTCGCGCGCCGGATGCAGGGCCACACGCTTGCCGGTTTCATCCTCGGCAACAAGCAACATGCCGTGGCTTTCCAGGCCCATCATCTTGCGCGGCGGAAGATTAGCAATCACAAGCACTTGGCGCCCAAGCAGGTCCGCGGGTGCAATGGTCTCGGCAATGCCCGAGAGAATCTGCCGCGGCTGGGCCTCGCCAAGATCAATCAGCAAACGCAGCAACTTACTCGATTTCGGCACAGGCTCCGCCAGCAGCACCCGACCCACGCGCAGTTCGCTGCGGGCAAAGGTGTCGATATCCACCACCAAGGATTCCACTTTTTCTTCAGGCGCTTGCGCTTCGGGCACGGCCACGGGCAGCTCAAACTTGGGCAGCAGAGGCGGCCCAGCATGGACGGCACTGCCCGACTGCAGCTGACCCGGGGCTAGATCGGCGACGGGCAAAATGCCGCCTTGCCAGCCGATTCGCCGCAGAATTTCAGGGGCTTTGCTCGGCAGCACGGGCTGCAGCAGGTTGGCAGCAATGCGCAGGCCATCGAGCACCAAGTACACCACCGCCCCCGCCCGTTGCGGATCATCGCGCACCACCGAGAACGGTTTTTCCAACGAAAGCACGGCATTGAGGGCGCCAAGCAGCGCGAGCACGTCCGCAAGCGTCTTGTGCAAGCGAAAGCTGCGCACCGTCTGGGCAATCGGCTCGACGCTGGGCAGCGACGGGTCTCCCGGCACCGTGACACCCGCACGATCGAGCAATGTATCCAAGATGTTGCGCAGGGCCAGCAGGGACGGCGTGTCGGCTAGGGGCAGCGATGCTGGCACTAGTCCGCCAAAGCTCTTGTCGCACAAGGCCACAGTTCGTTGCAACAAGTTCCCTAAATCATTGGCTAAGTCAGAGTTATTTCGCCGCAGCAGCGCCGCCTCGGAAAAGTTGGCGTCCTGGCCCACCGGCATTTCGCGCAGCAGGAACCAGCGCAGGACCTCCCAGCCGTAGCGGTCCTTCATGTCCAGAGGACTGACGACATTGCCCAGTGATTTTGACATCTTGACGTCGCCCTGCAGCCACCAGCCGGTGACGACAAAGCGCCGCGGCAGCCAGGCGGTGTGCGGCAGGCCAAAGGCTTCGGCGAGGCCCATCATCATCGTCGGCCAATACACGGTATGGGTCGTGAGGATGTCTTTGCCCAGCAAATGCGTGACATTGGGCCACCACGCCTCAAAATTGTCGTGGCCGCTCAGGGCCGGCTCGGGCCATTGCTCAGGGAGAGCAGGCGGCTCGGCATCCAGAAAACCGATACCACTGGCGTAGTTGAGCAGCGCATCAAACCACACGTAGGTCACGTAGTCCTTGTCAAAGGGCAGTTCGATGCCCCAACTCAGCCGGGCCTTGGGGCGGGAAATGCACAGGTCATGCAGCGGTTCGCGCAAGAATCCAAGGACTTCATTGGCCCGGTTGGCGGGCAAGATCTCGATTTGCTTGGACTCGATGGCGCTGCGCAGCCGGTCCTGATAGCGGCTCATGGCAAAAAAGTAGTTCTTTTCCGCGAGTCGGACGACTTCACGTTGACAACTCGGGCACTTACCGTCCTGAAGGTCCTTTTCGGTCCAGTACCGCTCGCAGGGAATGCAGTACCAGCCCTCAAAAGTTCGCGCTTCGATTTGCCCGTTATCCCACAGTTTTTGCAGCGCTTTTTGCACCACAGCTTTGTGCCGCGGCTGCGTCGTGCGCATGAACTGGTTGGGTTCGCAGCCCAGGGTCGGCCACAGCTCCTTGAAGCTCAAGTGCATCTCGTCGCAGTGGGCCTGCGGGTCAACCCCCCGTTTTTGCGCCGCTTCTTGGACCTTCTGGCCGTGTTCATCGGTGCCGGTCAAGAAATAGGTCTGGTCGCCGAGCAAGGCATGCCAACGGCGCGCCGCATCGGCCAGGACCGTGCAGTAAGCGTGCCCGATGTGCGGACGATCATTGACATAATAGATGGGCGTGGTCAGGTAGGTACGAAGAGGCATCGCGGGCTCCAAATGGGGAGCGCACCCTAGCACAACGGGCACGGGAATTCGAAGCCTGGGCGTGCGGATGGCGGTCTAGCTCGTCGGCGGCATCCCCAAAGGCGCGTCCTTGGGCGCAACTGCGGGCAAGATAAGGCGTGCCGGCGGCGTGAAATGCAGGTCCAACGCCTGGATGCGGCGCAGGATTTGCGTGTTCACGGTTTCGGCGACAACGCCCGAGCTGGCCGGAAGTGCGCACTTGTAGACGACACGGATCTCCAGGGCATCCGCGGCAATCGATGCGAATCGTGCGGAAAACTCCGGGTGAACACCTTCGGTCTGGCTCAGCACTTCGCGCACGGCGGCTACAGCTTGCTCAAGGTGGTCCGCGGGCGTCGGCAGGGGCAGGCGTAGCGTGAAATCACGAACAGTTCCATTGGCATGGCTGTAGTTCTCCACCCAAGTCTCAGCCAGCTTCTTGTTGGGCACGACCACTCGTACGCCATTGCTAAGCTGCAACCGCGTGGAACGCATGCCGATTTCCATGACCTGCCCGTTGTATTCGCCGTACTTGATCCAATCGCCGATGGTAAACGGGCGATCTGTCATAATCTGCAAGCTGCCCAGCAGGTTACCCAGCGTTTCCTGCGCAGCCAAGGCCACGGCCAAGCCGCCAATGCCCAGGCCCGTGATGACGCTGAGGACGTCAAAGCCCGCGCGCTGCAACACAGTGACCGCCAGGAGCAGAACGATCACCACCTTGCTGGAAATACGCGAGAAAGACACCACCGAGGGATTGACCGGCGGCGTCTGCCGATTGGCCCAAGGCTGCATGGCTTCGGAGAAAACCACGTCGATCGCCCGCAACAGCATCACGCCCACGACCATGGCCGCCGCCATGACCAAGCCGCTGCCAACCAATTGTGCCGGCCGTCCAATGAGTTCCAGGACAATTGTCGCTAGGTGGGCAAAGCCTAGGAACACCAGGATGGCGACGGGGCGGGACAGGCGTTCGAGCAACAAATCGTCGAGTTTTGTCTCTGTTTTCTCTGTGAGTTTAGGCACATAGCGGGCAAGCAGGTAGGCGACCAGACGACCCACCAGAAAACCCAGGACCAGCAGAAGGACCGCCACCAGCCAATCGCGTCCACTGCGACCGGCGAAGGATTGCTGCGTCCAATGCGCCGCTTGCGCAGGGTCCAGAGCATTCGGCGTTGGAGCGATAGGCGTAGGCATGGGAAAAACCTATTTCTAGACGGTAGGTTGCGTCAGGGGGCGATGGATTGCTGCCGGGCGCTGCTGGGCCAGTTCGAGGGCGGCAATTCGCACAATCCGCGGAATTACAGCGCGAAAGACTTCGCAATAGGGCGAGCGACCGTCGATGTGGCCTTCGCGGCGGTACAAAAGCAGGGGACAGCCGCCGGCGCAGGAGGGCTTGTGGCGACAGCGATTGCACTCGGGGTTGCCCAATTCGCGTGCAAAGGAGCCTAGTTGGCCGTTTGTCTGGGCCTGATCGGCTAGGCTGACCGTCGGGTCAATGGCGACCGTTCCCTCGCGGTGCAGCGCGGCTTGGCAGGGGCTGGTCTGGCCATTGTCGCCGATGGCGAGGTAACTCGTTCCGGCTCCGCAGGCTTTGCTGATAGGCCGCCAAAGTTCCAAGTCACAAAAGCGATGGGTTTGACGAAAGCGTGCTGCATTCTTGGACTTCTTCCCGGCACGCTGGCGGACATGGGCCTCGATTCGGTCATAGCACTGCCCGAGGACGCGTTGCACCCGGCGCAAGGGCTCGCCTTGCAAAAGTCCCGTATCTTCAGGTAGTTCGCTGGAAGGCATCGATGCCGCGCTGGCCTCAGGGACGGGGGCATCGGCCGCGCCCCGGCGGTCATCGAGGACGCCAGCTCCCCACTCAAGGTCACGTACTAGGCTGTAACGAAAGCCTAAATCCTGATCGAGCAGCCATTGCGTCAGTTCCGGCAGGCCGTCCAAGTTGGAATCCCCAACAGTAATCAAAATGTAGGGGCGAATGCCCGCCTGCAAATAGGCCTGCAGCCCTTTCTGCAGCCGCGCGTAGGAGGAGCCGCCGCCCACCACCGGGCGCATGACGTCCTGCAACTCGCCAATGCCATCGATAGAAACGGAAACAGATACGCCATGTTGCTTGAGCCACTCGGTCGAACCCTTGGGGATCACCGTGCCGTTGGTCAGCACAGCCGCAGAAAACTGCACACCATGGGCCTGACAACGTCGCGTGGCTTCAGCGAAAAACGACTGCATCGCCGCAAATTGCAGCATTGGTTCGCCGCCGGCAAAGCGGGTATGGATGCGATCCACTTGGCCGCTTTTTGCCGTCGTTTCAATGGTTTCCAGCACGCGCTGCGCCACATCCACCGCCATGTGGTGCGCGTCCTTGTGGATGTAGCAGTACGGGCACGCCAGGTTGCACGCATTGGTCAGGTGCAGCCAAGTGTTGAAAACTCTTTGGCTTTTCCCTGTAGGCCGCCGCGGCTGTACCCCCGGCGTGACCACAAAGCCATTGGCCCACAGCATCGGCAATTCACCATACAAATTGCGCTGTTCGCCGATGTCCTCTCCCGCTAGCTCAGCCATGATGGCGGCAGCCGGTCGGCCATCGGCGCGCTGCAAGAGACGCAGGGCGCGGCTCGAAAGCAGGGCCAGGGCATCGTAACCCCATGGATTGTGGACGTAAGGCTGGCCGTCGACAATGCCCTGCAGCAAGCCTGGAGCCCGGCGCAACGAAAGGGCCGGCCACTGCAGACGCGGTGGCGGCGTGAAATGCATGACTTGGCCTGAAGATTCGGGCGCTTCTGGTGGCTGCGGCAGGTCGGGCGGCAGGGCAGAATCCGGCAAATCTGTCGGCGGATGGCGAAGCAACTCGCTGGACATGAAGGCTTTATCCGGCTGGTCAGCGGGGAACGACGAACTCAACTGCAATCCCAGGAACAATCGCTGCTGCAGTCGCTGCTACAGTCCCAGGAACAGTCGCTGCTGGCGCAATCGCTCGCGGCACAATCCCAGGAAGAACCAGAGCTTGCGCTATCACCGCCGGCGCAGTCCCAGCCGCCACCGCCGCCACTGCCACCGCTATCGCCACTGCTACTGGCGCTGCCGCCGTCGCAATCCCAGCTGTTGCCGGTATCGCCCGAACTTCCGCCGTATTGTTCCCAGCTTGAGCCCTGCTGGTCGTAGCCGGCCATGGCATGGTCGTCCCAGGACTGCGTGGAGAAGTCCTGGTCCATTACCTGGGAAACGCCTGATAACTGGTTGGAAAAGCTGCTGACATTGTCCGCATTGCCGATCGGTGCGCCGTTGTAGTTGACCACGGTGACGGGCGAGCCATAGCTCGACCAGGAACTGCCTAAATAGCCAGGGGAATAGCCCCAACTATGCCGCGGGCTGATTAAGGCGTCGATGACCATCAAGCTGACAAAAGTGTCCATCGGATCGCGGTAGTACGTGTTCCACGGGTCGTAGTAGGCACCGTAGGACCAGCCTGAACCGCTGCCGTAACGGCCATAGCTCGGTTGGCTGCGCAAATGTGCGTCGCGATCGTCACCGGATTGGCCCATGTCGCGCACGTCGCCGCCGCTGGGACGCACGACTTGGACGTCGGCCGGGTCGGATTCGATGCGGGCGGTGGGGAAGACGCGCTGTAAGCCGCTGTGCAACTTACCGGCCAGTGCATTCAAAACGTTACGGTACATCGGCACCAACTGAGCATTGCCCAGGGACTTGCCGATGCGGTCCTTGGCTACTTCCAGGTCTTCGCCATCCTTGGGACGCAACTCCTCAATTCGCGAGCCAATTGCCACAATCGCGTGGGGCTCATTGCGCTGCGCTTTGGCGCGGACGTTGACCTCGATGAGGCTATGCAACCCCTGGCCTTCAAACTCGAAAACCGCGCGCAGGACATTGAAATTCTGGAAGCGATCGCTGTGCAGTCGCATCGCCTGGACCAGCAAATCGGCGTCGTCGGGGCGATCTTCGATGTCCTGGTAGATCACTGCGTCGTCCACCACCAAGGTCACGGCGTTGGTAATACCCGCAATTTTCAGGGCTTGCTGGATCGTCTCGGTCAGTCCTAGGGCGTTCTGCGCGATCTTGGACTCGCCCGTACGCAGGTCGACGTCCGAGCCGAACATGCCTTTGACATTGTCCCAAAAGCTCGGCTTGCGAAAGACGTCCTCTCCCTGCACGAACAAACGGATTTGTGCTGTTAGGCGCATGATATTCCTCCAGAAATCTAACGAAACGATTCAGTGTCGGCGTAGACAGAGAGGTGCACTAGCGTTGCCCCACAGCGTTGCGCAACTGGCGGGCTTGGTCATCAAGGGAGCGCAGCCGAGCAATATTCTCCCGTGTTGGCGCGGCCTTCTTGATGCCGTCGAGTTGGCTGGACACCGCTGTGGCTTGCTCGATCAGCGTGGCAAAGCGCGGATGCGACTCATCGAGGTTCATGTACACATCCGCCATGGTGTTTTCCGGTCCCGCCACGGCCTGCTTTAGCTCCTGAGCCAAGCCGCTGTCGCGACTCTTGCGCCGCCACAGCACAAAGCCCACCACCAGCAGAAGAGCCACACCTAGGCCAATCCACAGGCCTTTATGGCTCGTCGGTGCCTGGTTCGCATCTTGGTGCGCCAGCACGCCGGTGGTCGTCACGATGCCGGTATTGTCGACGTTGATCGGCTGACCCGCTTTGTACTGCTGGTAAGCACGGGACATTTGCGTGTCCGACCAGTGGCGACCCGAGTTGTTGTGCTGGAACTCGTTCCAACTGACGCGGCCATTGAGGTTCTGCGTCGGTTGGGCCACCAAGGCCACGGGCTTGGCGTGCTGCACGGCATTGACCAGCGCATCGGTCAGTTCCTGCATTTTTTCAAGGGGTTTATCGTGATTGGCCAGGGACTTGGCCAGCACGCCTTCTTTTTCAGCTGCCGACAAGGCATTGCAATGCAAGGCCCATTTGGGCCCATTGCTGACGATGATGGCGTCCTTGCCTGAAAAGCCGACGTCGCTGTACAGGGAGTTATAATCCTCTGTATTTTCCGAGCCTTGTGCGATAACCAGCCACACTTTGCCGCCCGTCTTGCCGGCCGCGCTGTGGGCGACGCTTTCGAGCTGGGTGCGCGTGGCGTCGTCGATCGTGTGCGGGGCGCGGGCGACACCTGCTTGGCCTCCGCCGCGGACGATGCCGGCCACAGGGCCTGGGTAGGCCAAGGCGGAAAGCGAAAAACCCATGGCAATTACGAGTAAAAACCCTGCGAAAATGCGACGACTGACCAGCATAAAACCTCCCTTGGAACAACCTCTGCAGGGTAAGCCGGGGACCCGCTTGCGTCAATCGGCGCGCGGGCTGTCGACGCCGACCGGTCGTGGGGCAAGCTCGAGGGCGTGGGACCTTGAAGGGCCTCGGGCCAACGCGCATACTCGGCCCGCTGCGCGGAGAACCCGGCGTAAGGCATCGGGAAGACGAAGCCGACCGCATCACGCGCAGTTGTCTTGTCGCGGGTGAGCGAGTTGGCCTTTGAGGATGCCCGCTTGAGCACCATCGAACTGCTGTTGGAGCCGCGCGCCCGAACGAAGCGAACTTGTACCGGCCCTAAGAATGGTGAATCTATGGATAATCAGTGGGTTGTTGCGATCTTGCACCAAGGGCAGCCTGGCCACAGCGCGCCCACCATTGCTAACGCTTGGACACTGCAGGCGGATTTGACCGAGGCGCTGCGTGAGCGGGGCTGGCAGCCGCAGGCAGTTTTTCTCGATACGCAGTTCCTCTGGTTGCAGACCCTGCTGCAAATGGCACCACAATTGGTGCTCAATGCTGCGGATCTAGGGTTCTTTTACGATATGACCCTTGAGCCCATCGTGCCGGGCGTGCTAGCGGCCGCTGGCCTGCACTTCACAGGCACAGGGGCCTATGCGGAAGCATTTTCCAGTGACAAATTTGCCTCTAAGCTCTATTTGCAGAGTTTGGGCGTCGCGGTGCCCGAGGTGTGGCTGGCCGATGCCGATCCGCACACCGTCACGTATCCCGTGATTGTCAAACCACGTTTTGGTCACAACAGCTATGGTATGGACGCCGATTGCGTGGTGCGTGATGCCCAAGCCCTGAGGCGCTATATGGCCAAAGTGCCTGCCAATGCGCCGGATTTGCTGCTCGAGGCCTTCATCGATGGCCCGGAGGTCACGGCGGCCTTTGTCGGCCATCAACCGAGTGTCGCCTTGCCGATCTTTCGCGTCGACTTCGGACCGGCCTTTGCCAATCAGCCGAAGATTCTTGGCTATCGCAGCAAATGGATTGAGGATTCGCCCGAGTACCTGGATAGCCCGACCGTGCCGGCCCAGCTCCCTGAGGAACTGCGAGACCGCGTCGATGCGGCGATGGCTAAGGCCACGCAAGCTTTGCTGATTTGCGATTATGGGCGCGGTGACTTTCGCCTGCGGACCCTGGACGACGGTCAGGTGGAGCCGGTCCTGGTCGACTACAACGCCAACCCCGATCTGAGTCGTGGGGCGGGGCTAGCGCGAATGGCGGGCGTGGCCGGTTGGACATACGCAGAACTAATTGATCGTATTGTGCAATCGGCGCTGGCGCGTCCTCCCCATCGCCCGGTTGTCGACGCGGCCCAGGGTGACGTTGCGACGCCGGCAAGCTGAGTGAATATCTTGAAACACCCTAGAAAGATAGCATTTCTACCTTTTGGCGTCGATGGCTGCCTCTGGCCTGCAGGCAGCTTTGTGCAATGGATACCCTTGGTTCGCGCCAATACCCCAGAGCAGAAATGGGCACTGCAGACGCATCCGCCCGATCATGTGCTGGTCATGGAGGCGCAAGGTCGCACCAATACAACGGAATCTCTGCTGGTCGATTCCAACGCTGCCCAAGTGCTGACCGCGGCGGGCGTCGATACGTACCTGATGACGGCGCGCTGCAGTCCCCGCGTCCACCAATGGGCGCAGCAGCACGGACTGACGCTGTTGATGACGCGCTTTGATCTGCAGGACCAGCTCGAAAATAAGCTGTGGTTTGATGGGTTTCTGCGTGCCCACGGTCTGCCGGTGCCGCCCCGAATGCCTTTGCCCCTGGGGGCCACGGATTGGCAGGGGCCGGTGGCGATCCAGGAGCCCGATTCCCTTGGCGGCGAAGGCACTTTCCTGGTGAGGGCGCCTGATCAACTGGCCCAATTGTGGGGCCAAGGGCACCTACAGCCAGGACGGCCCTACCTAACGCGCGCCCTGCTGCCGGGGCAAGCCTTTGGAATTACAGTCTTTGTCGACGCTTCCCTGACGCTGCTTTCGGCCATTCGCCAACAATGTTACGCACCTGCGACCCAGCATCTGCTCTTTGCCGGCGTCCAGTGGGCAACCGCTCTGCCAGATCCGCTGCGCCAGCAGTTATCGAGGATTTTCCTGCGTCTTGGTCGTGCCTTGCGGGAGGTCGAATTCCGCGGCTTTGCCAACGTCGATTTCCTATTGGACCCTCAGCAGAACGTGTGGATTTTGGAATGTAATCCACGCCTTTCTGCAGCGACGCCCCAACTGGCTCGACATCGCCAGACCACGGGCGGCTTTGACCTGACTGAGCGCTTTGAAGACGTCGAGTTTCTCAGCCGTCCCGAGGCGGCCACCATTGACGAACAGGGCATTGCACAAAGTGATTTTGCCGGTTCGACCCTGGACCTAGCCGTGCCGCCTTCTTTGCACGGCTATCGCCTGACGCGGGTGCTGCCGAGCGGCCGCTATACCGCGCGTGATGGTCATTTGCTGTATCTCGGCGCGGAGTTGCGCGATCCATTGGCGCTGGGCGAGTTCCAACTGGTGGCGCTGGCTCAACCGGGCGATGTCCTGCAAGCCGAACAGTGTGTCGCGACCGTTCAGGCGACCGTGCCACTCTACGACGACGCTGGCCAATTACTGCCCGATTTTGCTGCACTTTTTTCCAATGTTTGGAGCTCCGATGCTGCGTGACCTCTCCGGGGCCAAGGACCGCATTCGCCACCTGCTCGACCACGCCGAGCCGCCGCAATCCGGCGATTTGCGCAATGTGATTGACGCATTTGCGCCGATGGTGCCCAAGCTGCAGGCCATGGCGTCGCAGCAGCCCACGCCCTTTTACGCCTTTGATCAGGCGGGCTTTGCCCAGGCGCTGCGCCGGTTCTCAGCCTTGTTCGACGCGCAATTGGCCCCGCATCAGGCCTACTATGCCGTAAAGTCCAATCATCATCCATGGTTGCTAGAGACTGCGGCGGCTGAGGGCTACGGCCTTGACGTATCGAGCGCCGAGGAAATGACGGCAGCACTGCAACTGCCTGCCGTGCCGATTGTTTTTAGCGGTCCAGCGAAGTCAGCAGGGGATCACCAACTCGCCATTGCCCACCGTGAGCGGGTGACTGTACACCTCGATAGCTTCGGCGAATTAGCTAGGTTGGGCGCGCTGTTACAGGCTCGATATACAGGGCCAGATGGCCAGCCGACCTGCCAATTGCGCTGTGGTGTGCGCGTGCACACGGGCGTGCACGGAGCTTGGTCTAAGTTCGGAATTCCTTTGGATGAATTGCCGGAATTCCTAAACCAGGCGGCCGCATTTCCCCACCTTGCCGTCTGCGGCTTGCAGGCGCACCTGAGCTGGAATCGCACGCCGGAACCTTATGTGCAGGTGCTTGCATTGATTGGTAAAATGCTGCGCGAAGGGCTCACTGGACCGCAGCGGGCGCAGATGGCCTTTATTGACATCGGCGGCGGCTATAAACCCCATGGACTTGAAGGGTTTTTCCCTAAAGATGACCCGCTGGCGTCGATCTTGCACACGGCCAACGAAGCCTTTGGCGTGACCTCTGAGTTCCTAGAACCCTATTATCCCAAGCCTTCCACGCCCTTGGCAGAGTATGCCCAGGCCATTGGTGGCGCATTTGCCCGCGAAATTCGTAGCGTCGTGCCAGCCGTGGCCTATACGGAGCCGGGACGCATTGTCTCGACCTATGCCATGCACATCGTGCTGCGCGTCGTCGACAAGAAAACCAAGGATTTGGTGATTGTCGATGGTGGCGTCAACCTCGTCGGCTGGGAGAAGTACCTCGCCATCTACGCGCCAGTGCTCAATCTGACGCGGCCATCATTGCGGGAATTTCCTGTCAAAATAGGTGGTTCCCTGTGCGATGCCGAGGATATCTGGGGCGGGCACTGCTATGGCGACGGCATTGAGCTGGGCGACGTCTTGGTCGTGCCCTTTCAAGGCGCCTATGCCTGGGGATTGGCTCAGCAATTCATTCGCCCCATAGCGCCTGTGCGGCGGATGCCTTAGCCTCCGGGCCGCAGCAAAGCCAAGGTTCTCTCCGGAAAAGCAGGAAAGAACCTTGACTTGCCGCCATTAGCCCTTGCGAATCACGATGGCGATGCCCTGACCGCCGCCGATGCACGCCGAACCGACCGCGTATTGGCCGGCGCCGCGCTGCAGGTCCAAGGCCAGGTGCAAAATGATGCGGGCGCCCGAGGCCGCCAGCGGGTGCCCCAGCGCGATCGCGCCGCCGTGGACATTGGTCTTGCTGAGATCGAGTTCCAGATCCTTGGCAACCGCCAGGAATTGCGGAGCAAAAGCCTCGTTGACTTCGATCCGATCCATTTCCGACAGTGCATGGCCGGAGATAGCCAGGGCCTTGCGAATCGCCGGCACCGGGCCGATGCCCATGACGGTCGGATCGCAGCCAACCGCAGCGTGCGACACAATGCTGCACAAAATCGGCCAGTTCTCTTTGCGCGCCCGCGCGTGCGTGGTGACCAGAACGGCGGCAGCGCCATCGACAATGCCCGAGGCGTTGCCAGCCGTGACCACACCGTCCTTCTCAAAAACCGGCTTCAATTTAGCCAGTTGCTCGGGGGTCGTCTCGGCACGTGCATGCTCGTCGCGGTCAAAAACCACTGGACCTTTGCGGGTTTGCAGGGTGATCGGCGCAATCTCATCCTTGAACACGCCCGCCGCCGCCGCCGCCGCGTAGCGACGCTGGCCCTCAAGGGCAAAATCGTCACAGGCCTGCCGCGTAATCCCATGTGATCGCGCGAGCTTCTCGGCCGTGTTGGCCATGGCCATGCCGGTGTGGGTGTCGGTGAGACAGGACCACAGCGAGTCCTCCATCTTGCCGCCCGGTCCGAAATTGACGCCGCTGCGCAGACCACGCAGCACGTGGGGGGCCTGGGTCATGCTCTCGGTGCCACCGGCCAAAACCACTTCAGCTTGGCCCAGTTCGATGGCATTGGCGGCCTGGATGATCGCTTCAAAGCCCGAACCGCACAGGCGATTGAGCGTGAGCGCCGGCACTTCGACGCCACAACCGCTACGCAGGCCGACGTGGCGGGCGAGGTAGATGGCGTCGGCCGAGGTCTGGCAAACGTTGCCAAAGAAAACTGCATCAATTACAGCAGGATCCATGCCGATCGAGGCGATGGCGGCCTTGCTTGCCTCCACGGCCAGGTCAGTGGCTGTCAGGTCCTTGAGCGTGCCGCAAAATGCGCCAAAGGGCGTACGTTTTCCTGCAACTAGAACGATATCCTTGCTCATCTCTTGCTCCTTGGAGGTCGGCGCAACGCCGGATCGTGACGGGCGCGGCAGGTTGCGGCGCCGGGCCAAGAGTGTAGTACGGGCCCTTGGCGCGCGTCCACAGGTGGTCGGCCGTGCTGCGTCACGGCCTCGTCAAGACTGAAATAGAGCTGTTATTTCAGAATGTTGGTGCGTCGCTCAGACTTTGCTCCAGCCGCAGCGCAAAAAAAAACAAGGCGGCCGGAAGAAATCGCGGCCGCCTGTCAGAGCGAGAGAGGGCTGGAAGGGGAAACGCACAGGTCGGTTGCAGCCTTTGGACTGCCTCGGTCCACTCCCTAACGATGAACCGATGGCAAAGCAACCGTTGTAACGCCTCCGGGGGGACGCTTTGCCCTGGCGAAACCAGGACAAGCAGTGTGTGAGGATTTTATAGGAAGGAGTTCAAGGAAGTCATAGGGATTCTGCTCGTTCTGTCGCAGGACTATAGTGCAAGCGCCGTGCCAACTTGAGAAGAAAAAGTAACATATTGATTATGCAAGGTTATTGCGTAGGGTATCCCAGCGGGCAACGGCCCAAGACCTGGAAAACACTGCCCCGTGCGTATCGGCTGTCTCAATTTGAGACACTATCCAGGCCAGAGCGCTTTGGGCAGCAGCTAGCCACGCGTCCTGCAATTTCCATCACCACCCGCCGTTCTGCGCGGGCAAAAGTGATTGCAGTTTAGCCACTTGGCGCGCACTGGCCTAGACGGCCGAAGCGGTTGCTTTTTGGCCTTGGGCGGCCAGAGCGGCTTGGGCAGCGGCTAGGCGGGCGATCGGCACGCGGAAGGGCGAACAGGAGACGTAGGATAGCCCGATTTCATGGCAGAAAGCGATGCTGGCCGGGTCGCCGCCGTGCTCGCCGCAAATGCCAACCTTGAGGCCGGGGCGGGCGTAGCGGCCGTCCACCGTCGCCATGCGCACGAGTTTGCCGACGCCGTCGCGATCGAGGGTGACAAAGGGGTTCTCGGGCAAGACTTTGTCGGCCACGTACTGGCTCAGGAAGCGCGACTCCGCGTCGTCCCGGGAATAGCCATAGGTCGTCTGGGTTAAGTCGTTGGTACCAAAGGAGAAGAACTCGGCTTCACCGGCAATGTCCGCCGCCGTCAGGGCTGCCCGTGGCACTTCAATCATCGTGCCGACCAAGTAGCTGAATTTAGGCTGCATTTCTTCATGAATCCGCGCGATCATGTCGCGCATCAGCTTGAGTTCGCGGACGTGGCCAACCAGCGGAATCATGATTTCAGGGTGAATATCAATGCCTTGAGCAAATAGCTCGCTGCCCGCGGCAAAGATGGCCCGCACTTGCATCTCATAGATCTCAGGGTAGATCACGCCGAGCCGCACGCCACGAAAGCCCAGCATCGGATTGGTCTCAGCCAAAGCCTTGACTTTGCGTAGCAATCGCAGCTTTTCTTCGTGGGGCTGGCCCAGGGCCTCGGCCCGCGCGACGTCCGTCGAGAGTTCGAGCACGCCCGGCAAGAACTCGTGCAAAGGCGGGTCAAGCAAGCGAATCGTCACGGGGTAGGGCGCCATCGCCAACAAAATGCCGCGGAAATCCAGTTCCTGCATCGGCTGGAGCGCCGCCAGGGCTACTAGGCGATCTTCCAATGTTTCCGCGAGGATCATCTGCTGTACTACAGCCATGCGCTCGGGATGGTGGCCGCCTTGGCCGAACATGTGCTCGGTGCGACACAGGCCTATGCCCTGAGCGCCAAAGTCGCGCGCCCGTTGCGCATCGGCCGGTGTGTCGGCGTTGGCCCGAACGCCAAGAACCTTGGCTGCATCCGCCCACTGCAGCAGCGTTTGCACTTCCTTGGACAATTGCGCTTCAATCAAGGGAACTTGGCCCATGATCAATCGGCCAGTACCGCCATCGATGCTGACGATGTCGCCAGCGCGTACGATGCGGTCTCCAGCGCGAAGAAGCTGATTTTCCTCATCGATCACGATTTCGCTGCAGCCGACGATGCACGGTTTGCCCATGCCGCGGGCGACAATGGCGGCGTGGCAGGTCATGCCGCCACGGGTGGTCAGAACGCCTTCGCTGGCGACCATGCCGTGGATGTCGTCGGGCGTCGTTTCATGGCGAATCAACAGGACTTTTTCGCCGCGTTCGTGGCGTTTTTCGGCCTCATCCGGGTCAAAACACACCGCGCCGCAGGCTGCACCAGGGCTGGCGGGCAAGCCCGTTGCCACGACATCTACCTTGGCTTTGGGGTCGATGCGCCGGTGCAAAAGCGTTTCAATTTGGCTTGGTTCTACGCGCAGCAGCGCTTGGGTTTGGTCGATCTTGCCCTCGGCCACCAGGTCCACGGCGATGCGAATGGCTGCCTGCGCCGTTCTCTTGCCGACTCGACACTGCAACATGTACAAGTGCCCGCGCTCAATGGTGAATTCGATGTCCTGCATGTCGCCGTAATGGGCCTCGAGCAACTCGCACGTGCGAAACAACTGATCGTAGGCTTGAGGCAATTCTTCTTTCAGTTCGATGATCGGCCGTGGCGTGCGGATACCGGCGACCACGTCCTCGCCCTGGGCGTTGAGCAAGTACTCGCCGTAGAACATCTTTTCGCCACTGTTGGGGTCGCGGGTGAAGGCCACGCCGGTGGCGCAATCGTCGCCCATGTTGCCAAAGGCCATGGCCTGGATATTGACGGCTGTACCCAAAGAATCGCTGATCTTATGGAGCCTTCGGTACACCACCGCCCGCGGATTGTTCCAACTGGCGAACACCGCCCGCACCGCTTCATCGAGTTGGGCCCTGGGGTCTTGGGGAAAAGGCTTTCCGGACAGTTCGAGTACCAACTGCTTGTAATCATTAACCAATTGCTGCATCACATCGGTTGGAATCTGCGGATCGGTCTGGGCCCCACAGGCCGCCTTGCGCCGATTCAGGGCCTTTTCAAATTCATGCATCGGCAGTTGCAGCACAACGTTGCTGAACATCTGGATCAGCCGGCGATAACAATCCCAAGCAAATCGCGGATTTTGCGTTGCAGCGGCATGGGCCTGGACGGTGTCGTCATTGAGCCCCAGGTTCAGCACCGTATCCATCATGCCCGGCATGGACACCGCCGCACCGGATCGCACCGAGACAAGCAGAGGCAACGCCTTGTGTCCCAACTGCTTTCCTGTCTGGGTTTCCAGGGCGCTGAGCGCCGCGTGCACCTGCTCGTCCAACCCCTGCGGGTGGACCCCATGGGCGGCATAGTACAGGCAAGCCTGCGTCGTGATTGTGAAACCGGGGGGCACGGGTAGGCCAATGCGCGTCATTTCGGCCAAGTTGGCGCCCTTGCCGCCCAGCAGTTCCTTCATCTTGGCGTTGCCCTGGGAAAATGCCTGGACATACGTGGTCATAGCTTATTCTCCTTGTTGGTGCGCCAGCGCTCGACCGTGCGGGTCGCGGCGGTGGATGAACTCGAGAACGCGAACAGCCGTTTCTTCCACGGCTTTGTTGGTGGCATCGACGACGGGACAGCCGAGCTTGGCAAACACTTCTTCGGCGTGGCTCAACTCTTCGAGAATTCTATCAATTTCGGCGTAGTGCCTCTCGCGGGCGCCCATCGTCTTGACCCGTTCTTGGCGGATTTGCACCAACTTGTCCGGATCGACACGCAAACCGACGATCCGTTCACGGGGCACATCGTAAATCTGCTTGGGCACAGGGAATTCTGGCACAAGGGGGAGGTTGGCGACGCGGTACAGGCGATTGGCTAAGTACATGGAAACAGGCGTTTTGGAGCAGCGCGACACGCCGACTAGGACGATGTCTGCCTGCAGAAAGCCGCGTGCATCCTTGGCGTCGTCGTATTTCACTGCAAATTCAACGCATTCTACGCGCTTGAAATAGTGTTCGTCGAGTTGGTGGATGAGGCCCGGCCGGAGCACGGGCGCGCGGCCCAAAACCTGAATGAAACCGCTGAGCATCGGGCCCATGATGTCGACGGCGATGACGCCTCGCTTTTCGCAAAGCTGGACCATTTTCTCTTGGACGTCGGGGCGGATAAGCGTGTAGACAACCAGGGTTGGCCGCTCCGTCGCCTGATTGACGATCGGCTCGACGTTGTCCGGCGACGAGATCATGGGAAAGCGCAAGATCTCGACATCAGAGCCGCCAAACTGCGAAAGTGCTGCGCGCGCAACGAGTTCCGCTGTTTCGCCCAAGGAGTCCGAGACAATGAAGACCCGACCGTCGCGGCCGGTTCCCTTATGGAAAAGATTGGGTATTGCGCTGTCAGATGGTCGGGACATGCGGCCTCCGCTGCCAAGCGCCGGGTAGTATGCCACGGCGACTCGGCTTTGGGCAGGCCTGCGTTGCTGGACTCAGGCCAACTGGAAACGAATACATCCCGACTCCCGCTGGGCTTGTTGGGTGTGGGAATCGGTGCGAACTTCGTCGGCCATTTCTTCGGATTCCCATTGATAGACAACGGGTTGTTTGCCGTCACGCTGAATCAGGATTTGACCTTGGGCAAGGGCCTGACTCGCCTGCGCCAGGCTCAGGTTGCCCCCAGGCGCCTGCAGGGAGGGCATGTGCCGCAGATCGCGAATCAGCGCTTCAAAGCGGCCCTGCACCTCGGGATTGCGAAATTGATAGCGATAGCGCGCCACATAGGCAATGTGAAACCAAGCCGGCCGCAGGACAACAGCCTGAACATGCAGGCGAGAAGCCATCCGCGCCAGCAGTTCACCGGCCTCCCGGGCTAGGCCCAGCCCGGGCACTTCTTGGCCCGGCAACCGCAAGCGATCACGGGCAAAACTGCCCTTTGGGTGGCGAAGCGATAGCCAGTGGACGTACAGGACCGGACCGCCGGCGTCCTGTTTGCGCTCGACGACCAGTTCCAGCAGCGTGCAAGGCTCTGTTTCTTCAGCAAAGAGGCCGGTCAGCGTCATTCGCTCGCCCGGCTCATGCACGCTGATGTGCACGGCAAATTCGCGGTAGCGCAGGCGCCGCAGGGTATCGAGGACGCCAAAGGACTGCAGGCCGTATTCCAGGCCTTCCTCCGTATAAAAGCCAAGAAGATGATGGTGTTGCTCGGGGCGACGCAGGCCAAGGGCCTCCTCCACATCCTGAGCGTCGAGCCCCCAACTGCCCAGGGCTTCGTCCTTCATATGCCTAGATGTACGCGCGAATTGCATCGCCATGGGGTCGGTTCGCGCGGTCAGGGGAGGCTGGCGGCAGCGCACCAACTGCCATGCAGCGCCGGCCATGACCTGCCACGCCCGGTCTGTATACCCACCGGCCGGCAGCCAGACAGCGGCAACTCCTTGTAAATGTTCAGCTACGCGCCGATCGCGTTGCCAGGCCCCCGGCAAATCCAGGTGCAGGCCGCCCACGGGATCGCCGGTCAGTACATCGCCGCCCGCCAGGACAAAGACGAGGTCGCACGCGGGCATACGCCCCAGTAGGCGATCAAGGGCCTCCAAGTACTTCAGGTTGCCGGTGCCAGGGGGCAGCACAGTCTCGTCCACGCCCGGCAAAGGTCCCCAATCGCAACCAGAAAGGGAGCCAATCCAAGTCGCGCCGGGCAGTTGGGTCATGCACGCCGCCGTGCCATCGGGCGGGTGGGCATCCAGGTCAATGACGCCAATTCTTCCGGAATAACCAGAGTTTCGCAGCACCGAGGCCGCCACAGCGATGTCGTTGACCGCGCACAGTCCTGCCCCCTGCGCCGGCTTGGCATGGTGAAAGCCACCCAGGAGGTTGACCACCGGAACCCGTTTCTCTACGGCAATTTGCGCGGCAAGTAGGGTTCCGCCGCAAGCCCGCCTCACGGTTTGCAGCACTGCGTCGCTGGCAATATCCCAGGCAGGAAGGCCGAAAATGTCAGCCAAAACCTCCGGCTGTTGCAGGGATTGCAGGTAGGCCTCGGTGTGCACCTGGCGCAACGCTGCGTAAGAAATGCGTTCTGGCGGCTGCACCGCGTCCCCATGGACGACGCGCACGTGCTGCAACCACCACAACGCTAGGTCCGCTCGCCGAGGGTCAAAGCCCGTGCGTGCCTGCAACGTCGTGACCGGTAAGCGGTACTCGGCGTGGTGGACAACATGCAGGCGGTGCCGATCGCGGATTTGCTGAGGCCAAGCCCAGGACCAAGCACACATGGGAACTCCTCAAGGAATCCTAAGCACTACCGCTTGCGGCGAAACGCCACCCGGGCGGGCGACCCTGTTTCAAGCTAGGCGCAACGGAGCACTTCGCAAGGCTGGCGCCGCCAACGCACCACACGAGCCTTGCTGCCGTGGCCCTGGCCTTGCACACTGCGCGGCAGCCAAGGGCCCTCAATGTGCTGATGGGCTCCGGTGCTTGCGCGAAAAACGTAGCTCATGCCAGGAATTTCATGATCAACCATGCCCAGACCGATGCCCCCGACGCCGAGCGCATTCTCATCCTCGACTTCGGCTCGCAGTACACGATGCTCATCGCCCGGCGGCTACGAGAACTGCACGTCTACTGCGAAATCTGGCCAGGAAACGCACCTTTAGCTCGCATCCAGGCTTGGGGTCCCCGGGGGATTATTCTCTCGGGCGGGCCTAGTAGCGTCTACGACCCCAAGGCCCCTCAGCCCGCGCCTGTGTGGAATCTGGATGTGCCGCTTCTGGGGATTTGCTATGGAATGCAGCTGCTTGCCCACCACCTTGGCGGAAAGGTCGAGCCTGGACAGCGCCGCGAGTACGGCCCGGCTGAGATCCTTGTCGCACAACCCGATGGATTGTTAGTGGATTTGCTGGTCGGTCAAGGATCGCCGGTGTGGATGAGCCACGGCGACCATGTGGCCCAACTGCCCCAAGGCTTTGTGGCTGCGGCGCACTCGAAAGACGGGCTTCTCGCCGCCATGCACGACCTGCAGAGGCAGCGTTTTGCCTTGCAATTTCACCCAGAAGTGGCGCATACGCCGGCAGGTTTGGCCATGTTGCGGCGTTTTGCCTATGACGCCTGCGGCTGTCAGGGCTCCTGGACGATAGGCGGCTTTGTGCGTGCAGCGGTGCAGGCGATCGCGGCACAAGTGGGCGACGGAAAAGTGCTTTGTGCGCTCTCGGGCGGCGTTGATTCCAGTGTCACGGCGGCCTTGCTGCACCGGGCGCTCGGCCCTCAGCTGCAGTGCGTCTTTGTCGACAACGGCCTTTTGCGTCAGGATGAGGCTGCCGAAGTTCAGCGTATCTTCGCAGATGGCTTGGGCATTCCTTTGATCACGACCGATGCGCGGGCGGCCTTTCTCGGTGCCCTGGCTGGCGTGGTCGATCCAGAGACCAAGCGCAAAAGAATCGGCCATACCTTCATCGAAGTCTTCGAGCAGGTTGCCCAAGGTTCAGGCCATGCCTACGATTTCCTCGCCCAAGGGACCCTGTATCCGGACGTGATCGAGTCCGTTCCCTCAGCTGGCTCGTCTGTGGTCATCAAGTCGCACCACAACGTCGGCGGGTTGCCGGAACGGATGCGCATGCGCCTGATCGAGCCGTTGCGGGAACTGTTCAAGGACGAAGTTCGCCTGCTTGGTCGCGAACTTGGCCTGCCCAGCACCTTGGTGGATCGCCAGCCCTTTCCGGGACCAGGCTTGGCCGTGCGCATCTTGGGGGAAGTGACCCAGGAACGCCTGACCCTATTGCAGGCCGCCGATGCCGTGGTTCGCCAAGAGATCGATGCCTGGCCAGGGCGTGCTAATCTATGGCAATACTTCGCAGTTCTGCTGCCGATTCAGTCCGTGGGTGTGATGGGCGATGCGCGCACCTACGAGGCGACCTGCGTGCTGCGGGCCGTGACCAGCCAAGACGGCATGACGGCCGATTGGGCCGATTTGCCGCGCAGTCTGCTTGCGCGAATCAGTGGGAGAATTATTAATGAAGTTCGGGGGTTTAACCGTGTCGTTTACGACATCAGTTCCAAACCACCGGCCACGATTGAATGGGAATAGGCGGCCGCGCCACACTGCCAACGCGGCAAAAAAAAGCACCTGCCGGCGTGTCTACCGGCAGATGCCCTTTGAATTCAGCAAGCTCTATCGCCGCTGCCTACTCGGCCGAACGCTGTTCGCGCAGCCACACGGGCTTGCGGTCACCGGCGTGGGCAACCCGCGAAGTCGAAGCCACAAAGGCTTTTGCTATCGCCAGGAGCACTTCGCCGCGCACGGGGTCCAGATCGCGAACCAAATGCAACAACGCCGCGCGGGCCGGTTCATCGGTAGGCGGTTCGTGCAGGGTGGCAGCATAGACGCTGTCAATCGAGGTACCGTAGATCTCCGACAAACGCGCGATCCACGTTAGCGATGGAGCTACGGCCCCGCGTTCAAAGCGGCTTACGGTTTCGACAGCCACGCCGTCGCCTAGCAGGTCCGCGACGGTGGCTTGGGTCATTCCTCGGGCCAGACGCAGCGACTTGAGCAAGGCTCCGAGACGCTTGGCAAATTGATGTGCGGATTCAACCTTGGTCATGGTACACACTCTGCTGGGCAAGCCCCGCAAATGAATAGACTTGATGGGTAGACAACGATCCGAGGATAGGCGGACGGTGTCAGTAGGGATCTCTGCGCAGGACAACTTGCAAAAAAGAGTTGATTTATCGCTACCTTCAAGTGACGCCAGTCCCCTGCCTCGCCACTTGTTCCGGACCTCCAGCACGCCGGCGCTTCCGACATGCCCCCGAAACCAGACAAGTGCTTGGGGCCCCCACCCCGTAGCGATGTCCGTGCCCATCAGGGTAAGTCGGCCGACGCACTGCGTCAACGTTTTTCGACACCTTTTTGCCGTTAGAACCGCCTGAGCGGCCGTTGGCGGAGCTGGAATCGATGCAAGCGAGGCCTTTTGCCCCATTGTGCCATCGCTGACTGTCAAGCGGTCCGCAAGAAGATTCGCGACTTGTGCTGTCCAGGTTCGAGCCGTTGACGGTGCCGATCGTCTTGTGCGCCAGTGGGCGTCCTGGATCGAGTGGGCATCCACGCGCAGGCAATCGCCGTCGGGCCTGCTCGCTCAGCCGCTCTCGCGGGCGCGCTTGGCGAAGGGGATGGATCGCGCGCCCTGGGTGGCCCGCCCGTTGGCTGATTAGCGCGCAGCCAGGGCGGCCGCGTAGTCTGGTTCCTGGGCAATTTCAGGAACTTGCTCGGCATACCGTACCACCCCGTCGCTGCCCACGACCACCACGGCCCGCGACAAGAGGCCGGCCAACTTGCCGTCGATCATGGCGCAACCAAACTCGCGGCCGAAAGCGCCCGTGCGGAAGTCGCTCAGGCTCACCACATGGCTGAGTCCTTCGGCCCCGCAGAAACGGTTGAGTGCGAACGGTAAGTCCCGAGAAATACAGAGAACGACGGTGTCCTCGGCCGCCCCGGCCTCGGCGTTGAACTTGCGCACGCTGGTGGCACAGACGCCGGTGTCAATGCTCGGGAAGATATTGAGGATCAGGCGTTTTCCGGCGAAATCGGCCAGGACGGCGTCGCTCAGGTCGGCGCGCGTCAATGTGAACGCCGGAATCTTGCTGCCGACGGCAGGCAGAGAACCACTGGTCTGCACGGGGCTGCCACGAAAAGTAATTTGAGCCATGGAGATCTCCTTGAAATGATGAGTATTTTATCGATTTTGCTGGGCGATTGCCTCAAGGGTCCGCGCAAGCGCACCTACATGTGCCCAATGCCCGGCCCCGAGGCAAGCGTTGCGCCGATAAGTTCATGAATGGCAATCGTTTATGCGACGACGCCGTGGCGCCGACCCACTCGAATAAAGGCGTCCACTGCCTTGGCGACATGTGCAGCGGTATGGGCGGCCGATAGCTGCACGCGAATCCGCGCCTGCCCATGCGCAACAACCGGAAAGGAAAAGCCAATCACGTAGATGCCTTCTGCCAGAAGGTCCTTGGCCATGTCCTGGGCCAACTTCGCTTCACCGAGCATCACGGGCACGATGGGATGGATGCCGGGGCGGATGCGGAAACCGGCGGCGGTCATACCATCGCGAAATTGCTTGGTGTTTTTCCGAAGTTGGTGGCGCAATTCGGCGCTTTCGTCGATCAGCCGCAGCGCTTCTAGACTCGCCCCAGCGATCGCAGGTGCCAGCGTATTGCTAAACAGGTAGGGACGGGAACGCTGGCGGAGAAGCGCAATGATCTCCTTGCGTCCCGTGGTGAAGCCACCGGAAGCGCCGCCCAACGCTTTGCCCAGCGTCGAGGTGATGACGTCCACCCGATTGGCCACGCCGCACACTTCGGGCGTCCCACGGCCCGTTTCGCCGAAATGGCCGGTTGCGTGCGACTCATCGACCATGACCATGGCATCGTAACGCTCAGCAAGGTCGCAAATCGCTTTGAGATCAGCGATGTCGCCATCCATCGAGAACACGCCATCGGTGGCAATCATCCGCGAGCGGCAACCCTGGCTGGCCTGCAAATGCTGTTCCAGTTCAGCAAGATCGCCGCGACTGTAGCGAAATCGTTGGGCCTTGCAGAGGCGAATTCCATCAATGATCGAGGCGTGGTTCAGCGCATCGGAAATAATGGCGTCTTCTTCGCCCAAAATAGTCTCAAAAAGCCCGCCGTTGGCGTCAAAGCACGAGCCATAGAGGATGGTGTCCTCGGTGCCAAAGAACGCCGAAATCGCCGATTCGAGTTGCTTATGGACGCCTTGGGTGCCGCAAATGAAGCGCACGGAGGACAATCCATAGCCCCACGTATCTAACGCCCTATGCGCGGCGGCAATGATGTCGGGATGGCTGGCTAGGCCAAGGTAGTTATTGGCACAAAAATTGAGAACTTCCAGGGGCCCTTGCGCCGTCTCTACCGTGATGTGGGCGCCCTGGGGGCCCGCCAAAACGCGTTCTGGTTTGGTCAGGCCAGCAGCGTCGATCTCCAACAACGTCTGCTGTAGGCGGGCTTGAACACTTGAATACATGGGTGATTCTCCTTGGGTGGCTGGCCTGTGTGGCGAGCGTGGCGTGGGTTCCGCGGCTTGGTTCTTAGCGGCGGGCAGGGTGCGTGTGATTGTCTGAGCAATCGTAAGTGGTTAGGCTAGCGGTTGTGGCTTGGGACCACGCGACGGTTGCGGCGGCCAAGCCCAACGGCGCACGCGAGCAAGCACAAAACGCCAGCCCAGCCGCCCGAGCCATCGGCGGCGCGCGCAGTTTGACAGCCACTCGCCGTGTTGCTGGAACTGCCTGAGCCGGCGGCGGTTACCGAGCCCTTGCCGTCCGCTGCCAGGCCGTCCACGCTGCCCGAGCCTCCCGCTCCATCCTCGAGGGGCGAACCCGCGTCCTGGGCGATATCTGAGCCTTCTGCGGCCTGGTCTTGCCCATCGCCCGAAGTTGCATCGTCCTCGCCGCCTGCGCCGCCCATGGCACCTGTGCCTGCGTCACCTGTGCCATTGGTGACGTCGGCTAGTGCTTGATTATCTTGGCAAATTGCACTGTCGCCCGGAACGCAGACTTGGCCATCGGGGCAGGGCAAAGGACTGGCCTGGCCGCTGGCGGCGTCGCAGTGCCACCGCGTGCCGTCGCCTTGGCAAATATCATGGTCGGTCGAGGGTTGGTCTGGGTCGTTGACGCAATAGATGGACACGCAATGCCCTGCAGCAGCTCCGGTTTTGCTGCACCATTGCAAGCCTTGCAAGCACTTGTCCTCGCTGAGCGCGCCGTCCTTGCAGGTGCCGTGCAAAAAGCCGTTGACATCGGGCAGGCAAACCTGACTTTCGCCTTGAGCCACGCAGTATTGCGAGACACAACGGGCCGGCAAGCTGTCTGCGACGCAACTCGCCGATTGCGCTTTACAATCCAAAGGCTTGCAGTCCTCGCCGACCAGCAGGGTGCCGTCGCATTGGGCCACGCAGGCACCGGGAAAGTCGTAGACCGCGCCGTCACTGCCGACCAGCCAATAGCCGCCGCCGTAAGTGTGCCGCGCCATGCCGACGATGGGGGCGGTCACGTTGGTTGCGCTGCTGCCTACAGCCGCGTCGCCAAAGGCAAAAACGCTGCCGTCCTGGCCGTAGAGCCAGTTGCCTTGGCCCTTGGGGCTACGGCGAACGCCGGCGATGGGCTTGGCCAGCGTCTTGGTACTGGCGTCCCCAATTAAAGGTGCATTTCCATAGGGAAAAACTGCTCCGTTGCTGCCGACCAGCCAATAGCCCAGGCCGTCGCTGCTGCTCTCGATGCCGACGATCGGCCCTGCGAGCTTGATGGCTGTGGCATCCCCGTAAGACTTGGCAGTTCCAAAGGAAAATACCGCGCCAGCGCTGCCTGCTAACCAGTAGCCCTGGCCACTGCCGGCGCGGACGATGCCGACAACGCCTGCTGCCAAGGGGTCTGGGGCCGAGCCGAGGCTGGCAGCGTCGCCAAACGGGTGAACGCTGCCGTCGCCCGCGGCGATCCAGTAGCCCTGTCCGCTCGGACTGCTTGCTAGGCCGACCACGGGCTTGGCCAGCTTGGATACATCCAGATCGCCGTAATTCTGTGCATTGCCATGGGGTTCAACCACGCCGTTGCTGCGCAAGGACCACCAGCCCTTGTCATCGGGCGTTACGGCAATGCCGACGATGGGTGCGTCGCAAACTGCTGAATCTTGCACCATTTTGCAGGTCGTGCCGGCCGGGCAGGGCGCCTTGTTGAGGTCTCCTGCCGCCGTGCAGCTGTAGCGCAAACCGTCTGGCAGGCACACATCCTTCGCGACGGGCTTCTGCTTGGGATCACTAATGCAAAATGCGGAGATACACTTGGCTGCCTTGGAGGCCGCGGTCGAACAAAGGGCACCATAGGTGCCGCAGTCGCCCGGATTGCTCAGTTGGCCGTTGCTGCAATCGGCGATTTTGCCGTTGTTGGGCGAGGGGATGCAGGTCTTGGTGGTCCCCTGGGCCGGGCAAAACACGGAGACGCAGCGAGGTCCGAGGTTGTCATCTACGCAACTGGCTGCAAAGGCACCGCAATCGCCCTTGCCGCAATCGGCTCCGACCAAGACATTGCCGGCGCAGTGCGGCGTGCAAGTCGGTGTACCACCAATCCAAGTCTGCAAGGCGGCTAGGGTTCCGTCCCATTTGTCCATGTCGACATTGCCGGCGATGCCGCCGACCTTGCCCGAAGACGAATACTGCCAAAACTTCCATGATTTCCATGGGTTGGCGATCGTCGGGCAACAGGAGCAGTACTGTGCGTGCCACAGGGGCAAGTAGGCAAAGGCCGACGATTGCACGTAGGGATCCCAGAACCATTTGCCTGTATAAATAATGGGATCGCGGCCGAGCTTCTCCTTGATGCGCGCGACCCATTTGCCCACGTGGTCGGCAATCACTGCCGGCGTTTGGCCGCCCTTGGCTTCCATGTCCAGGGTTGGCGGCAGGTCATTGGCGTCCAGGGACCCACCGATTTTGCTGATGAGAAGATCTGCCTGGGCCACGGGATCTAAGGCTGGCTCGAAGAACTGATACACGCCGCGAATGACGCCGGCCGACTTGGCCCCGGACCAGTTGCCAGCGAACTTGGTGTCGACATACAGCCCGTCGCTGACACGGATGATCGCGTATTGCTTGCCGGAAGCCTTGACCGCGGGCCAGTTGATACTGCCCTGCCAGACCGAGACGTCGATGCCCTCGACGGTGTCAGGTCCGGGGCAAATCGTCCCCCCTGCCCATGCAGAAGTTGGCGCAATTAGGCATAAAACCAACGCCGAGATGCTAGCGATGAAGGACCCAAGCCTCGTACCCACGCCCTACCTCCAGGTGCCCGCCGCGGCGCATTGGCCTAGGCCTTGGCGTGCCCAATTCGCTTTGCGCCAGCCGATGCAGCTACGGTGCCGGTTTTGGCCTTTGAGCGCAAGCACCGTTCTGCAACGTCGGCGAAGGAGCAATGAACTTGTTGATTTTACGGCCAAACAGGCTGCGTTCCAACCCGACGTTACCAGGCCCCTCGTCCACCTCAGGCGCAGTTGGGCACCCGTTGAGCCGACTGCCTTGACACACCTAGGCGTTGGTGCGCGCTAGAGCCTGCAATTGTTCAATTGTTTCAGTGGGCAACAGAAGGGCGGCTGGCATGGCGAGAAAGCGTCGCGCCCGGCCGGCATCGGCGATGTTGAGCAGGCAGATCGCTTGGATCTTCGCCAGATCCGGGGAATCGGGCACCCGTTCGGCATAGCGTAGCGCATCTTCCCAGGCCAAAACACGCGCTGAACTCAGGGATAGCAGATGCCAAATCTGCCGAATTTCATCATTCGATACATAGGCTTCCGCGCGGGCTTGGTGGCTCAGGCGGATGGCGTCGTCGTAGCGTTGCTGCAGGTAGAATTGCCGAGCTTGCTCAATTAGTTGACGCACTTGTGGGTGAACTGCCTCCGCCTTCGCCAAGGGCTGAGCCTCCAGGGAGCGCAGGGCATTGTAGTTCTGCAGGGCGGCCATACCCAGGATAACTGCAGCAAACATCATGCCTTTAACGAGGAACAGCACCGCCAACATACCGCCCAGGCCCAGGCCGATGCGAAAGGCCCAGCGGTCCCCTGTCAGCGGCGTCTTGAGCCATTTTCGCAAGGCAATTCGAGTGATTTGCCCACCATCGAGAGGCACGATGGGCAGCAGGTTGTAGACCGCCCAAAACAGGTTGGCCACTGAGCCCCAGGCGAACAGTTGGTCGCGCAGCGAATCGGTCGGTTGGGCGAGGTAGCGAAACAGAAAGAAAAGCAGAAAGTTGACCGTCGGGCCGGCCGCCACGATCAGAAAGTCATCGCGTGGCTTCTTGGCGGGCTGATGATAGGTAACACCGCCAAATCCTAAGAGAATCACGTAGGGATCTAGGCCAAAATGGCGACTCACCAGGGCATGACCCATTTCGTGGGCGAGCACGCTCAGAGACACCAGTAGCATCATCCCCAAACCCAGTTTGAAATCAACGCGAAAGCGGTCAAACAGCATCATTCCCAGCACAGCAATGTGCCAAAACGTCACCGTGACCGGGATGCCCAGGATGGAGAATAGGGGGCGATTGGGTACATTTTGATCAAACAAGGTCTTGATTCTCTTGGCTTAGCCAAAGCTTAGCGGTGACCAGAAGGGCCGGGTTGAACAGGGGCGGCTGCTGCCGGTGGCGCGCCGGCTCGTGGCATGCCCGTTGGGCGAATTGTCGAGGGTCCAAGCAAGGTTGCCGATGGTGTCGCGCCCGGTCCTGTCTGTCCAGGCGGCATCGGCAGCCCATGGCGCAGCGAAGTCGGCACCGTGTCCCAACTGCCGGTCGGCGGTTGCGGTGCGGTCGGCGGTTGCGGTGCGGTCGGTGGTTGCGGTGCTGTCGGTGGTTGCGGTGCTGTTGTCGGCAAACCGCGCTCCGTCACAGGTAAAACCGCACCCGGCGTACCCAAGGTTGGCGGCGGTGCGAGGCGAACCGGCGCCGCAGTCGGCCCAGTCCAAGTAGGCGGCGGGGCCGCGCGCAACGGCCCTGGCAACAACGTAGTCGGCGTCGTGGAGGTCTGCAAGGGTGCAGCCGCCTCAGGCCCGGTGCCCGTAGGCCAGGTTCCGGTCGGAAACGCACTATTTCTGTGTAGTTGCCAGTCCGGCACATCCACAGAAGGACACTGCCACAGGCGGCGAAGAACGACGTCACTTCCCCCCGGCTCCACCGTTGGCGCTTGGATGGCGAGGCCGGCAAATGCGCCTAGGCACTGAGCAATTCGCTGGGCGGCGCGGTGGTCTTGAGGCGTCAGCTCAGGTGGCGGCGGCCAGCAAGCCACCTCGAGATTCTGATAAACGGCATAGGGTCCGCGTTGATACGTCTTGGGCAACGCGCGCAAGGTCGGATCCCAGGGCTGGGCCCCGTCCGTGGTTGGCGCGTATACCAGCAAGTAATCGTAGTAGCGCCCCTGATCAACCCAGCGAAAAGCCTTTGGATCAGATGGGATAGAAGGCAGTTGTCTCTGGGCGATGGCTTGGACGGGCTGCAGCGCCGGGTCCGGGAAAGGGTCCGCCGAGTAGCCGCCCACCAGCACGTCATACCAATGGCCCAGCGTTGCTAGACAAGGTGAACGTAACCAACGACTTGTCGTGCGTGTTTCCAAAATTGCGACCCGCTGCCCCGCCGGAATTTGCGCCGCAGCGTCACGCAGGGTGGCGAAATCGGCCCGGGCGAGAATCACCGCTTCGGTAGTAGCGCTGGGCACCATCGTGGCCGCCACGCCCACGCAACCCGTTGCCAGCCAAGCGCGAAATCGCCGCCGCCCTTGGGGCCACACCGGCTGTATCGGCAGGGCCAAGCAAGCCAGCATCGCCAGAATCGGCATCAGCGTCGTCGAAATGCGCGTAATCACAAAGGGGGCTTGAATGGACATCGGCGCAAAAGCCACTAGCAACGCCCAAAGTCCCAAACAGCGCACCAAGTAGCTAGATTCTGGCGAGTTTTCGTGACTAGAATCAGTGTCTTGCAGCCGTTTGACCGCCAATGATGACTGCAGCCACAAGATAATGCCGGTCAGCCACAGCCAACTGCTCAGATCGCCCGGACGGCGCATCAGGATGTCGACCCAACCGTCGAGGCCGACATTATGCGGCGCCAGTTGGTCGAACATCTGCTCGGGCAGGCGGCGCAACATCTCAGAGGGCAAAGCGATTTCGACAAGGGGCGCGCCGTGGGCGTGCTGGCGGAGCCAAGGCAGTAGCAGTGCAACCGCCGGCAATGACAGGGCAATCTCGCGTAGGCCCAGCGCAAACCCTCGCCACAGCGAGAGGGCCATGCCGTGCCAAAAGCTCAAGATAACCAGGAGTACAGCGACAATCGCAGCCAACCAATGCGTCACCGCCAGGGCCGCCAGCAGCGCGGCGACGACCAAGGCGAGCCACGGCGAAAACGCTTTCAGCAAGCGTAGATGGGCCGCCAGCAGCCCAAATAGCAAGGGTAAAGCCACCACCACGTTGACGTCGCCCTCCAGCCAACTGGGCCCGAGGAGCCAGGGCAGCAAAGCGATTAATAACCAACGGGAATGCCCCGCTTCGGCCAGCAGCCAGCGTCCGGCGATTAGGGTCGAGATCAGCGCCAACCCCAGCACCAGGCGACCGGCCCACTCCACGTCATGCGCGTAGGCCAGCAGATGAGTTAAGTAGGCGAAAGTACTGTAGGGCGTTGGGTGCCCTTGGCGGACGAAATGGCTGGCGTACGTCGGCAACGCTCGCCAATCATGCAGCATTGTCGCCTGCCGCAGGGCAGGGGCCCAGCCGCGCATCGGCAGCAAATCCACCGCCGCCATGGGCAGCAGATAGAGGGCGGTAAAAGCCAGCATAATCAGGCGGAAGGGCCAGTCAAAGCGATCGCGCATCCCGGTGGCGGGCGTCGCCGACGGCAGTTGAGGCGCTGGGCTGGGAGGCGCTGGGGTCATCGCCGATCAATCAAGGCCCGTTGAGGCCCAATCAGGCCGCCGGCACCTAGGGCCGCAAGGGCATGGAGTGTGATGAAAGCGCCCAATCTCACGGCATTTTCGGCAGACGGTCCGAGGTAGCCCAGGGCGCAGCCACCCGGTAAAGCCGTGGCAGCCGCAGCCAACCCTAACGTGAACGCCGGGCTTTTGCACGCCCCGCGGCGGTCGGATCCTCGCTCGGGCACGGGCTCATGGCCAGGCCAGTGCTATTCGGCTTCTGCCTGGGCGCGCCGCTGGGCCGCACGCCGCTGTTCCTCTTGTTCGGCCAAAAGCAGGCGCCGGCCGAAGATATAACCGAGGGAGCCACCAAGCAGTAATACCGCTGGAATAAAGAAGATATGTGCGCTTGTCACCCTTGGCCTCCAGCACGGTCGGTCGCGGTGCCGGCGATGAGCCGATCCTCAAGGGCCCGCAATTGCGCTTGCGTTTGGCGCTGTTTACTCGCCAATCGCCCAACAAACGCCAGCAGCAGGAGCCACATCACGCCATAGGCGATGACCAGCAAGCTGCCTCCTGGCACCGGCTCTTCTTTGTACTTGGACAAATCCTGGGGTAGTTCAGGGACTTTGGCCGCTGCGGCATCGCCGGCAATCGCGGCAACGGGGGCCTTGGCGGCGGCTCCCGCAGGGACGTCCGGGGGAGAATCCGCCCAAGCGGGCAGGGGCCCCAAGGTAAAGCTGACCGCTGCAAAGACGGACAGTGCCAGTACGTGCTTGATAAGCGTTGGGATTTCCTTAATCAACGTCTGCTCTCCTTGGCGTTTTCACGCCCCCCGGCCCCGTTTGGCTGCCTTCGCTTTCTGAGGGTGCTAGGGCTGTGTCACGCCATCGGCTAGGCGGCGAGCCCGGCGAATTTCCCGTGCCGAAATGTCTAGTTTCAAAGCCGCGAGGGTCTGCTCCAGGCGTATCCCCTGCATCCGCAGGCGCACCAGCAGACCGGCAAAAGTCAGCAGCGCAGCCACGCTCAGCCAAAACGCTAGGCGCATCTGCGGGCTTTGGATACCCCCACCTTGGAGCACCGAAGGATGGGTACCTCCCCATTTTTGCACAGCAATGTGGATTAGGTAGGAGGTCGGACCGGCAAGGACCGCCATCGCCGCGCCCATGCGTCGGGCACCGTCGCCGGCCATGTCGCGAATCGCCATGACGGCAATGGACACCAAAGTCACCAAAAGCGTAAGCGTCAAGCGGGGTTCCCAAGTCCAGTAGGCCCCCCAGGACTTACGCGCCCACAGCGGTCCGGAAGTGAGCACCAGCAGCGCGAAAATCACGCCAACTTCAATACATGCGCGGGCTAGGGCATCGATCCGATCGCCGGGAGACAGCAGGTCCAGCAGGCTCAGAACCGACCCCGCAGACAGCAGCAGCAGCATGGCAAAAGCGGAGCCGACGTGAAAGTAGAAAATCTTTTGCACAATGCCTAGTTGAACGTCCGGTTGCGCCATTACGGTGATGACGTACAAGGCCCCGCCGATCAGCGCCGCGCTCAGGGCGGCCCAAAGCCATATGCCTAAAGGTGGAGAAACAACGGGCGAATTCTCAGTGTGACTCAGGGTTTGTGCCATGGGCTCGCTGTCAGGCTAGGCGGCCGGGATCGAAGGCCAACGCGGCGATCCCGGTCGAATGCGGCGCCAGTGTGGCGTTCTCCGTCGCAAATGCCAAGCGCACCGCTTGGGTCGTCTATGATTATGCTGTGTTGTTGGCCGCGACTGCCTCTGTCATGGCCGTTGCCAGGGCCGTGCCCAGTGGGACGGCCACCGGTTTTGGGATTGCCGCCATTGTTCGCCGGTGGTACACCGCAAGGGTGCCCCGCTGCGACCCTTTGCCCCCAGGACCCCATGGCCCAACTGCCCCGGTGGATGTGTTGTGTGATTGAGGACTTGTGCCTGCGGGCTTGGCTATTGACGCCGAGCAGGCAGATTGGGCTGCGCGCTATCCTGACTAACTCTGCTGTTTTGCTTGTTATATCAGGTGCTTGTAGCCGCGCCGAGCCGCCGCCGCCGTACGATGTCGTGGTTGTCAGTGGCACGCCCTACCAGCGCGGCCTGCAGCACGGCCAGCATCTACAGGCCAAGATTCGCTCCTTTTACACGCGGATGCTCAGCACTTCGCTGTTGCCCTATCTGAATCGCCAACAGCATGATATTCAAGCTGTATTGCAGGTTTACAAAGGCGCAGAGTATGGCAACGGGCAATTCAGCAACCTGCTGCTGCGGGAAAGCGCTCGCGAACTAGCCAAATCTATTCCGCAAACCTACCTTGACGAAATGCACGGCGTCGCCGACGGTTCGGGCATGGCGTATGAAGATATCTTGGTGCTAAATACCTTTTTAGATACCACACTTGGCGCAAGATCTATCACCTATTTTCTCCAACAAGTCGGTGCACCCGCGCTTGTTTCCATGAGAATTCCAGCTTGTGATTCCGATGGTCGCGACAATGACGATGACGGTCTGACCGATGAACCCCATGAAGGTACTTTGGATTATGCCGCGTCTCCCACGGCGACGCTGGTCGAATTGCCGGTCGATGCCAGCCTGACCCTTCAGTTGTCCGATTCGGATGGCGTAGACCCTGCCAAGGTGCGCATTTTGGTAGACAATATTGTCTACGACCAAAATAGTCCCAACCTGCAGATCGCGCCCTGGTCGACCGCGGCCCCGGGCGAACACGCTGACCTGCGCGTGACCTGGACGCCGCCGGTGCCCCTGCAAAAAGGCAAGACTATCAGTATGATCATTGAGGCCAGCGATTTGGCCATTGCCGCCGAGCCGCCTCCCGCCCACGCCCATGCAATGCGTCCAGAGCAACTGACCTGGACCACTCAGGATTCTGCGCTGCACCGCTGGCAAGTGGTCAATCGCGGCTTCTGGGATGGCACCACGCAGCCCCCTGCCCATGGCTTTGCCCTGCGCGGGACAGCAACGGCGGATGGCAATCCCTTGCTTGCACACCATTTTTCCCTGCTCGATGCAGGCGTTGCCCATGACCATGTGGTGGTCTTGGTGCAGGACTTGGCCCCGGGCAAGCGCGTTGTGACCATTGGCTGGGCTGGCTTGGTCTATGGCATGGAAGGGATGAATCAGGACGGGTTGGCTATCGCCATCGACCATTCGGACACATTAAATAATCCATTGGTTGACAATGTGCGCCGCAATGTCCTGAAGGCTAAGCTTCTTTCTGGTGGCGTCCCAGTCGGCTTTGCCCTGCGTCAAGCCCTGGACGGTGCGTCGACCGTCGCTGCCGGTGCCGATTTGTTAGCTGGGCTAAAACACAGCTTTGGCTGGAATTTCTTATTGGTAGATGCCACTGGTGCCATGCGCGTGCTCGAGGTCGACAGCAATATCCTCGGGACCACCGGGGCGCGGCAGTATGGGCCCGATCCCAGCGAACCCGGGGCCGCGGATGCCTACGGTCGGGCCTTGGCCAGCGTTGGTGCGGACGATTTGCAGATCGGCGCACATTTTCGCGCTTTGACCAATGACCTCAATGTCACGATTTTGTACGACATTCGCCCTCAAAGGTTCTGGAGCAGCTACTATTTCCCATCGGTGCGCACGGGCGACGCCATGGCGGCAGAAATTGCCAGTCATTATGGCAAGTTCGCTGTCGATTCGGCAATCGCGTTGCTCAGGCGTCCGGACCTTGTGGACCGCAATGACTCGATGACGGCTGTGGTTTTTGAGCCAGCCAAACGACGTCTGCACACCGCCGCCGGCACCGTGCCCGCGACGGACGGCAATTTTGATACCTATTCGTTGATGGAGATGAAGTGAAGCCTCATTATCTCCTCACGATTTTCGCGTTGATTGTTCCCGTCACGGCGTTGGCCAGCAATACTGTGGTGTTGCCGCCCGGTATGCTCATGCTCGATGGGTCCATGGCCCATTCGGTCACCGATGTGCGTTGGGATGACAACCGCCAAGCCCAACCGCTGATTCGCGGCATCGACCGCTATGAGCCCGGGGGAGGCCTGCAAGGCACGATCACGGCTAAGCCGCATGTGGTCTATAATATTGCGGTTACTCAGCTGCAGCTTGGGGTTTTGGAGAACCTGACCTTGGCCGCGGCCCTGCCGGTAGTCACTTCGTCGTCGATCAACCCGAATTTGGGTTGGATTCCTGGCGTCTATCAACCGCAGATGGGCCGCAAGTATTCCGAGGCAGACTTCTGGGGTTGGGCCAAGTCCATGGGCCAGAACAAGCCGGGCAACTTCTCTGGTAATAACGGGGTGTTGGCTGACATGGTCCTAGGAGCGCGCTACCGGTTGCCTCAGGTCGGGCTGTTGCGCAGCCTTGGGCTAGATGCGGCAATTACAGCACAATTCGCCTTGCCCACGGGCCGCGATCCGGACCCGGAGCAACTCGTCGCCGGCGGGACCCGGGTCTGGGACTTGCACGATTATGGCGATGCCGAGTTGCACTTGGCTATCGAAAAAGCTTTTACGTTTGATGGTGTTCCGCGTCTGCGCCTGGGCGTGGACGTCTATCACTCGATCTTGCGCGAGCGGACCTTTCAGACGCCGACGGGTGCCCAGTCGCCGTTGCTTTTGACCTTTGCCCCCTACGTTGGTGGGACATATCGCTTAGATCCCGGCGACTTGGATGGTATTACCGGCCTTATCGAAGTGGTCCCCCTGGTCGGTCCAACCTGGCCCGTGTGGATTGCCGGCCATGACATCAAGCAAGCCGCGAAATTTCCTCCCCTTTTGCAGCTGTGGTTCGCGCATACCTACGTTCACGTGGCGCAGTCCTATTGGCACAGCAATTCCGCCCTGTGGGATTGGCAGCACGACCGCGATTGGCTGCCGGGGGACAAGAACACAGTCAAATTGGGCGGTGAATTCAGTATGATGCGCCTTGGGATACCGATGTCCCTGTATGCCTCCTATCGGGCGCAGGACTGGATTCCGGGGCGCAATACCCGGGCCTCGGACGTGCTCATGGTCGGCGCTCGCTTGATCGTCAAAGTTTGGTAGGCCTTGCCGTCCTCGCTCGCGGGCACTACAAAGCGCGTCATGAACGGTCCTGACCCGAGTAGCTTTGTGGTGCCGCAGCTTTCTTCGATTCCCTTTGCAATTCCGCCGGCTGCCGATGCATTGCCCGACCTGAACGTGCTGCCTCCAGGCCCGGCGTCCCAGGCGTGGCTTAGGCGTTGCAAGGCTGCGGAGTCCGCCAATGTAACTGCAGTTGCTGCCGATTTTCCGGTTGTCTGGGCCAGTGCGCGTGGCGCGGCGGTGCGGGACGTCGATGGCAACACCTACATCGATGCCACCAGTGCCTTTGGCGTGGCGCTCATTGGCCATAGCCATCCAGAAGTGCTTGAAGCGATTAGCCAACAAGCGTCTTCGCTCGTTCACGGCATGGGCGACGTGCACCCGCCGGCCGTGCGGATCGCCTTGCTCGAAGCCCTGCAGGCCGTGGCACCGGGCGATCTGGGCCATGCCGTGCTGTGCAGTGGCGGGGCAGAGGCGGTAGAAGTCGCGTTAAAGACAGCGCTTTTGGCCACAGCAAAGCCCGGCGTCATTGCCTTTTCCGGCAGTTACCATGGCCTAGGTCACGGGGCGCTGGACGTCACCAGTCGCCGCGATTTCCGTGCGCCTTTTGCCAGTCAGTTGGCGAGAAATACCCAATGGGTTCCCTATCCTGACCCACGCCAGCCCCCCGTGGGTGTCGCGGTAGACCAAGTGTTGGCCCATGTCCTGCAGCGCGTCGAAGATATCATCGCCCATCCGGCCCAGGGTGGCGTGCCCATTGGTGCCGTGCTTTGCGAGCCGATTCAAGGACGTGGCGGTTCATTGCTGCCTCCTCCAGGCTTCTTGCCCGCGCTCAGGGCCCTGTGCGATCGCCACGGCGTTCTGCTGATTCTTGATGAGATTTTCACGGGTTTTGGCCGCACCGGGCGTCTGTTTGCCTGTGAACACGTAGGGGTGCTGCCGGACCTGCTCTGCGTCGGCAAGGCGCTGGGCGGCGGCATGCCGATTTCCGCTTGTCTGGGGCGGCCTTCGGTCATGGCGGCTTGGCATGAGTCGACTGGCGAGGCCCTGCATACCTCCACGTTCTTGGGCCACCCGCTGGCCTGTGCGGCGGCCCTGGCGACCTTGCGCGTGATTCTGCGCGATCGCATTGCAGACCAGGCAGCCATTCAAGGCCTTGCGTGGCAAGCGCAATTGCGTGAGGCGTTGACGAGTCCCTGGGTGGAGGACATTCGCGGACAGGGCCTGATGCTGGGCGTCGAACTGCGCAATCCGCACAACGGCCAGCCCGCCCCAGAGGTAGCTTGGGCGACGGTGGTAGCAGCCCTCAGGCGCGGCGTTTTGCTGTTGCCCTGCGGGGTGTTTGGTCACGTCATTCAACTGACGCCGCCGGCTGTGATGACCCCTGCGCAAAGGACCTGCGTCATTGCGGCCTTGGTGGCGGGCCTCGAGCAAGCCGTGGCGCGTCAAGGCTAGACATGGATGAGGGGATGAGCCGTGGAACGCTTTGAACTACAAGAGCAATTTCGCCGATGGACCGAAGATTGGTCGCGGCAGCCCGAGGTCTCAGCGGCCCAAGGGGAGGCGCGCTTTGCTGCCCTGGCTTTGCAACTGTTTGCCTTTCAGTTCAATGAGATTGCTGGCTATCAAGCTTTTTGTCGCAGCCGAGGTTTGGGGCCTGCCAACGTGCAGCGCTGGCAAGATATCCCGCTAGTTCCAGTTTCCGCCTTTAAACACGCAGCGTTGTGGATCCCTTCGCCTCTGCCACCGACTTGCATCTTTGAGACCAGTGGCACCAGCGATGGCCAGCCTGGCCGCCTCGAACTGCGCGACACGGCCAACTATGACCTGAGTCTGCACGCCGCCTTTGCCCATTTCGTGGTGCCGGACGCAGCGCCTCATCAACGTTATCGCTGCATTTCGCTGGTCCCTGGCCCTCTGGCGCGGCCCCATTCCTCCCTGCGCTACATGGTCCAGCGGTTGGCTGCGCGCTGGGATGATGGTGGTGCAAGTGCCCATTTAGGAACGGAAAATCATCCCCAACTCGACGTCTCGGGCACTTGCGCGGCGCTGCAGCGTGCGGTCCAAGACGGCCGTCCGGTCCTGCTGTTTGCAACGTCGATCGCCTTGGAATTGTGGCTGATGTCCCTGCCTCCGTCCTGGTCGGTGGTCCTGCCTGCCGGCTCGCGTGTGATGGACACTGGCGGGCCAAAGGGCAAGGTCGTTGAGCTCAGTCGTGAAGCGCAACACCATAAACTTACAGATGTTCTTGGCCTGCCCCCGGGCGCTATCGTCGGCGAACTGGGCATGACCGAACTGCTGAGTCAACGCTATGAAACTTCAGCGCGCGCGGCTTGGGCCGGTGACACCGCTTGGTCGGGGGCCTACGCCGGGCCGCCTTGGCTGCGTTCGGTAGTCTTGGACCCTGCCACCGGAAAAGCTGTTGCACCTTGCGAGGTTGGCATGGTGGGGCACCTGGATTTGGCCAACCTTGAGACGTGTGCCTTTGTCTTGACGGCCGATTTGGCGCGCCACGTCGATCTGCCGCACTACCCCAATAGCCTGATCTTGCAAGGCCGCGTTGCTGCAAGCGATTGGCGCGGCTGCGGTTTGGACGTGGAGATGCTGCTGGGCTTGTAGCTCGCCGAAGTCAAGAAACTCAGTCTTTCTGAAGTGTTGGCGAAAGCCCGTTAGGGCCGTAGTGCCGGACTGTGCCGCACCACCTGAATCTGCTGCGGCGTCACCAAGGTCCCGGGCTGCGACCAAAACATCAAGTACTTCGCCTGTTGCGGGCAGTCCGCCGCACTCAGCGGATTGAGCTGCTTGGTACAAGGCGCAGTGTCGTCAATCGGATCGTGCATTTGTCCGTCATGCTCGTCGGTGTGCCATAAGCCCAGAAAATGGCCGATTTCATGGGCCATTAACACGCCCCAGATGTCGCCAGCGGTGGTAGCCCCGGCACCTTGCACTACCGTCTTGGCCCAGGTATCCGGGTCAATGGCGATGGCCATGCCGCCCAGGCGCGACCCCGCAAAACCTGAAACTCCAGCGAGTTGGGAGAGGCCCGCTGCCGCCAAGCCACCAACAGCGTCGTGCAAGCCAGCGGTGATCACCAAGGTTGCTGCGGTGGACGACGGCTGCAATTTCCCTGTCTCCACATAGACTTGATTGAGCTCATTGTTGCCATCGCCGCCGGTCACGTCGTCCAAGTAATGAAACTTAATGCCGGCATCGCCCGTCACGTCGTAGAGGTGCACAGTGCCCAACTGAATGTGCGCAGGCAGCCAGGTGGCATTGACCTTGGCGATAATTTGTTGCCATTGTAAGGACTTCTCAAGCTCGGCTGCCGGCATCGGCACCCGGTCCAGGCAAAACACATCCAAGTCCAGCTTGGCCATTTGCGTAGCCGCCAATGGATCGCGGCATTGCAAGCCTATGTGTAGCCAAGTATCTGAAACTTGAGGCAAAATCTGGCTGGGTAGTTCATCGGTTCGCGTAAAGCTGAATTGCCATTTTCCTGCAATGACAGAGACTTCGGACCCCATGCCCACCAAGATGGTGGAGCCACCAATGCCAGTTCCGGCGCGGTTGGGGGATTCGGTCCAGGTGTCGCCGGTCAATAATTCGAGGCCGGACGGGGACTTGAGCGTATTGGCCCAGACATAGTGGTTGTACGGGCTCGGGCCTTGATCGACGGCCACGGCCAGCAGCCCGGCGTCCATGGCCGTGCTCGTGTGGCTCAAGAGCGCTGCGTTCTTGCCCTTTTCCACGGCGACTAGGCCATAGTCCTGCCAGCATTGGTCGGCGCGCAAGTTGGGCTTTGGCAGGCAGTTTTCGTCGATTAGGCCATTGCCGTTGTCATCGACTTGGTTGCCGCACTTTTCGGCCGGCACCTCGCCATCGACCAGTGGCACGTCGATGTGCCCTGTATCCGGCAAAATCGCTGTATCTCCAGAGGAATCGCCCGAGGCATCAGCGCCGATGATGACCATCGGATCCGGGGTCGGGTCATCGCAGGCCCCCAGGGTCAGGAGGCATATCGTCGTGCAAATCCGCAGGATTAGGGCCGATGCTTGAACAATTCGCGGCTGCGCGTAAGCACGTCGGCTTGAGCCCGCGCGGCACCTGGTCGGTGACATCTCCGTTCTCCCTCAGACCAGGGCGCAGCGCAGGTCCATGGGCCCTAGCGGAGTGCCGTCAGAAGTGCCAGCCGAGCATCAATCGGCCTTCGTTGCGCGAGGTTGTTTGCGCCGAAGTGAGCGTCGACGCAATGTTCTTGTCGTTGTTGTAGATCCACTTGTTGTAGCTGGCTTGAACCATACGCAAATCCACGCCCAACGTAAAGACGCCGTCCTCGGACAACCGAACTTCGGTCGACAAGCCGAAGGGCAGGGCGGTGCCGGTCCAAGCCTTGCCCTTGGCGTCGACCTGGAACTGGTTTTCATAGTAGTACATGATGTCGAAGATGCCGTAGCCCGCATAAAGCTTTAGATCCACAGGCAGATCTGGGCGCCAGAACCGAAGGGGGTGTATGCCAATCATGGCAGCGACGGTGCCGGTGCCGGCGTTGTCGATGGTCGAGCCCCAGGTGCCGTGCCAACTAAGGTCGGCCCAGAGCGAGACATAGCCCTTGATATTGTAGCCGATTTGGAATGCGCCGGCCAAGCCGCCGCCGCGGTTGGTGGTCACGGCCTTGGCGTAAGCCGTGGGATTGCTTAGGCGCATGCTGGTCAAGCCAGAGGCACCATCGGGCTCAGGAATCGTCGGGCCGTCAACGCCGCCCGTGTTGGCATAGCCGACGTTAAGGTTCAGGAAGAAGCCCTCCCAATTCGAGGACTTTCCGTAACGCAGATGGGGAGCTTCGCCTGCGCCTTGGTGCGTAGGCACCACCTTGGCCGTCGGCGAATCGCCATGGCGAGGGTCGGACCAACCGCTGGCGGCCGGGGCGCTGGGTGGCTCGACCTGCGGCGCGGCCGGTGCGGGCTCAGTGGGCTTGGACTTGGACTTGGCGGGCGCCGTGTCTGCAGGAGCAGGAGGCGGCGGTGCAGGCGCGGGCTGAGCCGCTTGCGGAGCCGGTGTGGCTGGCTGGGCTGCGTCTTCTGGCGCCTGGGCTGCGGGCTTCTTGTCCTTCTTCTTGGGCGCGGCCTGCGCAGGACTGCTCAGGATGGCGTTGGTCAGCAGCCCGGCGGTCAGGCACAGACTCAACGTCAGCGGCCATGATCGCAGCCCTGGTCGGCGCGGGGCCGCCAAGCACAACTCCGCGGAAAGCAAGGGCTTAGGTGAAATGAGCGACGAATTTTGGCAGAACATCGGCACCTCGTCTGTGGCGATGTTGGCCCCCAGGCGAGCCCAAACCAGCCACCGGAAACGGGAAATCGGCAATAGCACTGGGCCGGCAAGTACTGAGCCGGCTAGCACTGCGTGGGCGACCACCCCAGTGAGCGCGGCCACGCGCCTTCGCAGGTGTTGCGGCAATTCGCTGTTTTGACTGGACTTTCAGACGCTTGACGACTGTAGCCAATCTGACCGGCATCGGCAATGGCAACTCAAGGGCTGCCTATGCTTGGCGTTCGGTCGGGCAATTCCGTTGAAAGTCAGGCGAATCTGCGCAGGTAGCGACGCACACCGCACGTGCAGTGAACGGCGCTGAGCCTTGGCTTAGGTCCGCTCGCGGGCGACCCGCACGGCCTTTTTGCGGCGGCGGTCGGCTTCACGCTCACGGCGCTTCTTCTCTTCGCTGGGCTTCTCAAAGAAGCGGCGCTTGCGCAACTCCTTGTAAATCCCCTCGGAAGCCATCTTGCGCTTGAGCATCGACAGCGCGCGGTTGACGTTGCCGTCCTGTACCGCCACTTCGATGGGCCGGAATTCGACGCTGCGGGCCGATGCCCGATGGGGCCGATCGCCGCGCTTGATGTTGGTGTCGAGGTTCAATCCGTCGTTCAAATCGCTCATCGCGCTACTGCTCCTGACGTGGCATCCGGTGATTGTCACCGCGGGCTGGGGTCTTGTTCCAGCAACCATGTGAAATCGCTACGTTTTTCTGGTCAATCTGCGTTCCGGCATGGCCGGGCTGCGGATCCGCTTGGCGCCTCTGGCACAACCTCGAGCTTTGCAGCCAAAGTTTGCGGATTTCCAGGCTTTGCGCCCGCCGCGAGCCAATTGCTGCGGCGAGGGGCGGAAGTTTGCCACGTGACGCGGCGCAATTCAAGGGGGACCTTGGTTTTTCCTGCCGTTGACCTGTGTGCCAATGGGTGGCCAAGGGCCCTTACCCAAGACCGAGTGGACGTTTGCCAATCGCTTAGGCTTTGTTATTGTTTATGGTTTTGCGGTGAAGCTGTAGGTCGTGTTGGCGGCCAGCGTACTGCCCAAGGCGACGCGGTTGTTGACGATGGTGCTGGCGCTGAGGCCACCCATAGCAAACGTCTTGATATTATCGCCAAATTCGAGGACAAGTCGCGATGCAGGGAGCACGCCCGTAGTTACGGTGCCGCTGTAGCCCGTCACGGGATCGTAATTGACCACCAACGCCACGGGATCACGGGCTTTCCAGAAATCGCCCATGCTGACCACTTGTTCCAGCAGGACGCTGAGCGGCTTGATCTTGTCGATGAACTTGCCGACTGCTTCGACCTTGATCGCCAAGTTCTCGGGGCCTACGCCAAGGCCGTAGGACGGGTGCACCAGTTGCGTGGTCACCATGTGGTTGGCGGCGTTGTTCAAGGTGACATAGGTCCAATTCGTCAAGAACCAGCGCTCGTTGGCCCGCTGTAGCTCGACGCGGGTCGTGGCACCGCTGGAATCCACGCCGCCGATGCCGTCTTCCAAGATGAGCGGGAACATCCACATCGGCTGCGCATGGAACTTCCATTGGGCACTGGGGAAACGGGCCACAGACACGATGGCGTTGGTCTGAATGTCGCCCAGGCCCCAGCTGGCATCGTACTGAACGCCTTGGGCCGCTAGGACGTCATAGGCGTTGACATGCACGCCGAGGTACGGTGCGCGCCAGGCCTGCACCTTGGGTTGCCCAGCCGGCAGTGCCGCCTGCAAAATCTGCAGATTGACGACGGTTTCGCCGCATTCGGTCGGGCTACTCGGCACATAGTTCGCCTTGGTCACGGTGCAGTCGCCCAGGGGTAGACTGGTCATGTTGAGGTGCTGCACCGAATGGCCACCCTGAGGGCAGACGCCCAGGTTGCACAGCGCCGTCACCACCGAAGCGTTCCAGTAATTCGCTACATAATCCGAGGTCATGAAGTACGTCGACCGCACGCCCTTGCCCGTTTCCATCGTCGCCATTTGCAGGGCGCCTGCGGTGCCCCAAGACGGGTCGGTGTTGTACGCATCGGGCGCGTCCACGTCGTGGGTGAGCACCACCACGCCATCCTGCACGCCCGGCACCGGATGCTTGACGGCGTAGTGGCCATGGGTCGATTCGCGCAGGATCGCCCGCAGCAGTTGCGCGCCAATGTCGCGGCCTGGGTCAAAGCAATTGACGTAGCATCTCGGATCCTTATAGCCCAGCGGGTCAAAACCCAAGGTGTAGATGGCACCGGCGCCCATGGGAAGACGCACCATCGCGGGGCCCAAGTTCGTCTGATTATACTTGAGGTTACCAAAGGCTGTGGCGCCGCTGGTCGGGTCCAGGGTGTAGGTAAACACCTCAGTCGGCGAAATCGTAGGATTATTGCTGACATGGATGTTGCGCTCTTCGAGGCTGTCGAGGTACAGCGCCCCAGGCACATTGGCCGTGACGTCGATGTGGTCGCCATCGAGGTGCTGCGCCGTGTCAGTAATGCCAGCAAAATTGAGCAGCGGCGTCATGGAAGGCTTAACCCAGACCAAGATGCCACCGCCCTGAACCCAGGTTTGCAGCGCCATCAGCTGGGTTTGGCTCAGTTGCAGGCCGATCAAATACCCCGGCATCAGGATCAGCGAGTACTGGTCTAAGTTGGTGAACCCATTGTTAAAATCGTCAATCACCGTCGCCGTGGTGGTATTGGTCGTGTAAAAAGGCGCGCCGACCACGCCGAGCATCTCGACCGCCGCCGCATTGACCGCGGGCGCATCCGACCCCATGTTCCAGCCGAGCATGACCTTTACGCGGATGGGCGTGGCAGAACCGGCGACAGCGTCATCGGTAATTCCATTGCAATCATTGTCTTTTCCGTCGCTTGTTTCCGCAATGGGCGGCGGTGTCAAACAGGTCTTGACCCCGCCTGAGCATGTTGCAAAACCGCTGCCGCAGGTGCCCGGCGCGCCGGTGGTGCACGCATTGGTGGCTATGGGGAGCAGGACGTCGGTTAAGCCGTCGCAATCATTGTCTAAACCGTCGCATTTGCTTTCGACCGCCTCGTTGGCCGGATCGCCAATCAGCAGAGGGCATTTGCGTGTCAAATCAAGGTCAAAGGCCAGGTCCGGGCTGCTCCCGCTGACTTGGTGCACTTCGGCGGCAATCACGTTGCTGCCGGTGAGGAGCAAGGCCGGATTGATGTACGCGATTTGATAGGTTAAATCGGTATTAATGCTGTTTGCTGTCTGCGTGCCGGTGACCGCGCCATAGGCCATGTCATTGCGGTAGATCTCGGTGCCGTTGAGGTAGACGATGACACCGTCATTGGCCTTGCAGGAAATCGCCACCGCGGGGTAGTTGGCGGGGTTGGTCACGTTGAAACTATGGCGGAAATAGGTCGTGATGTACTTTGCGCTGGCGCTGCTGCCGTAAGGGATGGTCGTGGTTTGGCCGGTGAGACCGTAGCCGAGTTCGCCATACCCTGCGGGCCAAGCTGAATCAGAAAAAGCGGTTGTGGTCCATGTGCTTGCAGGGGTCGTGCCATTGGCCAAGTAGCGCCAAACTGCGCCGCGCGCGACCAGTACGTCATTTTGGCACCCAGCGATGGGCGTATAGACGCAGCCTCCCGACGTGGGGCTGCAAGTATCGGCTGTGCAAGGATCTTTGTCGTTGCAGACCGTAGCTGGCCCGGCGCTGCAGATTCCGGCGACGCAACTATCCGCCGTGCAGACGCTGGCATCGAGGTCGCAGCTGCCACTGACAGCAACGTGCTGACAACCGCTTGTCATGTTGCATGAATCGGTCGTGCACGCGTTGGCGTCATTGCAGTTGACGGCCGTGCCCGTGCAGACGCCCGCCCGGCACACATCCGCAGAAGTACAGGCAGATCCGTCGTTGCAACTAGCGCCCTCGGCTTTGCCCGTGCACGCGGTGTCCCAGGTCAAGACCAGTTGAGGGCGGTTGGTCTGTTCGCGCGACTGAAAATCCACTTCAGTCGTGCCCGGTTGCTGAAGATTAAAGGCGATAGCGCCGTTGGCGGCCACGAGCGCCTTGACGTCAAATTCGACCCAGGTGTTCTTCACAATTGCAGCCTTGTCATCGCTGGCACTGCCGCTGATGGCGGGGGCATTGCTCCAGGTCAGGGCGGTCTCCGTCCAGGTGGAGGCTGTCTTGTAGACCGCCGGGCCGTCGGTGGTTGCAGTGGTAGCGTACAGACGTAACTTGGCAGTTGCTAAAGGGAAAGCCGCGCCGCTGACGTTGAATTGGAGGTAGGTTTGCAACTGCTTGCCGGTACCGCCGACCGTTGCTAGGTAGGCTGAGCCATAATTCGTTTTCGTATTGGCTTGTTGCACGCGAGCGTCTGCGGTCGGTGTCAGGGTCACGCTGCCCGTTGTCGCCCATGCAGCGGTCGCGGGGAGAAGTCCCGCCCACGCCAGCACCATCATGCGAAAACTGCGGCACAAAGACACAGAATGCTTGGACTGCATGGCTTTCCCCCCCCGGAGATTACGGCCGAGACCGTAACTCATAACCGTAGGTGGATTGCTGCGACCTGTCAAGCGGTCGGCCGCGACGACGCAGCTGAGGCCCCGGCGGCGAACTTCGGTGACACGCAGAAGCCCGGGCGGCCGGGGATCGTCGAGAGCTTGGGGATGGAAAAATCGATGCTAAGCGCTGCGTTCGGACCGGCCAACGCCTGTGGAATCCACCGATCGGCGCTCAGCGGGGTTGGCGCCAATGCTCGCCTCGATCGGCGGCGAACCGATCGCCTTGCCATGGGCGGCCAGGACCGGGGCGAGAAACTGCGCCATGGTCAGCGTGTCCACTTGGCGCATGACGAAGGAATTGAGCACGGACATGGGATCGCGCAGTCGGCAAAAGTCCATTCTTTCGCAGGGTAGTGCTGTCCGGTTCTGGCATGTGGCCACGGCCATGTGTTCTTCAAAGGGCCGTACGACGTCGAGAAAGCGAATCTCACTGAGTGGGTGAGCCAGTCGATAGCCGCCGCCAGCCCCTTTGCTCGCAAGGAGAATACCAGTGCGTTTGAGGGTTTGCAGGACCTTGGCCAAAATATCCGGCGGAATGCCTTCGGACGCCGCCAACTCCGCGACCGAAACAAGGGAATCGCCTGTCCGCAGCGCCATGACTTGCACCGACAGTAAGGCGTACTCCGATTTGCGACATACCTTGAACACAGTGTTCTCCTCCTGCGTGAACGTACGTGGGATGGCCGATCGACGCAAGATTGTACGCTGTAGGTCTGCGTTCCTGTGCAGTTTTTGCGCGTGGAGCCCTTGTGCTGTGTGCTCGCCGATCGACTAGGCAGGTTCCCCGTCGATCAGCAGGAGCCCTGACCCGACCGGCGACCGAGGCGGACGAATTCCCGCTCCACCGGTGGATGTCCCTGGGGCAGCGTTTTGTTTTCATTGATGTAACGCATCGCTCCGCAAATCAGCGAGCCCTGGCCGGTGACCGCCTGGCGCGACTTCGCTCCACGGCAGGGGGGATTCGGGCCCCGGACCGACTTGACAACGGACCATTTTGGTCCTAAATAGTAAATAGGACTGGTTCGGTCCTATTTGACGGACCGACCACCTGTCCACGGCTGTGCAACCTCAACTGCACATGCGCATCCAAGTACCCGCCGATACGGGTGAATATGCGCGGCGCGACGCAGGCCTTCCCTGTCCGCGTGCTCTGGACGGCCGACAGCGCCCATTTGGGCGTGCCCGTGCGGCGCTGTCGGATCCTTGGAATTGCACTGCAAATCCGCGGACGGACTGCAGTTGGACAGCAAGAACGCGCGAAACTGCCACGGCGGCAGCTTCCACCACGGCCGGTTGGCGCACCGGCGATGTTGTTGATCATGGCTGGCTGAGGTACACGATGACGCTTTTAGAAATTCAACAGTTGCGCAAGGAACGGGCTGAACGCATTTCGCCGGCTCATGAGTTTTACTGCCGTCCGCGCCGCCGCAAGCTGACCATCCAGCGCTGCCTAGACGACTACGTGGACGCCAATGCCTTTGAAGATCGCCGTAGTGCCTGCTGGCGCTGCCCCCAGGGCTGCAACAACCGCACGCAGTACGCCGAAGGCTAGTCCACGTAACCCTAAGTGCCTTCCAGGTCACGGGAAAGCACTCGGAGTTGTGGACTTTCAGCCAAGGCCGCGGCCGAATGCAGGCGAGGAGCCGCGGGCCCCCTAGGAAACTACAAGCAAACGCAGTATCGCGGACCCCGAAGGAACTTCGGGCTTGAGGTATTGGACTGCTTGGTTGGCGCTGTCAGCGAGGCACTAGTTGCCGGAACTCCAGCGAAGAATCGGCTGTACATTCCATGGCTTACCATTGACCGTGACGGCCAAGGCGACAAAGCCGCCGCCGCTGTTCGGTGCCTGCCAGGTGCGCGTGCAAGTGCCGGCCGTGCAACTCTGCGGCCCGAGCCAAGTGCCCACTAAGTCAGCAGAATTTCCGCCTTTGCTGCCGATGGACACCTCGATTTGCGGCACCACCTGCGGCGTCGGCGTGGCGCTGCTGTCAAAGGTTCGCGCCGTCACGACCACCGTCTGCCCCAATAGCACTTTCCTTGCCGAGACTTGCAGCAGGACCGGCTCTGCTACCGTTAGCAGCGAGGTGGCGCTCGGCCAATCCACCTTCTGCACGTACCCAGAAGGCCAAGTGATTTCAATGGTTTTCGCGAGTTCGCCCTTGCGCAATGTCAGGGCGACGTCCGGCACGTCGGTAGTGTGCGAGGGCGCGTAGCCCCCCATCTGCGCCAGCAAGATCCGCTGACTGGTCTGCAGTTTGACCCGCGCTTGCAGGCCAAAATGATTGCTCAATTGCCCGACAAGCCGTACGTGCAGCACCTGCCCGCCGTGGACGACATCATTGCGCAGCCACAGCGGCAGGTCATTTTCACCGCCGATCAGCAGGTCTAGGTCGCCGTCCGCATCGACGTCTGCCGCAGCGAGTGCCCGGCCGATATGCTGGTCCGGAAGACCTAAAGTCTTTGAAACGTCAAGGAAAGTGCCGTTGCCTTGGTTGCGAAACAGCACAGGGCGGGTGCCGCCTTCATCGGCGAGTACAAAGGCGCCGTAGTCATAGGCATGGCTCAGGAAAAGGTCGAGGTGCCCATCGGCGTCAAAGTCCAGGGGCAGGGTCGACCAACTCACCATCGTCAAACCGGTTTTGGACAGAGGCCGGATGATGCCCGCGTCGGCACCGTCTGGCTGCAAGGCGCCGGAGGGCTGACGCACAAAGAGCTGAGTTGCTGATTGCTGATAGGATTTCAGGTCTTGGGTTGACACGTCGCCAATCGCCACCGGTGGCTTCATCGAGCCGAGCATCGACCTCAAGTCGCGCAAGCCGATGCCTGACAGGATGAGGTCGAGCAAGCCATCGCCATTGAAATCCGCCACGGCCCCGCCCATCGGCGACGAATTGACCGAGCCTTGCTGCAAAAAGGCGGGAGGCAACACCAGGCGTTCATAGCGTTTTCCCGCCACGGGCCCACGGTTATGCAGATAGGCATTGCCACTTTGGGGGTCACAGCCTTCGACCATGGTCAGCAGGTCGGTATGGCCGTCGCCGTCCATGTCAGTAGGCAAAGCATTCCAAAGGGTTGCCTTCTGATCGAGACCGAGATCGGCGCTCGACTCGACAAAGGTGCCATCGCCCTGGTTGACAAAGGCCAGCATTTGACTGGTCGGACCGCAGGCAAAGCGAGTCACCAAGAGGTCTTGCAGGCCGTCCTCGTCGACATCGGTCGCGACCACCGCCTGATCGCCGCCGGAAATGGCGTCGACAAAGCCGCGGAGCTTGGCCTGATCCTGCCACTGCCCTTGGGCATTTTGTACCAGTAAGATCAATGAACTACCGCCGACTGCTAGGCCGATCTTGCCTTGACCGCTCAGGTCGATGGGGGCCAAGGTCGTCAGGCCCGGCGCGGCGGTACTCAGCACCAGCGTTGGACTCCACTGCCACGGCCCGGTGCCATGGGCAATCCACACCTGGTGAAGGCCATCGGTCATGGCTACGTCCCACAGGCCATCGCTGTCGTAATCAAAGAAAACGCCTGCGTTATCGCGGGGAACCTTGGACTTCTCAATGCCCGGGTCCAGTGGCATTTGTAGGGTCAATGGATCGGCCACCACGGTGAATTGCCCTGTCGCAACCATGGGTTCGGCGGGCGTCACCTCGGCAGCAAGGGCACCAGCGTCTGAGTCGGGACTGGCCTGGGCGTCCGCATCCGCCGCTGAGGTTTGCACAAGGTCATTGCCCGCGCTTGCGTCCGTCACAGTGGCTTGGATATCGCTCGAATTACAGGGAACAATCACCACTTTGCGGATGATCTGTTCCTGGCAGGCGAGCAGGCTCAGCACCATGAACCAAGGGGCGAGCGTCGGGAGTTGGAGGCGGTGGCGCATGGTCCCAAGATGCACTGCCGGCTTGGTTGCCGTCAAATCATTGGGGCAAAGGTTGTTAATTCAATCGGTTGTTGATGCCTTCTTCGCTGTTGGCCATAGCAGCACGACTTGTACAGCCGTCGTGCCAGCGCTGCCGAGTCCCCGCGACAAAGTCCTGCGCTTCTGGCATCCTGCGCCAGTGGTTAGGTGCGCGGCCACAGAGGCGCAAACCCGGGCAACTGGAGGAGTTCATGAACCAATTCACCCTGACGGAAACCTTTGCGGCCACGCCAATTGCCTTGTATACGGCCTGGGTAGACCCCCGAGATCATGCGCAATTCACCGGTTCTGCAGCGACTGGTGAGGCGCGACCTGGCGAGCGATTTACGTCCTGGGATGGCTACATTGAAGGCCGCCATCTGACGCTAGAACCGGGGAAGACGATTGTGCAAGCGTGGAGAACGTCAGAGTTTCCAGCGGGCTCAGCCGACTCCATGGTGACGATCGAGTTGCAGGCCGTGGCGGAAGGCACGCTGCTGACCCTGCACCACACGCAGATTCCGGAGGGGCAAGCCGATCGCTATTGTCAGGGGTGGATCGACTATTATTTCGCGCCGTTGCACGATTGGTTGGCACGAGGCTGAGGCATTGGAGGAAAGGGTATGAAATCAAGGCTTTTTCTCGCAATTTTCGCGATGCTGGCGGTCGCGGCCTGCTCCAGCACGTCCTCTACGACTGGCGCGAACCTGAGCAGTGCTGCAAAAGGCGATGTATCTGGCGCAGATGGCTCAGCCCAAGACGGCACAGCGGCGGCCACCGATGCCAGCGCGGCGACGGCGGATGGCTCGGCGCTCGGCGATGCAGCTTCGGCCAATGATGGCCAAGGCTCTGATTCCGGGCCGATTTCCGTTGTTCCTGTCGACTCTGGCGGTGGCGAGGACAGCGTCGTCGTCGTCGACACAGGCGTCGTCGATGCTGCGGCGGACGACATCGACACCGGGCCCGACAGCGGCCTAGACCCCAACGCAGACAGCGGCAGCGCAGCGGACTCCGGGGCTGGATTGTCCAATGGTCTTGGAACCTTATACGCACACACGTCGAGCACGCTGTATCGCCTGGACCCGAGCGGCTTTTCCCTGATCGGCGATTTCACCTTCAACCTCAACGGCGGGCAGATGACCGACATCGCCCTGGACGACAACGGCACCATGTTCGGCGTGACCTTCAACGACGTCTTCCAGTGCGACAAGAATACGGCAAAATGTCAATGGCTTGCCTCGCTGCCGACCTCGTTCAACGGCCTCACCTTCGTGCCCAAGGGCACCCTCTCCGCCACGTCCGCGAGCCTCATCGGCATCGGCAATGACGGCAGCTGGAACCTCATCACCGTCAACGGCAACACGGCCAACGTCTCCAACTTAGGTTATTACGGCAGCTACACTTCCAGCGGCGACGCATTTTCCGTTGAAGGAATCGGTACTTTTGCCACTGTCAAGGCCAGCGTCTTTGGCGGAACGGACGCGCTGGCCAGCATCGACCCCAAGACCGGCAAGGCGACGCTGATTGGCGACACCGGCGTGAGCGACTTGTGGGGCTTTGCCTGGTATCAGCAGAAGTTCTATGGCTTTTCTGCGGACGGCAATGTCTACCAGGTCGACATCAAGACCGGCAAGGCCTCCGCCGCCAGCTTCCCGGTGCCCGCCGGCTTGTCGTGGTGGGGAGCCGGCGTCAGCACCCGCGCTTCCTCGGGGACCTGATGCAGCAACTGCCTAAACGGATAGCAGATTTGTGTGAGCGGCTGCAGCAACTGCAGGGGTCGGACCTAGGGCAGCAGGGCTATCGCGATGAGATGCTGTGCCTTTTGCGCGAGACGCCTGAACCGCTGGCCCGTCAGCAGTGGACGCCCGGACATATCACGGCTTCGAGCTTCGTGCTGTCCCCCGATGATCAGGCGATCCTCTTGATTTGGCACGCAAAACTCAACCGCTGGCTGCAGCCTGGGGGCCATGTTGAGCCCGAAGATGCCTCGATCGATGCGGCTGCGCGGCGCGAAGTGGCGGAGGAAGTCGGGCTAACTGAACTGATGCCTCTGGACGACGGCGGTCTGTTTGACTTGGATATTCATCAGATTCCCCCGCACAAGGGTGAACCGGCGCACCTGCATTTTGACGTGCGCATGCTGTGGCGCGCGGCCACGTGGACGGTGCAGGCGGGGTCGGATGCCCAGGCTGTGCGTTGGGTACCTCTGGCCGAAGTGGTTAATCTAGCATCGGATTCCTCGGTGATGCGTGCGGTTGGTCGTCTTTTGCAGCGTGGGCGTCTGGACAGCGTCGCCCATGGGCCCAGGCCGGTGCCTTAGCACGTCTCATGGCGGCAGATGATCGGTCTGCGGGCCGACAACGGCTTGTATCATAACATGATTGCAAGACAGAGCTGTGTAATCGCGCGTCTGCCCAGGCGCAGCGCGGTGGGATGGTCGAAGATGTTGGAAGTACAAGCGTTCCCGGCGGACTTCGCCGGCCAAAGGCCTCTGTGTCAGCCCCTGCCTGACGGCATTTTGCTTGCAGAAACAAAGGATTGGCTGATCTTTGCCAAGCCCGACGGCATCGACTCTTTTACGCCGGTGGCGGAGGCGGCGACCGTGCGCAACGATTTGGCGTACCGGCTAGGTTTGCAGCGGCAGTCTCTGGAGTCGATCGCGGAACTGCAAGAGGTTTTTTCTCCTTTAGCTTTAGGGGCTTGGCATCATTGGCCCCTGCGCCAAGCGGCCTCGGGTGTGACCGTGCTGGCGCGGACGACCCACGCGCGCAAATTGGCCAAAGAGCTGGAAGAACAGGGAAAAATACAGGTTGTCGTCGTTTTGGCGGTGCATACCCCGGGGCAAATTGCCGCCGCCCACAGTCATTTGCGGCGCCTTTTCAAGGCAAACCACGTGCAGGCCGTGCATGAGCAGCGTCTCGGGCCGCGCACCCTGATGACCCTGAAGTACAATAGCGGTCCAAGTATTGATTTATTAGCGCTTCTTCGCGAGGCAGGACTGCAGCCTGGCTGGCTGGTCGACGAACCGATCGGCACGCCCGCCGAGGACCCCCGGCCGACGCCAGGACGCGCGCAGTTGCTGCTGCAGCGAATCGCCATTCAAGGTCTTGATGTTGAAGCACAAATGCCTATTTCGCCCGAACTCAAGGGTTGGTTGCAGGGAGCAGACCAACGACCGCTGCAAGCCCGGCTTGAGGCAGCATTGCGTAGGCGTTTCAATGTGATTCAGGATCCAGGAACGACGGCGCTGCGTATGCTCGATAGTGCTGGCCAGGCCCTGGCCATAGATTGGTATGCGGGTGCCTTGGTGTGGAATGAAGTGCTTGATTTGTCATCACAAAGCAACCCTTCTGCGATTCGCCGGGCCCGGGACAGTGCGGTGGCGCAGGCAAAACTGGCGGCGCTGGCCGTGGGGGCCGACGCGGTCTTTCTCAAGCTCCGCCCCCAGCGCGCCAGCAGCGTGGCCGATGCTTCCCAGTTGGGTTTGACTCCGGCCGAGCCGATCTGGGGCAAGGGTGCTGCACGACGCGAGATTTTGGAAAACGGCATCCGCTTCGGCGTCCACCTCGGCCAGGGCCTGGGCACGGGTCTTTACCTGGACCAACGCGCCAATCGGGCGTGGCTGCGGCGCATGGCCAAGGGCAGGACTGTGCTCAATACCTTTGCCTATACCTGTGGTTTCACAGCGGCGGCGGCGGTCGGTGGGGCGGCGCAGACGGTGAGCATCGACGCCAATCCGCAGGCCTTGGCTCAAGGACGCGCCAACCTAGCGCTCAATGGGATTCAAGACAGCACGGCGCATCAGTTCCTAGGCGGCGACGTTTGGTTCTGGCTGCCGCGTCTGCAAAAGCGTGGCACGCGCTTTGATTTGATTGTCCTTGATCCGCCTAGCTTTTCCACGGTCAAGGGCAAGGCCTTTCGCGTGCAGAGGGACTACCCGGCCTTGGTGCAGGCTGTGGCCCAGGTCTTGGGTCAAGGTCAAGCTTGGCTGCTGTGCTGCGCCAACCATACCGGCTTTGATCAGCGACAGTTGGCGGACGCCGTCCGTCAGGGCCTGCAGCAAGCAGGGCGCCAAGTGGGCAAGATGATTGCGGTAGAGCCGAGCGTCGATTTTCCCTGCGCGCGTATGCAGTCTCTGCGTGTACAGGTGCTGCCAGTGAGCGCGGGGTAGGCGCCGTAGACGCCCCAGCTTGCCAGATTCTGGGCCATGAGACGCTGATATCGCTGAACATAGGCGCAAAAATGCCAAACCGGACCGCGGCCCCTAAGGACCGGATCCGGCTCGGAAATTCGCCTTGCGCTGTCGGTTAGGCCGGCTTGGCCGCGAACAGGTTGCAGTAGCCTTCGGGGGAAATCGGGCCCTTGACCACTTGACATGTCGCGCACTTGGCGCCGGCTGCCGGGGCCTGGAATAGCGCACAGCCGGAGCACTGCTTACCCGCCGTGGCTGACTTCTCCAGGTATTTGTTGTTCAAACGGGTTGCCTTGTCGGCTTCGGCCAGACCGCTGACATCGCTGCACGCGCCGCCGTCGCCGCCTTCCTTCTTGCCGCATGCGGCCATGGCTGCACCGGCACCAACGACCACGGCACCAATGCCAAGGCGGGTCAAGAACTCACGACGACTGCTGGTGGAATGCTGCATGATGTCCTCCGGCGGGCCTGAACCCGCTTATTTCTATCGGTTTTTCGCTGGTTTGGCTGCCAACCCTCTGGTCGTGCTCAGCGAGGTGCGCCAACCGTAACCGCGATTGCCGGTGCTGGCAATGTTCTTGGCCGAGTCACAAATGCAGACCAAATCAGTCCTGATCTTGCAAGTTAAGGCTTCCTTTGCCTTTGCAAGGTCTTGCGCCGCAGTTGGCCAACGGTGCAGGTCCATCCCAGGGTTGCGCTAGTCCCCAAAGGGCCGATCGGCTGCGATCGCGCCACGTTCGCGTTGGCCGCGCAATCGCGTAGTATGGGCCGCCTAGTCCACGTAAGCCAAAGTCCTTTCCGGGTTAACGGCAAGCGCAGGGCGCCATGGACTTTGCAGCCGGGGACTCGGCCGAACGCAGGCGTGAGCCCGCACCCGCGGGCGAGGGGCGGCGTGCCCCCTTGAAACTAGAAGCAAACACTGTACCTCGAACCCGCAAGGAACTTCGGGTTTGACGTAATCGTCTGGGCGGAACGCGCCCGGCATCGGCGCGGCAGGGGGCGGGTGTGGCAGAGCGGAAGCATCGAAAAACAACGGAAATTCAGCGTCATCCAGCGCGTCATGGCCGTCCAGCGCGACTGCAGGTCAAGCAGAGACGTCCCGATGGCTCGGCGACTTCTTTTGACATCATCGGCTTGCCGGCGCGGCCCCTCTCGGACTTGTACCATCAGCTGCTGGTGGCGTCGTGGCCGCAGCTTTTCGCTTTGATGATCAGCTTCTACCTAGCCTTGAACGCCGTGTTTGCCGTCGGCTACTGGCTCGACCGCGGCAGCATCGACCATGCCGACCCCGACTCCTTCGCCGACGCGTTCTTCTTTTCAGTCCAGACCTTAGCGACCATCGGTTACGGCGTGATGTCGCCTCATTCGACGCTTTCACATATTCTTGTTACAATTCAAGCGTTTGCAGGCGTGTTGTTTACGGCATTGTCCACTGGCCTGATGTTCGCCAAGTTCTCGCGGCCCACGGCCCGGGTGATGTTCAGCAAATTTGCGGTGGTCGCGCCGCGCAATGGCGTACCGATGCTGATGTTTCGCGTCGCCAATGCCCGCGGCAATCGCATTGTCGAGGCGCGCATGCAAGTCGCGCTGGTCCGAGACGAACGAACCCTGGAAGCCGAAACGATGCGTCGTTTCGCAGATTTACCCCTGGTTCGCGCCCAAAATATCGCCTTTGCGCTGACGTGGACCGTTATGCACGAAATCGACGAGAATTCACCGCTTTTTGGTCCCAACCTCGAAAAGCTCCGGACTCAGGATGCGGGTCTGGTGGCCGTGCTGACCGGTCTCGATGAGACGATGGCTCAACCCGTCCATGCCCGCAACAACTATTCTCTGACGGATATTCTTTGGAATCATAGGCTTGTTGACACATTCCTTACCGCACCGGATGGTCGTCGCAGCATTGACATGGGCCGCTTTGATGACGTCGAAGCGCTGACACCGAGTCCGCCGCTCCCAGAGGCTGAAACGCCAGGAACTGTCTAATTCTGTTTGGGATCTCGCGTTTGCGATTCCCCAACCAGCAGCAGACGCAGATGACCCTCGAAGGTCAGCGGATCGCCGTCAAAAACCAGGAGATTGGCGGTGGTACCCACGCGAATCTCGCCGACGCCAGGGGGCAGATGCCACAGATTGGCCGGGACCCGCGTCAGGGCAGCGACCGCAGCATCGTGATCCAGGCCCGCGGCGACCGCAAAGCCCGCCTCCCAGCGCAAGTTTCGCGCCTGGTGGGTATCGGCAGTCGCCAAGGCCACGACGACCCCTGCCCGCTGCAACACGCCGGCCGCGTGGACATCTGCTCGTAACAGCGCGAATTGATAGGGAGCTACCCGCACTGGCCCCAGCAGCACGGGGACCTTGGCTTTGGCCAACTGTCGGGCCACAGCATGGGCCTCGGCGCCACCGGCGATCATCAGGCCCGGAGTCCATAGGTCCTTGAGCCGCAGAACCGCAAGAATATCCTCGGCATGGTGGGCATGAACCACCAGAGGCAGACCTGCTTCCAGGGCCGTGCGCAAGGCCTGCACGGCGGGGTCATCGCGCAGACGCTCGAGGCTTTCTTTCTCCGCGGCTTCTTTCGGCTTTTTGCCATGGTCGGCGCTGTAGAGCCGCCCCACCTGCTGCAAGATGGTGCGCAGCAACGCGATCTGCCCCGAGCGCGCGCCCACACCGGCCAAGTCCTGTTTGGCCTCTTCGCCCAAATTGACGTGTATGGCCAAGGCGTTCTTGACGACCACCTCGTCCACGGGCCCGTCACGCGTCCAAAACGCCACGCTGCTGCCGGCAATCAGGGCCGCGCCCAGGGGCCGAGCGATGCTCACGGTGACACCGCCCTGCCGCGCCGCCTCGACCGCGCGCGAATGCAAAGTAAGACCATCAATCGCTTGAATTTGCGCGTTGTTCGAGCTCTTGGCGGCCACCCCATCGTGACTGCTTTCTTCGGCATCGACCTCGACTTGGCCAATGCGCGCTAGGCTTTCGATGAGGCCCGGCAAGACGATTTGCCCTTGCGCATCATAGATTTGTGCGTCAGAAGGCTGAGGGCAACGCTGCTGCGACGCCGATACGCAGGCAATTTTCCCTTCAGTAACAAGGATTTGGGCATCAAGACGCTCGTCCAAGTCTTGGCGACTGCGGTCCAGCGTCCAAACGCGGGCGTGGGTGATGAGCAGGGGCGGCGCGGCCCAGGCATTGGCACCCAGTTGTATACCAACGAGTAAAACCATTGATTTTACGACGAATAGATTGGTCATTCTAGTCCTCACAACCGCACACATGGCCGGTCGGATGGGCGGGGCCCGCATAGGCCGACTGCTTGTTTTGGCCATCGCCCACGACCTGCACGCCGCCGACAAAGACGCGCTCCGGCTGCGCCGCCAGTTGCAGGGGCGAGGTCGGCCAGACCAGCACGTCCGCTTCCTTGCCGACCTCCAACGTGCCGATGCGGTTGGCTAAACCGATGAGCTTTGCCGGATTGCGGGTGACAGCTTGCAGGGCCGCTTGTTGAGAAAGGCCATAGAAATGCGCCTTTTGCGCTTCATGGATGAGGTACTGGGCGTCGATCACTGGGTGATCGGTCTTGAGGGCCAGGGTGACGCCGGATTCATGAAGAATCTTGGGGCCTTGTGTGCTGGCGTCATAGGCCTCCATCTTGTAGCCCCAAAGGTCGGCAAAGGTCGCGACGCCTACATGGTGGTCGACCAGCAAGCGGGGCACCTTCCACGCCTCGAGCGCGTGGTGGATCGCCGCGACTTGAAAGTGGAATTCGTCGGCAATGCGCAGCAGTGTCTCGATGTCGTGCACTTCATAGCAGTGCACCTGCAGCAGCACTTCGCCCCGCAACAGCGCGATGATCGGCTCCAATTCACCCCGCGCAGGGCGAGCACCCACGTGGCTGGCGTTGTGGTCCCAGGCGTCTTGCTGGTCCTTGATTTCCTTTGCATCCATCAGCAGTTTGCGCAAAATCCAGCCGTGGCCCATGCGCGACATCGGCATTTGCGACCGGCCTCCGTAGACCCTCTTGGGGTTCTCGCCCATGGCCCACTTCATCGCCCGCGGCGGGTTGGCTATCGCCATGTCGGCGACGGTATGTCCATATAATTTAGCGTAAAATGCCTGACCGCCTACGACGTTGCCGCTGCCGGGCAGGATCAGCGCGGTGGTGACACCTCCGGCCAAAGCCCTTGCAATCGCAGGATCTTCTGGGTCAAAGGCGTCCAAGGCGCGCACGGCGGGCGTTGTCGGCGCCGTCATCTCATTGCCATCGGCGTTCGCCCGCACCTGGGGCGCCGCGTAAACCCCGAGATGTGAATGCATATCCACTAGGCCTGGCGTCACGATCTTGCCGCGGACATCCACTTCAATTCCCTGGGCCGGTAGGGGAAGATTCTTACCGATAGCAAGAATCTTGCGGTCTTGTAGGGTGATATCAGTGTCGACCAAGACCTCGCCCGTCGCCGTCCACAAGGTACCGTGGCGCAGGACGGTGGGCGGATGGCTCGTCTGCACGGGCGGTGGCGGTCCGTCCCAAGCCTGAGCGGCCGGCATGGCCCCCGACATGCCAAGCATCGTCAGGCAGGCAATCACCCGAAAACTAGCGGTTTTCATGCAAAGATCTCCTGTACATTTGCCCATGGCGTGTTGGCGACTGCGCCTGCAACCAGCGGTCTGCCGGACGAGTATCGATGCCGCCTCTAGCGCTGGCAACCGCAACTGTCCGTTGCGGCGCTGTCTGGTCAATAAATAGTTTCATATCAATAGGGCGGGGCGTTGTCCGGCCATTTTGTGGGCGGATAGATCGGCGGCTGCACATGGGCGTCCAAGAGGTGAGGCGGCACGTTGTCCGCCGGAGGTCGCCATGGCAACGAAGAATTCCCACCCCCTGCTGCACCGCACATTGACGTCTAGTTTGGCGAGCTTGTGTGCGGTCTCGACCCTATGCGCGCCGGCCTTTGTCGATGCCGATGACGACCCCACCGGCACTGCGACCCAAGCCCGCGTGGCTGCGGCGACACCGCTGCGGGTGCGCGCCCAAGGCAAGTTGGTCAAGGATGCCCAGTCTCCCTCGGGTTGGTCCGCCCAGGTCGAGGTCGACAATCCGACCGACCAAGACGAAGACGTGGAAGCCCTCGTTGACGTTGCAGAATTTCGTGGCGGTGGTATGTCGAGAATGCCGGCCCCGCCCGTGGTTCGCTTTCATCAGGCGGTGACGATTCACGTGGCGGCTAAGGGCAAGGGCAAGGCGCAACTGCCTGTGCCGAAAGGACGAATCATGGCTGCTACGGCCAAGGTTCAGCCTCGCGCGACGGTGATGGTCGCCGTGCACCGTCCCAATGAGCCGCTGCCCGTCACGGTCGGTCTGGGGCGCGCCCCCTTCGGTCCAGGCAAGAAGATGGCAGTGCAACTAGGTGCAATCGATTTGGATTCACTGGCCGATCTCTTCGACTCGCCCCCGAGTGCGCCGCCGCCGGCGCGGGTCGTGGCTGCTCCGCCGACACCGATTCCCGCGCCCCAGGCTCAGGCCCGGGACCAGCCGTCGCCCCCGCCGCCGCAGTTGCCAACTGTGCAAGAATTGGGGCAAACTGCCCAGCGCGCCCAGGTTCCGTAACGGCAATGTCTGCAGGGGAGGGCTCCGATGCGCGCGTGGCTGCCTATCGTCGGCGCTGTTCTGGCCGCTGTGCTTGGCGTGGTCCTGGTGCTGGCTTGGAGCCAAAGGCCTCAGAATCAAGGGCCTATTTCCCCCCTGGAGCCCGGTCAGGCTGTTGCGGAGCAAGCAGGCGCGCTGGCCGAAGTCTGGCTGCAGTACACCGCAGAGTCCGAGGCCATTGCCGGGCCGGCGCAGGCTGCATTTCTCAAGGCAATTCCAGCTGATACGGAGGTGCGTCTCACCGTAGCCTCCGGGCCTGACCGCTTGGCGCTGGATGCTTTTCTGCAAACGCAGGGCTTGGTCGAACGCCTAGGCAAACACCTTCATATTCTTGAAGTTCCTGGGCCCCTGACGCCCTGGACGCGCGACCGAGCCTTGGCCGTGCAGCCGCGCGATGCCGACCTGGCTTTGCTGACCCCGCCCGCACCGCAGCCGGGCTGGGAGGAGCGCAGCAACGATTGGCAAGCAACGCAAATTCTTGGGAAAACCCGCGCAATGGTGCGGATGGTGCCCTTGCCCCTGAACTTTGACGGCGGTGACTTGCTCTTGACGGCGGACGCGGTGTGGTTCGACGCCAACTTGCTCAGTCGCAACAGTGATCACGGCTTTGGCACGCCGCAGGAACTGGCCAAGGCGTTGACGTTGTGGACCGGCCGACCAGCCAAGATGATCGGTGAAAAGCCTGGCGATGTGCCGGGTTACCACATGGCCATGTACTGGATGCAGACGGGGCCCGGGCAGGCCTTGGTGGGGGACCCGCGCCTGGCGCAAACACTGACGGGGGCCGCCTGGCAGCCGGGCGATTTGGGGGTCGAGACTGAGGCGCCCCTGCTGGCCGATGAGTCGACCCAAACCCAGGCTCAATTTGACCGAGTTGCTGAGCAATTGCGGGGCAATGGCCTGCTGGTCACGCGGGTGCCGGTGGTGGCCTTTGAGCAACGGACCTACCTGACCTATACCAATGCGGTAGTTCAGACGCAAGACGGAAAAAAGACAGTCTTTCTGCCGCAATACGCAGGCACGGCTGGCAAAGCCGAGGCGGTCTTGCAAAGGCTTGACGCCGCTGGACAGGCCGCTTGGCGCGCCCAAGGGTTCATCGTCGTGCCGATTCCGGTGGCGGGCCTGTGGCGCCATCACGGCACTATTGGCTGTCTGGTCAACGTGTTGCGACGTCGGCCGGGGCACTGAGCCTACGGAGTCTCACGGCGTGGCCACGGGCCAGCGCTCAAGGTCGCCTGCCACTGCGCCAGGGCCACGGTGAGTGCGCGGTCGAGGTCTGCTTGGTCGCCATCATTGTCAATCACCGCATCTGCCATTTTCGCTGTAGAAATAAGCTGTTGGGCTACCGGGTCAGTGCTGTCCAGTTCGGCGCGTTCCTGGCGTTGGAACTCTGCGAAACTTTGGGCATCTCCTTGCCTAGCGCGGGCGGTCAGGCGGGCAAATCGCACCGCTTCGGCCGCGCGGACATCAAGCAGGAGAAAATCGGGTCGCCCGCGTAACACCAAGACTTCTGCAGGGTTGCGCACGCTGTCGACGGCAAAATCCAGCCCAGGTTGCAGGACTGCCAAGGTGTGGTCGGCCAGGACGCCGGGGCCCCCTTCGGCGCGCAACTGGCGGCCGCCTTGGATGAGGTTGTCGCGGCTGGCGTCGCGGCCCTGGCTCGCTAGCCATTTGCGGATGGCGTCGGATAGAGAAATGTAGCCAAAGCCGCGATTTTGCAGCCATTGTGCGACTGTTCCCTTGCCCGCTGCATTGCGTCCGGTTAGGCCGATGATCAACGTAAACCTCACTAGCGCATCTCAACAGTGATTGGCGCGTCTATCCAGGATGTTGCGCTTGCTTGGCCGTCCGCGTCAACCGTTCGCCATCAAGGGCCGGGCGCTGGGTCGCCGTGGTCGTCCGCACACAGCGCGCCTGCTGAACAGGCTGAAAGTAAGACGAAATCACGTTGCCGCGGGCTCGACAAATACGCCCGCCTCGGTCGTGGCGATGATGCGCAGCCGAGCGCTTTGGCCATCCTCCGCTGTCGCAACGACGATGCCCCCCGGTGTGTACGCCTTGCGCTGCACGGTGCCCAGGGCCCAGCGTTCCTCGCCATCAGCCACGGCAGAGCCAAGCTTGCCCGCCCTTTTGCCATCCTGCGTGCGTAGTTGCGTGCCCGGCGCTGGCAGGTCGCCATCCAGAGGCTGCAACCAGCACAGGTGGCGGCGCGCCTGACCGCGGTAGGTCATGATGGCAATGGCTTCCTGGCCAAGGTAGCACCCCTTGCGATAATCAATGGCCGCCTTGAGGCCCGCCTCTAGGGGAAGGGTACCTGGCTCTAAGTCTAGCTGTAGCCGAGGAATTCCCGCCCGGACACGGAGCAGCTCCAAACCGCCATGGGTCCCCGCTTGCGCCCCCGCCGCCAGCAACTGACTGGCCAGGTCGCCGAACTGCGCACGCGCCACCTGTAGCCAAAAGGCCGGCTGCCCCGGGCCATGCGGCGCATCTGGGCGACCATCCAGATCTTGACGCCAAATCAACACGTTGTGGGTGTCCATGGTCGCCGCGACCGCCTGTCCAAGGGCTTGGGGGGCGGGTAGATGGGCCGCCTGCAGGCAGTTCTCAGCTTGGGGACCGACAATGACCAGCAGCGCAAGCTCTTCCTGAACATGGACTTGCACATCATCCATGATGACATACTTGTCCAACTGATCCGCAAGCCCTTGGGCATTTTGCAGATCTGTCCAGAGGATGGCGCGCTCGCCGTCCATGACCAACCGCGTCACCGCTAGCATCGCCCCTTGGGCATCGCACAGGCACGCATCGCGCACGGCCAAATCGGGCAGGGCTTTGACCTCCTGCGTGAGCATATTATGTAAGAATTTCCTGGTGTCTGGCCCCTGCACTTCCACGGCAAGCCAGTCGTCACGCCCGAACAAGGCGCATCGGTGGCGCGCTGCCTGAACGGCTCGCTGGTCGCTGGGCGTCAAGTTGCGCATGATAGGTTCCTGCTTTGTCGATTGAAATAACTAGACTTTGTGGTGATGCTGATGGCTGATACGTCGCCGAACCGAGTTCCCTCTGGCACCCCGGCTAAGCGCAGAGCGGACCATGTGAACTACTGGATTGTCTTGTAGTTCTTGGCCCAGGACCGCCACGGGTCGCCAAACTCCAGCTGATAGGTGGAAAACCCATTGATGGAAAAGGCAGGGATGTAGCCGCGATCTACATGAATTTCATAAGAAATACTTGCGCTCTTGAGGAAGACCTTGAATCCGGCCAAGGACTGGAAGTCCGGCAGCTGGACCGTCGTGTCGGCCGCATCTACGTAGGCCCACCAGAATGGAAAGCCGCTCCCATCAATGTGAATTCGCGTAAAGGATGCGTCTGGGCCGGGCGCTTCTGACCACTGGCAGGAAACCTGACCGCCGCTGCTGACTTGGTCGGGCGATGCAATGGTTGGGACTGTGAGGAAGGGCCCCAGCCACAGCCCCGGTTCACCGACCAGGACGCTGCGTCCGTCTGGCATCAGGGCACCACTAGACCAATGAATATCGCGGCGTTCAGGGCTTTCGTCTTGCAAACCAGCGGCATCTAGGCGGGTGATGGCACCGTCGCGGCTCAGGAGCAAAAGACCGCCGCCCACGCTTGGCGCCAAGCCATCGATGGCGGCCATTTTCGCGGGTGCTACGCCCTGAGGCCAGCCACTGGCCCAATCGCCTTGGGCGTCTACGGTCAAAAGCAATGCGCCCAAGCCCAGTTCCACATCGCCACCGGCCCAGAGTCCGCCGCTTCCGTCCTCAGTGATGCAGCGCAACGGCGCCTTGGCCTGGTGGACAGTCTTGTAATTCTCTGGAGTTGTTTGCAAATTGACGCTGATGATTTGCCCCTGGGCTGTTACCGCCAGCGCGCCTTGGGCCGTGCACCATAGCCCCGTGACCGCCGTGGCACCGACGCCAATACGCGATTGCCAGCCGGTGCCCTCATCGCTCCACAGCTCGCCAGTGGCGCTGCCGATGACGCGGTGGCCTTGACCTACGCATACCGCCGTTAAATCACTTGTCGTTCCAAGGGATTCAGGTGTGACTGCTTCTGCCGTGACCCTGCGCACTGTGCCCTTTTGCCCCACGATCGTCGCGTCCGAGGGCGTACCGGCGACGGCCAAAACGGCCGGAACCACAGCCTGAGGGTCGATGATGGGTGCCTGCCAGATGAGCGACAACGCCTCCAGCTGTCCGCGGTACACGTGACCACCGCGTTCTGCAAAGAGAATCTGCCCGTCTGCTCCAGCAACCACCCCGGACAGGGTTTGATTGATGCCCAGGGCCGAATCCTGGGAGGTGCCATCGACGGCCCTAAGGCGCCAGTTGGTATCGCCCGGCGCGACGATGTCCGAGTGCAACGTCGCGGTTACAGGGCCATTTGCTTCAAGCGTGGTTTCGGCATCGCCGCCGTATTCCACGCGAGCGTAGTAGACGTAGTGGGTCTCGCTTAATTCCTGTGGTAATTGAACGGGTTGATAGGCCAAGGGCACCTTGTCGACCACTGCGTCACTGCCAGAAGCCAGGGACGTAAAGGTCGGCAGCGGCGCTAGGCCATCGGAGCCCAGGTCAATCCAGGGCGTCACGTACTCATTGCCCCATTGGCCGCCAAATGTGTGTTCTGGTGCATCCAAGCGCAGTTGCAGCGTTCGCCGCAGCGGGATGTTCAGGCGAATGTCTAGGCCGGTCAGTGCCGGTTGGCCTGGCTGGGGGAAGACATGGCGGCGGATGCCCATCGCCGTTGGGATGAATTCCTGTGTAGCATTGCTGATGTAGCCGCCAATGCACTCGATGGCGAGTTCGTCGGGCCTGCTGGAAATCTGGAACTGTCCTGTGGCCTCGTCGACCGGCACCGATGGCCAGGGAAGGGCACCTGCCCCTTGCACCATGTTGGCTCCGGGCTTGGGGTTTTCGGTGTCATCCCAGGCCCGCATGGACGTGGAACAGAGGATGCGGCGGATGCCAAGCTGCGGTTTGCACACGCGAATGGCTGGGTTTTCCGGTACTACGTAGCAGCCATAGCCATTGGGGCAGATGTCCTTGGCGGTGCAATCCGGCATGCACAGGGACCCGGCGATGCCGCTGCTGACGCATTGGTAGGTGGCGCCACTTTGGGCAACGCCGGTGCAATCGGTGGGCAATTTGCATGGATCGCAGGTCAGGTCGCCGTTGCCAAAAGCTTCGGATTTCAAGCAATTGTTGGGAGGTACAAGGAGGTACTTGTCTTCGTCGAGGACCTTGCCCTGGAGGATCGTCAGCGGTACGGGTGTGGGGCCACCGGCACCGCCGCCACTGGAAGGAGGCGTTTCTGGAAACAAAAGCAGGGTGGCGTTGCGGGCATCGAAGCTGACGATCGACGATGCGGAATAATCCGGCTTCGAAGCCGAGACCGTTAGCGGTGCCGTTAAGTCATTGCCATTGAAGACGATTTGCCCGGACGCGTCGGTATTGCCATTGTACTTGGGGAAGATGGCAGCGCCTGGTTGCCCGACTTGGACGTAGGCATCTTCGATCGGGGAAAGCGTATAAATGTCAAGGACTGCGACGTTGAGCGTGCCTTTGGCCGTACTGCCCGAGGTGCCGCCGTCGTCCGAGCTTGGGCTCGCGTAAGTATAGCCATCGACTAAGGTTTCCGCCTGCTTGCCCTGAACGACTGTCAGGGGAACTGCCCCTGCTTGGTGGGCAGGGGCTAGACACTGGAGTTCGCTGGTCGACAAGAACTTAATACTTTTGCAGGGTTTTCCATCCAATTGCACCTGAGCTGTGGGCGCAAATCCGGCGCCGTAGATGGTCAGGAGCGTCCCGCCTGAGGTTGCACCGCTGCTCGGGTCGGCTGCGTTGACGTGTAACTCCCCGTCGGTGTAGCTAAATCCGTTCGGCAGGTCCGATTGCACGCCCTGGCAGGTAACGGCAATGTCGGCGCTGCCTGGCGCACCTGGGGGCGAAGAGACGGTGAGGGAGCTACCACCCGCACTCGCCTTCTGGACGATTGCGCTGTACATGCCGATTCGTACTTGGCAATTGGCCGAAAAGCCACTGCCAGCCAAGGTGATGGCCGTGCCGCCGGCGGTGGGGCCGCTGGCGGGCGTTGCGCTCGACACCACAATGGGGCCTACATAGGTGAAGGCGGCGTCAAGACTAGTAGAACCGGCCGTTGTGTCGATGGCGACTGCGACGGGGCCCGCCTTGTGCGCGGGCGTCTGAACGGTCACCAGGCCATCGGCCTGCTGTAGATTTGTCGCGGTTTGACCGTCCAGGCGAACGGCCGTGACCTGGGCCCCTGCGGGCAGGGAAACGATCATCGCGATGGTCGTATTGCCAGTTGCTGAACCGGTGGGCGGCGTTACGCCATACAGCTTGGCTACATCCCCGGTATCGGCGTAGGCAAAGGCTGGACTGAGCTTGCTGGCACCGAAAGGCCCGGCGATCAGCAGGTCTGCGGGGCCAGGAACCGCTTTAGAATCAATAGCGTGCAGGCCGGGCAGGGAGGCGCCGCGCACGGTAGATGCTGTCCCCGCAGCGAGTTCCGCTTTGGCGCCATGGGCATACAGGGTGTCGGCGTTGCCCAGCGCTTGGCCATGGAGCGTCACCGTCGCGCCGGCGGTAGGTACAACGGATGGGCTGACGGCCCACACCGTCGGCTTGAGACCATAGGTAAAGCTAGCTTGGGCATTGAACAATCCGCTGACAGTGCGCACGGAAACAGCGACCTTTTCCTGGTCGGCATCCTTCATAGGTCGCGCCGGCGTCAGGGCCACCAACGTGTCGGGGGCGAGTAGGGTGGTGCCCATCGCCTCGACCTGGCCGATCAGCACCCGGTCACCAGCGTGAAAGCCACTGCCATGAACGGTGATTTGCGTGCCGCCGCTATTGGGGCCCTCGGTCGGCGCGAACGTATCCACGGACACGGCGCCCAAGTACAGGAAACCTTTGACGAGCTTGGCTTGCTGGTTGTCACTGTTGCGCACCGTCACGTCGACGGCGCCGGGCATGGCGTGGGGAGGAGGCATGACAAAAAGATGCGTTGTTCCAGCGCGATAGGTCACATCGGCGGCAACATCGTCAAACCAGACCGTGGCTCCTGGGTCAAAGGCGGTTCCGGCAATGTCGACTTGTTGGCCGCCTTCGAGGGGCCCTCGGGCTGGCGTCAGTGAGATGATCTTTAGGTTTTTCCCTGTGGTTGCATCGCTTTGGCCGTCTTGGCTGCCGGCGTCGGCGTTCATCGTCATGCGCGACGGGCCCGACGAGCACGCCCCCAGCAACCCTGCGACCAGCAACCCTGCCACCAGCAACCCTGCGACCAGCCGAAGGACAAGCGTCGCGATTGGCTGATGACGGCCTGAGACTCGGGCCTGCGAAGCGGAAAACCACTGCAATTCTAAGTGCATTCCGCTTACCCCAAGTGGTCGCATCGATCAAGCCCTACGCAGGCACCTAGCACCCGGCGGGCACAGGCGGCAAGGGGCACTTTACCATGCCCACGCCCCTGTGCGCCAACCGAAAACGCCCCGCCGTCCTCGTTCATTCCATTCGGACAAAAACAACAAAATAGATATTTAGTACGATAACTTATGTCGCGCAGCTGAAAGCGGCCCCTCGCCCGATGGCCCCCAGCTAACGCTAGGGCCCTTGCCGATCGACCACGGCCGGCCAAAACGCTTGAGGCCCATGGGCTTGCAGGCAGTAGGCCAGGGCTTCTGCATCCAGCCAGGGAACCAGGGCTTGCTGCAAAAGACCAAACGAATCAGCGAGCAGATTGCGAGGCCCTGCCTGCGCGAGGCCCAAAGCCACCCCAGCCGAGGCGGAAATCCGCACAAGGAGCCCAGCGCGCGGCGCAAAATCTACCATATAATCATCGTCTATGCCAATGCCCGCCTGCTGTCGCGCCGCATCCATCGCCGGCAGTAAGCCGCCAAGCCGGTCGACCAAGTGGTTGGCCACGGCCTCATCGCCAAACCAAATGCGTCCCTCGGCTAAGTGCAACATTGCCTGGCGCGGCAGGGACCGGGCTTGGGCCGTGTTGTCGAGAAACAGCCCGTAATAGCGGGCTAAACTCAGTTCGATGGCCTTGTGGTCGCTGGGCGTCCAGGGGCGGATGCTGCCCTGAGCGTCCTCGTGGGGGCCAATGCCAAAGTGCTTGACTGAAATGCCGATTTTGCTCAGCAGTCCCGCCATGGCCGGTTTGACGGTGAAGATGCCGATGGACCCGGTGATGGTGGTGCGATCGGCAAAGACCAGTGAACTGCCGAGGCTGGTCCAATAGCCGCCGCTAGCTGCCACGCTGCCCATGCTGGCTACGACGGGCTTGGTTTCCCTCGCTTTGACAAGGGCTTGCATCATGGCGTCGCTGCCGTGGACGCTGCCTCCCGGGGAGTCGATGCGCACCACGAGACCTTTGACACTACTGTCGCTGGCTGATTGCCGAATTGTATTAGCTAGTTGTACGCCACTTAGCGTCGAGCCAAGAGGGGAGAATCCGCCGAAATCGCTAATATTGCCGGCTACTTCAATGACGCGCAGCCTCGGCACAGCACCCCAGGCCCGGCGTCGACTCGGCAGGGGCGTCCAGGCTTGCAGATGATCGCCGTCGCCGAGGAATTGCCATTGCCGGAGCAGGGGTTCCAGGTCAGGAGTCGGCACCACAGCATCGATCAAATGCGCTTCCAGGGCGTCCTGCGGAAAGACCACGCCGCGGTCCAGCGCCTGCTCGACGGCCGTGGTCGTCAGGGCCCGTCCCAGGGCCACGGCGTCGACAAAGACGCGCCACTGGTGATCGAGACTGTGTTGAATTTGTTCAGCTAACTCAGCGGATGGCTCGGGCCTATCCAGACTTTCCGGCGCGGTCTTGTGGGCGCCAAAGCGGATCGTTTCCATGCCGACGCCCAGTTGGGCCAAAAGCGGTTGAATGGACATGAAATCCGCTTGCAGGCCGCGGGCCGAGACCATGCCGGACGCTGGGAGGACGATGCGGTCGCAGGAACTCGCCAATGCCAGCGCTCGGCTGCCCAACTCGGTGCTGTACCAGATCAGCTTTTTGCCTTGATGATGAAGCTCTTGCAGGACGATGCGCAACTCCTCGACCTGGGCCCAAGAGGCACTGAACTGACTGACCTGCAGCACCACCACCTGCACGGCAGGGCGGCGGCTGAGGCTCGATAACGTCATGAGAAGTTGGGCAAAATGCACGCCGTCTCCGTCGGCCGTCTCGCGCAGGGGACCGTCGATGCGCACGCTGATGGCCGCGGGACTTGGATCGGCCATGCTAGGGCCTTGGTCACCGCTGCGGCGCAGGCCCAGGGTCAGGCCCATGCGGCGGTCGGCATCGGGGAAGGTCATGGAACGACTGCTCAAATCTACGCCGTGCCTGCCAAAGCCGAGGCTCAAGGCCACGCCGATGGTTTGGTCGTGGCCCAGGGCTGCCGCGTCTGAACCCACCAGGGCATCCCGATACGTTGCAAGTAGTTGCAGGCCATCGACGACACGAAGGCCGATTCCTCCGGTCCAAGCGCGGTGGCCGAGGGTATCCGGCGCTTCCCAATCAAAACGAAGGGTTAGTCGATCGCTGGCCGTCGGGCGGACAGCAGCACCCAAGGTCCATCGTGTTAGCGGCGCATCCGCTGCCAACATCGCCGTATCACTGTGCAATCCCGACAGGCGACCGCCCAAGGACAGCCAGGACCACGGCCTCAGCAGCAGGCCGGCATCCCAGGCGTACCACTGGCCCGAGGTGGTGTTTTGCCAACGCATGGCTGCGCCAAGGGAAAGTCGCTCAAATAGCTGTGCGGCAATGCCCCAACTTGCGCGCGTGCGGCCGTACCAAGGCAGTCCTTCGCCCGGCACCGAGGCGCGTTCGAGACTGCCAGCGAGGGCCACGGGGCCCAGGGGAAGGGAGGCGAATGCGCCCCAACTCGGACCCAAAGTGGTCAGTGAATTCGAGGTATTGCCAAAGCGCTGGGCACCCACGTCGATCAGCAGGCGGGTGTCGTAGCCCCGCGAACCTGCTAGTCCAGCCGGATTGGTGGCCAAAGACAGGGCTCCGTCGGGGTCTGCAACGCAAGCCCCCGTCATTGGAACCGTTTTCTCCAAAGGTGCGCCATGCGCTGGCCGGCCTAGGAGCAGGCATGAGGCCAGTGTGAATCCCACTACGCCGATGTGCCGAAAGTAGTGCATTGGAATCTTTGCCTTTTGGCGCGAAAGGTCGGTGCTGGTCCCTGAGGAGCCATGCCGACCTGCAGCCGTCCGATCGCCTTTGCGCTGTTCTAGCAGGGCCGGTCCCCCGCTCACCCCTGGCATATCCGCGTCATTCGAGCGAAATATGCGGTCGCCTCGCCTAATGGGGCAGTACGTCCCAGTTGTGGCGTTCGCTGGCGACGAATAGACCGTCAGCCTCCGTAGCCAAGACGCCATCGACATGTAAAGTTGCAGTAGTATAGACTTTTCGTCCGTCGATCTTCACGACTTGTGCGGCCAAGATCACCGTGCTGCCCAGAGGTACCGGTCGCCGATAATCGATGCCGACGTGGGCTGACAGGACGCGCAGCCCGCTCATCCAGCACGCGCCGCCCATGGCCTCGTCAAGTAGCGCGAACAGTGCGCCGCCATGGGCAAATCCGGGTGGGCCCTGGCAGGCAGAGCCTAACAGTGCCTCGCAGCGCAAGACTGCCGCAGGAGCGTCCCACGTGAACGTTGCGTCGATACGCCCGGTGCCGGGTGAGCTGCAGACAAAACACGTGCCATTATGCAGAATTTGCGACATTCGGGCGTTCTCTCGATAGCGGCGTGCGGCCTGGGCGGACGCCTCGCCATTCACCCGCGGCGCTAGGGCCTAGAGTGCTGCAATTGCATGATTTTGAACTGGTTTTCGCCCGTTCTCTTCATTAGCACGCGAAACGAGTTGACGCCACTACAAGTCATTGAAACTTTAAAGAGATTCTCAGCGGGCACTACATTGTAAAGGGTGCACGCCAACTGCTTCTTGCCTTCGCGGCCCTTGATCACGGCGTCCGCATAGCGGCGCTGGGCGGCGTCATCGAGGCGCAAGTAGGCACCGCCGTGGATGCGAAAGAGGTCTGGAATCAGCATCTTGGGCTCCGAGTGAACTTCGGCCGGGCCAAAATCGCGAATGTAGGCGGCTAGGTCGCCGTTGCGCACCGACTCGCAGGCCGCTTCTACCGGAAACTCTTGCTTGATGCGGATCTTCGGTGCCGAGGCTGAGACGTCGATGAAGACGGTGTCGTCAAAGCTTGCGCAGATCTTGTCGATGTCATTGCGTTCAAGTGCGCCACTCCATTGCAAAAAGAAGCGAGCGACCTCAGCCCCCAGCTTGGGGTCGCCCGCGTCCAAAGCCGGGGCTACCGGCGGCGGCTCGACCTTGGGCTTGGGCTCTGGGCGCGGCTCCGGCTTGGGCTCAATTCGGGGTTCCGGCTTAGGCTCAACCCGTGGTTCTGGCTTGGGTTCTACGCGGGGTTCAGGCTTGGGCTCAGGCCGCATTTGGGGCTTGGGCTCGATGCGCGGTTCCGGCTTGGGCTCGGGCCGCGGCTCGAGTTTCGGTTCCGGTTTGGGCTCCGGCTGAACGTCGGGTTTCTTGGGGCGTTTCACAGGCTTGGGCTCTGCTTTGGGCTCGGGCTTGACATCCACGTCCGGCTTGCGCGTGTTCGCGGCCACCTGTACAGCTGCTTCAGCCGGGGCCGCGGCCGAGCGAATGCACTGGGCGATCCAATCGTGTTCTGCAGAGATCACAGGCACATCGGTGTAGATGGGCACGCCGTTGGGGCCCAAACTCCGGTTGCGGCGCAAGGTCTTGATTTCGCGCCGAGTCGACGTTAGGTGGGCGACGCCATCGCAGCCGTACCTCGCGGCATGTTCGCGTAAAGTTCCAGCGGCTTCATCGCGATTGGCCGGATCACCTTTGGTGGTCGTGTGAAGTACACCAATGATTTCCGTTGGTTGTTGTAGCTCACCGGAGGAGCCCACGACCTTGACCTCTGTGCCTAAGGGTAAAGCCCTGTATTTCTTTGCATTTGGTGCGCGCTCAAACAGGGCTGAGCCGCAACCGCTGAGCCAACTCGTCACAACCAGCCAGACGAGCAGCCCTGTGGCTCCGCCTCGTCTGAACACCATGGCGTCCGCGCCTGCGGCTTGCCTTGGGTTGGTCTGGAACATCCCTTGCCTCCATCACAATTCGTCGTACACGTAACAACTGGTCAAATCCACGGTGCCTGCCGGTGCCCAGCACTTGAGGGAACGCGTGTCGGTCCTGCACCCAAGCCAATTCAGGCTTTCACACAACAACATGAATTCGCACGCCTCTTGGCGGCCGCGCCGTCACATCGGGCCGCATCCGGCAGGCCATCTTCCTTATCGCGGGGCGGTGTGTCAATCGCGCCAGGCCATCCGCCGGATTTGTCTGTTGATTTGGGCGCTTTGCTCGCTAACAGTTCCGCAATCGTACCGCGCTCGCCGCCTTGGAGGGCTGCTGTCGCCCCTTGCGCGCGACAACCGGTCCTTGACGACTATCTGTGTCGGGTGGTGTCGCCGTGTCGTCCTGCTGTCGCCGTTGGGCCATCTTGCCGACGGCAACACACCATCGGTACACTGCGCCAAATGGTTTGTGCATATGGGGTTGGTATGTTGGATTTTGCAAGCCTACAGCCACAGTTGGCGCGCATGAAGGGACCCATCGCGGCACCCGCGCCGCTGGTTTGCGCTGCCTTCGGTTGTTTTCTTTCACTATTGAGCGGTTGTGGACTTGGTGACGTGGGGGCCGACCTCGACGCCTACTGGGCCGCCCATGCCGATGGCGGTGATGTAGCTGCAAGCGATGGTAAAACATCGGAAATTCAGGGTATTGACTCAGTGGACGCCAATACTGCCCTGGACGCAGAGGACTCGACGATTACCCCTGAAATCCTTGACATCATGCCAGATTCGGTCACCAGCGAAGGCTTGGTCGATGCGGCCGATGCAGCCACAGAGGTGGTGTCACCGTGCCAGCCGGCCGATTGTGACGATGGTAATCCTTGCACAACAGGTACTTGTCTGCCCGCGGGTTGTAGTCAAACGGCTATCGACGGACCTTGCCCCGACGGTCAAGCCTGCACAGGGCCTGACGTTTGCGTGGCCGGGCAGTGCCAAACGGGGCCCGAGAGCTGGGTCGCCGCGGCTGCTGGAGAGTCTAGTCTTTTCAGCCAGTTTTACGCTGTTGCCGCAGAAGCCGATGGCAACTGGTTGGCTGCTGGCGTGCAGGCCCAAGATGGTCAGGGAGTCCTGCAGCCCAGGGCATGGCTGCAACGTCGCACGGCACAAGGGAAACTGCTGGGAAACTGGCTGAGTCCTGATGGTACCGCGGCTAGCTATCGCCTGGCCGTTCCCCTGGCAGGCAGCGTTCTTCTGCTTGGAACGAGCGGAGATAAGAATTCGTTTTTGTTGGCGATTAATCTCAAGCCTGGGCAGGAGCCTCCGCCGGTGCCTCAGGCGACCGATTGGCCAGACCAACCCGCGGCGGCTGTGCTGCACAATGGTGGCGCTGTGGTGGCCTCGACAACAGGCAGTGCTGGGGCCCCAAGTCTTGTCATTGAACGCCTTGAAGATAAACAGATTTGGCGCAAGCCCCTGGCCCTGATTGGCGACGCACCCGTACGAGCGACAGCCTTGGCCGATGCCGGGGATCACCTAATCATTGCCGGCGAAACAGTTGGTCTTGCGGCAGATCCTGTGCAGAGTTACGTGGTTAGCGCAAGTTGGGAAGGCGTGAAGGCGGCCACCGCCATTGGCGTTGCGTGCGCTACCGGGGCCTCCACCCACATCGCGGCCCTACTACCGGTGGCAGGAGGAGTTGTTGCAGTTGGCCGATGTGAAATAGGCGGAATTTCAAAGCCTTGGTTGGCGCGGCTGGACTTGTCGGCCAGTCAAGTTCTGGCCCAGCACACTTGGTCGGACTGGACGGGGCAATGGCAAGCTGGCGTAGCGTCTGCTGGCGATACCCTCATTCTTGCAGGAAAATCCGTTGCTGTCGACCAATCGTCGCAGGCCCGCTTGGTACGTGCGGACCTCGTCGGGACGCTGGCGTGGCAGTTGCTACCGACTACGACCGGTGGTCTTGAGGCGGTGGCTGCGAGTCCGTGGGGTTGGGTTGCCGCCGGTTCTCAAGACAAATCAGGCCTTTGGCTGCGCTCGAACCCATGGGGCGGCATCGGCTGCAGCAGCGGCCTTTGCGCAGGGTCGGACAGCGCTTGCGAGGACAACAACTCCTGCACCTTGGAGGCCTGCGATCCAGTAAGCGGCTGTATTCACGTGAAAAGTACGGCGCCCTGCGACGATGGTACCCTATGCACGGTGGCCGACCTGTGCAGCGGCGGGCAGTGCCAAGGAACGCCTTTGGCTTGCGGGGATGGAAATCCTTGCACATTAGATAGTTGCGATAGCAGCAAGGGCTGTGTGCACCTGGCCCAGGACGCGACCTGCGATGACCAAGATGCCTGCACGGTCAAAGACGTGTGTGTCACCGGCCTTTGCACAGCAGGCATCGCCATATCCTGTGACGATGATAATCCTTGCACATTAGATAGTTGTGATGCCAAGGTCGGCTGCGGCCACCAGAAACTGGGCGACGGCACCGGTTGTGGTGCTGGCCTGGTCTGTGCGGCTGGCGCGTGCATCACGCCTTGGGCCAAGACGGTGGTCGCCGGTGGCAATTTCTCTTGTGCGCTGCTTACTTCGGGCAGTGTTTCCTGCTGGGGTGCCGATCAGGTCAAGCAACTCGGGACGGGCGACGCCACCGAGCAGACCGTGCCCCAGACCGTGCCCTTGCCCGGGAAAGCCCTTCAAATTGCAGCGGGATCGGACGCTGCCTGTGCCTTACTCCAGGACGGTACCGTGCAGTGCTGGGGCAACAACAGCCACGGCATGCTTGGGCAAGTAGGCGCAATCGCTTTGCTCAGCAATTCCACGCCGTTGGCCGTGGCGCTGCCTCAACCGGTGACGCAAATCGCCCTGGGAGACAACCACGCGTGCGCTCTGCTGCAAAATCAGACGGTTTGGTGCTGGGGCGACAACCTGCATCTGCAAGCCGGCATTGTGCCTGTCGGAACCAAGGTGCCGCCCACCCTTGTTGGTCTGTTTGGTCAAGCCGCGTGGCTGGCCGCTGGAAGCAATTCCACCTGTGTTCGTAGTCAAAGCAACGAGTTGAAGTGCTGGGGAAGCGTCGATTTTGTCGCCAACCCGCCTGCCGATACGCCCCCCCTGACCCTCACGATCAAAGCCGGCGCCAGCGATTGCACCATCGGCGACTACCACCTGTGTCTGCGCTACCCGGACGGGCCCCCGCAGTGCTGGGGCACCAACGATCATGGCCAACTGGGCTCGGGCGTAACAGGTAAGCAACCGCTTGCTATTCCAACGGAAACCGTCGTTTTTGCCCAGGCCGCAAAGGCGATAGCAGCGGGCGAGCAGTTCAATTGCGCAGCCGATGCCTTGGGACAACTGGCCTGTTGGGGCGACAACACTGTCGGCCAATGCAGCACTACGCCTGGGGTTTCGGCCGTCGCCAAGGCGCTGTCGGTACCGATCGCCGCAGTGGTCGCCGTAGCCGCCCATGACAACCACGCCTGTGCGGTTACAGTCACGGGCGCGGTGGGTTGCTGGGGCGATTCCGCGTGGCCCGGCGTGCCCACCAAGCCCGGTGCCGTGGTCTACGTTGCGGCAAGTCTACCCTAGCGATCAGGGACATACGGGATCGGCGGTCTCTTCTTGGCCCAGCGTATTGGACCAGGCTAGCGGTCGGACTGGCGTCATCACGACGGCACCAACCGCCATGCAGTGGAACGCTTTGATAGGATAGGCCGATCAGCCCGTGAGGTCCTGGTCCAGCGCGGCTTGCACGGCCGGCGGCAGCAACTTGCCCGCGATCAAGCGCTCGATCAGGCTGCGGCCCAGTTCCGTCATCGCGACAAGGCTTTCCATCCTCTTGAGACGAAAGGCAATTGCCGGGCTATGCGGCTGGCTCTTCAACTCGCGCAGGGCTACCTGCAGCGTCTGCGCCATCGTCCGCACCTGTTGCAGTTCGCGTTGGGCAAAGACCGTGGCGATCATGCGAAACAGGTTGATTTCAGGGTGATACCACGTGCGTCTCTGGCCGGGCTGTCTCTGCGGGTGGACCACGCTCCAGTGCTCCAGGTCGCGCAGCGACATAGAGACCTGGCCGGAAGAAAGTTCCAGACTTTCAGCAATTTCGCCGGCATGAAGCGGGCGGTCGTGCAGGTACAGCAGGGCCCAAATACGGCCGTGCGAGCGCGGAAAGCCCCAAAACGCCATCAAATCGCCCAGAGCGTCGCAAACGCGATGCGCAGCGGGGCCGATGTGCAGGGCCGTAGGCACGGAATCGTCGCTCAGGTGGGGGGCGCGGTTCATGGTCCAAGTGTCGGATCTTAGTGGCAGCTTGGCAAGTGCTGTTGCCCGCAGCGGCGCGCCCTAGGCCGGCGAATCACGATGGCGCTGCCCGGGCTTGCAGTTCGCGCTGCGCCGGGGTGCAGCCATCGGCCCGATTGGCGGCAGCCGTTGCGCCGCACGCACTTTCCAGGCATCTTGACACGCCCATGATGGCACCCCTCGATTGTCCCCTATTGCCCATGCATCCGCTGCCGCGGGTGACCGACCACCTTCCGGGGTGTGGTGGGCAAATCCGTCTATTTGTTGAAGATTTTGAGGTCGAGGAGATTCCCCTCTACCTGCCGTCCGGCGAGGGCGAGCACCTGTATCTCTTCGTGCAAAAGCGCGATATGACAGGAGATTTTCTTCGGCGCCACATTGCCCGTACCTTGGTGGTTTCGCCCCGGGACGTCGGCATGGCGGGCCTCAAAGATCGGCGGGCGGTGACGCGGCAGTGGCTGAGCGTGCCCAAATCGGCGGCAGCGCGGGTGCCGGCCCTGAGCAACGACCGGGTCCAGGTCCTTGAAGTCGCTACCCACCGAAACAAGTTGCGAACCGGCCACTTGGCGGGCAATCGCTTCAGAATCCGTGTCCGCAATACGGTTCCTGATGCGGCGCCGCGGGTTCAGGCCAAGCTCGACGCCTTGGCGCTGACCGGCGTTGCCGACTTTTTTGGCAGCCAGCGCATGGGGCAGGGCGGCAGCACTTTGGCCGGTGGCTGGGCTTTGGCCCATGGTGCCGATGGGTTATGCCGCGTTCGCACGCCCGATGAGACGGTTCACACCCTGCACCTCGAAGACCGCTCTCTGCGCCGCTTGGCGGCTTCTGCCTTGCAATCCGAGGTGTTCAATCGCGTGCTGACGTGGCGCGTCGCCCAGGGCGTCTGGAGGCAGGTCTTGGCGGGGGACCTCTGCCGCAAGCGAGCCAGCGGGGGCTTGTTTCTTTCAGACGATGCTGAGCGCGATCAACTCCGCTTGCTGGCAGGTGAATTGGACGTGACTGGGCCCATGTGGGGGCCCAAGATGATGCAGGCCAGCGGCCGACCCGCTGAGATCGAGGCACAGATGATGGCAGAATGTGGCCTAACGCTTGCGGATTTCGCGGCGATCGGGCATTTGGCCGAGGGCACCCGGCGCCCCCTGTCCGTGCCTGTCCATGATGCCAGCCTCCAAGCGCACGATGACGGGATTACAGTTCAATTTCAGCTGCCTGCGGGCGCTTTCGCCACCGTTGTCTTGCACGAACTGATGGGCCCGGTGGCTGCCGACGAGGTTTCGCCAGCGTGGTCCGAACCACTGGCCGATCTTGTGTCTGGCGAGGAGGCCGCATGCGCCTAAACCTGAGCCTGCTCGAAAGCAGCATCAGCAATCGCGCACGGTTGGCCGGGGCCGAGGCATTTCGCCGGGGTCAAGTCCAGCGCCTCGTTCGCACGGAAACCCAAGAAAATCACTGGCAGATTCTTGTCGGCGAGGAGCGCGAGAGCGCCCTGACCGTTGAACTGACCGTTGAGAACGGCGAACTGGGCTCGGTGCTCGATAGCTGGGAATGTAACTGTGAAAACGGCGATGACGCGTGCATGCACGCCATGGCTGCGGCACTTTCCTTGCAGCACACGCTGGCTAGCCAGAGCGGCCAGCAAGGCAAAGCCACGGAGCGAGGCGGTTGGCGTGGACTGCTGCAACCGACGGGGCACGAGCGTCGCAATCCTGATAATCGAACGACTTGGATTTGTTATGATTTGACCTTGCACACCGAAGGCAGCGATACGACCGTCGGCGTGGTGCGGCGGCGGCGGGCCGTGTCGGACAAAGGCAAGAAAAGTGCTGGAACTGTGCTTGGTTGGACGCCAAGCGCCGTAGGGCACTTCGGCTATCGCACCAAGAATGACTCGGCAGAGAACCGCGACGACTTGATTCCCGTGCTTTGCCTGGTCAATCGCCACGATTTGCGCGTGCGGACAATACAGCCCGGATTTATTGATGTTTTCCTGCGCTTGTTCGTCGACGCCGAGCCGCTTACCCTGCGCGTGGACGGCGAAGAAGCCACTGTTGACGGTAACTTGAGGCCCGTTACGGTGCTGATTCAGGACACGCCGGACGGGGGCCTAGAAATGCGGGCTCAGGTCCAGTCGAGCGCGGCTGGCCGGGGCGGTGATGACTATGTGCTGATGCCGGGCCCCGTGCCATGGATCTACTTACGCCAGGAAAGTTGCATGGTTCGGCCGGACAGTGCCGTGCCGGCGGTGCTGAACTTGCTGCGCAGTGGCGCGATCACGATTTATCCTTCGGATATTGCAAACTTTTCCCGTGACGTGTTGCCTCAGTTGCGTGGCGACGTCAACCTCATCGAACGAACGACTCAGCTGCCCCAAGCCCGCATTGCGTCAGCCGTTCCTACCGTCAAGCTCGGTGAAGTCGACGGTATGTTGACCGTGGGCCTGGTCTTTGCGTACCGCGCCGACGACGGGGAAATCGTGCCGCGTCGGGAAAACAAGGGCCCTGCCCATGAAGTCCTGGAGTTTGCTTTCGGTTTTGGCCCCAAGGTCTTTGCCCGCAGCCACCATCCAGAACCAGGCCGCGGCTTGCTGGCGACGACGACGCTTTGGCAACGCGACCACCTCACCGAGCAGCGCTGGCACACGCGGGTTGCTCGCTCGGTCGGCGCTTCGCTGCCGGCTCATCTTTCCCTCGATGAAGCCCTTGATTTCTTGACGGATCATCTGCCAGCCCTGGAGCGCGATGGCGCTGAAATCCTGGGTCAGGACCAACTGGTCAGCCTGCGTCCGAGCCGCCACGCGATCGTGCCTCAGGTCAAGATTCGTAGTGGAATCGACTGGTTTGGCGTCAAGATCGAGATTCGCGCCGGCGACCTGCAGGTCAAGCTGGCCGACCTCATTGCCGCATGGCGGGCCAATGCACGCTATCTTCGCCTGGCTGATGGAGAAATGGCGAGATTGCCCGTCGCGTGGTTGAGACGCCACGCTTCGGTCCTGGCGGATTTGCAGGACTTAGCGACGGTCGATCCCGAGACCGGCGAGCACCAAGTCGCCCCGTATCTCGCGGCTGCCCTTGTGGAATTGGCCAAGGAACACGAGACCGGCGATGAGGGTTGGACCCACTTTGTCGACAAGCTCGATGCCTTCGAGGGCATTCAGCCTCGACCTCTGCCTACCGGTTTCAAAGGCGATTTGCGGGGTTATCAGCATCGCGGCTTTGAGTGGCTCAGTTGCCTGCGCGACCTGGGCCTGCATGGCTGCCTGGCCGACGACATGGGTCTGGGCAAAACCATTCAGACTTTGGCGGTTTTGCAGGATGAAGTGCAGTCCGGGCGGGCGACGCTGCCCTCCTTGGTGGTGGCGCCGACTTCGGTGGTGCAGAACTGGGCGTCGGAAGCTGCGAAGTTTACACCAGAACTGAACGTCGTGGTCCTTCGCGGCTCGTCGCGGGAGGAGAGGCTCGACCGCCTCAAGCACTTAGAGCAAGCGCACATCGTGATCACCAGTTATGCGCTGTTGCGCCTGGACCAGGAAGCACTGTTAGCTCAGCGATTTCATTACTGTATTCTCGATGAAGCCCAGGCCATCAAGAATGCCGGCTCGCAGACGGCTCAGGCGGCTCGCGGGGTGCAGGCCCACCATCGCCTGACGCTGACCGGTACGCCGCTTGAGAACAACCTCATGGAATTGTGGAGCCAATACCACTTCCTGATGCCCGGCTTCTTTGGCACCCGCGCCCGGTTCTTAAGGCGCTATGGCGTCGAGAAAGCCGGTGAATTGCAACCAGAATTGCTCGACCAGCTGCGTCAACGTCTGCGCCCCTTCCTGCTGCGCCGGCTCAAGTCTGACGTGCTCACCGAACTCCCGCCCGTGACGGAAGTGACGCTGCGTTGCAATCTCTCGCCGCCTCAGCGCCAACTCTATGAGAAGGTTCGCAATACCTATCGCGCGCAAGTGATGAAACTGGTGTCGGAATCGTCGGTGGAGCGCAATGCCTTGACGGTGCTCGAAGCCTTGCTGCGTCTTCGCCAGACCTGCTGCCATCCGGAACTGCTGCCGTTTGACGAGGCACGTCAGGCACCTGAGTCGGCCAAGACCATCTTGTTCCTTGAAACAGTGGAGGAATTGCTGTCTGAAGGCCGGCGCGTGCTGGTGTTCTCGCAATGGACGACGATGCTGAAGATCCTTCGGCGCAGTCTGACGGATTTAGGCATTGAAACTGCGTACTTGGATGGCGCTACACGCGATCGTGCTGCCGTGATTGCCCATGCCCAAGCGGTGGATGGGCCGCCAGTGTTCTTGGTGTCCCTCAAGGCGGGCGGCGTGGGCCTCAATCTGACGGCGGCCGACGTTGTGATCCACTACGATCCCTGGTGGAATCCAGCAGTTGAGCAGCAAGCCTCCGACCGCGTGCACCGCATCGGCCAGACCAAGCCGGTGCTGGTGATTCGCTTGGCGGTGGAAGACAGCGTTGAGGACCAGATCCTGGTACTGCAGGAACGCAAACGACATTTGGCTAGTTCTGCGATCGAGAGCGAGGCTGAGGGCGTCAAGCAGTTGACGCGCGCCGACCTCGAGGCGATTTTCGGCACGGGAAATCAAGGCGCTGGGCTGCGTTACGTCGCGCCTATGGGCTCGGGGCCGGCTGATTTCGACGACCCGACGTAGTAATTCGGCAGCGACGCATCGAGAATTCAGGCTATCGTTTCCTTGCAACTCGGCCCAGCGCGTGGCATTTTGACCCATGGCGTCCGGCCTGGGACGCACCGTTGGGGCGCGCCATGGATTCGACACGCATCACGGGGCCCGTTGCCCGTCACCCAGACCTGGAGCCGAGTTGGTTGACGGTCCTGGGCGACGCCTTCGGACAGCCGTATATGCGCGATTTACGGCTGTTTTTGCAGAGCGAGAAGAGGACCCATACGGTCTATCCGCCGGGGCGCGACATCTTCAACGCCTTTTGGTTCGCCCCCTTTGATCGCGTCAAAGTCGTGATTCTGGGTCAGGATCCGTACCACGGGCCGGATCAGGCCCATGGACTGAGTTTCAGCGTCAGGCCGGGCGTGGCGATACCGCCGTCTTTGCGCAACATATTCACGGAGTTAAATCGCGATTTGGGCGTTTCGCTGCCGACCCACGGTTGCCTGCAACACTGGGCAGAGCAGGGCGTGCTAATGCTCAATTCGGTGCTGACGGTGCGCGCCAATAGCCCGCAATCACACGCAAATCAGGGGTGGGAGCAGTTCACCGATCGCGTGATTACGGAGCTAAATCGGCGTCGTGACGGGCTCATCTTCGCCCTGTGGGGCGCTCCGGCGCAGCGCAAGGCGTCCTACGTGGAAAGGGGGCGACATACGGTATTGGTTGCGCCGCATCCATCGCCACTGTCGGCCTATCGTGGTTTCATCGGTTGCGGGCATTTTTCCCAAATCAATCAGCAGTTGAGTGCCCAAGGCCTGACGCCCATCGATTGGTCGCTGCCTCCGCGTACGCCCGGGGAACACCTGCGCGGGCAATTGTAGAATCCCCTGCAAGATCAGGATCTTGCCTCGGGTAGCCTACGGCTTGCTAGCCCAACATCCTGGCCAGCGTAGCGTTGACGAGGCGGGCTATCGTTGACGGCGAAGGCAAAAAGCACTATCATTTTGCCCTGTCCGGCCACTCGTATCGGCCTGGACCCAGGAGTGCAAATGGCTGAGAATCCGATAGCTTCCCCCCAGCAGAACGACAGCGACGCAGCGCAACAACAAGTCCTCGAGGTCCCAACCACGGACCCGGGCGCGCAGCAGCTTAGCAAGATCATCGGGGAAATACCGTTTGGTTCCAATCAGGTGCCTCTCGAAGAGTCGCGCGCAGTCCGTCTGCACCGCCTGCGCCACTCGACCGCGCACCTGATGGCCGAAGCCGTCGTCAGCCTGTTTCCGACAGCGAAAGTCGCCACGGGGCCAGCGATTGAGCATGGTTTTTACTACGATTTTGACCTTCCGCGACCCTTGCTGCCGGCCGACTTGGAAGAAATCGAGCGGCGGATGAAGAAGGTCGCCAAGCGCGGCACGCCGTTTCAGACAGCGACGATTGCGGTCAGCCAGGCGCAGGCGATGTTTGAGGCGACGGCGCAAAGCTACAAGCTTGAAGTCTTAGAGAAAATCGCGACTGAGCAGCATGTCCAAGCAGTGACCTTGTACCGGCAAGGTGAGTTTGTCGACCTGTGCGCTGGGCCCCACGTCTCGTCGACCAGTCGTCTCAAGCACTTCAAACTCCTGCGGACTTCGGGTGCATACTGGCGCGGCGATTCGAACCGCCCGATGTTGCAGCGCATTTATGGCACGGCTTGGGAAACGGCTGAGGAACTCGAGTCGTACCTGCATTTCCTTGAGGAAGCAAAGCGTCGTAACCATAAGAAATTGGGCGAAGAACTCGACCTATTTCACTTTCACAAGGAGGCTCCGGGCGCGGCGTTTTGGACGCCTCGGGGCTTTACCGTCGTGCAATCGCTGCAGAAATACTGGCGGGAGCTCGGGACACGACGCGGCTACCAAGAGATCTGGAATCCCATGCTCTACAAGAAGGATTTGTACATCAAATCGGGGCATTACGAGCATTACAAAGACGACATGTTCATCGTTCATCAAGAGGACACGGAGTACTGCCTCAAGCCGATGAACTGTCCCGATACCTTCCTTTTCTACACGTCAAAACGGCGTAGTTTCAGGGAATTGCCGCTGCGAATCGCCGAGGGCGGCATCTTGCACCGCAATGAACTGGCCGGGGCCCTCAATGGCCTGTTTCGCGTGCGCCAGTTTATGCAGGACGATGCGCACATCTTCGTGACGGCCGAGCAGGTGCAGTCCGAGATCGCAGAAGTTCTTGATATTGTAAAGGAAGTCTACTCGCTCTTTGGGCTTGCCTATGGGTTTACCTTGTCGACCCGGCCGGCGAAATTCATGGGCGATCCGCAGGTTTGGGATCAGGCGGAGTCGGACTTGCGCTCGGCCCTAGCGGATGGCGGCTTTGCCTATGAGGTTGACGCCGGTGGTGGAGCGTTCTACGGCCCGAAGATCGATATCAAAATCAGCGATTGCCTCGGGCGAAAGTGGCAGTGCGCTACGGTGCAGCTCGACTTTCAGCAGCCCATCAACTTCGACATGGGCTACACGGCCAGTGACAATACGCGGCAAAGGCCGATCGTGATTCACCGCGCTGTCTTCGGCACTTTTGAGCGGTTCATGGGCGTGCTCCTCGAACATACCGCCGGCGTATTGCCCACTTGGATGAGCCCCGTGCAGGCTGTGGTCGTACCGATCAGCGATAAGGCGACCGATTATGCCTATACCGTTTCCAAGATGCTGAAGGAATTGGGGATTCGCGCTGAGGTCGATGACCGCAACGAGAAGATGGGCTACAAGATCCGTGAAGCGGAGATGCGCAAGACCCCGTATATGCTCGTAGTTGGCGAGAAGGAGGCTGAGGCTTCAACCGTCTCGGTGCGCACCTATCGCGAGGGGCAACGCCCGGCGGTGACGGTCCAGGAAATTGCCAAGGAAATCAGCGAGAAGATTGCAACACGGGAGTTTGACGTCGAAATCAAGCCGTTGCGTAGCTTTGATCAGGACGACGGTGCCCCGCCGACGGCCGAGGCGGAGTATTAAGTTGGCGGTCCAGTTCACCCATAAAGCCTTTGTGGACTTAACCTTACAGGAACTGTACGACTTGATGTGCCTGCGCGACTTGGTGTTCGTCGTTGGCCAGAAGGTGACGGCAGAGCCTGAGGTCGACGGTCTAGATCCGCAATGCATTCACGTGCTTGGGCGTGATGCGCAGGGGCAGATGGTGGCGACGGCGCGGCTGTTTTGGCAGCAAAGCCCCGTGATGGTCGGCCGCGTGGCGGTGCTGACGGAATTGCAGCGGGCGGGTGTGGGCAGCGAACTCATGCATTATGTCAATGGGTTGCTGGGCGATAGGCCGGGAGCGATGCACGCGCAAGCCCACCTGGAGGCTTGGTACACGCTCATGGGCTGGCAGCGCCACGGCGACGTCTTTGTGGAAGCGGAGATCGACCACGTGCACATGACGCGTCGAGCAGTCGGTCAGTAACTGCTTGTAATTAAGATTATTTCCAATAAAACGTTTTAGTATCAGCAGGTTAAGGGCTTGGTATACATGCCTGCAACCCGTTGAAACTACACAGGCTTACGGGGAGCATCCCAGGCTTACGGAGTCGTCCCGCTCGCAGCTGCCGGAAGTACGCTGAACTGGTTGTTGCCGAGATCCTGGACGGCCCAGAAGGTCCTTGAAATCAGGACACCTTTGGCGTCCAGGGTCCAGTCCTCGTAATCGGCCGGTGCCTCGCCCGTATCCGGGTTGAAATCCAAGGGGCCCGATGTGCCGTCTACGTTGATGTCCGTGCCCTTTTGCAGCGCCGTCTCCATGGCCGTGACGTTGGCCGGCTTGAAACCGTAGCCCGTACCAGTGGATAGGTGCCTCAGCCCCTCCGCGAGGCCTTTGCCGTCCGCCGAGCCCAGGCCTTTGCTCCCCAGCGCCCAGGCGTGGGCCATTGCTAGGCAGTACATGGCATCGTAACTATGCTGGGTGTAACTGCTTTGCACCGGGTCGCGCTGAAAGACCGCCATGAAGCGTTCGCGAAAATCCTTGTACGCCTGACTCTCCGGCTGCCCCGGTCGTGTGCAGTGGGCACCAGCCAAGGTCACGCCATTGTTGTAGGTTTGCTTGCTCAAGGCCTCGTCGCAGGCGCCGTCGGCAATGAGCAGGTGGCCAGGAATTGCCTGGGCCAGACCTGGGAAACCCATGGCGGCATTGATGATTTTCGCCGTCAACGGCTCATCGCCGACGATAATGATCGCCCCACTTTGGTCGTCTTTGGCCGCCACGACCGCCGCTTCCAGGCCCGTGCCGTCCAGGGCGAAGGTATGTTTTTTCAGCCGTGGCAACAGGGAGTTACCGTGCACGCTCTGCTTGCCCAAGGCGTCGACCAGACCGTCGCCATAGGGGCTTTGCATAGCAAACACTGTGATATTGCTTGTATCATCGGCAACAGTGCTAGACACCAACTGGGCCAGGACGGCGCCCTGATAGATGTCACTGGGGGCAATGCGCCAGACCAGGCCCACGGTCTTGCTCGGATCGGCCACGGTCAATGGCACGAAATCATTGAGGGACGTGAGCTCTTCGGAGGTGGCCGAAATCGCCAAGAGCAGCACGTTGCGGTGAATTGTGATGCTAGCGATGGTCTGCGTATCGGCACTGGCGTCAGAGATGATGGCGGAGACTTTCTCGTGATCAATCAGCCAGTTCGTCAAGTCGCGGGTGACTTGACCGCCCCCAGTCGACCAATCGGCACTGGTGTCGCACACGCGCAGAGAAAAACGCTTGCCACCGATATCTCGATTATCATTAAGCTCTTTGAGGGCAAGGCGCATAGCCTGCACGTCAAAATTGCCGTCAAAGTCGGGCTGTCCGCCTGGCGTGGACAATGAGAGAATAGCGCCTATCTGATAAGTACCTGCGCCATCAACGTTATCCGTGAAATAGGACTGGCAGCGGAACGAGGCAAACTGCGCGTCGGCCGGCACCACCGAGCTGCACCGGCACAGCAGCAGGCAAAGGGCAAGAAGGGAGCCGGTATGAGCAAGCAATTTCAAGGTGTTACCTCCATGCCCAGGCGAGGCCAGCGCCGGCCGGAACTGGGCCGGAGGTGACGGACAAGGAGGCTTGACTAGTCGACGACGGTGGGTCGCGCAGCAGCCATAGGCCGACGCCTACCGTCGCCGCTGCGGCCGTCAGGACGCCCGCCGCCACGCCAAGGCGTCCGCGGTAGCTTGACTCATCGGCCCGCGCTTGAGTTGGTGTAGTACCAGTGATCAACGTCCCAGTATGATTAGACATTTGCGCCGTCAGGTCCGAACGAGCTTGCAAGCCACTGGCGAGCAGCAGGGCCCCGCCCGCCGTCAGCGCCGCGGCACCGCCCAAAGTCCACCACGCCGCTGCATGGCTAGGACCGCTCGGCAAAGGCGGTTTGGGATCAGGGTGTTGTGGCTCAGGCTTGAGTCCCAGATCCCCTTCGCCATGGGGTTTGGTCGGGTCGAGCGCCGGCTTTTCGGCCGTTTTGCGCCGCGCATCGAGCACTTCGCCAAGGAATTGTTCAGCGCGATCAGAGAGTTTATCGCCCTTTGGGTTGCGTGCTAGGAATGCGCGAAAGTCACGCTCGGCCGCGTCGAGGTCTCCGCCCTTCTGTTCGCATCGGGCAGCGCTAAACAAATAGCCTAGGAAAGTCGGGTCCTTGCGGTAGGCCTGCTGATAGAGGTCGCCGCAGAGCGCAAACTCGCCCGCTTCGTGCTTACCCGCAGCCACTTGGCTGATGGCCGCAGCCTCTTCAGACGCACTTTTCTCTTGATTTTTCAAGGGTTTTCCGTGGGCTGCCAGCACCGGCGTCGCCGATCCAAGCGTCACCGCCAGGGCACCAAGGCTCAGCCACGCGCAAAGGCGAGTGTGGAGGCTCCGTTGCGGCCTATTCCACAACGATGCTGCGCTTGATCTTGGTGTCATCGCCTTGCCCTTGGCCGGTGCCAATTGTCTTGATATGCGCGGGTTTGCCCGGTCCATGGTCTAATTTGACGTGGTCCGCCGCGCCACCTGCCTGCGCTTCGCCCCCAGCCGCTGCCGGTGCGCTTGCCGCAGAGGCCATGGCCGATGCCAGCATATTCTGCACGGCTGCGTTGCCCGGGTCCAATGTCAGGGCTTGGCGCAGGAGTTCAACGCGCGCTTGCCCTGTAGCTGCCATTGCTTCGGCCACCTTGCGACCAGCAGCCACCTTGGAATCACCGGCAGCCGCTGGCGGTGCAACGGCCACAGGAGCTGCCTTGACGGGCGGAGCAGCGACGGGAGGCGGCGATTCTGCCAGTAATTTGGAGGTGGTAGCTGTCTTGGGGACTTCATTATGGCTGAGCGCGAGCCAAGCCCCGCCAGCGCCTAGCGTCAGCATCCCGGCGAGCACGCCCGCTAGCAACGGCAGGTGGATACGTTTTCCGGCGCGCTTGCCATCCAAGCGAACCTTGTACAAGCTGTGAGGATTACGGATATTTTTGAGCTCGACCTTGCCCACTGATTCCATGGGGAAGTCGATCTTGCCGTCAATTTGCAGGAAGACTTGCTCGGTGATCGAAATGCCGCCCGGGTCCGCTTTGTCCTGCACCCGCGCGGCGACGTTGACGCCATCGCCGTAGATGCCGTCACCTTGCACAATAATATCGCCTAGATGGATGCCAATTCGGATCAGAACCTGCTCTTCCTTGGGCAAGGTGGCATTGCGCTGCCCGAGCCTCTTCTGGATCTCTGCGCCGCAACGCACTGCATTAACAACGGAATCGAACAGGACCACAAAGGCATCGCCAATGGTTTCGTGCTCGCTGCCATCGTGGCGCTTCAAACAATCGCGCACGATTTCACGGTGTTCCAAAACAGCCTTGACCGTACGGGCTTCATCCTCGCCCATCATGGCCGAATAGCCCTTGATGTCCGTGAACATAATGGCTTTTAGCCTGCGCGTACTGTCCGTGCCAGCAACCATGCAACCATCATGCGGCAGTTGGAGCCGCGTCTCAGTCTAAGGTCAAGAATCCAATATCGTTTCAAATACCTGGAGCGCCCAATTGGCTCGGCGGGAAAGCGCGCGTCGCCGCTTCGTCCCCGGTGAGTCAAGTCTGCAGGTTAGTCCGGTCGCGGGCCGCCTACAAGTGCGCGCCCGTGCCAATTGGTCGTTCCAGGCCCAAATTGCTGACTCTGCATTGGTTTGTTGGCGCCGCGTCCCTGCCGGCTCGTCGTTGCTAAGGACGCGCGTCGCCGTGTTCGCCTTGCCGATGGCAATGTTGCCTCGGGCTCGCACCCAAGCGCTGCAGTGGCCGCGACAAAGCGGCAGCCCGGGCGTAAACTGGCCAAGTCGAACCGGGATGCCGCCGTGGCACTAGCTCGAGCAGTGCATTGATAAGAAAGCGCTATTTGGAGGAAATGCCATGCGTCGTCGCGAATTTCTGCGTGCCACGGTCCTGACGGCCGGGGGCTTGGTCATCGGCTGTGGCACCAAGGCCTCGACCCCTGCGGTGGTCGATGCCTCCGGGGCTCTCGATGCTTCGGGAGGTGATTCTATTTTACTTTCAGACGCTTCCACGGCAGATTCTCTCCTCGATGCCGCCGCCGATACCGGCGCTGTCGCCGTCGACGTCAGCCAGTGGTTCCCGCAGTCGGTTTGCTCCGGCGATCCCAAGGTCGACAGCGTGATTCTGTGGACGCGCGTGGTCGATGCCAGCCAGGGCAGCGAAGACTTACCGGTACTGCTTGAAGTTTCGACGGATTCAAGCTTTGCCCAGGTGATCGCCCTGTCCAAGGCTGCTGCGGCGCAGGTTGTCGCTCGCGGACAACACGACCATTGTGTCAAGGTCAAGGTCACTGGTCTTCAGGCAAATACTCTGTATTACTACCGCTTTACCTATGCCGCTGCCGGCAAGGCCGTGGTGTCTAGGGTCGGGCGCGTCCAGACTGCACCAGCGGCGGATGCAGACGTTGACGTGAAGTTTGCATTTGTATCCTGCCAAGATTACAATGGAAAATACTATAACTGCTATCAGCGATTGGCCCAGGAGGATCTCGCCTTCTTTGTGCACCTAGGCGATTATGTCTATGAAACAACAGGAGATCCGTCGTTTCAAGTCATCGATCCCAACCGCCGCGTGACCTTTGCTGACCCGGCTTCCGCGCTGGCCTTCAACGTCGGCACAGCCAATCAGTACTATGCCGCGCAATCATTGAGTAATTATAGGGATTTGTACAAGGTATACCGCAGCGATCAGGATTTGCAGCAGGTGCACGAGCGCTTTGCCATGATCGCCGTTGGCGACGATCACGAATTTTCTGACGATTGTTGGCAGCAAAACGCCAATTATACCGATGGGTTGCAAAATGAATTTTCGCCAGCGCGCCGCGGTGCCGCGGATGAGGCTTGGTATGAATACATGCCGGTCGACTTTGTCGCTGGTGGCGCCGATGGCAGCGCCTACACCTTTGACCCAGTTGGCAAGTTCCCTGATAATCTGCAGAGTTATCGTTCGTTCCAGTTCGGCAAACACGTGTCGCTGGTGATGACGGACCTGCGCCGGTACCGTAGCGACCACCTCATTGCCGAGGACGCAGCGCCTGGTGCCGTTGCTGTCCAAGAAGCTGCGCTCAAGTCCCTGACGTCAGACGGTAATCTGCCGTCCGTGGCAACGCCGTACTTCGATTTGACCGCAGATTTGGCCGGCGTTTACGGCGTAACTCTGCAAGCGCATGTCGACAAAATTGGCGGCGATCCAAAGCGTTGCAAGGGCCTCTTCACCGTGGCGTGGGTCAATGGCGCACTTGCGGACCTGGGCAAGGCTGGCGTGGCCGATTTGCCAACCGCCATCGCCGACGCCCAGACGGCCACCATGAAGAAAGGGCTTGGTTTTCATCAGTTATTCAAGAACTCGTGGAATTCCTCGCTGGGGTCCCGTTACCTCGTCGTTGCCGATACCTTCCGTCTTTATGCCAAAGCGCGCTGGAATCAATCGCAATTGAGCCAAACGGCAATGGGCGATGTCCAAGAGAAATGGTTTATCGACACCCTCAAGGCGGCGACAACTACTTGGAAGATTTGGGGAAATGAGTACACCTTTCAGCAGCGCATCGTCGATTTGTCGCCCTTGTCGCTGCCCGACGCCTTCAAGCAGCGGTTCTGCCTGTCCGCCGAAGACTGGGACGGCCTGCCCGATCGCCGTGAATCCCTTGTGAAACAGCTGGCGGCCTTGGGCAATGTCGTGATTGTTTCAGGGGATATTCACGCGTTCTTTGCCGGCACGCCCCAGTCGGAGGATGGCACAGCGCAGGTCATTGAATTTGTTGGGGGAGCCATTTCTTCTGGGACCTACCAGTCCATGCTGGTGAATCAGGCTTCGTCCGACCCGACCCTCAATGCGGCCGGAGGCGCGGCGCTGGCCTATGCGGCGTCGTCGCTTTTGCTAGGCACGGCAGCGGGTTCCAAGCATTCCAATCCCAACCTGGCCTATGCCGATCTGGCTCAGCACGGCGTCAGTGTGGTGCAGGCCAGTGCCACAGAACTTGCTGTAACGTTTCTGCAAACGCCCGAGGCGACTGCGGCAGCTCGGCTCAGTGCTGGCGATGTCGCAAAGGCGTTCAGCGCGCAAGCGTTCAAGGTCAAAACCGGTGCCGCAGACCTGTATCACCAAGACCAAGGGGCTTGGAAAGTCTGGGATCCAAAGACTTTTGCTTGGAAGTAGTGCCAAGTTGCCGGGGTTGGGGCGGCGCAGCGTCAAGGCAGTTGACGGACCGTACCTAAGGGGTAAGGGGCGTATCTAGGCGCAGTTCCACGCCTTCTCGGGCGGCAAAGATCAGGCAGTCGCTGCCTAATCGCCGGGCTCGGCTGCGGCAATCGCCGATCTTCTGTTCGATGTCGTCGTCGCTCTGCATCGGATCGTGATGAAAAATCGCGAGTTGCTTGACAGCCGCCTGTACGGCTGCGTCTACGACCGTCGTCGCCCGGGGATGGCCCCAGCCAACCTTGCTTGGATACTCGGCTTCGGTGTACTGACCATCGCAAATCAGTAGGTCGGCGCCACGGCAAAATTCAATGAATTCGCTAGGAATTGCTCGAGGCGCCAGCAAATCGCGCTGCACCACGCTGGGATCGGGCAGGGTCAAATCGATCTCATTGTCGGTGGCATAGACGACCCGATGACCATTTTTCTCCAGTGAATACGCAAAGCTGCCCCCCGGATGGCGCTGGACAAAGCAACGCACCAGCACGCCGTCTAGGGTGCGGGCGCTGAGCTCGCCGAGGTCGCTGGGCACGATGTGCGAATGCAAAGCCGAGAAATCGACAGGGAAATACTCCGAGCGCATCTGCCCGGACAGCAGCTGGTGAAAGCGGCGGTCGCCCGAGGTCGCACCGTAGATGGTGAACGTGTTCTGCGGCACATAAGCAGGCGTAAAAAAAGGGAAACCTTGGATGTGGTCCCAGTGCATGTGCGAGAACAGCATGTGCGCCACCACCGGGTGCTGAGGCCGGCGCATGAGGTCGACGCCCAATTCGCGCAGGCCGGTGCCACCATCGAGGATGAAGAGCGCGTCATCAAAGCGAATTTCAACGCAGGACGTGTTGCCGCCGTAGCGATGGGTGGTGCGCCCCGGGGTGGGAATGGACCCGCGCGTGCCCCAGAATCGAACGTAAAAACCCATACGTTTTCCTTGGTTAGGCTAGAAGCTACTTGCCTTCATGGTAGACGAAGACGGCATTGCCCAGTTGAATGGTGTCGCCATCGCGCAGGGCGGCAGAGCTCACTCTGATTTCATTGAGGAAAAACCCGTTCGAACTGTCGAGATCGACGGCGCGATAACCACCTTGGTACTTGTCCAAGCGCAAATGGTGGCGGGACAGGGCGGCCGAAGGAATGCGGATGTCGACGTCCGGGTTGCGGCCAATGATCAGCTGATCGCCGCGCAACTCAATGATCTGCGGCGATAATGGGCCGCGGATCTGCTGCAACACGTGGGGGCGTGCGTACACCTGCACGGGCAGCAGGGGGACGAGCTGCTCCTCGGTCATGTGGTCAGCATGATCGTCCTGACTGGGCAACATCACGGAACTCCATGGATTCGGCGGTGACGCTAGCCTCAACTCGCCCCCCATCAGGCATTGTTGCGGCGCGAGAAGACCCCTTTTCCAACCTAGCGGCTTGAGCGTAGCTGGCCACTTGGCGTCGCGCAAGCCCGGCGCAAGCCGGATGTGGACTTGCGCGGCTCAGACGGGCGATAGGTTGCAGCGTGGCCGAGCGGCACGGAGTAATCTTCAATTAGTTCATAAGGATGAGTAAGCTTGGCGGTTTTGATCGGCGCGGCGCTTGTCCAGGGCGACAAATATGCCTATCATGCGGCCTTGTTGGCCAACGGGAGGAAGATAGATGAACCATCTTGCATCGATACGCAATGGAACCGCGGCGCTCTTGTTGCTCCTTCCGACCTTGGCGTCGGCTGCGGGCATTGAGTACCCGGACAACGGCACTTTGAGCATTGGTCGCGGTGGCGCTTGGGCGGCAAATCCAAGTGACGGCCTGGCTATGCAGTATAATCCCGCAGGCTTTGCCCAGCAGCGCGGTTGGAATGCGACCATTGACGTGCGGGCGGCGATGCAGCAGACGGGCTTTACGTCCACTTCGCTCAGCGGACCGTCAATTAGCAATAGCGGCGGGCCTTTCCCAGGCCCAAGCGCGGCCCTGAGCTACGGTATGGGCCAAGTCGGGCCCTTCTCCGAACTGACCTTTGCCGTCGGCGCGACCGGGCCCAGCGCCATTGGCAAATCCAAGTATCCGAGCGACGGCGCACAGCGCTATGCCTTGAGATCGACTGACTATTTCATCGCTTACTACTCGGCGTCCGTGGCCGCAGCCATTGGCGATAAGCTGCGCTTTGGCATCACCGCCCAAGCTGTTCATGGTTCCGCGAAGTTCGACCAGGCCGTGTGGAGCGGCATGGGCTGCCTCGACAGCAAGAATCAAACCGCCGACGCCACCACGGGCGAGTGCACGACCAAAGCCGGCGCAACGGCAAAGGATCCGGGCACGAGCTTTGACGCGGTCGGCACCTTTGAGGGGTCCAACTCGATCACCCCGGCGGCGGTCATCGGCGTCACTTTCTTGCCGATCCCGGAACTGGCCATCGGCGCATCTTATCGAACGGGCGTGCATTTTGACGCCGTCGGCACCCTGACCAATCAACTGCCCGCTTCAGCCGCCAATGCCGGTATTTCCGTGCAGGGCAATAGCGCTGACCTGACCCTGGATTTCGCCCCGACCGCACGCCTGGGCGCGCTGTGGAAGGCCACGGAACGCCTGGAAGTTGAGCTCGATGGCGTCTGGGAAGGCTGGTCTGCCCTCAAGGACATCATCATCCATACCCACAACATCAACATCATGTACAACAACGCGCCGACAGCCCTGCCAGACGTGGTATTGCCCCATCATTTCAAGGACTCCTACAGCGCTCGTCTGGGCGCAGACTACGTGGCGTTGCCGGATCGTCTCAAAGTGCGCGCTGGCTATCTGTTTGAAACTAGTGCAGTTCCGCCCCAGTACGCCAGCGTCGATTTCGGCAACTGGCAGCGCAATGCCGTGAGCGTCGGTGGCTCGGTGCGCCTGTACGGCATGTGGCTGGACCTCGCGTATGCACACCACTTTTTGGCAACGCAGACCGTTACGGACAGTCAGGTCAAGGCCATTGTCAGCCCGACGACGCTGTGGCAGTCCAACACGTCAGTGGTCGGCAACGGCACCTATACGGCGTCCCTCGATGTGCTGTCCCTATCCCTGCGCATTCCGTTTGGCAGCGTCGGCGGCGGTCTGTAGCTCAACTAATCCTACGAAATTACTTACAGACTTGGTGAATTGGCTTGGCTAAAGCCACTGACGGCGCTTGACCTCCAGGTATCGACTGATGAGTTCCGCCGTCAGTTCCTGCGGTTTCACGTGCAGGACCAAGGCGCCGGCGCGACGCATATCATCGACAACCCGCTGCCGCCACTGCAGTTCTGCCGCCGCCGGGCCCTTGGCATAGAGGGCCTCAGCGCCGCGATGGCGGGGACTGAGTAGGTCTTCCAAAGCCGGGTCTCGCAGCATGACACACAGAGGCAGATGCCCAGGGCTCAGGGCTTTAATCAATGGAATCAGGGTCTTCTGTGTCTCTTCATCGGCGACTTGGGTAAAAAGCACCACCAGGGACCGTTTGCGCAGGCGCCGGCGCAACTGCGTCAGCACAGTGCGATAATCCGGTTCATCATCGGTAGGTTGCAGGTCATAGCTGGCCTGAATAATCCGCTTGACGGCGCGCGGGCCGGCTTCGGGCATCAGAAAAGCCCTGATTTCACGGTCAAAAGCCATCAACCCTACTTGATCGCCGGCGCGGGCTGCCACGTGGGCCAGCATCAGCGTGGCATTCAAGCTATGGTCCAGCAAGGACAAACCGCCACTGCTCGCGCTCAAAAGGCGTCCTAGGTCCAGGGCAAAAAGGATATTCTGATTGCTTTCCAGTTGGAATTCCCGGGCGATGATGCTGCGATGCCGCGCCGTCGCCCGCCAGTCGATGTGCCGGACGTCGTCATCTTGGGTATACTCGCGCAATCGTTCGAATTCCGTCTCACCACCGCGCTGACGGGTCGCCCGCGACAAGCTGTCCCGCGATTGCAGGACCATGAGATCCCAGACCCGCACCTGCTGCACATCGGGGTAAACACGGACGATTTGCTGGGCCGGCACCCGGACCTGCCGCTGCCACAGCCCGAGGCGACTAGGCGTGCGCAGCCATAGGTCACCGAGGCGGTGCTCCCCGCGCTTGGCGGGCTGTAAATAATAGCGAATTTCTACGGTTGACCCAGAGGGCGCCACGGTGTCTACGGCAAGGCCTTGCACCTCAATGGCCTCGGCACCGTCATCCTGAACCGTCACCCGCAGGGCTTGGCGGCCAGAATTATGCAATACAATCAATGCAGGATTGGGCCTGCCGACGGAAAGGACTCGGGCTACCTGCCGCTCCAGTGTCAGGGGCAGCTGTCGGCCGAGGCTGGCGTCGAGCACGGCGACCGCCACGACCATCCCGTCCCAAATCAGGATAAGGTCAAGCAAATCATGGGTCCAGCTCATCAGGCGCGCCATGGCAGTCCACACCGCAGCCACGGCGGCTACCGCCACAAGGGCGGCGAGGCGCGGCGTCGGCACCAGGCGAATGGCTTTGAGGGGCTCGGGCATGGTCAGAAAGCCTTGGCTAATGGCTTGAAACAAATGGCAATAGGTGGGTTACGCCTCGGACTTGGGCACGGGTACTTCGCGCAGGATGGCCGCGACCACTTCATCGGCCGTTAGCCCTTCGAGTTCGGCATCTGGCAACAGCGTGATTCGATGACGGAATACTTCGGCCGCAAAGGCCTTGATGTCGTCAGGCACCACAAAGGACCTCGCCTCCGCCGCAGCCCGCACCCGACCGGCCGCGATGAGGGCCACAGAAGCCCGAGGACTTGCGCCGAGTTGCACGGCGCGGTGACTGCGGGTGGCGTGAACCAAGCGCACAACGTAGTCGACCACCGCATCATCGACGGTCACTGTGTCGATAATCGCTTGCAAAGCGAGCAGTTGCTCGACGTTTACCAAGGGCTCCAGGCCCACCCGCGAAAAGTCGGCCGGGTCTAACCCTGCTAAATGTAAACGAAGAATGCCCCGCTCGTCGGACAGGGACGGATATTGGACCAGAAGCTTGAAGAGGAAGCGGTCGAGCTGCGCCTCGGGTAGCGCGTAGGTGCCTTGAGATTCAATGGGATTCTGCGTCGCTAGCGTGATGAAGGGGCGCGGCAAGGGCAGGGTACGCCCATCGACCGTCACCTGCCGTTCCTGCATCGCCTCGAGCAGCGCCGCTTGGGTCTTGGCGGGGGCGCGGTTGATTTCGTCGGCGAGCAGAATCTGCGTAAAAACAGGGCCTTGCACGAAGCGAAATTGGTTTTCGCGCGAGTCAAAGATGCTACCCCCGGTGACGTCCGAAGGCATCAGGTCCGGTGTGAACTGGATGCGCTTGAACTGGCAGTCCAAGGTCTTGGCAAGCGCCCGAACCAATAGCGTTTTTCCCAGGCCTGGCACGCCTTCGATCAGCACGTGACCGCGGGCAAAAAGGGCGCAGAGGACGCCATCGACCACTTCCGCCTGACCGACGACGACGCGGCCAATGGCCTGGTGAAGGCTTTGATACGTTTGGGCAAAATGCTGCAGGTCTTGGTCGCTCACGGGGACTCCTGGATCAGCGCTGGACCGCTGGGGTGGACGGGGCTGAGGGTTGGGCCTCTTCTAGCAGGGACTCTAATGCTTCGATGAGCGCCAGATCTTGCTGGGGAAACGAAGGGTTATCGGGCGTTTGCCGGATGGTTTCTGCTTTCTCGAGCAGCGCCGCCACTTGGGCCAAGGGCCGGCCACAACGTTGGGCGACGGCCGCAGCCAAGGTCGGCCAGTGACGCGGCTGGCCCGGGCGAAGGTCGCGCAACCACAAGCGTTCTAGGGCCCAGCTGGCATACTGACTAGCGGCAAGGCGACTGGCGCGTTTGCGGCGCAGATGTTGGCCCAAGGCCTGCACATGTTCAGCAAAAACGCGGCGGGTGCGCTGATCATTGTCGCGCAGACGGCCCAGGGCCATGCCCCGGCTGAGGAGCCACACGCCCACCGCAAGCATCGCGTGCACCAGCAAAGGCAGAAGGCCGGAGCGACCCATTGAATCAACTGGGGAATCGGGAGGAGCGACCAGGCCCACCTGTGCCAGGGCCACCTCGCTATCGCCGCGCAGTAGGACGCCCAACAGGCCCATCACCAGGGGAGCGGTGCCGGGAATGGCCAAGGCGGCGTTGCTCAGCAGGCGCGGTTCGGCCAGCACAACGACCTCGCCCTGCCCCAACTGCCAGTGACGGGCAATGGCAATATCACCACGAAAAAAGACGGCTTGGCCGTGATCCATCGTCGGTGCCTCAGGCAATTCGGCAGTGGTTAATGTATTTGTTTCAGCAGGTTGTGCTTGCTTCGCGGTAAAAGACGCTGCGTCTGCGACGTCGGCATCCTCGGTCGCGTCTGCGGACGACTCGCAAGGCTCAGCGGTGGCGGCGTCCTCCTCCGAGTCGTCGCCCGTCCAGGCCTCATCACCGCAGGATTGGGCCTCAGTCCAACAATAGCCCTGATCATGCAGGTATTGCAGCCACTCTGGGTCGCTTGGTCCATCGCCCGGCAAGGCGGCATCGCGCAAGCCTTGATGGTCAGGCACCCAGGGTTGTGGGGCCAATAAATCAAAGGTTGGCAGGTAGTTATCGGCGATACGCACAGGTCCTCTGGCCTCAGTCGCGGTGACGGCAACGGGCAGCCAGGCGCCCAGGTCTTGATTGCCGTCAATGAGCAATAGCAGCCGCGCGCCCCGGCGAACACTGGTATCCAGCGCCGTAGTCAGCGATGGTTCCAAGGGAATTTGCGCCGTATCCACCACCACCACCGGCGATTTGCGGTCCAGGTCAGCCAGGGACCAACTCAGGCCGTGCACGTCAAGTCCTTGACTACGCAAGAGATCCCAGACCGCCGCTCGCCCTTCGAGGTCCGCATCGCCCGGCATCGCGCAGCCCATCAAAGTCACCAGCAAGACGGTCAGGAGAGGGGCGATGGCCTGCTGTAACTGCGCCCAGCGACTGCGATCGGCCGTGGCACCGCCAAAGCGCTGCCTTTCGATGTCGCGCACCAACTGCTGCAGCAGGGGATGCAGGGGAGTCTTGCCGGCAATTCGGCGTAAATACTCGCGGTTACTGGTCGACGCTTGGCGGCGCAGCAGGCCCTGCAGCTCCAAATGACGCAGTGCTGCCGCATAGAGCAAGGCATAGGCCCGCGCGGGATCTTCGGCCAGCGCCTGTTGAGCAAGGGCCAGCAACACCTGAGGATCACGTTGTTCTTCGCCGGCGATCACCACAGCTTGGGTCTTGGCCTGGGGCTCAGGGGCAGTCTTTGGCGGCACCGAAGGTCCCGGCGCTGTGCGCTGCCGCCACAGCCACACCAGCAGCGCCAGCACGGCACCGATGGCCAGGCCAACGGCCAACTGGTGCAGCACGGCCAGCCAATCCGGCACTCGCCAGGACTCCGATAACTCCGGAGACGTAAAGGCATGTTGTTCATGCAGGCGTTGCTTGGGCTGGGCCTTGGTCGGGGCCCCATCCTGCGTCGACGACGCCGACGTGGCTAGGTCACGCGCTCCCGGCTGCTGGGGTCCAGAGTGGACCAGGCAGTGCTGGACAATTGCTGGACAATAGGTCGCTTTCTCGGCGATTTCGCACCACGCCGGGTCAATGTCCAGCGCATGAACCGTAGGCTTCTGGCAAAAAGCGTAGTCATTGTGCTGGAGTATGCGTCGGGCCGCAGCATCCGGGCTTTCCGCCGGCGTTGACGGTTGCGTGACGGCGAGGCAAGGCAAGGCGCTCGCGGCAACCAGAAAAAGCCCGACAACGATACGGGAAACCGCCTTGATCATGGGCGACCCCGCGCGCCACTGCCCTGAACGCGGGCTGCGTCGCATAGGCCGGCAAAGCGCACGGCGAGGTCCCAGCCTTCGCGGCGGGTTCGGGCGTCGATGTAGGCCAGAAAGCGCATGACTGCAAAGTAGAATTGGCCGCAGCCAAAGCCAACAAGCGCCGGCCAGGACCAGCCCTGTTCCACCAGCGCGCTGGGTGCCTTGGGCATGGCCGTGACCCAGCGCAAGCCGTGCCAGGCCACTTCGCCGGCCCATAGGCCCAGCAGTGGGACGAGTAAGGCTAATAAACTCAGGCTGATCCACCGGCCAGGCGTGGCGGATAACAGGTGGCCGCTGCGCCTGCTGATGGCGGTGGCTCCGCCGCGTTCGAGCAAGACAACCTCTGGAAAGAAGGAGAGGCTGCCGGCCAAAAGTCCAAAGGTTAGGCTCTTGACCAACAGGTCGAGCAGGCGACCGCCGACGAGGCCGCCCAGGCCCCGACGCCAGCGCATGATGGCACTGCGGGCAGAAGTACTTGGATTTAAGAGTAGATCTCCGCCGATGACCGTAGCGACGCTGCAAGTGACCGGGCCTAGGGCCCAGAGGATCCACCAGCAGGTCGCTGCGTCGGTTTTGGCGTTGGCGAGCAGGCCTACCAGCAGGCAGTGGCTGAGGGCAATGGGCAAAACCTTTGCAAAAATAAGGGGATGAGTGCGTAAAAAGGCGGTGGTCAAGTCGCCGATTTCCATCAGGCTGCGTGGCCTGAGGACCACTTGGTGGGTGATCGCAGCGCGATTCTGCGAGGCTGCATCAAGGTTTGAGGGCGTCATGGCGGTCATGGCCGTCTCGGCGAGACATCGAGACCGGAACGGAGGTTCCTGCTGAGGCCGGAACGAGCCAAGTATCCAATGACACAGGCTATTTGCACAATGGACATCAGCCACTTGGCCCAGGGCGGTGCTTGGCTCGGGCTCCACAGGCCTTCGAGCGTTGCAGCGATGGTCAACATGGCTGCCGCGCCGAGGATAATAGCGGCGATATCTTGGCGTGCGGCGCGCAAACTCCCCATGCGCGTGCGGCCTTGGGTGTCGACCCACGCCAGCCCCATGCGCATGCCGCCCAATCCCGCAAGGACGATGGCGGTGAGTTCCCAGGGGCCATGGCCACAGACAAAAGTAAGTAAGTTCATGCCTTTGCCGTCAGCAATTAGCAAGCCATGGACGGTGCCGAGGACCAGGCCCTGGTAGCTGAGCATGAACAGGCTGCCCAATCCGGCGAAGATGCCGCAGGCAAAGACCTCAAAAGCAATGGTGATATTGTGTTGAATGTAGTAACTGACGGCTGCGGACCCCGATCCCAGTGTCCGACCTTCGTCATTGATTTTGCTATACATATCGCGAAATTGCTCGACCTGATCGGCACCGAGCAAGGCGGAGGCAAAGCCTGGCAGCAGCAAAGGGACGAGCAAGCCGAAAAAAAAAGGCCCATAAAACACAAGGTTGGCGGCGGCGAACAGGCGCGCATTGGCGCGGACGGCCTGGGGAAAGCGCACCTGCAAAAGGTGGCGAAAAGCCCCTGGCGCTGCTGGAGGTGCCTGATAAAACAGGTGATGGCTGCGGGCAAGCAGGGTATCGAGGTAGGCTAGGGTCACCTCATCGACGCCGGCACTGCGGGCCCGCGCGGCATCGGCACAGGCTTGGCGATAGAGCTGCCCTAACTCCATGTAATCTTGCGCAGTCAGCCCTTTGCCGTGACGGCCTTGGCCGTTGGTCAGGCGCTGCAGCTCGAGCCACGACTTGGAGCGATTGCTGAGCAAATCCGCCTGATTCATGGTGGCCCCGCGCTGTGGGCGGTGCGTGGCCCTTGGGGTCCGTTGCTCAGGGCGCTTTGTCCGTCGAGCCACTGCTGATACGCCACCTGCAGGAAACGGGCAGGCGATGCAGGCAGCAAACAGCTCCAGCGATCGGCAAGCAAAGTCGCGAATTCAAGGGCAATCTCGTCGCGCCGACCCTCGCCGATTTCGTGCCAGCGGTGGCAGAAGGCGGCCAGGACTTGACGTTCGCTGAGGCTCAGCTGCGGGCGCTGCGGCAGACCGAGGCGCTCTGCGGCGGCGATGGGCGGCACGACCTCCCTGGGCCAGGGCAAAGGGCGAGGTCGGTCACAAATCACCATCGTATCAGCCACATGGTCGCCTAGTCGGCGGAAGAGGGGATCGACGGCTGAGACCAAGGTGCCGGTGAGGTAGGACGGGACCGTAAAAACGGAACCGGGCACCAAAGCCGGCAGGAGATCTGCTGCGCGCAGCAGGTTGCGCAGTACGGCCTCTTGCAAACCGATGGGATATCCACCCGTTTTCAGGACTCGGAGGTGCAAAACCTTCTTGCCTGGGGTGCGGCCGCCCCAGAGCCACTCAAACAGAACGTGGTAGCCCCATTCGAGGGCGAACCACAGCAAAAGCATAAATGCTTCATGGGTTTGCACAAGGTCTTCATAGGACGAAAACCACTGCGTCACGGTCAGCAGCACAATGACCGCGCCGGCAAAGGCACCGCCCCGCAGGATCAGGTCCAGGCCATAGGCCCAAGCACGCCGCCAAGGGCCGGCCAGCTCAAAGTCAAACGCTAATAATTCAGGCGCTTGAATGCGAGTTGTGGTGTCAAGAGCGGCCATTGCCCGCGGCAGTGCGTCCGTCCACGGCGCGTGGGTGGGTATAGCATGGGCCGCCGCGCCTCGACCAGGGGGGAGGCCAAGCTTGGTACAGGCCTTAGGAACACCGGTTGGAGATTGGGCATTTTTTGCCCTTGGCAAACCCGCGAGGAATGCGGTACCGTGAAGGCAGACCATTGACTGCCCGTGGAGGCAGGGTCGTAGAATGCTTCGGAAATTCAAGGGATTAGCCTAAATTCCTGGACGAGGAACCATGCGCTCGCACTGTTGTAACTGGCTCACCGCTGCTCTGCTCAACGCTTGTCTGCTGCTCTGGGGCGTTGGCTGCGCCACGGACAACAGCGCATCGGGCGTCACGGGCCTGACCCAAGGCGGCGACACGACCGATGGGGGCGGCACCCTCGATGGCTACGTTGGCGGCGATGCCGGTGTGATACCCTCTGATACTACAGGAGATCTGGGCAGCGGTTGGCCTCCCTATGACAGCGGAGGCGAATCAGACGTGCTTGGCGTTGATGGTGGCGTGATCGGCGTCGACGCGGGCCCGCCGGCCGGCTCCTGTTTCAATCGCTGCGGTCAGTATGACAAGAGCGCAGCCTGTCAGTGCGACAAGCAATGCACCAAGGCTGGCGATTGTTGCCCTGATTACCAGATCTTGTGCACGACGACCACGGGCCCAGTGTGCGGCAATGGCGCCTGCGAGTCGGGCGAATCCATGATGAATTGCCCCCAAGACTGCTACAGCAAGGTCGTTTGTGGTAACGGTGCCTGCGAAGCCGGCGAAACGCCGATGAATTGTGCAGTCGACTGTGGCGGTCAGCAGGCGGCTTGCGGCAACGGAGCCTGCGAACCGGGCGAGAACGCGTACAACTGTCCAAGTGATTGCAAGACCTTGCCCACGTGCGGCAACGGCCAGTGCGACTCGGGCGAGGACGTCAATACCTGCCCGGCCGACTGCATGCAGATCAGTCCGGGCCAACTTCTTAAATGCTTTCAAAAGGCTTGCCCAGGCGAATACGCCAGCTGCGAGTCCTATCCGGAATGCGCGGGCGTCCTCAAGTGTTCGATGGCCTGCAACGACCTCAACTGCATGGATGGTTGCGCAAAGGGTGTCAGCGCTGTGACCTTGCAGAAATTCCTCAATCCTTTGGGGCAATGCGGCGGCAATGCTGGCTGCATCCCTGTGCAACCGCCCACGCCCGTGTGCGGCAACGGAAGCTGTGAAACGGGCGAAACTACCAAGAGTTGCCCCCAGGATTGCGGCGGCGGCATCGACCCGGGGGCTATCGCCGCCTGCGTCGCCGGGGCCTGCCCCGACCAGTGGAACAAGTGCGGGCAAACCCCTGCGTGCGCTAACGTTTTGGCCTGCGCCAAGCAGTGCCAGGACAACGCGTGCTTGCAAAAGTGCGCCACCATGGCCGACCCATCGACCCTGCAGACTTTGGTGCTACCGCTCCTGCAGTGCGGTCAGAACAACAACTGTTTTTCTGGAACAACAACGCCTACTTGCGGTAACGGCGTTTGCGATTCCAGCGAGACGTACCAAACTTGCCCCCAGGATTGCCCGGCGCCTATCAACAGTGTCGAAGCGTGCATTGCCAAAGCTTGTCCTGCCGACTGGCAAACTTGTTCTTCCAATCCAACGTGTTACTCAGCCGCTCAATGCATGGAGGCTGGCGGCAGCTTGTTGCAGTGCGTCAAGGACTTCAATACCGGGCAGATTCTCTACAGCGTCATCCAATGTGCGCAAAACAACAAGTGTTTGAATGGAGGCGGCACCTCAACCAACTCCTGCCAAGGCCTGTGCGGCAAGACCTTGCCCGGCAGCACGTGCCAGTGCGATGCGACGTGCAAAAAGCTCAACAATTGCTGCAGCGATTACGATGCCCTCTGTGCAGCGCCGCCGCCAAGTTACTGCGGCGATGGCGTGTGCAGTGCGAAAAGTGGCGAAACGCCGCAGAATTGCCCCATGGATTGCGGAACGCCGCCCCAGCAGACCTGCACCACCATCGCTGACTGCCCAGCCGGTCAGATCTGTTGCCAGCAGCCCAGTGGCAAAGTCTGCGTGGGGCAAGGGCAGTGCAAGTAAGCGCTCCCTGCCTGTGGTCGGTGGGCCTAGGTGAGCGCCAATTTCCATCGTTAAATCAACTGAATCAGGCCGACGTGCCCAACCGCGACCCAAGACTCCAGTGCAACTCGTGGTGCTGACTGAGTTTCGGTCTGCGGGCGCAATCATGTGTGGTTTCAATGGATTCTCCCTTTCCTCGCTTGATGATCGGTCGTGACCACCTGCAGCCCGAAGGTGCCTTTGCCCAGGCCCAGGCCGAATTCTTGGACCCGGACCGGGCGACCGTGGCCCAGCTCGATCGGCTGCTGGCCGAGAAGAATGCCGGTATTGTCGCGCACTTCTACATGGATGCTGAGCTCCAGGGCGTCCTGACCGCCTGCCTCTGGCCGCACCTGCACATTTCCGATTCTCTGCTGATGGCCGATAGGGCCGTGACCATGGCGCAGCAGGGCGTGCGGACGGTGCTGGTAGCGGGCGTTGATTTCATGAGTGAAAATGTGCGAGCTGTCCTCGATGCCGCTGGGTTTGCGCTCGGCGGCCCGCAGCCGGTGCAAGTGCTGCGCCTAGACCAACGGCCCATCGGTTGCAGCTTGGCTCAAGCGGCGGAAGCGCCTGCCTATGCGGCATTTTTGCAGCAAAGTCGGACTGTTCCGCATTCGCTGCATGTCATCTACATCAACACCTCCTTGGTGGTCAAGGCGTTGTCGGAGCAGGAACTACCCACGATTACATGTACTTCCTCCAATGTGCTACAGACGATGCTGCAGGCGGCGGCGCAATTGCTGGACGTGCACATTTGGTATGGCCCTGACACGTATATGGGCAATAATATCGAAGTCTTGCTTGACAACATGGCGCAGATGACAGTGGCCGAGGTGCAGGCGATTCACCCGGCCCACACCCCGGCGACGGTGGCGGCGCTGCACGGACGGCTGCACTGTTTTGCCCAAGGGGCCTGCGTGGTGCATCAGCTGTTTGGTGCGCAAGTTGTTGAGAAGGTAAGGCAATTCCATGCTGACGCCTTGCTGACGGCCCACCTGGAAGTGCCGGGGGAGATGTTCGCACTGGCCCTGCAGGCCCAGGCTCAAGGGCGTGGCGCAGTCGGCTCTACGTCGAATATCCTTGATTTTATTATGCAAGCCCTGGGCGTTGCCCTGGAGCAAACCGGGCCGCAAACGGTCAAGGTCGTGCTGGGTACCGAGTCTGGGATGGTGACCAGTGTGGTCCGGGCGGTTCAAGGCCTGCTGCGCCAGCACGCGCGCACCGATGTGGCGTTGGAACTGATTTTTCCCGTTGCAGCTGATGCGGTTACCGTCGCTGGTGATTCGCCGCTGGGCATCGTGCCGGGGCCTGCCAGTGGCGAGGGATGTAGTGTTGGCGGCGGGTGTGCGACCTGCCCGTATATGAAGATGAATCGGCTCGATGGCTTGGTGGAGCTCTTGCAGGTGGTGGGGGAGCGCGACCTGCAGCCCTGGTACCCGCACCCAACCTTAGGTAGCCTGACGATTGAGGAATTGATGAGCTGGGGGACGCGGCCGATCTTGGCGATGCGCCACCTGCAGAGAACTGGGCAGCTTTCGGCCGAACTGGTCGCGGCGGTGACGCAAGGTCGATTTGCTGGGCGTGCAAGGGATGAAGCAAATTCTGCATCAAGGAACGAAACATGAACCTCGGCTACACCATCATCTATGTCCCCGACGTGCTCGCTTCGGTGGAGTTCTTTGAAAAAGCCTTTGGTTTCAAGCGGCGATTTGTGCACGAATCGGGCTATGGCGAGCTCGAAACCGGCGCGACGGTCCTGGCCTTTGCCAGCCATGAACTGGGCCGGGCGAATTTGCCGGGTGGCTATGTCCTGGCCAGTCAATCGGAATTGCCGCTGGGCATGGAGATTGCCCTGGTCACCGAAGACGTCGCTGCTGCCCATGCAAAAGCGATAGCAGCCGGCGCAGCCTCCATTGGCGAGCCCGCGCAAAAGCCTTGGGGACAAACGGTTTCTTACGTTCGCTGTCCCGATGGCACGCTCGTGGAGCTTTGCTCGCACGTTGCTGCGTGAGGACCCCGCGGAGGCATCGATTTGCCCGGCGCGCCTTCACCGAATTGAACAGGTTGCGCCAAGAACTTGCTAGCAAAGGCAATTCGGCAGCTGACTAGTGCCGCGCATGGTGCTTGCCACGGTGGAGCGTTCCTGTCTGCCGGTTCGCCTGCCCGGGCTCGGGCGTCGACTCCGGCAAATCCCCGCGAAACGGCCAAGGGACTGCTGCGACGAGCACTTTGCCCGAAGATTGCATTGCGAGCGCCCGAAACACCTCAATTCACGCGCATATTCAAGCACCTGACTGCCGTGCATGCAGGGGCACCTAGGCCGCAGCGCCCCCCGTTGCAACCGCGGCCGGCAAGCGCTAAGGTGCCAAGTGTCCACTGCTTGCAGGAGAGCCCGATGCAACCGAGTCTGCCGCCCAAGTCCCGAGTTCGCGTCGCGAGGATGGGGAAAAGCATTTTTATTCTCTGTGCTTGCATTCTGCTGGCCCTGCAGGCCTCCGTGGCGCTAGCGGTCAATGCTGGCACCTTGGGTACCGTCGGCGCGCTGCTATCGGCAGCAGGAGGGCCCGCGGCAGATGGTGATTACGCCTTGACTTTCAGCCTGTTTGCCAATGACAAGGCGGTCGGTCAGCCGCTATGGAGCGAAGGGCCGGTGGTCGTCACGGTCCAAAGTGGTCGCTTTGCCTGGGCGCTGGGCAGCAAGGTAGCCATTGCCTCGAATTTGTTGAGCAATGCCGGCCTAAGCCAGGATCTGTGGCTGACCGTGCAGGTTGGCAACGACCCGGCGTTGGCTCCTGTGCCGTTGCGCGCCGTGGCCTTTGCCGTCGTTGCACAAGTGGCTAATTCGATTGGCTGTTCTGGCTGTGTGACCGCCGGACAACTCGATGCCGGCGTCCTCAAGGATTACGCCAAATCCTCGGATTTACAGCCTTATGCCAAGACCGTCGACCTTCAGCCCCTGGCCAAGACTGCGGACCTGCAGGACTATGCCAAGGCCGCGGATCTCCAGGTGTTTGCCAAGGCATCCACCCTAGCGACGGTGGCAACAACCGGAAATTACAACGATCTACTGGCTCAGCCGGACCTCAGCGTCTTTGCCCAAAAGGGTGGTTTGGCCAATGTGGCGACGACAGGGAAGTTCGCAGACCTGCAGGGCATTCCTGCCCTAGCCAAGGTGGGGACGGCGTGCGGCTCGGGCCTTGTCGTCCAGGGCCTAGCCAATGACGGCTCGCTCCAGTGTGTCCCGGCGACGCCGGCCTTGCCTGCAGACGGCTTGTCCCAAGTTTCCAATGGGTTGCTTAGCGACGTCTTTATCGACTCCTTTGCCGGAACGGGCGTCGTCCCTATCAAAGACTATTTCCCACCGGGGGTTACCGACGCATTGACCGTCCCCGACTTGGGCACCGCGCAGGCCGTCACCGTGTCTGTCGATATCAGCACCTCGAGCTTGCTCAAACTCAAAGTGACGCTGACCGACCCGAACAATGCCCAATACGTGCTGTGGGATGGCGCGGCCGACGGAGTCAGCCTTAAGACCGTTTTCCCCAGCAAATCCAAGCTAGTCAGCGGGGATCTCGGCGCCTGGGTGGGCAAGAATCCGGCCGGCAAATGGCTGCTGACGGTGGTGGACAGTGGCTTTAACAACATTGCCAACGACGGTGCCATCAACAGCTGGTCCTTGGGCGTTCAGACCCTATCGAGCAAAAAAGTCCTGAGCAGCGGCGTACTAATCGCCCAGGGCGGCCTGAAATTCCAACTGGCGATTCAACATCCTGTGACCTGTGACGCCACGCAGACGGGCTATGCCTATGTCAACACCGTCGACCAAGCACTGTACATCTGCAATGGCAAAGACTTTTTCCCGCTCAACCTCGGCGTCATTGGCTCGCAGGCAACCCCGGGTGCTTCCTGCCGCGACATCATCATCAAGGCGCCGATGTCTAAGGACGGGTATTATTGGATTGATCCGGACGGCCCCGGCGGTGCCAATTCCTTTCAGGTCTGGTGCGACATGTCCACGGACGGCGGCGGTTGGACCCGCGGCATGCGCTTTGTTGCGGGCGACAAGACCACCTGCGATACCTCAGGCCGCTGGGTAACTCTTGAAACAATTACGAAAAACTGGGCCAACGGCGGCTATGTCTTGTCCAAGGTGTTTGGCAGCGGCGCCACGTCCTCTGATGGCGCGCAACCGGTGTCGGTCGTCAAGTTCCAGCCCGGGCCTTATGGCAGCATTTTCAAGATGTTTGCCTTCCCCGACCAAACCAATCAGGCCTGGACCTACGAGGGTGCTCCAGACTTTACCCTGACCAATATCAGCGGCTTACAGTACGGCAACGGCATCTGGTGGAACTGGGGCGTCGGCGTCGGCAACAAGGCCAACTACTGCATCGGCACCTCGCCCAACCACCAAGCTTGCCTGTATGACGGCTCGTTGCACGCGCAATGTGGCTGTATGTACACGAGTTACACCGGTACCTGGGCCTGCAGCGGCGTCGCCCAAGAACTCTTCGTGCGTGAACAGTAAGGCAGCGTCTGAGTTTGGGCACGTCGCCTGCGGCGACCGGGCTGGGACTTTTGCCGCCGTGGCTAGCGCCCCGTCAGCAAAAGCGGCGTCGGACGCCGCCCCGTGCCGGGGTCCACATCCCTCGTGCGCCTAAAGAATTGACCAGTTGGCGGTCTTGCGACGAGCTACTTGCTCGGCTTGTCCGCGACTTGACGTCGCCCAAGGCCAAGCCCAAACTACCGGGACCGCGGTCGACCTTCGGTCGCAGGCTTGGCTTGATGTTCGGCAAAGGGCGTGAAACGACGGGCTTTGGTCTGATACTCGGCCTGCTCAGTCCCGCCCAAGGAGTGATTTGGTCATGGACGCCTTGATTCACTTAGCGATTTCCTATTGGTGGCTGCTTGCCGCTGTATTTCTAGTGGTCACGTTCAAGCTGTGGCTGCGTCTATTTGGCGTCATCATTATCCCTCAAAATACAATGGGTTTGGTGAACAAGCGCTTTGTCCTGCTCGGCAGCAACCGCACGTTGCCCGATGGGGCGATTATTGCCCTCAAAGGCGAGGCGGGCTACCAATCGGACACCTTGGCCCCCGGTCTGCACATCGGTCTGTGGCCGTGGCAGTACGAAATTGACGTCGTACCCTTTACAACCATTCACGAAGGTTGCCTAGGCGTGGTGGAATCGCGGGACGGAATTCCGCTTTCCGGCGGGCGGGTGCTGGCGCGCTTTGTTGACTGCGATTCGTTCCAAAATGCCCGGAGTTTCTTGGAGAATGGCGGTCAGCGCGGTCCACAGATTGCGGTCATTCCGCCCGGCACCTACCGTATCAACACGCAACTCTTTACGGTTGTTGAGGAAGAAGCGACCGAAGTGCCCGATGACAAGGTCGGCGTCATCACCACCAAGGACGGCACACCGCTACCCACAGGCGAAATTGCCGGCGGCGAAACTTCGGGTCACAACATGTTCCAAGACGGCCAAACCTTTGTCGATCGGGGCGGTTTCAAAGGTCTGCAGGTGCAGGTCATCATGGCCGGGCGCTACAACATCAATCCGCGTTTTGCTTCGGTGGAGTTCTTTGACCTGACCCAGGTGCCCATCGCCCATGTCGGCGTGGTGATTTCCTACGTGGGCGAGGTGGGGGAAGACGTCAGCGGCGACTCGTTCCAGCACGGTAACCTCGTGCAAAAGAACCACAAAGGCGTGTGGGACGAGCCTTTGGACCCCGGCATGTACCCCATCAATCCGCGCACCCACAAGGTGGAACTGGTGCCAACAGCCAATGTCGTGCTCAACTGGGCGACGGGCAAAAATGAGGCACATAACCTCGACAAGAACCTGTCGACCATCTCGGTTCGCTCCAAGGATGGCTTCAAGTTCAACCTGGATGTAAGCCAAATCATTCACGTTCCCCGTGCCAAGGCTCCCCTTGTCATTGCCCGCGTGGGCAGCATGCAGAACTTGGTGACGCAGATGCTCGAGCCGACCATCGGTAACGATTTTCGCAATGCCGCGCAAAATGCCGATGTCATTGATTTTATTCGTGAACGAACCAAGAGGCAGGAAGAAGCCAAGGTGCGTATTGCGGCAACCCTGAATGAATACAACGTGGTTGCGGTGGATACGTTGATTGGCGACATGTCGCCCCCCGAAGAATTGATGAAAACGCTTACGGATCGCAAGATTGCTGAGGAGCAGCAGTCGACTTTCGCCACGCAGATGACCACAGAAGACGCGCGCACCAAACTGCAAAAGGCCAAGGCGTTGGCGGACACCCAGGCTGATGTAGTTGGGGCGGAGCGGCGTGTGCAAATTGCTGAGTTTGATGCACAATCAGCGGTCAAGAAAGCTGAAGGCGTCGCCCGTGCCAAGAAGATCGATGCCGACGCCGATGCCGAAGTGACGCAGGTCAATGGGCAGGCCGAGGCAGGCAAGATTCTCTCTATCGGTCAGTCCGAGGCCAAGGTCAGCGAGCAGAAGGTTGCAGCCATGGGGCAAGAGAATTACACAGCAATTGCCGTGGCGACGGCCCTTGCCACCAGTGGTCAACGGCTGGTGCCGGAAATCGTCGCCGGGGACGATTCGGGCAGTGGCTCGCTGGTGAACCTCTTGCTGGCCAAGAGCTTGAGGGGCGATGGCGTGGCGAAGGCGGACGCGCAGGCTTTGGTCAAGGATAGATAGCGCCATCATTTTGAAGGGTTTTGATTGCCCGCGCGGCAGCGGCGGCGTCCTATTGCTGCACAGACCGTGCAAGACTGCGGAACTCGGCGCGCTTGACCGGGCTAGGCCAGGGGTGCAAACTTGCCGGAAGCATTGCGGCAGGGGCGCTCCTTGCTTGGCGCGTGATGAGGGCAAAGCGGCATGTACGGCGGTTCGCAATCCAACGGTCTGTATTTTCAGCCTTACTCGGTGCCGCTTCTCGGCCAGCCCGCATGGCTGGGGTGCCCATGAGGCGTCACCGAATCGTTGCGGGCGTACTCGCCTGGAGCCTTGGGCTGGCCCTGCCGGTCTTCGCGGTCGATCGCGCCAAGTCCGCGCTTTCCATGGCAAAGAATGCGACAGCAGCCTATGAGGCGGGGGACCACGACCGCGCCACGCAACTGTACTTGGACGCTTGGCATTCAGACCCAACAACGCCCGCCTATGTCTATGGCGCAGCGCGAGCCCAGCACGTGGCGGGCCATTTGGATGTGGCTGAAAAGTATTATCGTGAGTTTTTAGCCGCGGTTGGCGGGCATCAGCCTTCGCCTGAAGATTCGCGTCGTGCAGGGCAAGCGCAGAAGTACCTTGAGGAAATAGCCTCTGGACGCATCGACGCCATGATTCGCGAAGCCGACGAGCACGCCAAGGCCAATCGTTTGGCCCTCGCCGCCCATCTGTACGCGGACGCGGCCGAACGGCGACCCGGCGAGCCCGTTCTGCTGTACCGCGCCGGCCGCACGTATTTTCAGATAGGGGACAAGGAGTTAGCTCGTGATTATCTGGCGCGCTTTGTCAAGCTGTGTGCCGAATCGACGCCAGAGCGCGGTCAGGCTCAGGCCTACTTGGCAGACCTAGCGGCCAAGGAGCAAACCCTGCAGAAACCGGCCATCGGGCCTCAGGCGGTGCCCGGCGAATCTCTTGGCCGTTCAACAGGTTGGTGGCTAACCGGCGGGGGCTCAGTGCTGGCGTTGGCCGGTGTTGGTTTGTATGCGTGGGCCACGGTCGACCGGCAGTCTTTGGACAAGGACCTTGGGCTGGTCAATGGCCATGTGACAGGCAAAATCACCTTTGATCAGGCGCATGAACGGGCTGCATCCATCGCCGGGCGGCGCAACACAGGCTACAGCTTGCTGGGCGTGGGCGTCGCGGTAGCCGGTTATGGCGTATGGAGATTGATCAGTCATTCCGAACGGATTGCCGTGACCCCAGGCCCAGTGCCCGCGGGCATGGGCGTCGCCTGGCGGTTCTAACGGGGGAGTCGGTGATGTGCCCAATGCCAAGCAGCCATCCGACCCAGAGTTCCCTTGCGGGTTCGGATATGCTTCAATTGCTTGTGGTTTTAAGGGGGCGCGCCAACCTGGCCGGCCTCTGCGCGCCTGCGCGTGCGGACCTTTTCCGGCGAGTGGCAGGCCTGTGGGCGCTTGCCCTCATGGCCCTGATGACGGGCTGCGCTGAGCATATCCCTGGACCAACAGCGTTTCCGCCTGCCACCGCCGAGGCAACGCCGCTCAACTGGCCCCCGGCTTGGCTGCAGCCTACGCGGCTGTCTGCTGCAGACATGCGCAGTTGTGTGGTCGACGGTAGCCAACATTTGCGCTGCTGGGGCACCGACACGCAGACCAAGCTTGTCTCCATCGCCACCGTTCAAGCGGCGGACGGTTCCCCAGTATCTGGCGCGGTTTCCGTTGCGACGGGGTCCAATCACGCGTGCTATGTCGACAAGGGCGGTGCCGTCTACTGTTGGGGGGACTCGTCCAGCAGCGCCTGGACCGCCGGCGATGGCGGCGCTCCGGGTGCAGTGAGCGGAATTGGCAAGGCAACACGCGTCGTTGTCGGATCTTCGGTTACTTGCGCAATCCAAGTCGACGGCCAGTTGGCTTGTTGGGGAGCCAACGACTACGGGCAGTTGGGCGTCGGTGACACTGCAGACCATGCAGGAGCCGTCAATGTGTCTGGAATTAAAGGTGTTACTGCTGCGGCGACGGCCTATTACTTCGTCTGCGCCGTCGCTCAAGGCAAGCCTTGGTGCTGGGGCATCAACGATAGTGGGCAGCTCGGCGTTGGTGCAGGCGGGGGCAGCCATGCGCCCGTGCAGGTACCTGGAATCGATAATATCGTTGATATTTCAGCTAGTTCTTTGACTGTTTGTGCCGTCAACCGGGGCGGAGAAGTGTATTGTTGGGGCACCTTGCCTAGTTGCTCCGACGCCAGTTGTCAGCAGAGCGGCCCGACGCGCGTCCTTGCCCAAGCAGCCGCAGTTCAGGTCGGTGTCGGCTCGGATTTCGCTTGTATGCTAACTACTTCGCGGCAAGTCCTCTGCTGGGGACGCAATGACTTGGGCCAGCTTGGCGACGGTCGAGACCTCAACCGTCCCGTGCCGGCACCTGTTGTTGAGGCCGACTCATACGCGGTGTTGAGCGATCTCGTTGGACTTAGCGTCGGCGAGCAGCACGCTTGCGCTCTGCGAAAAGACGACCAGGTGTTTTGCTGGGGTAGCAACGACTATGGTCAAGTCTATGGCAGACTCGCGACCTCCTATGTGCAGCGCCTCTCAGAGACCCTGACTTTTGCCCGACTGCGCGCGCGCGATGGGCGCACGTGTGCTCAAGATTTAACTGGAAAAACATGGTGTTGGGGCGATAATGGCGCGGGCGCCCTCGGCTTGGCCACGGGTGTGCCCACCTACAGCAGCCCAACGCTGGTGCCTTTGCCGGATGGCGCCGACTTGGGCCTAGCCTGGGGTGGTGGCTGCATTGCCGAGTCCTCAGGCCAATTACGGTGTTGGGGCAATCAACAGTTCTGCTTTGGCGGCCCTTGCATGCCCACCGCGGGAGGAAAGATCGACGGGATTGGTCAAATCACCGTCGGCAGCAACAACGCCTGCGTCCTGGTCAATGACGGTAGTGTCCGTTGCATCGGTCGAAATAATTACGGGCAGTTAGGTAATGGCTCGACCCTGGACTCCAGCACTCTTGTCACCGTGCAGGGAGGCTACCAATGGAAGGAAATCGCTACCTTAGCCGACACGACGTGCGGCGTACATGACGATGGAGCCCTGGCATGTTGGGGCGGCAATACGTATTCCAATCGGATAGGCACGCCAGGGGCAGCGGACACCAATTCACAACCAATATCGGTGTTTCTACCTCCCGGCGCCCCGAAGTTTGCGCACGTTTATGCCGGCAATGACGTCTTCTGCGCCCTGACGGATACCGGCGAACCGTGGTGTTGGGGAATGCCGGATTCGCCCTTGATGTGGGGCGGTGCCACTGTGCCCGACGATGGTCACGCCGTTGAACTCCCGGCCTTGCAGTTCAAGACGATGGCCATCGGCAGGAACCATGCCTGTGGCGTGCAGGATTCGGGCACGGTCATTTGTTGGGGAAATAATGATTTAGGGCAGTTAGATGGGAGTGGGCCGACGGGCAGTGCGACCGGCTTTGCCAACAAGCAAGTCTTCGGCGCCAAGAGCGTGGCGGCCGGCATCGCTCATAGTTGTGCGCTTGACAAAGACAGCCGCGTTTGGTGCTGGGGAGCCAATGATTTCGGGCAGTCTGGTGGCTACAATACCGCGCGGATGCCGGCGGCGGGGCAGGTTTCGCTCTGATGGAGGATGCATGGCGCGGCGGCTGAAGATTGCCTTGTTTATCTGCGCGGTTGGCTTGGTAGGCGCTTGCCAAGTCACCGTCGATCCCGGGCCGCCTTCGGCGCAGGTCGATGTCAAAGTGTTGCCGGCGCGCCTAGTTGCCTTGAGTACGTTGAGGGACAAGGTGGCCAAGGCCCTCTGCGCATCGCCAACGTGTGCGCCGAAATTCGCCAATCCTCAGAATTGCGTCGCGATGCTCGTCAGAACCAACGGTGTCTTCGCCTCCTTGGGCTGGCTGGACGACCACATGGCGCAGTGGCTGGTCGGGTCGGGAGCCGTCGAACTTGCCGCCGACTATGCTGACGACTGTTTGCCAACCGAGACCAACGGTTGTGGAAGGTCCTGCTGGCGAGCGTTTCGACCAGCTACGCCCGTTGGCGCACCTTGCGCATCAACGGTTCAGTGTACCAATGGCTATTGCGTAGGCGGGGGAGCGGGTTGCGGGCAGTGCAAACCGGCCAAGGCCTTGGGGGCCGCATGCAGCCAATTCGACGAATGTGGCTTTCCAGTGCGGGTTTGCGCCCAAGGGGTCTGCCGCGCCGTGGCGAACAATCTGGCCGCCGGCACCGCCTGTGCCGACGATCTCGAGTGCGGCAAGGACCTCTACTGCGTCGGCGGAACCTGCCAGGTCGCCTTGGCCCCGGGTGAGCCATGCAGCCATGGCACCGAATGCGGCAAGACAGGCTATTGTTCCGGAGATACCAGCGTTTGCATGGCAGGCGTCGCCCTCGGAGCCGCCTGCACCAGCGTGTGCATGGACGGCGATGCCGAATGCGCGTCGGACCTCAGCCCACCCAGCTGTCGGGTATTGCCTACAGTGGGCCAATCTTGTGACGCCCCGGGCAACGGCGGTTGCTTGGCGCCAGCCATGTGCGATCCTGCGACTTTGATGTGCAAACCACCGGTCGCCGAGGGCTCGCCGTGTCAGCAAACGCAGGGCACCGACTGGACCTGTGCCATCGTCGAGTGGGGTCAGGTTTCGCTGTGCTGTGGGCCTGGATTAACTTGTAATCCCGGTACCTTGACTTGCATGTTGCCTTTAGCGGCGGGCCAATCCTGCCTTTATCACGTCCAGTGCGCGGCGGGCAGCAACTGCATCGGTGGCGTCTGTACGCCGGACACGTGCGGCCCGAAGTAGGCCAATCGCTATGCTGCCGCAATTGCCCGCAGGTCCTTGCGATTGTGGCCCAGCGCCCCACCTTCAATGCAGCGTTTCCGTTCAGCGAACCGCCGCGAAGTCCAATACCTTGCCATGGACTGGCGTAGGTAAGATTTGCCTTGCGTCCGGTCCAGTTAGGCTAATTGTTGTAGCATTTTCCCGCTTCGCTAGGTTGCGCGCCCACGACCATTGGGGCATGCTGGCACCAAGAACGCGGAGGTGTCTGATGCGTAACCATCTATTATTCCTTGGTTGGGTCCTGTTGGCTGCGCTGACGGTATCCTGCACCAGCAAGAGCGGCGGCGGTGTCGCGGTGGCCCAGGATGCGGCGGTCGATGCCAGCCTTGGTGAAACATTCGATGCGCAAGGGACCTCGGATGGCGACGTAGCGCAAGCCGATGTCAATGAAGCGGATTGTCCGATTACCCAGCAACTCATGTGTTGCTGTGACGGCGACTGGCAGGGCACGGTCCTGTGCAAGAACGGCAGTTGGGGTTGTGACGCACCCTTTGGATTTTACACGGGTTCTCTGTGTGTTGACCCCAAGGGCCCTTGCTCGATGCCAGGACCCATGGACACCGGCGAGGTGGTCAGCAGCGATACAGAGCAAGGCGGCGAAGTCGCTCAAGATGGCGGACCATCAGCAGATTCCACGGCCCAGGACGTCGCCACGGACGGCAGTCCCATGGACGCTGCCTTCGACGCTGGACCCTTCGACGCCGGACCCTTCGACGCTGGACCCGCAGACACCGGTCCTGCAGACACCGGTCCTGCCAACGATGCTGCAACCGATGCGGCTAAGCCTGAAGGACCTGAAGCATTTTGCTTGGCTACGGGCGGTTCTGTGGTTGACGGTCAGTGCTGCAGTGCCGCCAGCGATTTCCCCGGTGATTGTGCTGTTGGCGGCTGCAGTTGTGCACCGCAGTACCTGAAATCTGTGAAGAAATGCCAGTGTCCACTGGGCAAATGCTTTGACCCCAGTTCCGGTTGCAAGTAGGCGGCAATCCGAGCGGCGTGTCGGCGGACGAGGGCAAAACAGACAGAAGATCAGCGAATTACCTGGGCGTCGCTTGCGCACTGGGCGGTCGCGGCCTACTTTGTGGGCGCCCGAGATGAACAGCGGGCCTCAACCTTGGAGGATCGACATGCCCTTTACCCAGCCGCCCCTGCCTTACGCCCTTGACGCGCTTGCTCCTTATCTCAGCAAAGAGCAACTGGAATTTCATTACGGCAAGCACCATGCCGCCTATTTCACCAACCTCAACAACTTGGTTGCGGGCAAGCCGGAGGAAGCTAAGTCCTTGGAAGCATTAATTGTTGACAGCAGCGGCGGCGTGTTCAACAACGCGGCGCAGGCCTGGAATCACACGTTTTACTGGCACAGCCTCTCGCCCAACGGCGGCGGCGCGCCAACAGGCCCCATTGCCGACGCAATCACCCGTGATTTCGGAAGCTTTGACGCCTTCAAGGAACAGTTCAGCAAGGCGGCCGTGACGGTGTTTGGTTCGGGCTGGGCCTGGCTAGAGAAGGATGCCAACGGCGTTTTGGCGATTCGCCAGTCCACCGGTCCCGCGGATCTGCCCTTGAAGCATGGCAAAACGGCGATTCTGACCATCGACGTTTGGGAGCACGCCTACTACATCGACTTCCGCAACCTGCGGCCGAAGTTCGTGGAAGGCTTCTGGAATGTGGTGAACTGGGACTTCGCCAACCAGAACTACGCCGCCTAAATTGGGCCGGACCGAGCCATGGACGCGGGTGGGCGAGGGATGTGGACTGCGGAGCAGCGGCGTCCGACGCCGTTTTCCGCCGCTGAGGCGGAAAATCCCAGCCCGGTCGCCGCTTCGGCGACGCCCCCAAAACAGCAAGACGATGGGGCTCCCACCAAGGCTTGCCCGCGTCGCCATTGGCCCGGGCTAAGACAGCATCCTGCCTAGCTTTTTTCTATGCGTGGCGCGACAGCCCGTGCAAGGCGGTGTCGATGGCGTCCAAGATCGCGTCGACCTGGGCCACCTGACTCGGCCAGTGGGGCGAGAAGCGCAGGTAACCGTCTGGAATGGAACAGGAAACACCTTGGGCAGCCAAGGCGGCGTGCAGGGCCACCACATCGACGCCCTGGGGAGGCCGGACGCACAGCAGACCGCTGCGCTGTTCCTCCCGCCGCGACCGGACTGAGGTAAAGCCGCGTTCCACAAGCGGATCTTCCAGCGCTGTCAAGCAGCGTTGGATGTGGGCAGCAATCGCCGGCACCCCGAGCGTGAGAATCAGGTGGACAGACGCCTGCAAACCGGCGAGACTCAAAGAGGAAAGATTGCCAGCTTCGAGCATGTCGGCGCGGTGGCGGATGGGTCGGTCATAGCGCAGGTGCCCGGGGCCTTGGCTGAGAAAGCCGATGCCTTCTTGGTGGCTGAGCCAGCCAGCCATGTTCGTGCGCAAGGCCGTGATTCGCTTGGGTGAAACGTAGACGAAGCCGCTGCCTTCTGGGCCCATGAGCCACTTGTGGCTGCCGCACGCCAGGTAGTCGATGTCGAGCTCAAGCGGGTAAAGTGCAACGGCGCCAAGGGCTTGTACAGCATCGACGCAGATCTCCGCGCCTAAGCGGTGGGCAATCGCCGCCATCGCCGCCACTGGCATCCGCAGGCCCGTCTGGAACTGGACGGCACTGACCGCGATGAGGCGAACACCGCGTTTGCACTCATCTTCTAGGCGCTGGAGAAAGGCAGCCTCGCTGATGTCCGCGCTCGGCACCGGCAACATCACTAGGCCCAGACCAAAGCGCGCCGCGGCCTGCTGCCAGGGCGTCACATTGCCTGGGAATTCGCCGGCAAAAACCACAATCCTATCGCCGCTTTGCCAGGGCAAGGACTGGGCCAGGGCCACTAGACCCGAGGTCGTCGATTGCACAAAGGCCAAGTCCGCCGGGGCGACACCGAGCAATTGCCCAATCTGTCCGCGGAGATGACGGCGGTGCTCGAGCCATGTCGGGAAACTGCCGGCACCACGGCGCGCGCTGTCCGTCACGCAGGCCAGCACGTGGTCGATTACTGGCTGGGACGCTGGCGAAATCGAAGCGTGGTTCCAGTACACTCGTGGCTGTAAGGTCGGGAAAAGACTTCGATCGCCGAGGCGGGGCACACCTCCAGGCAGGGCAGTAGCGTCGCTCATCGTCTCCTCCAGCTGCCGCGGCAGCCCCCGCAGCGTCTCGGTTGACGGCCGCCGCGTCAAGTCCGGCGGGCGCCTCTTGCCAGGGCAGGGGACAAAGCGCGACACTGCGCCTCCCATTGGCCTGAGGTCTGTATGAGCGACAAGCAAGTAACCCCTTCATCTGGCAGCGAAGATCGCGATATTGGCCGCAAATATGACTTTGCCGCGGTGGAAAGTCGCTGGCAACGCTATTGGCTGGAACACAAGACTTTCAAGACCTTAGAAGACCCATCTCGGCCCAAGGCCTATATCCTCGATATGTTTCCGTATCCGAGCGGGGCAGGGCTGCACGTCGGCCATCCGGAGGGCTACACGGCCACCGATATCTACAGTCGTTTCCTGCGGATGCGCGGCTTTGACGTCCTGCACCCCATGGGCTGGGACGCCTTTGGCTTGCCGGCCGAGCAGTACGCGATTCAGACGGGCACCCACCCGGCGCTGACGACGCGGACCAATGTCGATACTTTCCGCAAACAAATCAGGTCGTTAGGCTTCTGCTATGACTGGGAGCGCGAGGTCGATACCACCGACCCGGGGTACTATCGCTGGACGCAGTGGATTTTTCTGCAGCTATTCCACCGCGGCCTGGCCTATCAGGCTGAAATACCAGTGAATTGGTGCCCGGCTCTGGGGACGGTCCTGGCCAATGAAGAGGTGATCGATGGCCGGTCTGAGCGGGGCAGCCACCCGGTAGAACGGCGGCCGATGCGGCAGTGGATGCTGAAAATCACTGCATATGCCGAGCGTTTGCTGCAATCGGTCGATACCCTGGACTGGCCCGAGGGCATCAAGGCGATGCAGCGCAACTGGATTGGGCGGTCCCAAGGCGCAGAGGTCGAGTTTTCCGTTCAAAATCAGGCAGATCACCGGCTGCGCGTGTTTACGACGCGGCCCGACACCTTGTTTGGCGCGACCTACGTCGTGGTGGCCCCTGAGCATCCGCTGCTGACGGCGCTGACGACGCCTGAACAGCAAGACGCGGTGCAGGGTTACGCGCAACTGGCCCGGCGCAAGAGCGACCGCGACCGCCAGGACGCCGGAAAAGAGAAAACGGGTGTATTTACAGGCGGATACGCGATCAATCCGATCAACGGGCAGCCGGTGCCGATTTGGGTGGCGGATTACGTGCTCGGCGGCTACGGTACGGGCGCGATCATGGCTGTGCCGGCCCACGATGAGCGGGATTTTGCCTTTGCGACGCGATTTGGCCTGCCGATTCAGGTGGTTGTCTCGCCCGACGGTAAGCCCTTTGCCGAGACGCTGACGGCGGCCTACGTCGAGGAAGGAATTGCTCTGAACTCAGGGCCTTACGATGGCCTGTCGACGGGTACCTTCAAGCAGCGCATCACCGATGACCTGCAGGCTCGGAACATCGGCACTTTGCAGGTGAACTATAAGCTGCGCGATTGGGTCTTTAGCCGCCAGCGCTACTGGGGCGAGCCGATTCCGATTTATTATCCGGTGCTTGATGCAGAGGGTCTGGGTTCGCCCCAAGCTGTGGACGACGCGCTCAGGGCAGGGCAGGCCCGCATCGACTACCTGACGCCCTTGGCCGTGCAAGAGTCTGAACTTCCACTGGTTTTGCCCGACACGCAGGACTTTCAGCCCACCGGCAATGCCGAGCCGCCGCTAGCCCGTTGTCTGGATTGGCGTTTCTTCCAGCGCCAAGGTCAGTGGTACGCGCGCGAGACCAATACCATGCCGCAGTGGGCCGGATCCTGCTGGTATTACTTGCGTTATCTCGATCCGCACAATGACCAAGCCCTGGCGGACCCGCAGCGCATTGCCCGTTGGCTGCCGGTGGATCTCTATGTCGGTGGCGCTGAACATGCGGTTTTGCATCTGCTTTACGCGCGGTTCTGGCACAAAGTCCTGTACGATTGCGGCGTGGTGCCCTGCGATGAACCGTTTCAGCGCCTGATCAATCAGGGGATGATCCTCGGTGAAGACAATGAAAAGATGTCGAAATCTCGCGGAAATGTGGTCAATCCCGACACCATTTTGCAGGCCTATGGCGCTGACGCATTTCGCCTCTACGAGATGTTCATGGGGCCGTTGGAGCAGGTAAAACCGTGGGCGACCCAAGGGTTGCATGGCACGCGGCGCTTTCTGACGCGGCTGTACAACCTGTTTGAAAAACCGATTGTCGAGGTGGCGGCGAGCGACGAGGTGCTGCGCGTTCAGCACAAGCTCGTGCAGAAAGTTACGGAAGATACGCAGCATTTGCGTTTCAATACCGCCATCGCAGCGATGATGGGGGCCCTCAACGAGTGCGTGCACCTCACCGAGTTGCCGCGCAGCCTGGCCGAGGCTTTTGCCCTGTGCCTTGCGCCCTATGCGCCCCATTTGGCTGAGCAATTGTGGGTGGAACGCTTGGGGCAAGAGGCGTCGGTCAGTCGGCAGAACTGGCCAGATTTTGACCCGGCGCTGTGCGTGGCGGATTTGCTGCAGGTGCCCGTGCAGGTGGGCGGCAAGCTGCGCGCGAAGCTGGCGGTGGCGCGGGGGACCAGCAAGGAAGAGCTGGAGAGGCTGGCGATGGCCGAGCCGGCGGTCCTCAAGTGGTCAGAAGGAAAGCAGATTGTCAAGGTGATTGCCGTGCAGGACCGCATGGTCAGCGTGGTGCTGGCCTAGGCCAACTAGCCGCAATTTCGCTGCCAGACAGCAGTGTTAGGGCGGTCCTTGGGTGTGAAACGGCACGAGCAGCCCCAGCGGCTGCCAGGGGTTGTGATGACGTCGACATATCAGCAGGCGGCGAGCCGTCTTTCCGACTTGACTGCGATTGAAGAGGCGCTCGGGATTCTCCAGTGGGATCAAGAGATTGTCATGCCTGCCGGTGCCGCAGAGGCCAGAGGCCGGCAGATGGCGACGTTGGCCGTGCTGGCGCACCAGAGGCTGACCGACCCGCAACTGCAGAATTGGCTCGCAGAACTCGTGGATGATACATCACTTTCGACCTTCGAGCGCGCCAATGTCCGCGAGGCGAATCGTGACCTGGCCCGCGCCGTAAAGATTCCGCCGGATTTGGTGCGCGCGTGGGGCGAATCGACCGTGCGGGCCCATGAAGTGTGGGTGCACGCCCGCCGCGCCAAGGATTTCTCGGCTTTTGAGAAGGAATTGGCGAACTTGGTCGAGCTGGCCAAGAGACGGGCAGCCGCCGTGGATCCGCACCGGCCCGCCTACGATGTGCTGATCGATGAGTTTGAGCCGGGCATGACCATGGCGAGAATCGACCCGATCTTTGCAGAACTCAAAGGTTTTCTTCTGCCACTCTTGGAGCGCGTTCGCGCAGCGCCCCTACCTTGCGACGTCTCGTGGTTGCAGGCCTTGGTGCCAGCGGAACAGCAGAGGCTAGCTGGGGAAAGCATTGTCCGGTCGATGGGTTACGACTTCAATCGCGGTCGCCTCGATACCAGCGTTCATCCATTTTGCGGCGGCGCTGGGCCCACCGATGTGCGAATTACCACGCGTTATCAAGAGAATGCCTTTGTCGGCTCGCTGATGGGCATGATCCATGAAACCGGACATGCCCTCTATGAGCAAGGCCGTCCGGCGGCTTGGGCGGATCAGCCGGTGTCGCGGGCGCGGTCGATGGGCATTCACGAAAGTCAGTCCCTGCTCTGGGAGAAGCAAGTCGGCCAAAATGCACCGTTTTGGCAGCACCACTTGGCGCGCCTGCAGACCCAGTATCCCTTCTTGCAGGCCGTGTCCTTGGACCAGTTTGTTTTCGGCCTTAACCTAGTAGATTTTAATAACTTTATTCGTGTAGAGGCTGACGAGCTCACCTACCCCCTGCACGTGATACTGCGTTATGAAATCGAAAGGGACTTGTTCTCCGGCGCTATTGAAGTCCATGATCTTCCTGAAGTTTGGAATGCCAAGATGCAGCAATACCTGGGCATTACGCCCCCGGACGCGGCGTTGGGCGTGCTGCAGGATGTGCACTGGTCGGGCGGAAGCTTTGGTTATTTCCCGAGTTATACCCTAGGGGCCCTGTACGCGGCGCAGTTCTATGGCAAGGCGCGCCAGGAGGTGCCGGGCCTGGAACAGGGCTTGGCGCAAGGGGATCCTCAGCCCTTGCTCGGCTGGCTGCGCAATCGCATCCACCAGCATGGCAGCGTTTGGACTACGGACGACTTGGTGACGCAGGCGACCGGTGAACCGCTGAATCTGCAACACTTTATCGCGTATGCCGGCGCTAAGTACAGCCGGTTGTACGGCCTAAAGTAGGTCGCCATGAAGGAAAAGCACCTGCGGATCCGGCTCGAGCAATGCCTAGCTCTGAGTCAGGCTTCCAACTGTCCGCGGCGTAAGTTCGGGGCATTGCTGCTCGATCCGCTGCGCAACGTCATCCTGATGGATGGCTACAATGGCGGTCCCCGCGGCGGTGGCGAGCTGTGCGGCGGCGACGTGTGCCTGCGCGATAGCATGGGCGTGCCTTCGGGCGAGCGCATGGAAATCGGCTGTCATCATGCGGAGATGAACGTCATCTGTAATGCCGCAGCTTCAGGCGTCGCCACGGCCGGGGCTTGGCTGATCATCACCGGCGAACCCTGCGTGATGTGTGCGAAATTGCTGCACCATGCCGGCATTGCCCGGGTCATCGTCGTCGACGGCGGCTATGGCGGTGCCAATGGTTGCGCGTACTTGGAAGATCACGGCGTGGAAGTGCAACGCGTCAGTGGGCCTAAGGACCCGCGCGTGGCCGTCTAGGATGGCTGGGCCGGGCCGGGCCGGACGGGCTGCGGGCGCTTGGCTAGTCCGCGTAACCCTAAGTCTTTTCCGGGTTACCGGAACGCACAGGGCAGCACTTCCCCTTGAAACTAGAAGCAAACACAGCATCTCGAACCAACAAGGAACGTTAGGTTTGAGGTACTAGGCCTTAAGAACGCCGTAATCGTTGGGCAATTCTCGCCAAATCTAGAGCCGCTCTGGCCATCGCTGCGGCGCTGAGCTTGGAGCCGGCCACGTCGCGCCACTGCTGAAGCGGCAATTCCGCAATGGCATCGCCCGCTAAGGCGTCTTGTCCTTGCCAGCCGTGCAAGAGCCGAGCCAGCAGTTCCACGTCAAAAATCCAACGAGATTCAAACGGCTCGCTCAGCGCCGCCCTCAGCCCCGGACCGGCGGCAAACCACTTGGCGCCGCACTGCGTGTCGTAAATCGGTTTGGCCAGGGTCAGCGACGCGGCTGTGGCGAATACGCGGCCCAAGTAGTGCCGCAGCGGTGAGCGTTGCACCTGATGGCCGAGCAAGCGAATCCGCGCGCCCAGCAGCACCTGTAACTGCGGGTTGGCTTGTAAATGCGCTAAAAGACGCAGCATTTCGCTTGGTGGCGTCGACAGGTCGGCGTCCAAGAAGCCGACGCTGACCGCCCCTTGGTTGAGCGCGTGCAGCAGCCCGTGGCGGACGGCTTCTGCCTTGCCGAGGTTATGCTCCAGATTCTCAAAGGAAAATTGGCCTTGGCTGCCCTCGCACAGGGTGGCTAGGACCGCGGCCGTGGCGTCGCTTGAGCCGTCATTGACGAAATGGACGTGGACCGGGGTGCAAAGGAACTCAAGAAATGCAGATGGTTGTAGACGCTTGGCCTCGTTGTAGCAGGGCACGACCACCCAGGCGGGCGGCGGTGGCGGTGGCGGTGGCGGCGGGCGGTCGATGGTCATGGCGCTAGCATAGCGCGGCGCACGGCGGTTGGCGAGGGCTCGGTGGCGCCGGGAGAAAAGCGATTGGCGGTAGGTAGTTGTAGCGGACTGGTCGTACGCGAGCAGGTGGCGATTGCAGGCGTGGGTATTGGCGCGTCGCCGAAGCGGCGACCGGGCTGGGATTTTCCGCCTAAGCGGCGGAAAACGGCGTCGGACGCCGCCGCCCCGCGGTCCACATCCCTCGCGCAGCGCAGGGCGGGCTAAATCCAAGGGCGACCAGTCTCATGGCAGGCTGGTCAAAGCGCTTGGTTAGGCGTACGCTTGGGGCCTTACTTTGGAGGATATCATGTCAAACCGAACCTTCCCGACGCTGACCGGCCTGCTCCTAGCCCTTTGCCTCTTGAGCGGCAGCGCTTGGGCCGCGCCCGGCGACGCCGACGGCTGCCAGGACCATCCGCTGCTGAGCCGAATGCCCACCTACCTCATCGAACGCTGCGAAACCCATGACTTTGATCAGCACACCTTTTACAACGCCAAGCGCGAGGAACTCAAAATAGAGGGCAAACTCTTCGAGATTCGCTACGCCCAGCAAACCGGCAAGACCGGCGTGACACGCCTGCAAATCCTGCGCAATTACGACAACGCCATCAGCAAAATCGGCGGCACCCAGGTGTACCGCGACGACGACGGCAACGGCTACTGGCGCGTCAGCCGCGGCAGCAAGGAAGTGTGGGTCCATATTAACGCTTACATTCCAGAAGGTTGGATGCTCACCGTGGTGGAGCGCGAAGCGATGCAGCAAGACGTGACGGCCGACGCCGCGGCCTTGGCCGGAGACTTGCAGGCGCTAGGGCACGCCGCGGTCTACGGCATTCTGTTTGACACCGGCCTTGCGGTCCTCAAGCCCGCATCGGCACCAGCTTTGGCTGAGGTGGCAAAAGTTATGAAAAATAATAGTAGCTTGCAGGTTAGTGTGGTCGGGCACACCGACAACGTCGGCGAACTCGAGGCCAATCTCAAGTTGTCCCTGGCGCGGGCCAATGCAGTGGTCGCGGCACTTATTGGGGAACACGGTATTGCAGCTAACCGTCTGAAAGGTTACGGTGTTGGCTCCCTGGCTCCTGTAGCTAGCAACGGCAGCGAGGCGGGCAGGGCCAAGAACCGCCGCGTGGAGCTCGTGCCGCGCTAGGGCGTGGGGCAGGGGTGCAAGACCTGTGAGGGCGATTACGCTGAACTTTCAATAGTTTGGAGCGTAGCCGGCGATGGCTGGAGGATTTGTGCCGCGACCTTTGACCTGATGCTGCGGCCGAACCGGTTGCTGGGCCGACGTGCCGACTTGCTGCTAGCGTTGGGCGCGCGTGCAGCGCATTCTGGCTTGGGTGGCTCTAGTACACGTAACCCTAAGTGCTTTCCCGGTTACCGGAAAGCTCGCGGCGTTGTGGACGTTCGGCCGGGGACCCGGCCGAACGCCGGGGTGAGCCCGCCCGCGGGCGAGGAGAGGACTCCACGGCGGGCGCAGCGCATGAGCCGCGCCAAGTCTGGCACGGCGAAAGTGGAGATGGCGCGCCCCCTTGAAACTAGAAGCAAACACTGTACGTCGAACCCGGAAGGAACTCCGGGTTTGAGGTACTAGGCGCGCGGGTGACGGTGCGGCGTAGGTGGGCTCCTGCGCGCGGGAAGGTGTTCGGCGCCAGCTTGGGTGAGGTCGGGCGCGGCGGGAAGGCGTGGATCACCGAGCGGTTACGCGGCTCTGCAGCGCAAGAATCGCCCGCCCCTTACAAATCTTCACATCTTCGCCAAGAAATCGCTTGCGACACGTCGCGCTCGGTAGTAGGGTTACTGCCACCGTAGCCTCAGCGGCGCGCAAACAGTAGAATATCGTTGATAACCCGCTGGCGCAATCCGCTGGCATATCTGGGAAAATGACCATGTCGGGGTACCAACCTATTGTTTTAGTTGCGGATGAGACGCGTGTTTCCAACGCCGACGGCAAGCCCAACATTGTTTGGACGGACGCTTTTGGGGATTTTGCGGCCTCGACTGGAATTCGGCTCTTTATCAACGTACTTTCGGTCACTCGCAGCGCTGCGGTCAGGGTATTCGCGCAGTGGAGTACCGACAAGCGCACCTGGGTCGATTTCCTGTATAGCATCGACGGGATAGCGACTGGCGTCGGCTCAGGGCAGCAACTTAGCATCGACTACGCTGCAATGTTTGCGGAATTTGCCCCGTGGGTGCGATTTGGCATCCAAGTAATCGGCGATGTCGGCGGGGCTCTTCAAGGCGACGCGCGCTTGACTGCAACCGTATCGCCGCTGTTCAGTGACGCGATCTTCTGCAACCCAATCCTCAAATCTGGTTACACAATGCGCACTTCCACGACACCGGTCTTTATCGCCGATTCGTCGCACGTGGTGTCGGCGTTCAAACGCGGCGTAATATTGTGCAAAGTCAATGGATTGGCGGGCGGCAATGCCTACGTCACCGCCACCGGCAGCGAAAATGGGACCGATTTCGCAGCGCTAGGGGGCTTTGTCACTGTGCCTGCGAACGGTTTGTATGCAATCCCTGTAGATTCATTGGCGAAGTACGTTGGCGTTGGCTACTACACCGCTGGTGGCGCGAGCGCGACCTTGGAAAGCGCGACCATCGAACTCAAGCAGTGGTAAGGGGGCGATGATGTCGAGATATGGAAAGGATACGAGGACGCCCTTGCGCGGGCGAATTGCCAGTGCCCCGGCAAGTTTCGGCGACGATCGGGCCTTGTTGGTCGACCTGGATCCACCTGCTTTGATCAGCAGGGTTGCGCAACTTGGGAAGTCGTTCGCTGCCGGCGGTTGGATATTTCCTACGACCGCGCCTGCGGATATTCAGGTCGCTTTGATAGCCCAGGCGGCAGGTATGGCCGGCTGAGAACAAGGGGAGGGACGCGTGGGGCTCAAGGCTTCGAAACCGTTGGAAGGCGGCCTTGCAATATCACTTGCCTGGACGGATTACAAAGGGTCCTCAAACTACGCGATTCGCATCCGCGTCGAGGGCTCCAATCCAGGACAGTCGGTAGATATTGGCCCAATCAAGCTAGGCACGGGCGACCCGTCATGGGATGCGATGCCCGGGTTTTCCGTTCGAGTCTTTGGCAATACGCTGCCGGTGGACCTACCGGCGGCGATGGTGGCGTTTCTCTCGGCTGTCGGCAAGCCGCCGATAATCACGCAACCGGTCCCGTATCCAGGTCCCAAGCAGATTTCAATGACCGTTGTCGTCGATGGCAAAGAACAGACCGCGCAAAAACAGTGGATTACAATCCCGTTGGTGACATTCAAATATGCGGGAGCCGCTGGCGCGGCTCAGACCGATGGTATTCTTGAATGGAACGCTGATGCCACACAAGTGCTGCATTTCTTTGACAGAGAGAAGAATCCCAAATGGGCTATGTATCTCGTCATTTCGACGTCACTCGGCAGTGGTGGAGCAGCGCCAGGGTTCGTCATGTCAAAGCCCAGGCTCCTTTTGGCGCCCCAGGGCGCGGTGCAGGCGACCGCAGCCCAGCTTGGCATGCAGGGAACCTATGTCCTGGATAAGGCAGCCACCGTTGCGCTCGTAGTCCAGACTACCAGTCCGGTCTCATCGGCTGGGCTTGCCACCTCAACCCCGGTCGCAGTGCTTGAACTATCTGGGGATCTTGCCTGGAGCAGTTCCGTGCCCGAGACAACGAAGTCAATCCTGGCAAAAGCAAAGATGGGGCTCAAGAGTTGATCGCAACGCAAATCGTGAGGGTCGTCATGGCGAAGACAATGTATTTGTGTGGTTTCAGCGCCAACATCCATTGGTTTGACGAATATTATGCCGAACAATACGAGATGAAATTTGAGATAGAATGGTCAATTCAATGTGAAGGCCCGGAATTTTCACACTTTCCCGCCAAGAAACTGTATTCGGGCCAGGTTTCCATAAACGGACCTGGGGATATTTTTTGCCCCATTCCCAATGTTCCTTGGCCAAGGTGCTGGCCGCCGTTGGGCGGCTACACGTTGATTGTGACGATAGGTGGAATAACTAAAATAATTCCGATTCTTCTGGCCGATCTGCCGTTCGACGGTCCCCACAAGGCTCCGAACGGGCCGTTCGTCGGGAATGCGGTAGGGGGACCTTCAATATCCTTCGAGGCTCCGGCCAAGGTTGGCAGTTTGACGAAGTCGTTCCTAGTGAGCGTAGGTGCGTGGGTCGGCTGCGGTGCGCTCCGCTCGTTGCTCAAGCCGATGGTCGTGCTATTGGACGCAAACTACTCGGAGCGAGAGGCGGCACTCCTGTCGGTCTCGTGTGACTACATTCCTCAGGACGATTACATTCAGCCACCAATCCTTCCAGCGGCAGTTGTTCCAGGATCCGCAGCCGCCGTCGATTTCAACAAGATGGCCCAGGATTTTCTGACTCATCCAGGCTATATGGACGTAGGACCCAACGCAGCCTTGATTTGGACTCAACACCAGTCTGCCATTCAGGTCGCTCAGTTTCTGGAAGCGAATTTCCCCAAATTACCTGTGGTAGTACTCGGACTTGCGGCGTCGGCTGGCGTGTTTCAGTCGTCGACGTTTCTGACCTACACCGCCGTGAAGGATTACTTTACTGGAAAGCCGTGGCTCTGGGAGGTTCCTGAATGATCTTAGACTATGAATTCAGTTGCAGAACGCAGGGTTGGCCAGGCCCGAAAGGTGCCGAGTTCCACAACGCATTGAGGCCGTTGCTCACCCTGTTGTTCCTTGTCTTGTCCATAGCGGCTTGTCGTGGCGTCTCAATTGATGCAGCCGATTCAGGTATTCAGACAAGTTGCGGCAGCGTCCCTAGTCTCTACGGCGTTGACGGTGCGTTGTTGCCTGGCGAGGCGTCGTGCACCCAGTCAAGTATGGCACCATTCTTCACGACATATCCGGCAAAGACACAATCCGCAGCACGGTACGCACTCCGATTGGACAACGGATTCATTGTCGGTGGAATGGTGTTCTTCCCAGAAATGCCGCTGGCGCACGGCTTCAGTGACGCGCGTGTAGTACGAATCGATGCCAAGGGAGAGCTCCTGTGGGACCACACTTTTGGCGGCGGTGGCAATGACTTCGTAGCCGGACTAGTCGCTGACTTGAACGGCGATGTCGTCGTCGCCGGAACGACGGGACCGCCGGGTTCCCCAACGGAGACGGCGTCCCTTCTTCAATCGGAAATCTGGCTGTTCAAGGTCGGCGGGTCGGGTGATCTTGTCTGGAGCAAGACGTATGGGGGGGCTGTTCTGAGGGCGGGAGCGGGAATAGTTGCCGCCGCGAGCGGTTTCGTTGTCGCCGCGAGTTCGCAGGCCACAGCGGACAGCGCCGCCGGCGGCGACGTGGTCTTGCTCGGGATCGGAAATGATGGCGAGCAAGTTTGGAGTTCCGCGTCTGACAACCTCAGCAAGGGCGAGGCGGCTGCTCTCGTCGCGGCCGGTTCGGGATACGCGATTGTTGGCGATGGTTTCAACGGAAACGGATACGATGTCGACGCATTTCTCTTGTTCTCTGACGCCACTGGCGATTTTCTATGGCGGCGCGATTACGGTGGAAGTCAATCGGATAAAGCGACATCTGTAGTCGCCTTGCCGGACGGATTCGCAATCCTCGGATGGACGATGTCTCCGGAAATAATTGGGGGAGCGCCTCCAATCGACGGCACGGCTCTCTGGCTCTTCCGCACCGACGTGTCGGGAATGAAACTCTGGAGCCACGTATATGGTCAGGCTGGCTCACGCTATTCGACTGAACTGGTGGGCACCGTGGCTAGCATTGCTTCCGTGGATGACGGGTTCGCCGTTCTTGGGGGCAGCGCCTCGGGCCACAATGATGACCCAAATGTCATGCGAATCGGCATTGGCGGCGAGTTTCAATCGCGTCTCAAGTTCGGCGTCTACGGTGAAGCCGGCAGCACGATTCTTGGCATGCCGGGCGGATCGCTTGTTGTCGGCTGGGCGATCGACCTGAATTTCGCGGTTTGGCGACTGGACAATTTTGCGAACAAGACTTGTCACATCTCGGGCCTTTGCGTTGGTCAGCCTATTTCCTTGTGCGACGACAGCAATCCGTGCACCAATGACGGCTGCAACGCGCCCTATTGCGGCTGTTGGCACCAAGCGACCGCTGACGGCGCTCCCTGCGGCAACGCCAAGACCTGCCACGGCGGCACATGCCAATAGGTCATCGCTTGCCGGGTCAGCGACCAGATGAAAAATACGTGCCTTTTCGCAATCTTTGGACGCAAGCGTCCGTAGCCGCGGCGGTGGCAGTGCTCACGGGGGGGGGCTGATGTCGGTCAGCGAAATCGGACGTATCTTGCATTTCAACGACTTGCGCCCGCATCTGGTGCGGTACTGGCTCAATACCAAAGACCCCGATTTTGGCGTCAAAGCCGAACGAATTTGCGAGATTTATACCCATCTACCTGCTGGTGCCAAGGTGTTCTGCATCGACCGCATCGACGAAATGTCGGTTCAAGCCTTGGGTCGCAAACATCCGTCTAAAGTTGGTCCCCATGCGATAGTGCATGAAGAATACGAGTATATTCGCCACGGAACCTGCTGCGCGCCTGCGGCATTTGAGGTTGCCACCGGCAACGCCATCGTCGCAATGGTCGAGCACCGCACGGCCCAAGCCACTGTCGAGTTCCTGGAGAAAATCGCCACGTTGTATCCAGTCGGCGAAGTCTAGGTCGTCTGGGACAACCTCAGCACGCACAAAGCCGGGCCGAGCAAACGTTGGACCAAATTCACCCAACATCATGGGAATCGCTTCCATTTTGTGTTCACGCCCATCCACGCGTCGTGGCTCAACCTGGTCGAGTGCTTCTTCTCCATCGTCAACCGCCGGGTCATCCAACACGCCGACTCTAAAAGCGTGGCCCACGCCAGCCAGCGCATCCTTGGCTTTGTCGATTTCTGGAACAAATTCAGCGTGAATCCTTTCCGCTGGACATGGCGGTACCAACCGCGCGACAATCGCTTGCCCAAGGCTGCCTGATGCGGCCAAGTGGCTGCCATGACAAGCTTTCCCGCCAAAGACTGGGCCTCTAGCGTCGAGCAACATCTGCACAGCTACCCCGCCTTGCAACATCTGCGCACGCGCACTCGTGGTGACACGTTGATCCTTGAATCTGGGCCAGATCACGACGTTTTTGCCAATCGATCAGCTTCCCGCGGGAAAATACGCTATTCCCACCGGAACCGGATCCATCAGTTTATCCCGTAAACGCAACTAGTTACAAAGCGCATGGCGAGAAATACGCCATGATGTTCAAAGCATGCGATGGTCGCCGCCCCGGTGCGCCGCTTGTTCGTACCAAGCGGCGCGGGACCGAGGCAAATCAGACCGCTTTTCGAGGCGGCGACCGAGGCAATCATGGCAGGCTCCGTTCAATTCGTCACCCGTTCGCGCCGGGTGGCGCAGATGCCCCAATGGGCGTCGGAATTCGCTGAGTTGGTTCAACACTGCGGCGACAGCGGCTTGTTCACGGAGGTCGCTCGCCGGCTGCGGTTTTCGTATAAGCGCGGCTTTGGGGTGCTCGACTTGACTGTGTTTTTCATGGCGCTGGCGTGTGGCTACAACAAGGGCGGCATTCGGGGATTCCGCGCTGGCATCCAGGCATGTGCCGTACGGCTGGCGGCGATTGCGGGGCGGCACTGCTTGCCGACGTCGGCGTCGGTGTCGCGTGGGCTTTGCGCCGCGGAGCGGATTGCCAATTTGGATCAGGAGGTTGCGTGGCTACTGGGTGCGGGGGCGCAGGTGCAGGCGCTATGCCGCTCGCCGCTGGCGCAGGCCCGCGACGCCCACGGATTGGGCTGGACTGTTCTCGATTTCGACCCAAGTGTCACAGCCTTGCGTCAGCGGGCCCTGCCCGAACACGAGGACTTGCCTGAGCCCAGGCGACGCGCAGCGTCTCTGTGCGCACCGGGCTATCCGGGTCGCCATCGCGGCGAAACCCAGGTCAGCATTGCAATTTTGTCCCATACTGCGGCAGGGCTCTTCTTGCAGGCGACGACCCACGCGGGCAACACGCCGTTTGCCGACGCCTTGGGCATCGCTGCTCAAGCCGCCGCGTCGCTGGTCGACATCTGCGAACTGCCGCGTGACCACACGCTGATTCGCTTCGATGGCGCTGGTGGTTACGCCGCAGCCATCGCTCAGGCCGGTCGCCAGAATCTGCACTACCTGACACGCCTCAAGCACCACTCGGTGTACGCCGAGCCGGGCGTGGCCGAACACCTGGCCAGTGCAACTTGGCAGGATGTGACCGATTCGCGCTCCGGGCCGCGTCGGCAGGCCACGGAATTGGGCCGCTTCGTGGTCGGTCACGACGGCGCGGGGGCCGCTGTCGTATCACGGCTGGTCGTGTCGCGCTTTGTCTGCCCGGACGGCGAAAAGCACGGTGCCGGCATGGTCCAAGGCGGCTTTCACTATGAGGCCTTTGCCACCGACCTCGACCCGGGCGCCTGGCCTGCCCCTGACACGGTGACGCTGTACTACGGTCGCTGCGGCCAGGAAAACCAGTTCGGTCAAGCGATCCGGCGGATGCGCCTGGGCGAGATCTTCTGCTTTGACCTGTACGGCCAGCGTCTGGCCACGGCATTGCTGATGTGGGTCAGTAACTTGCGAATGACGCGTGCCGCCGCCTTCGTCGGCGAACTGGGCGGGCCGCCAGAGCAAGCGTACCGACCCGGGCCTAGCGACCCGGAGCTGGCAGTCGCGCCAGCAGAGTCGGCGAGCGAACCGCCCGTCGCACCTGTCCCACCACTTCGGGCCGACTCGCTGGTCGAGCCGACGCAAACCCCACCAGAATCACCACTTGCACCGCACAAAGCGTGTCCGCGTGGATTTTTGGCGCCACTGCACAACATCCGCCAGTCCAATGGCTCGGGCTGCTACGCCATCTACCGGGTGCCTGCCGGGCTGTGCTGGCCCTGCCCGCAGCGCGCTGACTGTACTCAATCCACCAACCCCACATTCCGGCGGGAGTTTTCTGTACCGCTGGCGGTCACCGCTCTGGCTGACCGCGCGGAGATCCTAGCGCAGGTCCGCGCAACGGATGCCCAGACCGGCGCCATAGTCCAAGCTCCGGCCACCTGCCGCAACCACCTAAACACCAGAGTGATTTCTGGATCAGCATCCATGCCGGCGCGTTGGTCACGGCCTGCCCAAGACGCCGCAGGGCCGCTGACCCCGGCCGCGCCAAGCCTGCGTCCGTCGGTCCTGCTGCAGCTGTGGCAGCTACACCTGCTGAGAATCGCAATCCAAGTCCGGGTGATGCACCTGCCGCCGCAGCGCCACAGACCCTGGGTAGCTCGAACAAACGCCGATCGGCAAGCGCGGCGCCACACATGGTCGCAGCGCGACCAGTTTAACGCGCTGCGCGGGCGAGCCACGGTCGTGCGCCAACCGTTAGACTGCGACCCTCACGCGGCAACATCTGCGCGTATGACAGCGTAATTGAATCCAATTTGTGGGAGCGGATCCGGTGGGCTATTATTGCAATGGAATACGTCCCGGACACGGTCTCGAGCAACGCGGGTCTGGCGGCGCGTCTTGTACTGGCGGGGCAGACCTTGAGGCCAGGCACCTTGGCGATTCCGGGCCTCGATGGCCAGAACTCGCGGTACGTG
>CAIMEY010000016.1 GCA_903840165.1 uncultured Myxococcales bacterium | reverse complement strand
GGCCTCGACAGGTCGCGAACAGCAGGTCATGCTCGGTCCAGGCGCGGCTCCGGACGGTCCGGCGCTGCCAGGACGGTGAATGTGGCAGGCAAGTTCAGCAGGTGGACATGCTCGGAACGCATCTATCGGCGGTGAACTCATGACTTGCGGCACAGTCCGCGACGGTGGTTGATAATGGCCCGATTTACATTGTGTATTTCTCCTTCCCTGACGCTGCGTTTGCCGCTGGTGGCATTGCTGTTGGCGACCTCCGCTGTTGCCGCAAGTGCATTTGCCGACGACGATGCGCCCAAGGGCAGTCTCGGCTGGAACAAGGCGTTCAACGGCGAAGGAGAATTCGGCTATTTTAAGAAATGGTTCCTCGAAGATGGCTGTGCCAAGAATGGCTTAGCCCACTGCAAGGACTTCAAGGCCGCCATCAAAGGCACGGAAAAATGGCCGGCCGCATTGATCAGCGATGCCTTGGTGCCGGAGACAGATTCGCGCCAACTGACGTCGCAGGCGTGCGTCGAGGCGTGGGGCTGTCGGACGATGATTCCGGCGTTAGAAATGCTGGCATTGCGCGGCGATCCGGCGGACAAGGCGGCACTGGAAAAGATCCTGAACATGGACGACAGATGGCAGAAGAATTGGGATACCAACCGCCAGGTCATCTTTCGCATCGCGGCGTGGTACGGCGACAAGTCATTGGCACCACTGCTTAAAAAGTTGGTGTCCTTCGATGTCGGCAAGGAATACACCAACCTCACCGTGACGTCCGCGGTCGGCCTCTTCGCCCAGTGGGGCGACGCGAGCCTTATCGATACCTGCAAGGAAGTCATCAACGGCGACTCGGACGACCGGGGCATCGCCGAAGCTCGCGCGGCATGTGGCTGGTATCTCGCGCGATTTGGCGACAAATCAACGGTTGGCAAACTCAAGCGGGTGCAAGCTGGCAGCGAGGACTCGACCAAGCTGCTGCGCGCGGCGATGGGCGATGCGTCGGACAAGGCCGATTGGGCAAAAGATCTGAAACAATGGGAGAAAGATCTCACTCGCGGCGATCGCGCGGTCGATCTGGCGCTGCTCGCCCTGCTGGGCGATGCCAAAGCAGAAACGGGCTTTCTGGCTGGTCTGGCAGGTGGGGAGGAGCAGGCATTTGAGCATGCGCGAGTCCTGGCGACGATCGTCGGTCAACCATTGGCGAAAAAGGCGATTGCGGCGGCGAAGAAAGGCATCGCCAAATTGTCGAACAAGGACAAGGCAGGGCGGGCCAAGGCTTTGGAAGTGGCCTTTGTTCTGCGCAGCGGCGATGCGTCGGTGCTCAAAGATGCCAAGGCACTGTTTGCCTCCGATGACAAAGACGTGCGGGAATTGCTGGCCAAAGCCCTTGCCGGCACTGAGCATCTCAGCTATGTGGCCTTGGCGGACAACGGCTGCGGCGCCGGCGCGCCGGTCAGTGGTCTTGGTGCCGTGCTGGAAGAAGCATGGGGCAACGAAACCGAAAGCGGCATCAAAGGCGAGATCGCTTTGGTGTGGGCAGCCTTGCGCGGCAGCGGCGGGAATTGAAGGCAACTACCGACCCTGAATCGCCGTTCTTGCCCTTGCTGCGGTTGAAGTAGTACCCGACGCGGCGGTCGACGAAATCGCTGGGCAGATTCGGTCGTTCGCAACGGCCAGAGCGTCAATCATAAATACCTCGCGAAGCGGGATTTCGATTGACGCGGAGCGGCGAGTTGCGCCAATGCCCTTCCAGGACGCCCTGGACGCTGCAGCTTAGCGGACGCGCGACAGGATGTGCAACGTGTGGACTGGCGAAGAAGCCGGCCGCGGGCGGACTGGTGCGCCTGAGTGGCCCAAAACCACACGCTTTTGGGCCTCGACAGGTCGCGAACAGCAGGTCATGCTCGGCCCAGGCGCGGCTCCGGACGGTCCGGCGCTGCCAGGACGGTGAATGTGGCAGGCAAGTTC
>CAIMEY010000015.1 GCA_903840165.1 uncultured Myxococcales bacterium | reverse complement strand
CTGCAGCCAGTGAAGTGTCACCCGCACCATTGGCAACGGTTCGGCCCGCACAATCGCACAGGCCAAAGCTCAAGGCGGCAAGCCAGAGACCGGCAAGCGCTGGCTTCCACATCCGAGCCTTCATGACGTCTTGAGACATGGCTCGACCAGTGCCAAAGGATCTTTGCGAATAATCGCGACGGGCATGGCTTCCTCCAGAACGGGTTGGCCATGGCGGGTTGGCCATGGCGGTCTTGGAAAGCTTTACCCTCCCCCGGCTCCGTGTCAAGGGTCTTCTTGTGAAGAAGTGCACGTTTTACTGGCACGCTACTTGGTTGATTTTGCTTAGCTTCTTCATGCCTTGAACCTGGGTCAGTACCGCGCCGGTGCCTATCTGCGATCGCGGGAGAGTTGCGGGTGGAGCAGGCGGAGCCTTGGGGGGCGAAAGACTCCTGCGACTCTATTGATGAATCTGGCCTTGTGATGCGGTGCTCCAATTCTGCTAAGGCGTCGTGTCCGTCCAAGCTTGAGGCAAGCAAGTGGGGGCGGGCTGCGCTGGCAGGCATTTGCCGTACTTGCAACCGATTACTTTGTCAGGCGTATCCGCAGCGCAGGCACTGTATTGCATGTTGCGGCAGGCACCGCTGTCGGCATCGCTGGCGTTGTTCCAGCGGTCGGTGACCCAGAGCTCGGCCGGCGACGGCAGCGTCTGGCGGGTCTGCACCAAGAAATCCGCGCTGGCAACGACCGCTCGCCGGTCCAGGGCCCCTGCTTGCACGTGCTTTACGCTCCCATCTGCAAGGGACAGGTGCAAGTCCCAGATGTCAGCGCCGCCCTGATAGGCGGAAATTACAGCCGTGTCGTCATCCAACAACGCAGTGTGACTGGAACATTCCTTGATCACCTTTGCCCAGAGCAGCTTGCCTGGCTCTACAGCAACAATCACACCGACCATAAACGGCGCCCCGTCGGTTGCGACCGAAAGCACCGATAGGCTCCCCTTTGTCTCAATGGGGAACACCACTCTGCCGGTAGAGGGCAGGCGCACGCGCAGGCTCGCGTCAATCGCACCGCTGCTGTCGGTCCACGCCACCCCAAGCACGCCCATGTCCTCAATTTCGAATCCGGCCGTGACGACGCCGTTTGCAGATGGCGCCACTGCCGCAGAAGCAAAATTGGGTTGGGATTTCCAGACTTGCCCCTCGGTCGCTCCTATTGCCTGCAAACCACCAAGGCCAAGGGCGACGATTGCACGCCCCCCCACCTGTGCCATGTCGCGAACGCCCTGGCCAGGAAGGCCCATCGCGGCCCAAATGTCCGCCCCGACCAGCGTGTCCACTAGGTGGATTTCGTTGTTCTCGCCCGTCCGGTTGATGGCAACCCAAGTCTTGGCACCGAGTGCACCGCCCACCCACATCCCGCTATTATTATTTTGGAATTTCGGACCTTGCCAGCGCACACCTGGCCCTGGGATTGACGGCAAAGGTGCGCGAAGCACGACTGCTTGCCGTAACTGGGCGGTTGAGGTGATCGCTGTTGCTAGCGTAATCGCGGAATCGCCAACGACCACCAACTGTGTACCTAATTCGAGGTCGGTATCCAGAATAGTCTTGCCGAGCTTCCGCTGGTCAGGCAGTGATGACGTGCTATCAACGTCGCGCGAGGAACACGACAAAACAGAAGCGATGATCCCAACAACAAAGGCAGCTATTCGCAGTAATTGCCTAGCCATAGCGCTCCTTTCACTGAATCACAGGATTCTTTTGTCGCGTTCGAAGGTGACTCAAGGTTGCCAGTGTTTGGGTTCGGGAATTGGCAGCGGCCGGAGCACTTCCACGGTGCATTGCATAGGCACTCTTCCGAATCCGGATCGCAAGGTTCATTGAGAGCCAAACCATCTACGCAATCGCAAACTTTGTCGACGCATTGGAGGCTGCCACTGCAATCTTCTTTCACGGTACAAGGCTCCCCCTTCATTCCCCCCGACCAACCTCCACCACCCTGGCCTGCGCAGCCACCACAGCACGCCTTCCCGGCCGCGTTCACTTCGCAGACCAAGCCGTTCTTGCAGCCCGGGCTGGCCCCTGGAATGCAAGGCTCACCGGTGCCAATGGTACCGGTTCCGGGTCCTTCGCCAGCCGGCAAATCCTGACAATTTTTCAATGCTTCCGCAAGATTTGCTGAAAACAGTTCCGTCCAGGCGTCCGCCTGAGTGGAGGGGTCCGCGCTCAGATCGCGGGTAGCAAACTCTAACGATGTCAAGAATAGAGCGATGACAGTCGCTGCGCTTGTCTGAGCTAGCGTACATGCGCCGTATACGGCAGCGTTCGGGTCCGTGCAGGCATCGCCGCCTCCACCATTGGGATCGCACAGCGGAAACGGACGGCCACCGCGCGCTGCCCGCGCCTCCGCGGCCCGAGCTGCAGCAGCCAAGATCGCCGGAGAATCAGCCATTTGCCGCATCTGCCGACCAAAGCGCCTTGCAAGCCCCTGATAGTCATTCCGCGCCGGCCGGCCGCGCTGCCCACTCCCCACCACAGCCCTCACCACGGCCTGCCGCAGCCCGCGCACCGCCTGCAGATTCGGCGAACGCAGCGTCTGGCCCGCAACCTGCCGCGCCCCCAGCCAAAGGTCCTGGTACTGCGGGCCATTGGCCAAACGACTCCCCTCCTGCGCCAGGCCGCTCGCCGCCAGAGCGTGCTTGGTGATGCACTCAGGACAAGAACGCCCTGCATCGCCCAAGTGCCCTTCCAGCAACGTCAATTCCTGCGCCAGGAGGGTCAGGTTGTGCCGAGCGTCATCGATCGGCCAAGGATTGACCGCAGACCGGACGGGACCATGGCTATGCGACCGTCCCGACCCCTGGGCAATAGCCTGTACTGACTGCGGATTGCGCGCCTGAGCCTGATTCCCGGCCTGCACGCCGCGCACGCCATGGCACTGCACCTCGACCTCTTGCACCGCCGTCACCCCCGGCCGAGGCACCATGCCCGCCGAACGACCGCAGAGTTGCCCCGAAGAATCAAGCACATCGAAGAACAAGGACTGAGCCTCGCCGTACTGCGGGGACGGCGTCTGCAATTGCAGTTCGAAACGCCCATGCGCATCGGACCGTCCCCGGGAGATTTCGCGGGCACCGCCAAAGCCGTTGAGGATAGCTTGAACCACAAGCCCTTGACATGGAAGCTGATTCTCGGCAGAGCGCAGCAATCCTGCCACCCGCGTGGTCTGGGGACCGCCGCCGAAGTAGGCCCAGGACGTGCTAACATTTTGAATACTTGCCATGTTACACCTCCGACCCGACTTCAATCACACAAACCTTGTCCGCAGCCTGGGCACACGCCCACCAAGCATCCTGAACGATCGAGCCGTGTTGGGCAAGGGTCAGGTCAAGCGGACTGGCCCCTTTGGCCAGCGCAATCCCGTCCGCAACCGAGCCAAGTACCTTTGGCGCAAAGGAAACAAAGGTCGCAACCGATGGTGCCGAAAACGTGATCGCCGTCCGACTCGGATTGGGCCCAAGAACCTGCCTAGCCGACGTTGTGACGCCAATCACCGCGAAACTACTTAGCCTTTTCATCAGCGACCTCCCTTGCAGGCGCACGGGCGGCCGCTGGCATCGGCGATCTTGACCACCTGCACAAAGCCGTGAAAGCCCGTGGCCGGTGTGGTGCCTGTCCACAGGACTTCGAGGCCCGGCATCGCAAAACTGTCAAATGTTCCAAGGACTCCAAAGCTACGATCGTACACGTACCGCGAGTTCTGGCCATCGAGGCCCGGAATCGCCAAGGTGCCTGGCCTCAAGGTCTGCCCCGCCAGTACAAGACGCGCCGCCAGACCCGCGTT
>CAIMEY010000014.1 GCA_903840165.1 uncultured Myxococcales bacterium | reverse complement strand
GGCGACCGATCAACGACCATGGCGGCGCAAGGTTTCCGCGCGGCAAGGCACAGGGATGGGACCGCGACGTCTACGCGATGCTGCGCTTCCAGGTCAGCGCCAAGGACTGCGATGACGACGCAGGGCGGCCTTCGACGACTGGTCGCTTCGGCTTAGGCTTTAAGTCGGTGCACTTCATCAGCGATGAGCCGCGCGTTTTCAGCGGCGGCGAGGCGTTTGCAGTCAAGGCCGGTTTGCTGCCGGCCGGCATCGCGCATTCCAGGGACTTGGAAACGCGAGACGGCCTTGGACCGACTTTAATAAGTCTGCCGCTACTTGGTGGCGAACCTGAGAAATTGCTCAGGGAAGTCTTCGCCCGCGCAATAGTTGCCGCCCCTTTCCTGCCCGCGATGGCGCGCATGGTCAACCTCGTGGTCTTGCCTGACCAGTTCGGCGGGGCATTCTCGTTCGACGGCGAAGCGATTCCGTGCGCACCGGGCTGGACGATCACGCAGCACTTGGTGCCGCTGGACTGGCGGACGTGTGAACAAGCACGCCTGTTGCGCTGGCGTCCGCGTTCGGGCGCAGCCACCACCCTGTTGGTTGCAATCGATGAAAACGGACGTATCAAGGAAATTCCGGACGAGGGGCCGGACGACGTGCCCACGCTCTGGACAGCGATGCCGACCGGTGCGCGTTGGGGCCTCGGCTACTTACTGGGCGGCGAGTTCAAGCTGGACACCGGCCGCACCAACCTGGACCAGACTTCGCCAGAAACGACGGGGTTCTTGCAGACGATGGGCGACGAACTGGGCATAGCATTGGTGGCGCTGGGGCGCGCTCTCTCGGAACCCGCTGCCGTTCCACTACCATGGGCGCCAAACCCGCTGGAAACGATGAAGTCGCTGTGGCTCCGACTGGGCGGGATGTTGCCGAAGTTGCCGGAGGATCGACGGAAGTGCCTTTTGCACTTGCACGGTGCCGGGCGCGGATTGGCGTGCCTCACTGCGGAACTGCATTGCATACCAAGCAGGCTGCCGCCGGGGTTTCCGCAGGTGGTGGGGCCGTTTCCCCAGGGCAGCGCGGTGCGCAAGGTGACTGACGGACTCCGCGACAAGGCGAAGCGGCTGATCGAGAGCCTGCCAGCCCTTGCGGACGGGGAAGGGCCGGCGTTCGTTGGGGAGGAAGTGGCGGAGATTCTGCAGGTCGTGGTCGCTGCGCGGGTCGAAACGGTGTCGGGTTCGAGCCTTTTGCTCACATGGACGGAGCGACTAGACCACAGGATTTCCAAGGACGTTGCGCAACAACTCGGTGTGCTTGCCGATAGGGACGTGGTCGATGCGTTGGCGAAAGATGCCCCAGAGGCGTTCGATGCTTGGCGCAGAGGGTTGAAGTGGCTGGCAGCAAACGATTCCTGGCAGTCGGCCGGGAGTCTGCTGCTGCCGCGCGCCGCTGGCACGAAAGCTGGAGCCGCGTCGGATCGCAGGGACGAGTTGGCGCGAGCCCAGTTTGCGCCTGCCGCAAACCGACTTGCCGACGAGTATGCCAACGTGCCAGCTTGCATCGCAGTGTTCACCCAACTGCGCAAGAAGCTGGAGGCCGGCGACGCGCCACAACTTGCAAAGTGGGCGAACGCTGCATCGACCGAGCCAGAGCGCGTCGCCGTCGTGAAGTACCTCGTGGAAGGTGAACTGCGCGTCAACATGGCCGATGCCGTGAAGGACGACGGGGGCCTTCCGTGGCTTGCGAAGAAGGACTGCCCGACTTGGGCCCGACGTGCGGAGTTCGGCTCGGCGAAGGAGCAGATGCTTTACATCGCCCTGTTCGGAGCCATTCTACCACAATTCTGGGCCGTTCCACCACAAGAGCCGCAGGGTTTCCCTGCGTTGGAACCGCCGGTGCCGATGCCGGTGCCGGTCATGGACAATGCGACGGCCGCGAGACTTCTATGCGAATTGCATCACGACTGGCGGGACCCAGATTATCGCCGCAAACAACTGGCGAAGGCGCGTAAGGCCATGTGGCCCGAGGAGATTTGGTCGCAGCAAGTTCTCAGGGAGGCGCTGGGGGATGGCGCGCACGCTCGCCATCGCGAAGCCTGGATCACGTTGTTACTTTTAGCGACCTTGCCTGGACTGGGCTTCGAATCGGAACGATATGCCCAATTTGTTGCATTCTTGCATCGCGAGCGATTCGGAGACCGGACTCGTTGGGACTGGCTGTTCGGCGCGAATGCGCCCGAGGGAGACGGCGTTATCCGCCAGAGCTGGCTCGGTTTCCTAGATACCTGGGCGCTAAGTCGGGATTACCTCGAACCCGAGACTGGAAGCTGGGACTACTGCCTTCGTGTCCTGCCTGAGATGTACCCCGCCGTAAAGTGGTGTCAGACCTACGCAAATGTGTTCCTGCTTGGCGGCCAAAAAGTCCGGCTGACGCCAAACGCGTTGGCGCCTTCAACTTGGGAGGAGTTGTCCGGAACCGGGGTAACTGCCCCGGCTCTGCCGGCGATTCGCAAGCATTTTTACTGGCTTATCTCCGAACTGGTTCATTTCAAGGTCCTGCCTGAATTCCAAATGCAGAAACTGCCGACCCAATCGCCTAGCGGCTACAATGACACCAGCTTGAATGAAATTCTTGAACGTTTGGGCAAGGTACCCGACAAGATGGTCTTTGGCAACTGGGCTCATACGGCCACCGGCAGATTCGAGTTCGTCGCGCAGCTCTTGGGTTCGCCGATTGACGCGCACTTCTATGGCTTCGACGAACTGCCCCTGCTTCTTGAGGCACACCGCTTCTTGAGGCCAACTGAGTCCGACTCCCAACATGACGAAGAATCTAACCTTGGAAACGTCAAATGCCTGTAACGCAACGCATTCAGCACACTCAGCACGGACAAGGCACGCTGGTTAGCGACCTCGGCGAAATCCTTGTGGTCGAATTCGACTCAGGCAACATCGCCAAAGTCCTGCGGAGCGAGACGACATCGCTGTTGTCGGCCGATGAAGCCATTCTCGCCGGCCGCACTGGCCTGCCGCTTGCCGTTGCGACCAAGGTGCTAGCCGCAGCCATCCGCTCGACGAATGACCGGTGGGGTGTCTTCGCGGCGTCGCGTATCGCGTTACTGCCGCATCAGCTCTGGGTTGCGCACAAAGTGCTGGCGCGCACGCCCTCGCGCTGGCTCATCGCAGACGACGTCGGTCTTGGCAAGACGATCGAGGCGGGCATCATCCTGTCCGCCCTTTTGTCCCGCGGCCGGGTTCGCCGCCTGCTTATCATTACGCCCGCTGCCCTGGTTGGCCAGTGGCAGGAGCGGTTGCGCGAGATGTTCGACCTCCGCAGTTCAACCTACCATCCGGAAGTCGATACGCCCAAAGCGGATTTTTGGAATGCACACCGCGTCGTCGTCGCGTCCATGCACACGCTGCGCCTGGACTTCAAGGACCGCTGGCAACGGCTACTGGACGCGGACCGTTGGGATCTGGTTGTCGTCGATGAAGCCCACCATATGAATAGCGACGAACGCGGCGGCGCAACCCTGGCGCTGGATTTACTACAACAACTCGACCAGCGTAAGAAAATCGACGGATTGCTGCTGTTCACGGGCACGCCGCACCGGGGGAAGGATTTCGGCTTCTTGTCGTTGCTCCGCCTGCTTGATGCGCGCTTTGACCCGCGAAAGCCGCTGGAACAACAGGCGTCCCTGCTGGGTGAGTTCGTCCTGCGGAATAACAAGCAGAACGTGACAGACATGAACGGAAATAAGCTGTTTCAGCCTGTTTGCGTTCGCGACCTGCAGTACACCTATTCGCCCGAAGAGGAAGAATTCTACCAGCGGATGACGGCATTCATTCTCGACGGCCGCGCCTACGCACAGCGTATGGAACTCGGCAGCCAGCGAACGGTCATGCTCGTCTTGATAACATTGCAGAAACTAGCTGCAAGTTCGGTAGCCGCTGTTTGCCGCGCGCTTGAACGTCGGTTGCACCGGCTTCGAACGCAGGGGCGCGATTTCAGCGACAACCGCAAGCTACTTGAGTCGAAGTGGCTTGAATTGCAACAAATTGCGGATCTGATTGGCAGTCATGTCGATGACCGGCGCTACCGTCTTGAACGGGAAATCGATGAGCTCATGGAGGCTATCGATCTGAATCCGGACGAAATTCCCAGACTTGAGGAGCTTGTCGCTTTGGCCAAGGCGGTCAAGGGGGAAACCCGCGTTGCCATGATCCTCGACGTGGTCGCGGCCTTGCCGCCGGACAAATCGGTCTTGCTTTTCACTGAGTACAAAGCGACGCAGGCTCTGGTCCTGGCCGCGTTGTCAGACCGACACGGCGCAGCGGCCGTCACTTTTATCAATGGTGACGGTTACCTTGAAAGCGTCCGGCGTCAGAACGGGAGCCACGGACGCCTAGAGTCGCAGCGCACCGTGGCGGCGGAGCGGTTCAACCAAGGTCAGGTGCGGTTTTTGCTGTCGACGGAGGCTGCTGGCGAAGGCATTGACTTGCAGCAGCACTGCCACACGCTCGTCCACATCGACATGCCGTGGAATCCGATGCGGATGCACCAGCGTGTCGGCCGCCTCAACCGTTACGGGCAGACGCATCCCGTTGACGTCTACATCCTGCGCAACCCCCAGACGGTGGAAAGCCGCATCTGGACCAAGCTAATGGCTAAGTTGGACCGAATTGCCGTGACGCTCAAGGGTGTGATGGTCGATCCGGACGATATTCATGCGCTCGTTCTGGGGCTTGCGCCGGCCGGAATGATCGACAAGCTCGCCGAAGGCGCTTTGGGCAAGACCGACCAAAGCTTCGACCAATGGTTCGACCGTGAAAATGCGACGTTTGGCGGCGAGGGCGCGGTCTCCGTAGTCAAGACGCTGGTCGGCAACGTAGCCCGCTTCGATTTTGGTCGCGACGTCGACGCGGTGCCGAAGGTGGACCTTCCGGACTTGCGTCCGTTTCTCGCAGCGGCGTTGACACTCCACGGCAAGCGCCTGAGTTTCAAGGATGGCACGTACTCGTTTCTAACGCCCCCGGCGTGGCGCAAGTATCATTGGGCGATGCAAGATCGTCATGAAAACATACACTTCGACCGTCGGAGACAAGGTCCCAACGAGGGGCACGTTTTCGGCACAGGCCACGTGGCCTTTGAGGCTGCCGTCGACGACGCACTCTCGCACGGCGAATCAGTCGCCGTACTGCCGGGACTGCAAACCCCGCTCGCGCTATTCGCGGTGACCGACGACCTCACGTCGCCGGAAGTTACGGTCCGACGTGTGTTGGTAGCGGCCACCAAGGTCGAGGCCGGCTGGAAATTGGTCGAGGATTGGCAAGTTCTTCAGCAGGTTAGCCCGCTCATCGACCGCTCGGATCGGGAGGCGCTGCACGCCGTTGCTGACATCGAGCCTGGAAGCGTGTCCGCCCTGGCCGCTGAAGCGCGCGCGCACGTGGCCTCCAATCTGACCGGGCTGGAATTGCCATTTAGGAAGCCGCGCGCCGATCTCTTTGCGTTCTTGATTCCTAAGAATTAGCAATAATATTGAGAATTTCTGTACTGTCGCCGTCGCGGAACCTGTCGGGCTCCATGGAAGCCACATCTCCGGCGCGGGGCAGTAGTGCGGTGCCCAGCCTTATTTCCCAGCGTTTCGACGCCTCCCCCACCCACCCACGTCAGTGATTCTCCTTTTCAGACAAGCCTTTGCCCTGGAGGACACCAAGCACCACGCCCTCAAGGATACGTCCGCACGCAGCGCAGCCCAAGGTCAAAGAGCGCATCGGTCGCCAGATTGCCGGACCGGCCACTGCTGCGCATCTCTATGGCTTTGCTCTCAAATCCGCCGCCACGGTTGCTCAGCAGTGGCGCTGTGGTGGCCCCGACGGGGTCGGTGACCGCAGTGGCCTTGTAGCTCCAGTAGCCGTCGCGCACCCATTCCCACACGTTACCGGCCATGTCGTGCACGCCGTAGGGGCTGTCGCCTTTGGGGCTGGAACCCACTGGCCAGGTTGAGTAATTCTGGCAGCCTGGCAGGCTCTTGCCCAGCATGATGGCGAAGTCGCAGGACGCCGTTGCTTGCCCCCAGGGAAAGGTCCGCATCGCCGTTGCGCAATTCGGGTCGCTGTCGCTGCTGCCGTTGAGGACGCAACTGCCCCGGGCCGCCATCTCCCATTGGGCCTCGGTCGGAAGGTCGTAGCCGGCGCCGCGCCAATTGCAGAATTGCCGCGCCTGCGTCCAAGTCACGCAGTTCACCGGATGTTGTTCCTTGCCCGCGACTCCCCAATTGGCGTAGGTGTTGTTGCAGATGATTGGCGGGCTGCATGTGCCTGCATTGACACACTGTTTGTACTGGGCGACGGTGGTCTCGGTCAGGTCGATGTCAAACCCTGACAGCGTCACCTTGTGTTGGGGAGCCTCGCTGGCCATGTCGCAATCCGTGTCTTTGCTGGCGTTGCAGCCCATCCAGAATACGCCGGCCGGGATGGCGACCATGCCGGGCGGCGTACCGGTACCATCAGCGGCATCTTGGCTGGTTTCGGGTCCAACGTCGGTGGCAGTGTCGGCAAGCGTGTCCGGCAGATCGGCATCGATGTCAAATACATCCGGCGCGTCTGGCACATCTGGCACATCCGGCACATCGGGCGTGTCCATTGCATCCGCCGTGTCCGCAGCGTCTGGCAATTCCGTTGGAATCGGCACATCCGGCGCCGCGTCGGTGCTGTCTGTGGCGTCCACAATCGGTGCGTCGGCGCCACTCGCCGTTGTCTCTGCGTCACTGCTCAGCGCGTCGGTGGCGTCGCCTGCTGACGTGTCGCTTGAGTCAGCCGGCACGGGCGCAATCGTGACGCGTGGCGCCAAGCAAGCGTTGATCAACAGGGCGGCAAGCCAGACAACCGGGCGCATGGTCCAAGCTCCTAAAATGACCCGGAAAAGGCGATACCGGGACCGGCTGCCTGCACCTGCACCGGTACGCTCCACAGGTAGACCGAGACGCCACCGAGCACCGCACCCGCCCCAGCGAGCGCAGCACCCGCCCACCACTTCTGCTGCGCGCTGCTGTACGCTGCGTCATAGGCGTGGGCGTCGCGTGTCCGCAGGGCATCGCTGTTGGCCAGCTGCGAATCGGCCCGTCCACCCAGCAGCAGGGCCACGCCCGAAGCCGCCACCACAACGGCCCCCGCTCCTGTCAGCCCCGGCAGCCAGCGTGACGGCGTTTTGGCCGGACGCACAGGCGGTTGCACAGGCGGTTGCACCGGTGGTTGCACGGGCGGTTGCACCGGTGGCTGCGCGGGCGGCCGGATCGCGTCCGGTTGGGCCGGCAACGGTCCCTGCAACTTGTCGAGTTGCTGCTGCGCTTCACGAATGCCGACTGGATCGGGCGATAGGTTGATGTAGAGCCGGAACAGACCCGCGGCATCGCCGATCTTGCCGGCGTTTTGATAGGCTCGGGCGGCGTTGAACACGGCGTCTGGCTGGTGCGAGAGGGCGTACGCCTGCATGAAGAGCTTGGCCGCGGTCTCAAATTCGCCGGCGCGGAAGGCATCGGCGGCGCGCTGCGCGACGGCTTCGGCTCTGGCCATGTCAGCGCGGGCGGCTTCCGGGCGGTTGGGGACTGCCGCGGCCGCCGGCGTGACGCTGGCGAAGTCGATAGACGCGGCAACAACCCATGCCATGGACAGATTTCTCGCAAGGCTACAGATGGTTTGCTGGGCACGGGTCGTCATGGCCAGCAGGGTAGGATTGCCGACCGCGACGTGTCAAGCGCAGCCGCCTCCGCGGGGGCCGATGACGATACCCAGCTACAATTGTAGCCGTTTTCGTTCTGCCTCAAGGTCGTCAGGCCTCGCAGCGCTGGACCGCGGATCAGGGTCAGTGCGGCCCTACTTTTTCCGACTCAGACCGCGTCTGCGCCGTAACCGGTGCGGTTTGGTCTGTTCGCGGGACCGTGTCCGTTCGACATTGCCCATCAGCCGATATGCCCCTTAGCAGGCCCCACCCAGACGCCCTTGAGGTCCCTTCGCAAAAAGGCAGCCCGGGCGAGGGATGTGGACCGTTAGGCGGCGTCCGACGCCGTTTTCCGCCGCCGAGGCGGAAAATCCCAGCCCGGTCGCCGCTTCGGCGACGCCCCCAGCAACAGCGTCCCTTGCAGCACCGTCTCCAGCAGCACCGTCTCCAGCAGCACCGTCCCCAGCAACAGCGTCCCTTGCAACAGCGTCCCTTGCAGCACCGTCCCTTGCAGCACCATCACTAGCAGCACCGTCTCCAGCCGCACCGCCTCCAGCCGCACCGCGCTCACCCTCACCCCGCTCACCCGCCCGTGCAAATCCCCTGTACGCACGTGGCCTTGTTTGTCCCCATGCAGTCGCACGCTGCCGTCGCGCATTTCTGCAGCTGCCACTGGTTGACCAGCGCGTTCCACTCGCTCAACTCCGCCTTCACCGCGTGGGCAATCGCGTAGCAACCCGCCCCAGGGATTTCGCAAAACGGCGTTTGGCTCACCGTGCAGTCCGAGTCTGAGCTGCAAGGGTACCCGCGCACCGCCACCGCCGCCTGCGTCAGGGCTGCGTCGAGGTCCGCGCAACTGCCGCCGCCACAATCGGGCGGGCACACTCGGCACGCTTGGCCAAGGCAGTAGGGCTCGGGCGGCAAGCTCGCGCAACCACAGTGAAATCCGGCGCATTGGGCCTGCATCGCCGCGTTGGCTAGGGCTTGCAACTGCGTGAGGTCCTTGCCTTTGGCGACAGGCGCCTGAAAGCACCCGAAACTATTGCAAATTGGGTACTCAAACCGCTGACAGCCCCCCGCCGCCGTGCACTCGGCCAAGGCCGGCTCTAGGGCCGAAATGGCGGCTTGGATGGCATCGCAACCGCTTGGAAATGCGTCGATTTCTCCCGCAGCATCGACATGGACATCCACCGGGAGCACTTCCGCCGCAGTTGCGTCACCGACTTTGGCATCCCCGGCCTTGACGTCACCGGGTTGCACATCTGCAATAGACCCTGCAACATCAAGCAGTTGGCTGGCATCAGCTGCAGTCACGCCGCCGGTGGCCGGAAACAGCGTCGTGCAGGCAAGGCAGGGCAAAACAGCAGTCAAGAAGAGCAAATGCCTTAAAATCTTTGGGTTATGCATCATCGCCCCCTTCGAGCCGCCGCTCAGCCGCTCGGCCTCAGAATGTCACCCGCGCGTCAGGGCCCACCACGACAGCCCCGGCCGCCCCGGCACGTGCACGCCCAGCCGATTATCCAGCCATAATGCGGTGTTGACCGTGCTCGTTAGCAAGCGCCCGTGGTTCCATACGGTGTCCGTCGCCTGCGTCGCCGTCTTGCCGCTCAGCAGTTGCCCGGCTTTGTGCAGGGCCCGTGGCAGCAAAAGACTTGAAAACAAACCACCTTGTTGCAGCACGCGCAGGCCGGCGGCCTCCAGGAGGCTTCGCGCCTGGGTCGGCCGGTAGCGGCGAAAATGGCCCAGCCAACGGTCGTGGCCGGTGTACAGGCTGGGCCACGCCGGCACGCTGACCAGCACGTGGCCCCCAGGTAACAGGTGATTGTTCAAAAGGTTATCGAGCATCGCCCGGTCATCCTCGATATGCTCCAGGATATCGAGCAGCAGAATCAAGTCGTAACGCTTGGCCGGGACCTCTGCGTGTAGACGCAGCGTTCGCCCAGAAACCTCTTGAATGATAGGCAGTTGTGCCGCGTAACCGGTGTCCACAGCGTCGATGATGCTGCCGGCTCCGAGGCGCCTTTGCAGTTGTTGCGCAAACCACGCATCGCCCGCGCCGACATCGAGCACCTGTCGACCGCCGCCGAGCAGGCCATGCTTGTGCAACACACTGGCAAAGAAGCGGAATCGCTCCTGCTCCCACGGGTGGCGCAGGGTGCTGCTGCTAGGCGGAAGAGATTCGCGTAAATCCATGAAATATTGGCCTTTACCTGGAAAGCGCGGCGCCGACTTCCGGCGACCGTCCCAGACGCCAGGGCAGGGTAGCACGCGGGGGCGCAAAGTCGCCAGCCCAAAGCAGCGCTTGTCCGGTCGTGGCCAAAGGACTAGGCTTGCCGGTGCGCGCTGGCACGGCGCAGCGGAGACGCGATGCTTGGCCGAGTTTTCCTGAGTATTTTCACAGCTTTCTCGCTGCTGCACTGCGGCAATGCCAGCCAAGTTGCGCCTAGTTTGACGGGCAAGGACGGCGCGGGGTATGGCGACGGCGGGGACGAGGTTCAACCGCTCGACCAGGTTCCCGCTGCCGACCTCGAACTGGCGGATATTGGCGATAGCGCTGATCAGGTATCTGAATTACTTGACGATTCGCTCGATGCGATCGGTCCCGCAGGCGACACTAGCCCCAGCCAAGACCCGGACGGCCAAGACCCTGACAATGGGGACGATTCTACGGGCGATGGTGCCGTAGATGCGCTTGCCGACAGCGGATTCGTTCCCAGCGAACCCTGCACCAGCAGCGCCGCGTGTAGCGAGGCTGGCAATGTCTGTGTTAGCGGCTGGTGCTGGCCCAAAATCCTTTGTACTTCCGAGGTGTCTTGCAAGGCCATGGGCTTTGTTTGCGACAAGCCCGCCGGGGCCTGCGTCCAATGCGTCGCCGATGCCGACTGTGACGCCGGCCAAATCTGCAAAGCTCGGCAATGCATCGCAAAACCAACGCCTTGTCAGTCCAACAGCGATTGCCAAGCCGGCTACTTGTGCGACCCGGTCAGCAAGGGCTGCGTGCAGTGCCTCGCCTCCGCCAACTGCGCTGCCGGCTACTACTGCGTCGAGAGTTTGTGCTTAAGCCAACTGTGCTTAGCGGGCAGCAGCAAGTGCAAGACCGACGCCGTCGCACAGGTCTGCACCGCCGACGGCAACGCCTGGACCACCCAACCCTGCAGCGCCGGCCAACAGTGTATCGCCGGCAACTGCTTGAATCAAGTGTGTAAATCCGGTGACGTTCTTTGCGCCGACGCGACCACCTTGGCCGTGTGCAAGGCCGACGGCACCGGCTACACCAAGCAGGACTGCCCCGCCCAGACAGCTTGCACGGCGGGCAGTTGCCAGGCCCTGGTGTGCACGCCCGGCCAAATGCTATGCAAATCAAGTACATCAGTGACTTGCAATCCAGACGGTACCGGCTACATCGTCGGTCCAGACTGCGCCGCTAGCGGCAAGGTGTGTTTAGGGGGCAGCTGCGTCGTCAACCCTTCGTGCCAGCCCGGAACTACGCAGTGCAGCGGCAAGAACCTCATGATCTGCAAGGCAGATGGCAGCGGCTGGACCGCGCAGAACTGCGACGACGGCAATGTCTGCACTGTCGGCGACTCATGCAGCGTCGGTAGCTGTATCCCTGGAAAACTGTTGGATAAAGATGGGGACGGCTTCGCCAGCATCGCCTGCGGCGGCAGCGACTGCAACGATGACAACGCGGCCATCAGCCCCAAAGCCAGCGAAGTCTGCATTCCGCTTGGCATCGACGACAATTGCAACGGCCAAACCGACGAGGGCTGCAGCGCCGTGGGCTGCAATCAGGAAGGCGTCGCCTGCGCCGGAGGAAAAGGCTTGTGTAAATCTGGACATTGCCTATGGACCGATGTCCTCGGCAGTCAATGGACCTTGGTGCCCGCCGGCGATGTCGCTCTGGGTTGTAACGCGGCCTTGGATAGCGCTTGCGCAGCAGATGAAAAGCCACAACATATCGCGACTTTGACTGCGTTCTGGGTCGCCGTCACCGAAGTTACGGTCAAGCAGTACCAGGCCTGCGTCACCAGCAAGGTCTGTTCGCCACCGCTCAGTGGCGGCTTCATGAACTGGAACGTGCCGTCCAAGGTCGATAATCCCGTTGATGGTATTACGTTTTCACAGGCAGCGGCTATCTGCACTTGGCTCGGCGGAGCCTTGCCGACCGAGGCGCAATGGGAAAAAGCGGCACGCGGCGGTTGTGAGACAGTCGCCGGTGATTGCGCCAAAGGAACAAGGACTTATCCGTGGGGCAATGCGGCCCCGGTCTGCGGGCAAACGGCCTTGTTTGCGGCGTGCAGCGCCTTTTCGACCTACCCAGTTGGCGTCGGTTCCAGCCAAGGTGCTAGTCCCTATGGGGCAGAGGACATGGCTGGCAATGTCTGGGAATGGACTCAGGATTGGTACGATGCCGCCTTCTATGCCAAAGCGGGCCCAGCCAACCCGGTCAACGGCCAAGCTTCCGGTGTGCGGGTGATGCGCGGAGGTGGTGCCAGTGCCGGGGCGGCCCTCCTGCGCGCGTCGGCCCGGGCGGCAGTTGACCCTCAGTCCACAGCTTTTGACCTTGGCGTTCGCTGCGTTCAACCGCTCTAAAGGCAGGGTGGTAGCACGGCAAAGGGCAGGCGGCGAGGCGATGACCATGGAGCTTATGGACAAGGCCACCTCTATAACTACGGCAAACCGAAGGCAATTTCTGCGCAACGCCCTGGGTACAGGTGCCGGCATTGGGCTTTGGACTTGGGCGACGGCCTGTTCGACATCGGCCGGTCCCGCAGCCACTGCTACGGTTGGGGCTACCGACCTAGGTTGCTCGCCTGGTGGCAGTCAACTGCTTGATACAGTTGCACAAACTGACGTGCCGATGGCGACGGACCTCAGCCTTGACCTCGGGGCAGCCGACGTGCTGGCGGCGGACGTGATGGTCGGTGATGCCCAAGCCCTCGACACATCAGCAGATGTGCCCGCGGATGCTTCTACAGCGACTAACTTGGATGTTGTCGGTTCTAAGATGCCGTATCGACAGGACGATCCCGCCTGGGCCACCGATCTGATGTGGGACCGCAAGCAGGTCATCGAGGTTGACACCAAGTACAACGGCGATACCAAAGCGGATGCGGAGTCCTTGCTACGCAACTTCTCGGATGGTAACTCGATTGGCAATGAAGGCTGTATGCTCACGTGCATGGCCATGGTCCTGCGCCTTTTGGCCGCGCCCGCCAAGCCGCTGTGGACGCCCAAGACCCTCAATTCCACTGCACAATCGCTGTATTACTACACGCTGCCCGGCCTTTCGATGACGACGCTCTACGCCGACTTGGTGGCCGAAGTCTGCGATGGAAACGTGCAACTCTGCCTCAAGGAAGAGTATTTGCCCGGCGAGAAGACCTGGCCCAAGCAGTTTGCCAACACGTCCGCGCTAGTCCGCGCCTATCGCACGCTAACGCCGGCAGTTCGCAGTGATTTCTTGCTGATGATCAAGCTCGGCACCTACGATGACACCGTCGCCTCGCATTACGTGCTGCTGCACCCGAGCGATGCCGGCGCGCCGGACGATGATGACCCCGAGATTCTCGACCCAGCCAAGCCCCTGGCCGAGACCAAGCTGTGGCGGATCAGCGATTCGGCGCAGTGGATCACGCAAGACCCTGATATTGCAGCGGGTTGGCAGGCAGCTGGCATCCTGCCCAAGCAAATCGGTGGCGTCTGGGTTTTTGCGCGCTGGCAGGCTGATCACCAGCGTTCGCGGTTGGCCCCCTTGATTCAGGCCTGGGCTGCCGAACTCGCCAAAACCGTTTGATAGCGCGATGTTCTTGCAGGGCTGGAGGCCCATCGCTGCCTACCAGCAGTAGCTGCTGTGGTTTTCGCCATGGCAGGTGCCACTGCAACGCACGCTCGTCGTGCAACCGCCGCTTACAGGCCGAGTCGCTGTAATATTACCGACATAAGGCGTGGTCGGCGTGATGGCCGCTAGCACGTCGCGTACGCCGTTGACATGGCTGGCGGACGCAGCGTCTGGATGGCATACGGTGCATGCAACGTTGTTTCCACCCGACAAATGTTCGCCGTGATGGCCCGTGGTTGGCTTGGCCGCGTGGCAGTTGCCGCAGGACCCCGCCGTCCAACTGCCGCCGGCCCAGTAGGGCGTGACCACAGGCGCGCCACCTTTGCCGTTGGAATGGCAGGCGCCGGTGCAGGTTCCCCGTTCGTTCACGGGGCTACCGAGCACAGCGTCGGCAGAAAAGGTCATAAGTCCAGTGTTATAGCTGACAGCCGGCAGGGGCGGAAAAGTCACGTCGCCGTGGTGGCCGGCGCTGCTGAGGTCCAGGCTCGGCACGTAGCCCAGGACGTGGCTCACGTCGCCGGCGCTGGGCACGGTGTGGCAGCGGTCGCAGGTCAGGGCGACGTGGGTGGCGCTACTAGTCAGGTGGGGTCCGTGGCGGCCAACGGCTAGGCTGCTGCTGTCTTTTTCATTGCCGACGCCGCCGGGTGGATTGTTGAGATTTGCGTTGCCGTGGCAGAAGTTACACGACTTCCAGTCGCCGCCGTTGTTAGCGGCCGGGTTTGCCCCATGGCAGCCAACGCCGTTGTTGCCGCACGACACATTGACAGTACCGCCCGACCAATCGGCGCCGTGGCAGCTGGTGCACGCCGTGTTTTTGTCGTCCTTCTGCTGGTTTGCGACAAAGAACGTGCTGCCGTGGTGGCTGGGGTTGACCGCGCCATTGGCCAGGAACTTGGGCGATACCCAGTTGGGCAGGGCATGGTACTGGTTGCTATCGACCACGCCATTGATGTGTAACGTCGCGTCCGCCCACACGGTTTGCGACGTCGCAGGGTCGTAACTGCTCACCACCGCAGTGTGGCACAGGTTGCACTGATTATTCTGGGGATGCTTGCCCCCGGGCGGATTGGTATGGCAGCTAGCGCCGCAAGCATTAAACGTTTCATCCACTTGCGTCCACACCGGCACCTGCTTGGTCTGCCCGCCGACCTTGGCTGGCTGCAATGTCACGCCGTGGCAATACGCATTGCTGCAAGTCGCTGTATTGACGTCAAAGTTTGGCTTGACGCCGCCCGTGCTGGCCAAAGTGCCAAAGGCTAGGTCGACGATGCCATTGCTGTGCCCCGTATCTACTGGAACGGTATGGCATTCTTCGCAGGCGACCTGCTTGTGCCAGGCGCTGTTGCCAAGGTGCTTGCTGTGGGCGCCCACGGCCAATTGCGTAGTTAATGTCTCGCCTTTGGTACCCAGGGGCGGCGCTGGCGACTTGGTCACAGGATCGCCGTGGCAGGACGTGCAGGTCAGGTCCTTGACATCGACCACGCCATTGATGTGCAAGTTTGCGTCTTTCCACACGATATTGCCACCGACGCTGCTAGCGACGGCCTTGTCATGGCATTGCTCGCACTGATTATTCTGGGGATGCTTGCCCCCGGGCGGATTGGTATGGCAGCTAGCGCCGCAAGCATTAAACGTTTCATCCACTTGCGTCCACACCGGCACCTGCTTGGTCTGCCCGCCGACCTTGGCCGGCTGCAATGTCACGCCGTGGCAATACGCATTGCTGCAAGTCGCTGTATTGACGTCAAAGTTTGGCTTGACGCCGCCCGTGCTGGCCAAAGTGCCAAAGGCTAGGTCGACGATGCCATTGCTGTGTCCCGTATCTACCGGAACGGTATGGCATTCTTCGCACGCAACCTGCTTATGCCAGGCGCTGCTGCCAAGGTGCTT
>CAIMEY010000013.1 GCA_903840165.1 uncultured Myxococcales bacterium | reverse complement strand
GGGCTCCAGGCGTGCCAAAACTGCGGCACTCCTAGTCTGTGTTCGCTCGAAATCTGAAATCTGGTCGCGCGCGGCGAAAAAAAGTTGAAAAAAGTTGGCCGCAGGCTTGGTGGCGGGCGTAGCTGAGTGACACGCGGGACGAGGGTTTGTTGTTTTAATTCATGGATTTGTCACTTTGGACACCAAGGCGAATTCGAACAGCGAGCACCTCCGCCCCAAGCCCCAACTAGCCCCGCCGGCCGTGATCGCCCGTCTTGGCGTCGTCCCAGCCGTCGAGGCCGCGCGAAACCAGCCGAATTGTGAGAGCGTGTCCAAATTTTCATAAGTTATTGCAAAGTACTAGCTTGCAGCCGCCCATTGGTCGGGCACGTGCGCAACGACACCTCGGCCGGTAGCGCTCCAAGTCGGTACGCTGTCCACCCGCCGGCGAAACCAGTCTTCCAGGACCACCAGCGACCACAGAAGCCACGTCCAGTCGCGTTCCCCTGAAAGATGTTCAGCCACGCGCTGTTGCACCAATTCCGGTCGGACCAGGCCGCGGCGCTCAACGGTGGCTGGGAGCGTCGCCTGATCAAGCAGGTCGCGCAGTTCATTTCGCAGCCAACTACCCATTGGGGCGACAAAACCTTGCTTTGGGGCACTCACCGCAGTCGCGGGGAGGTACTGCTCGGCGAGGTGCCGCAGCACCCGCTTGGTCGCGTCCGGCCCAGAGGACGAACGCAGGGCAGGCAGCGTCTTCATTTGCAATGAGCGCGGCAGTCTCAGACCGAATTCCAGAACTCGTGAATCTGCAAAAGGAACACGGAGTTCTAGGCCGTGGCGCATGGACATTCGGTCTGCGTCGCGCAAGACGTTGTCGGGAAGAAAACCTTGCACATCTGCTAGGATAGCCTGCTGGACGGTGCTCATCGCCGGCATTGCCCGCATCATGCGCTCGATATTGCCCGGGTCAGCGCCGACGGCAGCAGGCAAGCGGTTATCCGCCAAGAGTTCAGTTAGTTCGGCCGGCGACAAACGTGTCAGCCAACACCGGTAGATCGAAGGGAAGTCACCTTCCACGCTGGCGGCAAATCGCAGGATTCTTTGCATAGTTGGCGACGTATCTGCGCGCCGAGGCAGATGGTCAGCCAGGCCGCGCGCCAAAGTCCGTCGCAACTTCTCAGGAATCCAGCGAATTCCGTCGTAAATCAGTGCGGCTCTGTGCCGGGGATAGCCCGCGAAGGCCTCATCGCCGCCCGAACCCGCAATGGCGACAGTGACTTCTTCGCGAGCGCTTTCGCACAGGAGGTCGTGAAGAAGGGTGGTCGGATTGGCAAACGGCTCGTCAAACTGATCGACGATATGTCCGAAACGATTGGCCATTTGCCGCCCATCGGCGCGAATGACTCGATTGGACACGCCCAAACTGGTGGCGATTGCCGCCGCGGCCGATGATTCGTCGACTGCGCCGGCCTCGCCTTGAAAGCCAACCGTAAAAGTCTTCAGCGGTTCCCTGTCACCTCGGGCCCGCTTGTGTTCGGCCATGAGCGCCACAAGCACGGCCGAGTCGATGCCGCCCGACAAGAAAGCGCCAACCGGCACGTCGACGACCATGTGCTCAGCTACGACCGATTTCAGAAGTAGTTCCAATGACCTCACGCCCTGCTTGAGCGTCGAAAACTCATGGCTGGGCGTGACTGAATACTGATGATATCGCGTGAGCGTTGTCTGCCCCGCGTGCCAGGACAGCTGATGGCCCGGCTCCAATGCCATGATGCCGTCAAAGGCCGTCTGCGGCGGCGGCACGTACAGGTAGGCCAGATAGCCTGACAGAGCGGCGAAATTGGGCTTTCTGGGGACCTTCGGATCGCACAGAATGGCTTTCATTTCAGAGGCAAAGCTCAAAGGACACCAGCTGTCTATGTCGCCAATTCGGTAGTAGAGCGGCTTGATGCCAGTCGGGTCCCGCGCCAGGAGCATGGTTCGAGCCCGTCGGTCCCAAATGGCAATCGCAAACATTCCGGCGAGTTTGGGTAGCATCGCTTGGCCGTCGCGCTCGTACAGGCGCAAGACGACTTCTGTGTCAGACGTCGAGCGAAAAACAGCTCCTTGTTCAATCAGTTCGCGTCGAAGCGACTGAAAATTATAGATTTCGCCGTTGAAGACAAGTGCCAACTGTCCGTCGTCGCTGAGCATCGGCTGGTGGCCCGCTGGGCTCAGGTCGACGATCGCGAGGCGCGTTTGGCCGAGCGCAACGGACCACTCTCCGGTGCCAACGGGGTCGACGACCAGTCCGGCGTCGTCCGGGCCGCGATGCTGTAGGGTCATCGTGGCTCTCTCGTCGAGGGAGTCATCTCGAAGGCCAATTCGCCCATAAATTCCGCACATTACGCCCTTCCTCGCTGGTTTGCAGCAGGTTTGCATACCAGAGTCTCAACATATTGAAAATACGAGGTATCTGCCATTTTCACGGCCCAACCTTGCCGCTACCGTCCGACCATCCGAACAACCCAGGCCACAGCCAAGCCTGCATAGACCATAGCTGCCGTTGCGATCAGCCATCCAAGGTTGTCTTGGAGGAGCCGCCGGAGCCAGGGTGTCCCATAGAGCAACTGCCTGATATGATAGCCAATTCGTGGACCCAGCACGCGCGTCGGCACCAGCCGAACGTCGGCCAATACGCGCTCCTTGGCAGCCTGTGCGGGCTGCAGACGCCGCAGGAGGCGCGCCCCCGACGTGCCCCGAGGAACACCAATGCGCGGCAGGCGAAGCAGGTTTTGTTTGGGGCCCGCAGTGCCCTTGTCGGCGCCCGTCGAAGTGAGGTAGCCGGCTTGGCCGATGAGGCGCACGACGCGACGATCGCCACCGGCGCGCGGAATGCAGAAGTGCTGGACGGGTTTGCCGGTGATCTGCTCCAGGCGCGCGCGGGACTCATTGAGTTCCCAACGGATTTGGTCATCGGTCATTTCCGACATCAGGCCGTGGGTGACGCTGTGGGACTGGACGCTGTGTCCCTCGGAAGCCAGCACACGCAGTTGTTCCGCGGTCATCCAGTCGTCTTTGCCGGCAACCCCTTGGCGCGAATGATCATCGGGGTCGAGCGTCACGTAGAAGACGCCGCGCATCCCGAGTTCGTTCATGATTGGGCGCGCCAGCTCAAAATTGCTCGTGTAACCGTCGTCAAAGGTGAGGACTACCGGCTTATCAGGCAGGGCGGGGCCTCCGCTCCTGGCTGCAACCAGTTCGTCGAAGATAATGGTTCGATAGCCGGCACTGACCAAGGCGGTGCATTGACTGCGGAACTCGTCGTCTTCGACTGCCCAGACGCGCTCAGGGTCGAGCACGCGTCCTTCGCGGACGGCAGGCCCATAGAGAAACCGATGGTAATTCAGAATAGGAATGCGAGGTTTGCGAAATTCCGCTGCAATCGCCGACAACAGGTAGACGGCAACGGTCAGCGGTGCGAGGACGAATACCGCCAAACCGCCCAGAAACAAAGGTAGATTCACGCTGCTCCTCCAGGCCCGCGGCGATCTGGTTGCCAACCGAGGGCCGTCTGGCCTTGACTGACTTGCCAAGCCGCCTTGGCCGTTGCCCAGATCGCGATAAACAAATATCCAAGCATTTCAAATACTTTTCCGCCGCCCCTGGTGCGACCCCGGAGCCGTGCCCAGCCCAGGCCTAGCGCCGCGCCCACGCACGCGAATCCCAGCGCACCGAGTCCTGCCCACGGACGGCGCAGTGACAACGCCCACGCTAGCAAGCTGAGGCAAGTGACGACGACGGGAAACCAGATGAACCAGCGAGTCGCCTTCAAAACAAGCACTTGCAAGGCAACCCAGCCGGCGTTTGCCTGCAGGAGCCGCGCGATGAGATTGGGGGCCGACACCAAGCAGCGGCGCGCGATGCGGGTTCGGGCCTGCAACTCCTCATCCATTGAATTGCGCGTATCCTCCCAGGCGATGGCTTGGGCGATATAGCGCGTAGCAAGTCCGGATTCCGCCGCCATTAGGGGTAGTTGCAAGTCAGAGTTGACGTCAGGCTGATACCGCCGCAGCCACACTTCGCGCCAAATCGCCGCGCACGCACCGCTGGTCGAGACTTGGATGCTGCGGTCTTCGCCCTGGCTGCGTTGTCGCACCACGAAATTCTGGTACGTAGCAAATGCGTCGGCAATGCCTGACTCTTCGCTGACTTGCGCCGGCCGATAGAGGACTCGCCCCGAGACTGCTCCGACACCCAACTCCATCAATGCACTCACTAAATGCCGAACTGTGTCCGGTTGCCAATGCGTGGTCGCATCGGTCAGCGCCAAAATGTCGCCCGTGGCTGCCTTGGCGGCGACATCCAGCGCAAACTCCTTGCCTTGATTGGGGTGTTGCTGCAGCAGCACCAACGTCCGGTCGGCGGGGCAGGTCAGGGCACGGGTGGCGACGATGGCCTCGGTCTGGTCCGTCGAACCATCTGAAATAATGATGATTTCCAGTCCACCCGCCGGCGCCTCTACGGCAAAGAGGTTGTCGATTCGCGCGCCGATCCCGTCTTGTTCATTGCGAGCTGCCACAATCACGGACACCTTGGGGGGGCTGCCCTTGATCAGCCGCAGTGGATTCAGTCTCGCCATAGGCAAAGACCCAAAATGATTCACCAATCGCGGCCCAATTGCCAGCGCGAGCAGCCATGCCACGGCAAACATCAGCCCCAGCCAACCCATTGCCACAAGGAGGAAAGCCATTGTCGTTTCCTACAGTTCGCCAATCACGCGCTGTTTGACTTGGGAAAACTCGTCTTCGGTGATCAGGCCCTGATCCAGCAACTCCTTGGCCTTTGCTAGACGTTCAGCTGCGCTTTGCGAGTCGCGACGCGGACTTGCATCGGCCAATGCCGGCGTCCCTTGCAGGTCGAGCGTCGCTTGCTGAACTGCGCGTCGGAAGGCAATTGGCTGACTAATATGGGTAAAAGTCTCTTTGGTCCCGCCGGTGCCGATGATGACCAGCGTACCGTAGCCAAAGAGCCGGCCTAGGAACTGTTGGTCGACATCGACCGTTTCGATCTTAGCCAGGTTAAGGTCGACCGTTTTTCGTGAGAAAATGCCAATTTTGATGATGATGCGATGATCCGTGACCGCAAACTCGCTGGTCCTGCGCCGCAGCCAGGGCAAAATGAACAGGGTCAAGAACGCATTCCAGTGTAGGTACAGGGTCCAATGAAGGCGGCTTTCATGAACAATGCGTTCGTTATTCAAGAGGTTGTCGCTGACGTAGCTCATTGGGAAACCTCAAAGGCGGACTCGATGGGGCGCAAAGCCATTGCCGAACAATCTTAGGAAGATATCGGGAGCGCGGGACTTGCCAGCCGAGCGCGAGATTCCCCGGCCAGCCAGTGCAATTGTCGCATGGCCCTGCCATTGACGCCAGCGCTGCCGACGCGAGCTTCGCCAAAAAGCAGACGGAAGGCGCCCTTGCGAGTGCCCCCCGTCCGCCCAAGATCCCGCAGCTTGCGTGGGCCTTGTAAACAGTCCTCCTAGCCTACTTTCCCAATGTCCACGCGGAGATGCCGTACCATCCGGCGGGGACGTAGGCGCTACCTCCGACAACGGTGACCCGCGGTGCCCACCAGTAGCCGTTGGTCGGCAGGAACTGCTGGAATACCGGCGTCGCCGGATCGGTGAGGTTCCAGACGCCAATGCCCATTGTATTCGCAAGGTTTGCAAAGAGCAGCGAACCCTGAACCTGCATTCCCGTGATTCCGGCGCCCGTGTCCAGGGCCAGAGTCTGCGTCAACTTCGCGGGATCCTTGGCATCTATCACCAGAAGCGAGGTCTGAACGCCCGGGTCGGCGCTGCCGGTCGCCTGCGGCCACTGCCACCAGTAAGGCCATGCAGACACGTAGATTTCGTCGCCCTGCCTCAAGGTCGTGCTGGCCTGCAGTTGCAGATTGAGCGTGCTCTTGACCTCAGCTTGGCCACCGCTCAAGGAAATGCCATGCAGAATGATGACATACTTGCCATCAGCCTCCTTGGTGCCGTCCTGCAGCTGCCAGTCCATCGTCACAGCGCTCTTGCCGTCGGCGCTCAGGCCAACCAAGCTTCCTGGAATGTTAATCGAATCAGTGAGCTTGGGCGCAGCCGGCTTAGAGATGTCGATGCGGTCGAGCCAGTATTCGCCCCACCACTGGCCGTCGGTGCCCTGAAGGCTCTTATAGTGGGTGAGAACCAGCGTATTGCCGGAGATCTTCAGGTCACTGGCCCACGACACGTCTGCAAGTTCGATGGTGGTCGATACCTTTGGATTGTCCGGATCTGACAGGTCAAGTGCTGCAATTCGCGTAGTATAGACCGGGTTTGCATAGCAATTGACGCCACTATCACCCGCACCGCCAGCATCGGTCGGTTCCTTGCCGCCGTCGGTAGCACTTGCGTCTGCGCCGTCGCTTGGCTCAGTACTGCCTGCGTCGGCTGGGTCCGGGGCCGCGGTGGCATCTGCGCTCGGCGCGCTGTCGGGACCTGAGGAGCCGCCGGTTGACGAGCCCGTGCAGGCGACACCCGTGGATGTCGTGTACGTGACCTTGGTACCGACGAAATACAGTGTGCTATCCTTCTGAGCGACCTGCCACGTATTCCAGTAATATTGGTCGGTTGCGACAGAGGGATCCACAGTGGCCGACCATTGCCCGCGGGCCTTGGGCGACTTGGGGTCACTCACGTCAAACACCCGCACCGATTGGTAATCTACCGCGTAGACAAAGCTGCCGTTGGCGTAGAGTTGCCCGTAGGACTGCACCTCCAACTGGCCGTCTGGATTGAGCTCGTCCGTCCCGCCCACCGGCAGCACCCGCAGAAACGTCTTGCCGTCCGACCACGATTGAACCAGCGCCACGGGACGACCGCCCGCTGCCGTCAAATCCATCACCATGGCAGCCAGTTCCAGCTTGCCGAGCGGCTTTGGGGCATCCAGATTGGCCACATCAATGATCTCAAGCGCCTGATTGGATACGCGAATCAGCTTGTCGTTGGCCAGCAGGCTATGCAGCTGATAGTAGTACAAATAGTTGGATTGGAAGGTGCCGCGCGCCTGCAGCTTGCCGTCCGATGCCAGCGAAATCAGCTCGATTCCACTATCAAATTGAGTCTTTGACGGGTCCGGGTTGGTTGTCGCAATGGCCATCAGCGTCGGGTTGATCAACTCCGCCTGCGCGCCGTAGTTAGACGAAACCTGAACTTGGCTGGACCAGGTCGGCTTTTTGGCATCTGTGACATCCAAACTCCGCAAAACGACGTCGGTATATGAAGCGCCGCGGGTTGCAATCACCCAGTGGCCGTTACCGACGGACTGGAACTGGTCGTACCAAAGGCCATAAGCATCACCGCTGAGTGCCAAATGGCCCTGAACGGTCATCGTAGAATCCGATGAAATGTCGATAATATCAATGCCATATGTGCCTGTCGCGTCTCCCGCCGGGTCCTTGCCGCTGCCGTCCACAGGCACGCTGTTTGGCGGAGGTGCCGAGGCGTAAAGGGCTACCGCGCCATCGACCGCCAGCTTGCCAGCGTACGAAGTCTTGGGCTGGGCCAACACGGATGTCTGCTTCCACGTGTCGCCGGCCACGCCCATCTGCGCGAGATTAACGGCGTATCCGTCCGTCTGGTACTGCATCGCGACGGTCATCAGCTTGCCAGGCCCGACGTACTCGACTTGGGCCAGCGTCAACGCGCCATCGGCCGTCCACGGCGCGGAGTGCTGGAGTTTGCCGCCCAACGTCGGCGTGCCGTCGCCCGCAATCTTAATTTGGTTGTAATTGGTGACAATAGTTCCACTATCTCCGCTCCAGTTCCAATTCTGGCTGGCCACCAGGACCTCGCCGATTTGGATGGACGAGCCGAGGACGCCACCCGGAATCTCGACCTCGCCGACCTCTTTGATGCCGGCCGATGGGCTTAAATTTAGGACTACAATCCGAGTCTTGTCTGCTTGGATACCACCGTTGTAACCGCCCGGATATGCGATCGCCGAGGAGGTGCCCGAGCTCGAAGCCCCCGTCCCGGCCGTCGCAACGCCGCCACCATTGGCTGAAGCCGCGCAAGCGTAGGGCCCATAGCAGCCAAAATACCAAGGATTCCAGTTGACTTGAGGTACAATCAGCACCAAGTTATTGCCAATCTTCTTGCTTGCGTAGATTGTCCCAGGCAGCGAGAAACTGCCTAGTTCTTTAGGCGAATTACCGAGCTGCATCCTCTTGACCTGACTTCCGGCGCTGGCAATCGGCTTGCCGCCTGCGTCGTCTAGCGAAGCAACCTGGGTAAGTAGGACGATGCCTTCGCCATTTTCTACGTACATTTCCTGTGGTTGCCCGTTCATGGCAGCCCGCGCAATCAGTTTCGGCTGGGCCGGATTCGCCACATCGACCACTTGCAGGCCGCGCCATTGGTTCACCACGTAGAGCGTGGAACCATCCAAGCGGGCAACATCGCCTTTCACAATCATCACTTGTTGAGCATCGGTACCACTTGCCGCAGCGCCCGTTCCCGCGGAGTTGGAAGCTGAGCCGGAATTGGTAGAGCCTGGCTTGATGGAATGAAACGTGTTCTTGGGAGTCGCCTGCGTCGTGACTGTCGCATCGTGACACGCCGACAGGGCGAGGCACGCAAATGCAACCGTTGAAGTCAATGTTCGCCAAGGCATTCTTGACCTCAGCAGTTTGGTGGGGGCATACATCTTCATCTCCTAGGCGACGCAATTGAGTCGTCAGCCGCTCTACAGTGTTGCAGCAAACGTGCCAAAGCCGTGGCGGTTTGCACTGTGTTAACTGTTTGTATTTACGGGAAGTGAGCCGTCTTGGCTGCGCGGTGCTGCATCCAAAAAAGACAACATGTTTATTTTTTAAACAGTGGCCGTCTACCGCTGCACATGCACCACGGCCGTCCGCAAGCGGGTGCCCTTGTCGATGGTCGCACCAGTTCCCGTGACCGGAAGACGTTGGTCGGGCGTGGTCAAGTTCGGATTCCAGAAGCCGATATGGATGCCGGTATCGCCAGCGGGCCAATCCTTAGGCACACGCCACTCGTGCAATTCATCGATAATATCGCCGGCTTGCCACGCTTCAACCGGATAGGCACCACCGAGCGGCGCGTGGCTATCGTTGACGTAGCGCGGCGCGGCCTTGTCGCTATCTGCTACTTTTGGGCCATTGATATGCAAGAAGATTTCAGAGAAGCGGGGCGGCTTGCGGAGCACTTGAAGGTGGTAGTGCAGTCGGACCAGGCTGCCGGGGGTTGCCTGTAATCCTTCGGCATCTATGCGGAATACGCGAATTGAGTCGCCAAACCGAATGTCCAGCGGTTCAGCGCCATCGGGCGGCGCATCGTGGACCTGAACCTTTCTATCTGCCGGTAGTTGTTCACGAACAGAAGGAAAGTGCTCCGGTGGGCGCTTGGCGTTGTGCACGTTGACGCCGGCAAGCCAGACCCGGTTGTCGAGGTCGAGCACCGCCCCCGTGCCAGTCAGCCCGGCTCTGTGGTCATGGTCTGCGGTATTGTACATCCCTAAGAATACGTCGAAAATCCCAGTGGGAACGCCTGGATCAAAGCGCAGCCACGTCTTGTCCACGACGTATTGACCCGGTTCCCAGGCCGAAACCGGGTGACTGCCTTCGACCGGAATGTGGTCTGCGCGCGTGAAATGGTTGCCTGGGCCCAGGATGTGCACGAAGAACTGCCAGTCTCCCTTGGTCTTTTGCGTCGATTGCCAGTAGGTCGTCAGCCAAATAGCGCCGCCCGCCTGAACCGGTCCGCTTTCGATGTCATAGCCGATTAGCTTTGCAAAATCGCCAAATTGCACGTCGCACGGGTGCGAAGGGTGAGGCGCTTGGCCGCCGACAAAGGGTGCCACGCGCCGCTGGCCCTGCTGCTCCCATTGGCCATTCACCTGAGATTTCCAGGCCTTCATGGCCGTCAGCGCCTCAGATCGCTGTGCTTCGCTCAGTTTGGTCAGCAGGTCATGGGTCTCGCTAGCGTCTTTAGAAAGGTCATAGGATTCGATAGGTTTCTTGTCGTAGTTCCAAATGATCTTTTGATTGCCCTGACGCAGTCCGAGCCCCAAGTCCCGATGCCAACACGAAAAAAACAGTCGGTCATGTCCCTTGGTGCTCAGCACGCTCTTGCCCTGGACCGTTCCGGCGGCCACTTCCAGGCCCAGTGCGTCCAAGATGGTCGGCAAAACGTCAATGTTCTGATGGAGTCCTCGGACTACCTGGGGCGCGATGCCAGGGCCAACCACGACCATTGGCACGCGCAGCATTTCCTCATACAACGCGGAATCATGCTGGAACTTGCCGTGTTCGCCAAAGCCCTCGCCGTGGTCACCGATGAGGACCCAGACCGTCCGGTCGTTGAGGCCTCGTTTCTCATACGCTTCATAGAGTTGCCTGAGGAACTCGTCCTGATAATGCAAGGCGTTGAGGTAGTCGTTCACCTTGCTATCGGTCGAAAATGTCTGCGTTTTCCAGTTCTTGGGTACGATGTAGGGGTGGTGCGACGTTAGCGTCAGGAAGGCCTGAAACGTCGGGTTTCCCTTGTGGGCATCGACCCAGCGCATGGCCGGGCGTATCAGGGCTAAGTCTTCGTATCCAAAGTAGTTTACTTCCTCAAAGCCTTTGGCATCGCCGGTCTTGTCGAGCTCTTCTTTGGCGACCAAGGTGTCAAAGCCGAATTCCTGTACAAGCTCCCGATTTCGCTCAAAAACGGACTCCGAGGCCATGAAGTAGCCCGTGGCCCAGCCGTGGCGCTTGAGAATGCGCGCTAGGCAATCGGTCGGAATAGCTCCGGGCGCAGCTTCGTCAAAATACGGCGTAATTTTAGGGTATAAGCCGCAATGGACGGCCACCAGCGCCTTGGTCGTGTGCGGAATCGTCGTGTAGGCGGTATCGACGCGAATTCCGCGACTTGCAAGCTTGTCGAGAAAGGGCGTCGTCGCCAGCCCCGGTTGATAGGGCGTGGTGGACAAGGCGCGGGTTGATTCGAGCACCACCAGCACTACATTGTAATCTTTAGCAGAACTCGGCTTGGTAACGACCATTGGCTGCAACGGCTTGACCTCGCCTAGGTCCACGGCGCGGCTCTGCAGTCCGAGCGTGCCACGCACCACGCCTGCCGCAATTGTTGCCGAGCTGACGGCCGTAATCGGTTGCAATTGCGCAGGCATAGGGACTGGACGCAGGACCACCGGCAGACCTGCGAGCAGCAGCACTGCGGCCACAAGACGCCGGCCATCGCCCGCTCGCGATTCGCCCGCTTCGAGCCACCATCGTCGCCCGCCACGCAGCCACAACGGGCCAATCGCCACCGCCAGCGCACCGGCAAAGGCCAAGGTGTGCCAAGCCCGGTACTCGCTGGCAGCCACCTTCGCAATCATCGAGAAGTACTTGACAAAGAAGATGACCATGTCGCCGTCGAGCAGACTTCCGGACGCGAGCCAAAAGCCGTGCTCAGCGACCGCGACCGTCAGCAGCAATGCCGTGGTAATGTGCAGTATAACCGCGAAATAACGACGAAAACGCTCGGGCAGTGTGGTCAGAAGCCAAGCCCAAGCGCCAAGCCAAAGACCGGCAAAGGCGAGATCGGAGGCGATGGCCTTGACGGCTGGCAGCGTCCATAGCGCTTGGTGCAATATTTTGATCTTATGCAGCTTTAATGCCACATGGACCAGCAGTTGCGGCAAGGTCAGAATGGCGACGTAGATCAATGTTGAGCGCGACGGAGTTCGCATGCACGCAGCGACCAGTCGTCGCAAAATAGCTTGGACATATTGCGCAATTCTGTGAATCACAGCGGACAAACCTTCCTGACGACGCAACGGGGAGCCGGGAACCAAGATCGGTGGCAGCATGCAACAGCTTTGCCGCTTTGGCCACCCGGTCTTCCCCGGCAGGCGTCGCTGTGACACTTGACCCTTTGGGACGCGTTGCCTAAACTACCGCACCCTGGCTCAAAGGAGGATCCCGTGAAAATCACTGTCGTAATGCCCTGCTACAATGAGCAAGCGACCATCCGCCAGATAGTCGCTCTGGTCTTGAAGCAGCCGTTTGACATCGAACTCGTGATTGTTGACGACTGTTCCAAGGATTCCACGCGATCGATCCTCCAAGAACTAGCGGCCGCAGACGGGCGGATTCGTCTGCTATTTCAGGATGTCAACCAAGGCAAGGGCGCAGCGCTGCGCCGTGGCTTTGCTGAGGCCACGGGCGATGTCGTGCTGGTTCAGGATGCCGACTTGGAGTACGATCCCGGTGAATATGGCAAGTTGCTTGAGCCCATCGTCCACAACGGCGCCGACGTCGTTTTTGGCTCCCGGTTCGCTGGCAACTCACACCGGGTGCTGTATTTCTGGCACTCGGTCGGCAATCGCTTCTTGACCACGTTGTCCAATATGGTCACAGACTTGAACCTCACGGACATGGAGACCTGCTACAAGGTTTTCCGCCGCGAAGTGATTCAGTCGATCCAACTGCAGGAGGACCGCTTCGGCATTGAACCTGAAATGACTGCGAAGTTGGCGGCGATGCCCGGCCTGCGCATCTTTGAAGTCCCCATTTCGTATGACGGGCGCACCTATGCCGAGGGCAAGAAGATCGGCGTCAAAGACGGATTCCGCGCAATTTACGCGATCAGCAAGTACGGGTTACTGACACGAGCCGGAAAAGCAAAGTAGTTCCAAGATCCTACCGCGTGTTCGGACCCTCATCTCTGGCCGTGTGCGCGGACACGGATTGCACAAGAATATATTGTGTAATCATGTAGTTGTGCGACGGAAGCTTGTTGGGCCTGCCGGCTCATCCTAAACTGCGCCCGCCGAGCAACCGACTGCTTCGGCCAAAAACCGAGGAAAAATGAAACTAATCACAGGCTTTGCTCTGCTGTCTATGCCTATCGTCGCGTGCACGTCGACAACCCTCGACGCACCGACCGGGCCCGTCAAGCAGTACGCGGTGGCACCGACGAACCTGACCGCCGAACAAGGCAAATTCCTTGTGCAACCCAAGCACGTCGTCAAAGCGCACTCGGATACCATGACCTGCTGGGTGCCCGATTGGGTGCCCGATCAGGACTACATGGTGACGCACTTTGAACCGCTACAGGGGGCTAATGGTCACCACCTTTTGGCTTTGCGATCAGGCTCTTCCTACAAGCCCGGCACGGTATTTGATTGCACCGACGTCGCGCAGATGGTTGACCTTCAGCCCCTGGTGCTGCCCGAACTGAGCGACACGCCGCTGCTGCCGGATGGCTACGCCGTGAAGTTGCCCAAAGACGCGCATATCGTGATGCAATCTCACTACTTGAATACGACAGACCAAGACATTGAGACCCAGGACGTCGGCGTCTTCAAGTTTGCACCCGCGGGCACAAAGCCTCAAGAAGTCAGCTACTTGGTGCTCAATGACGGCGGCATTAAGTTGCCTGCGGGTCAGGCCCTGACACGGACGACGAAGTGCAAGATTCCCGGGGATATCAAGTTGTTGACGGTCATGGGGCACATGCACCAGTGGGGCAAGAGCGTGACCCTAGACCTTGAGCGGGCGGCAACCCCCGGAAAGATTGACAATTTGTACAAGGTCGACCCCTGGCAGGCCCAGTACCGCGACAAGCCGCCCCTGACCAACTACGGCCTGGCCAACGCGCTGCAGCTCGCGCCAGGGGATACCTATAGCATTACATGCAGTTGGAACAATTCGACGGCTGCCGATATCAAGTTCCCGCACGAGATGTGCGCCTCGGTCGCGTACTACTTTCCGGCGCGTCCAGAGGGGCTGATTGTGTGCGACAATGAGTAGTAGTTCGTCAATAATACCATGGCTTTGACCCTTTGGACACCAAAGCATTTTTTGCCCCGAATTTCGCCGTTCGCGCGACCCACCCTACGCGTCTCGGCTCGGCCCCGATGGAGCCCTCATGTTGCAATTGCGAATGACCGCCATGCGTGCCCGAATGCTGTCCCTTGTCGTGCTGGTAATCGCCTGTTCGGCGGCCTGTTCCAGCAAGACCAATACCGCTGCCGGCTCGACGTCTGATGCTTTATCCGCTGATTCTGCAAGCTCAAAGTGCCAAGATCCCACGCCCGCTCTAGAGACCTGCTACGCCGGCTGGTGCCTCAATCCCTACCACGTCGGGATGCCCTGCACCAAGGGGGGCAGCGAGTGCACTGCGAACAACTCGCTCAATGGCCAGATGGGTGCCATTCTGTGCACTGCAAACCAAGACCCGACCAGCGCTTTTTGCACTTTGCCTTGCGTCGATGACTCCGACTGTGGCCTCGGGGCCACGTGCGTCGGCAGCGCTGACCATCCAACGGCCGGCAAGGGGTGCATTCTGACAGCGTGTTTGGCCGGTTCCGACGCTTCGGGCACGGGGGATGCCGTGACCACTGCTGCTGACGTGACGTCGGGAGCGGCTGGGGGCGGTGCTGACGGCAGTGGCGACGCTGATTAGCGCTGATTTTTGCTTTGGTGCCCAAAGAGTAAAGATCTTGGAATAGTTGAGGAATGACGTGCTGAGAACCACCTATTTGGGGTCACTTTGCCTACTGGTGGCGTGCACAACTACGCCCGTGAGCTCGGTCCACACGTACCAGGCTAAACTGTCGGCAATTCAAGCAGATATCTTCTTGCCGAGCTGCGCCAATAGCTACTGCCACGGCGGCCCGAGCCCTGCCGCGGGTTTGGCGCTGGACGGCACCCACGTGTACGACGTCTTGGTGCACGTGCCCGCTACGGACCCATCGTCGCCGAAGTGGGCGCGCGTGATTCCCGGGGCCCTGGACAAGAGCATGATCTATCAGGTTCTTAGCCACGGGGTAGGCCAAACGCAGCGAATGCCCGCGGCGAGTGGGGCGCTGGAACAGGACAAGATTGACGCAATTGGTCAATGGATTTCGGCCGGGGCGCTCGATAACTAGCACGTCTAACCCGAAGTTCCTTCCGGGTTAGAGACTCGGCGTTTGCTTCTAGTTTCAAAGGGGCGCGCCATCTCCACTTTCGCCGTGACAGACTTGGCACGGCTCATGCGCTGCGCACCGCGGAGTCCTCTCCACGCCCGCGCGTGTGGGCTCACCCCTGCATTGGGCCGGGTCCCCGGCTGCAAAGCCCACAACGCAGTGAGCTTTGCGGTCACCCGGAAAGCATTTTGGGTTAGGTGGACTAGGCGCGCCATCTAGCGTTGATTTGCGTTGTAATTCAATGGTTTGTCCCCGTGGACACCAAAGCGCTTTCACGTCAAATTCCGCCATTGTGCCCCCCGTCCGCAACGCCTACACTGCTCGCCACGCCGCAGCACAGCGCCGCTAGGAATGCACCATGGGTCTCCATCACCTTCTGAACTTAAGGCGGTATAACCATTGGCCTATCGCGCCGCTAGGGCTGTGCCTGGTGGGCGTTTCCGCCTGTATAGCGACGGTTCAACCGCCTGAAAATAAACCAGAACTTCCGGTGCGCAAGGTTGTGCTGTATCAAAATGGCATCGGCTACTTTGAGCGGCGCGGCGAAGTGAAGTCGGGTGAAGTCGAATTGCGCGTTCGCCCCGACCAAATCAATGACGTGCTCAAGTCCTTGTCGGTGTTGGATATGTCGGGCGGAATGGCCTCGTCCGTGTCGCTGCCCGTAGAAAGGTCGGGGGATCGGCTCGCGGCCGAACTGCCAGCACAGGTGCGAAATGCGCAAGGAATGCATGGCCTTTTGGCCGTGCTGCGCGGTGCCGAGGTAGAGGTGGACGGTCAGGATGGGACCCTGCGCGGTCGCGTCGTCGGCGTAGAGTCGAGCCAGCAGCTAGAGGATGGAAAGCCAAAGAATATCGACGTTTTAACGCTCATGAGTGACGACAACCAGCTCCTGTGTACGCCCGTGGCCGGCATTCACAAGGTCATCATCGGTGACCGCACTTTGGCTGTAGGGCTGCAACAATCTTTGGATATTTCGCGTTCGGAAGGGGCTTGGAAACCCGTCAAGCTGATGGTGCGGCTAGCTGGTGACGGAACCCACGACCTGATTCTCAGTTACATTCACGAGGTGCCGATTTGGCGGCCTGCCTATCGGGCGTGGGTCGAGAGCGGAAAAGGCGTGCAATTGCAGGGTTGGGCGATCGTTGACAACGTGTCGGGCGAGGACTGGAACGAGGTCAACCTGACCCTGGTCGTCGGCTCGCCGTTGTCCTTTCGCTACAACCTGCACACGCCGCATAACGTGCAGCGTCCTGATCTGACCTCTAGGCTGCCTCAAGTGGCTGATGCGCCTCCGGAACCTGACAGCGGATTTGGTGAAGCTCCGGCACCGGCCGTGGCTGTGTCAGCGCCCGAAGAGGAGGATTCTTGGGGCGGGCCAGGTGGGGCAGGGCCGGCCAAGGATTCGGCCAAGGATTCGGCCAAGAAGGGAAACTACCCGCCACCTTCCGCAAAATCAGCGGCATATGAACGACCCAGGGCCGCCTACAACAGGCCGCCGGCCCCAGCGCAGCAGGCGCAGGCTGACAGGAGCCGCGCTGAAGAAGATGCCCGGCGCGACGCCATGATGCGTTCGGCCCAGGCGCTCGTTTCCGGCAAGGAAGTTGGGGCACTCTACACGTATGAGGCGCAAGCCCCGATTACTGTTCCAGATCGCTCTGCCGCGCTGATCAACATCGTTTCCCGCCGCGTGCAGGGGCAGGACGTCTTTTTGTTCCGCGAGCCTCAGTCCGGCCAAGCGCCTTTCCGCGCGGTACTGCTGCGAAATGACAAAGAATCCGCTCTTGAAGGTGGTCCGATCACGCTGTACGTCGATGGCACCTTTGCCGGTGAAGGATTTATTGGTCGAATTGCCCGAGAGGAAACGGCTTTCATCCCGTATGCCCGGGAGTCCGGCTTTACCCTCGACATGCGGTTTGAGACGAAAATCGACGAGTTGCGCCTCGTTCGCGTCGTCGATGGCCGAATTACGGTGCAGGGCAAACGCTTGCAGACGCGCACGGTGTCCTTGCAGTCCAACCGCGATAAGGATTCGACTGCGTACGTGAAATTGGCCTTGACTGCCGGAATGTCTCCGCTCAATCCGCCCAAGGATTGGGTCAAATCGGGCAATGACGTCTACCTGCCAGTTCACGTGGCTGCCAAGCAAAAGGCAGAGTCGCAACTCGTTGAAATGACGCCAGTTGAATTTGTCGAGGCGGGGCTGACCGGGCAGGTCTTAGACGCGTTCCGCTTCTACCTCAAGGGCCAGCACCTTGAAGACGCTGTCGCTGGGCCGATTCGCGAACTCCTGGCCAATCATGAGGAAATTGCGGCAATCAACCGTGAGTCGCAGAGCCTGCAGGAACAGCGCGATATCCTGGAGCGCGATTCGCAGAGAATTCAAGGCAATCTCGATTCTCTTCCCCAGGGCCCGGTCGCAGCGCAACTGCGGGCGCAACTGGTGCACCAGATGGAAGCCTCCAGCAAGAAGCTCGCGGAAGTGGCGAAGAAGCTTGTGGAATGTCAGGTCAAGCTGGCAGCTTCGCAGGAAAAGGAACGCGTCCTTCTGCTAAGTATCCGCCTGAAATAATGGAAAAATGATGGGAACCGACCTCGCGAGCGCTGCGCCTCGAACGCTGCCTGGCTGGCTAAGTGGACTGTGCTTGACCACTTTAGCCATCGTTTTGGCCGCAGAATCGGGTTGTACCCCAAAGAGTCAATCTGTTGATATAAAAGTGGATATAGCCTCCCAAGATGCACTGTCCGCAGACACGGCCGAGCTCCCGGTTGACCCGACCTGGGCCGTGGCGACTTGGTCGGCCGATTGGACGGACACGGCGCGGTCAACCCCGGCCAATGGCGATGCGGCAGCCCATGCCGGTCGGCATCTACCTGTCCAAGTCTGGTATCCTACAGAGCAATTGGCAGGCCAAAGTGCGGCAATGCTGGCTCCAGTGGCAAAGGGCGTATTTGGCGTTGTCCTGTTTGTGCACGGTTCCTCAGGCACGCCGAAGGTCTATTCTGGATTGTGCAAACGTTTAGCGGCCTTTGGCTACATCGTCGTCGCGGCCGATTTCCCGCTGACGTCTCTGCTGACAGATGGCGGGCCTTCGGATTGGCATGTGGCTGATCAGACGGGCGATCTTCGCTTTCTCGCCGACCAGGTCTTGGGCACGGGGATTCCGGCTTGGCTGGCTGGGCACGTAGACCCTGCGGCTGGGTACGCCGTTGTAGGCCATTCAACCGGAGGAACTGTAGCCTTATTAGCGGCTTATCGCAGCGACGAGCACGACAAACGCCTGCGCGCGGTCGTGGATATGTCAGGAGATTCGTGCTTCTTTGCCCCCGAGTTCTTCGCGACACGGTCCGTTCCCCTGCTCGCCATGGGCGCGACGCTGGATGCCTTGGTGCCGGCGGCCAATAACCCCGCGCGGGCCTTCGAGTTTGCCCAAGAGCCGGCCTTTCTCGTCCTCTTGCGCGGCGGCACCCATCTACAAATGACCGACATGGCGATGGACGATCCGGCGGATGCGTCGCCAACCGGCTTGGACGACCCCTTGGCGCAGACGCTGGCGGCCTGGGGTGTCAACGGCAGTTGTCGGCCTGTGCCACCCCTGGGCAATGATCCGCAGCTGGGACATGATCAGCAACGCGACCTTGCGGCACAGGTTTCTGCACTTTTTCTAAAGGCTTATCTCAGTGGTATGCACACGCCATTTCAGGCGTGGCTACAGAACCCAGGGGCCCTGGTCACGGTCCAGTACAAGCCTTGACATGTCGGGCTAAGGGGGCGAGCTGTGGCCATGCTTGGGTCCGCCGTGGGCTAGCGCGTGCAGGCGTTGGCCGTGCACGATCCAGGCGACAAAGCGTCGGCGCGCCATCGATGGGCGATTCGCCAGTAGTTCCTGCCACATAGCCGCCTGAACGCCATGGTGCGCGGCGAGGCGTTTGTCCTGTAGATCCAGCGACCGACCGACACCCTCTTCCAAGGTCTGCGCCGAGGCACAGGCACCCTCTGCCAGGGGTTGACCAGCAACCAGAACACTGCAATCGAGCGGAATTTCAAGGGCTTCTGCCATTATTCGGTCCAGGCCGGCGCGCAATCGAACGTCCTCGTCGTCGATATCACGTTGTAATCTCAGGGCAAAACCGTGAACGTCGCCCAAGTGCCGCTTGAGCCCGCTGACGTCCATCAGCCCTGGTTCCTCTGCCAATCTCCGCAGTAACGGCCAAAACACATTCTGTCTTGCCGCTGCTTGCAGCGCCACAGCGAAGTCCTCCCCGGCCAAGTCGTCACGCTCGGGCCGTTGTAGGACGACCAGGCGCAGATCTGGCCGTCGTGCCTCGCGAAAATCGAGCAGACGTCCCACCAATTGCCGGCAAGGCGCGCCGCGCAGGTCGCAACCGACGACCACCGAATGCAGCGCATCCGCATCGCCCAGGGCATTGAGGGCCGGTAGACCACGATCGGGATGAACGCCTGCGTCGGCCAGGTGTTGCGCGACATCTTCCTGCCAGTTGACCCAGGCCAGCATCGATCGGTCCGTGGCCCACCACGAGGCTAGGACAATGCTGGAAAAACCCAGCACTTTCAGGGCAAACAGCTTCGCCCCATAGCGCTTGGGCGGCGGCGCTGCGTCGGTTGGCGAGGGTTGCGGCATTTCGGGAGGCAGGGTGTCCATCGAGCGCCGATCGTGGACCTTGCGCGTCGCCGAGGCAACCCCTCGCGGTCATGCCGCCATGGCCAAACGCGGGCGATTCGTGCCATGCTCCCGCGCCCATGCTCGTCCCCATGCCCATTCGTCGCGAGATCAAGGCCCTATCGGTGCTGTCCGCGCCGCTTGTTGTCGCGCAACTGGCTCAAATGATGATGGGCGTCGTAGGAACGGTCGTGGCTGGCCACATCGGCGTTCACCAACTGGCCGCTCAGGCCTTAGGCGCCACGACGTTTGCCTTTGTCCTGATGTCGGGCTACGGCGCGATGTCCGGGCTCGATCCCCATGTTTCTAAAGCGGTTGGTCAGGGAGACCTAGCGCTCGCGGGCCGAATTCTGCGGCAGGGCCTGTGGATGGCCGTGATCATCGGCGTGCCCTTGACCGTGCTGTTGTGGTACTCACCCTGGGTTCTGCGCGCCATGGGCCAGGATAGCCAACTGCTTGTTGAGGTTGAGCAATACCTGCATGCAGCCGCTCCAGGGCTTCTGCCGGCCTTGGCCTACGCGGGCTACCGGTCGTTCGCCTCGGCAGTAGGGCGCCCGGGGATCATCATGGGCGGGGCCGTGATCGCCAACATCGTCCACGCCGTCCTCTGCGCTGGCCTCGCCAAGGGCCTGTGGGGACTACCGAATCTCGGCGTCGGTGGCATTGGACTGGCCTCGGTGGTGTGCCGAATCATTCTGGTGGGCATCGTGGCCATCTATATCCGCCAATCCAAAGCGTTTTCCGCCTATCGCGCCCTGTTCGACCTACCCAGCTGGCCTATGCTCAAGCGTTTGCTTCGTTCCGGGCTGCCTCTGGGCTTGCAGTATGGTCTAGAAGTGACTGGATTTGTGCTGATTACCCTGTGGATGGGCCTGCTGGGTGCCCAAGCATTGGCTGCCCACGAAGTGGCGATGACCGTTGCGGCACTCGGATTTCAGGTGCCTTTCTCGGTAGGGACGGCCGCCGCCATGCGTGTGGGACATGCCGTCGGTCGGCGCGATGCTGCGGCTGTGGCCCGTGCCGGTTGGACGGCTCTGGCTGTAGGCGTTGTTTTTAGCGTAATTTCGGGGATTTTGATGTTGATCGGCCGGGACGCCATTGCCAAAATCTACTTACCCGACGCCTCGCCAGAGGTTTGGACGATGGCGGCCCATTTTCTCACAATTGCCGCGGGTTTTCAGCTAGCCGACGGCACGCAGGCGATCGGCTTTGGCGTTCTGCGCGGCCTGGACGATACGCGGGTACCGATGTGGTTCAATGTGCTCGGTTTTGGCCTGCTCGGGCTGCCTGTAGCCTACGTGGGCGCTTTCGTGCTGCGTCTCGGCCCCGACCCACTTTGGTGGGGTTTGACCATCGCTTTGTTCGTGGTGTCCACGTCGTTAGCGCTTAGATTTTATTGGATTTTAGGGCGTCCCAGTCGCGTGATCGGCCCCGCAATTTCTGCGTCCCAAGCACCGGTCGCCGCGGTGCATACCTTGGGGTAAACCAACGGAAACTACAGGGGGATCGCGTCATTTAGCGGATGAGTCGGTCGATGTCGTAGTCCGTCTTCTCCATCTTCTTGATTTCTTTGCCAAATAGGTAGGCGCCGCTGATCGTCAGGCCCAGGGCGTTGATCGGGTAGTCGAGATTGCCCGGGCTGCTGACAAAGCCGCCCGTGTGCATCCAGGTCAGCATGCCCTGCACTCTCAAGATTTCGGTATGATAATCGACGCCTAGTCCGCCGCCATACGTTGCGCCGGAAACCCCATGCAGGACGAAATCGTTTAACGCTAGCGCGTGCGGGTCCTGTACTCCAAGATTTGTCCAGCGATAACCTGCATGTAGACCAGCTGTCACGCCCCAATTGGCGTCATAGTCCCAACTCGCGACCACGGGCAACAGGACCTGTCCGAGCCGTGGTTCACTGAACGCCGCGGGACGACCGCCAATTTCGGGGGCCACAGCGAGGTGCCACGGGCCGGCGTTGTAGAACTGATACTGTCCGCCTAACCCTGCATAGGGTATCCAGTTTGCTGAGAAGGATAGGCGCGCCGTCGCGTCCAAATCATGGCCAAAGCCACGGGCTATATGGAGTTGGGGAGCTGCGGTGGTGCGGGTCGTGGCGGCATGGGTGGCCGTGTCTGCACCGTTGCTAAAGGCTAATGCACTGATTCCAGTACGTTCTGTCGCCAAGCTTGCGGCCACTTCGTTCTCGCCCGGGTCCAAGGGCCTCGCTGGCCGATACAGAGGGGCAACGCCGCAACCGGCGCTGGCAATGGTTGCACCAAGGAGTAGGTAAAATATTGTCAATTCAAGGGGTTTACTCATTGGGGTCCCAACTCCTGCAACTTGGTCACACGCGCCGTAATGCGTTCCACATCTTCAAGCCGGTGATTCTTGTTCTCCAGCCATTTCTGATACCATTCAATCGCTTGACTGCGCTTGCCGGCGGCATCGAGCACTTCAGCCAATGCCAACTGACTTGGCGCGTGCAGGGGGTCGAGTTTGACCGCATCGCGCAGCACCGCCAACCCGTCGTCGACGCGTCGTTGCGCAATTAGCACGCGCCCTAGCACGAGTTGGTTGTCAGGTAGCGGTTCTTGCAGCACATCGAGGCTTTCGCGCGCGTAGACCTCTGCGGCCTTGAGATCGCCAATCCCTTGTAAACAAGCTACTTTCGCTGCGCGCGCCAACGCGAACTGGGGTCGAACCTGCAGTGCCGATTCCAGCGCCGTGAGCGCCTGAGGCCACTGTTGCCGAATCATCCACGCCAGCGCCAAGTCGTACAGCAGGGTACCATGGCTTGGCGCCAGGGAAATCGCCCGCTGGTAGGCGTCGATCGCCTCCGACCACAGGCCGCGTCTCAACCTTGCCATTGCCAAATTGCCAAGCACCCTGGGATCATCCGGTGCCAGGGCCAAGGCGCCTTCCATCGCGCGCAGGGCTGCCAGATCCTCGCCCAGATGCAGGAGCGCCACGCCTTGGTTGCTTAGCGCGCCGTGCATTTGCGGATTTAAAACAAGGGCTTTCTCAAAGTGCTGCCGCGCTAGTTCCCACTGCCCCTTGGCCATGGCGACCAAGCCCAGCTCATACACCGCCGCGGCCGAACGCGGGTGCTGCTGCAAATGGGCCTGCAATGCCGCTTGGGCCCCGTCGTAGTCTTGGTCCTCGTAGGCCTGAACGCCGGCGCGCAGATCGCCACGAACTGGTTCTGTTTCAATCCCTTGGGCTACAGGGGTCTCTGCTAGTCCGCGATCCCGGTCCGAGCGTGGCGACACGTGCGTGCATGCCACAACCGCAAGCGATATTGCCCAGATTCGCCATAGGTCGGCACGCTTGACTACGAGGCGGGACTCAGACGCAGCTAGGCCCGCGTCCTCGGTTCGAGGAGGGGGTTTCCTTCGCGGCCATGCAGCGTTGTCTCGGTGGATACCCATGCAAATTGCAGTCTAGCTGCCCCGCGCGCGGATGCAAAATCGCAGGCCGCTTGTCGCCCCGGCCCAGACCGATGACAATGTAAGGCGTCCAACCCTGGGCCACCTGCCTGGGGAGATTTTGCTACGTATTTCAAGCCTAGCAGCGTGTCTGCCCCTGGGTCCCCGGGTTCGACATACCGATCGGCAGCGCTTGGGCCGCTGGCGGCGACTCCGGCGTCGCCCGAATTGCTAACCGCGGGCAATGCTTGGCACTCGGCGGCTCAGGTAGGTGGCGACGGTGCTCAATTACGTTTACATTGCAAGCTGTTACCCTCAAGGAGTCCGATGAAGCCGCCACGACGACAAGGTGTTCCCGCCGCTATTGGCAAGCCGCGCCGCGATTCCGGGCCGCCCGTCCTGGACTGGGTTGGCTGTCATGAGGCTTGGACCCTGGAATTGCTAGCATTTATCGAGATGCAGCAACTGCCAGCGCGCGTCGACCTGCGCGGGGCCCGGTCTGCCATGCCGCCTGTTGTTTTGGCGACCCCGAGTGAGGTCATTGCTTACGATTTATGGCCAGCAATCGCAGCCTTACACAGCCGTCCACGGTCGTTTTCGCAGGTCGCCGGGCGTTACGCGCCTCTGGTTATCGGTGCCCAGGACGGCGGCAAGCGGCTCCGCATCCAATGGTGGCAACTGCGGAGCGATGAGCCGGCGCCCGACCCCCAACTCGCTGTGGCTGTTGCGAAATATTTGCAGGCCGATGTGACCTTGCATGACATGGCGCAGGCCCAGGCGCGCGTTGTCGGTGAACTGGCGCTGCCGCCTGTTTTGCTGGAGCGCAATCCAGTGGCGTGGAGCTTGGTGCATTTACACGCGAATCGTTGACATGCGTCTACACCGGATGACGCAAAGCATGACAGAGAAGCTCCGCCGTTGTAGGCTGGCGCGGTGGAGGTGCCATGGCACGAGGTTTGCACCGCAATCGAGCGCGAAATTGTCTGATGATGTTGGTCGTTGGCTCCTTGACCGCGTCCGCGGCGCTGGCTAGGCCGAAGAAGGCTCCGCCACCGCCGCCCGTGACCGTTGTCGTTGAGCGTCCGTGGCCCCTGCCGCCGGCTGTAAAGATTGAAAAGTTTCAATTGGATAACGGCCTTCGCGTCATCGTGCAGTCGGACCCCAAGGCGCCGCTCGTGGCTGTGGGGTTGATGGTCGACGTCGGTTCCCGCGACGAACAGCCTGGACGCACGGGACTGGCTCATTTCTTTGAGCATCTCATGTTTGAAGGCAGCGCTCACGTGGCCAAGATGGAGCACGTGCAGCGCCTAGAGGCCCAGGGGGCTGAAGTCAACGCCAACACCTCGACCGATCGCACTTGGTACTATGAGATCGTGCCGAAATCTGCGCTCGAAGTCGCCCTATGGCTGGAGGCGGAGCGACTGCAACACCTCAAGATCGAGGCATCCGCCGTCGACAACCAACGGCAGGCCGTGCTGGCGGAACGCAGCGAACGAATGGAGAATCGTCCGTACGGTATGGCTTTTCTTGAGTTGCCCAAGCTCGCTTTCACGACCCCAGCCTTGCAGCATCCGACCATCGGTGAGGTCGCGGACGTACGTGATGCGCCGCTTCAAGCCTTCCAGGATTTTTGGAAGACTTGGTATTCACCCAACAATTGCGTGATCGTGTTGGTCGGCGACGTGACACCGGAGACGGCAAGGACCCTGGTTGGAAAGTACTTTGGCCCCGTCACTCGGCGTGCCGAACCTGTGCATACGCCGATTGTAGAACAGGAATCAGGCCACCATGCCTACCAGCAACTGAGCGAAAAGTTGGCCAAGACGCCGGGCTTCCACTTGGCCTGGAAAGTACCCGCGGCGCCGGAGCCAGACTCGTACGCCTTAGATTTGCTTGCTGAAATTCTCGGCGGTGGCGATGCCAGCCGACTGCAGCGGCGTCTCACCCAGGACAAGGCACTGGCCACCAGCGTCGAGGTGAGCGGTTGGGACCGGCGAACCTGGGACCTGTGGGACGTCCAGGTACACATGGCCCAAGGCAGCGCCGCCGCGATGGTGGAAGCGAAGAAGGCGATTCGCCTGGAAATTCAGGATATTATCGCCAAGGGCCCCACAGAGGCGGAGTTGCGACGCGCCAAAGTTGCCTTTGAATCGGCCTATGTCTTTGGCGGCCTTTCGGCGGGCAGACGCGCTGAATTACTAGCGGAATTTGAGCTTTCTGCGGGTGACGCGCACAAGATCGACCAGTGGCTGCCCAGCTACCGCGCCGTCACGGCCGCCGATGTGTCGCGAGCGGCGCGACGCTGGCTGTCGTGGAACCGCGAAATCGAACTGGATAGCTTGCCCGTCGGCATGGCAAAGACAGGGAATTCGGGGCAAAAGCCTGACTACGTGACACGGTCTGAGCAGGCCTTGATCAAGACGGACGCCCAGGCCAAGCTGGCTGCTGAACGGGCCACTGCCGAGGCCGAACACGCCCAAGCGATCAATGCAGCGCGGGAAAAGGCGCTGGTCGACAAAGCCGTGTCCGACAAAGCCGCAATAGATAAGGCAGTTGCGGACAAGGCTACGGCAGACAAAGCTGCGGCGGACAAAGCCATGGCGGACAAAGCTGCGGCGGACAAAGCTGCGGCGGACAAAGTTGCGGCGGACAAAGCTGCGGCGGACAAAGCTGCGGCGGACAAAGTTGCGGCGGACAAAGCTGCGGCCGACAAAGCTGCGGCCGACAAAGCTGCGGCCGATTTGAGAGCGAAACCCGTGGAAGGTCCTGTGGTTATTCCGATGCCTCCAGTGGCTGCCCCGTCAGCCGTTGGCTTGCCAGGTGCTGCGTCCAAGGACAAGGACGAAGTGGAACTCAAGCCCCTGCGTAAGGTTGATAAGTCCAAAAAATCTAAAGAAAAAGGGGGTGGACAATGATCCGCTCCTTTGGCTCGCGAGCAACCATGTGGCGCAGTTTCTGGGCAGCCATCTTGATCCTGAGCGCGTGTGGTGCGCCACAGGTTAAACCTGTTGCTAAACAAGTAGATGACCATGTGGACACCTGGCTGCCGCGCCCGGAGCCAGCCACCTTGGGGCGGGTCATCCTGCCTCAAGTTCAGTCAGTTACGCTCAATCCGCCCGGCGCAAGCGCGACTACGCTCAATCTACATGTCGTCGAGCAGCATGATTCACCCGTTGTTTTCCTGCGTTGGCTGATTCCCGGGGGCCGAAGCCTGCGTGGCGTGGCGGGCCAGACGCCTTGGCCGCAGGGGACGCTGTTGATCACGGCCGACCTCATGGCCCAAGGCACCAAGACCCATCCAGGTGCGGCATTTGCGGATGAAATTGGCCGATTGGGCGCGGAATTGCGGGTCACGGTGCTGGCTGATGCGGTGGTTGTCGATGCCCAGGTGCTAAGTCATCAGTTGCCAGGACTACTGCCGCTGATCAAAGAACTCTTGACCCAAGCCCAGTTAGACAAGGGGGCCTTGGATACCCTCAAGGCGCGCTATCTGGCTGCGCTGCGCAACGAGGACAGCGATGCGGCGGCGGTGGCTGCTCGATTGTCGCGGTCCTTGGTCTTTGGGCCGACGCACCCCTATGGCCAACGCGGTCCTACGGCGGCAAGTCTTGGACAAATTCAACGAAAACAGGTGCTTGAAGCCTATCAGACGAGCTTTCACCTAGGCAATACCGACCTGATTGTGGTCGGCGATGTTCAACTGTCGGCCTTTTCTGCGGATATTCAGGCGCTTTTCGCCAGTCAGCTGCTGACTGCTGCCGTCGCTCCCCGGCCCGAGCCGCCACGAGAAACCGCTGCGCAGGCTTGTCACGTTGTCGATCTGACAGGGGCACCGCAGTCGGCCATTATCGTTGCAGAACAAGGGTTTGCGAGGAGTGACGCTCGTTGGCCCTTGCTGCAAGTAGCCAATCAGGTGCTCGGTGGTTCGGCATCGTCGCGGCTATTTGCTGATCTGCGTGAAAAGAAAGGGCTTACCTACGGTGTTTATTCCGCGTTTGAAGGGCTTCGCGCCGGCGGGCAATGGCTCGTATCGACCGAAGTAGCCTCCGCGCACGTAGGGGATGCGCTGGCGGCGATTGCCGAACAATTGCAGACACTACGCTCGACCGAGCCGACTCCTGCCGAACTTGCGGCTGCCAAACGGTATTTGTCCGGTCAGTTTGCGATGTCCCTGGCCACGCCAGACAACGTGGCCGATCTGACCGTGGCAGGATTCCTTTATGGATTACCTGCGGATAGCTATGAACAGATGTTGGCACGGATCGACGGTGCGACGGCCGCAGATGTGCAGCAGGCCGCGCAAGCCGGGATCGGTCATGCCGAGTTAACGACTGTGATTGTTGGCGATCTGGCCGCGGCTCGTCCCGCCCTGGATGCAAGATGTCCACGTCTTGTTTTGCGCGACGTCAGTGGGGCCGTCACCCGCGTCCTGATCGGGTCGGATAGCGAAATGGGGGACGCCGGTCGCTTGGACGCTTTCAGTCTCTGGGCGCACAATGCCAGTGCAATCGGCGCTTTGCGGCACTACGTGCAGGATCAGTCTCATGCCGCGGTCTATCGCGCACAGGCGTTGGCGCTGGCTGCCCAAGGGCCCTTGGCTGGGCACGTGCTGGAACTCGGCCGTGGCGCTGCAGATTGGCGCGTTGTGGCTAAGGACCTTTGGCCCTTGCTGACGCGCGTCCTCAAGCAGGCGCCCTTAGCAGCACAAGCCGCGAATTGGGCTACAGATCCGCAGCCATCTGTGCGTTCTGTCCTGTTGCCCATGGCGACCGACATGGCGGCCGGGCCGACGCGTTCAGATCTGAACGACGATGACGCGATTTCGGTGCAAAAAGCCGTTGCAGATTGGGCGTTTGTCGATGTGGACACCAAGGCAGATTCGGCCCAAGTCCGAGCGTTGGCCCTGCACCGCCTGGGCGACGGCGACCTGCTCAAGCTGGGGCCCTTGGTTGCACCGGCCGCCGAGCACCTGTTGGCGGCGGATGTGCGTCGGCATGAGGCCGCTCAGGCCCTCATTCAGGTGGCGATGCCCGAAGCAACCCACGCGCTATTACAGGGATATCGCCGCCTGTTTGCCAGTGGTGTCCTGCCCGACGCGGAGGATTTGCGCGCCCTGGCCACGGTTCATTCGCCGCTGGCTGTTCTCCTGCTGCTGGATGTGCATGAAGTCCTTGAAAAATCAGATGATCCCAAGGACGTGGCAGCGACGGCGGGCCTCATGGCCACCATTGCGGGTGAACTGGACCGCCTTGGCCGCCAGTCCAAGCTGGAGCCAGGGCAAAGTGATCTCGCGACGTTATACGACTCGCTCGAAGCGCATCTGCAACGACTCCTTGGGCTACGCAATGCGGACGACCGCTTCTTGGCTGCGCGTCTCCTGATCAAGTTCGGGCAGACCCGTGGCCTGCGCAAGGTGCTGACGGCGATGGCCAGCGATGAACACTATCGGTTGGGCCAATTTCACAAGGAAGACGTCAAGTTGGAGCTGGCACAGCTGGCCCAAGAGTACGTTGTTCCCATCGGTGTGGACCAGGCGCGCCCTCACCTTTTGGCAGCCCTGGCAGGCAATCTGCCCATGGGAAAAGTGATTGCGATTAAGGCGTTGGAAGCGTTCGGGGATGATGCTTCGGTCGCGGCGCTCAAGACCTATGGCGACGAGACGGACGTGTCCCCCTTGCTCGACCTGCCGGGCCCGTTCACGCTCCACGAGATGGCGGCGTGTGCTGTGGATGTCCTTAAGTTGTATCGGGAAATCGACACAGCGCAGCAAGCAGGGCAGCTCAGCGCGGACCTGGGCCGGCAGTACAAGCAGTTCGCCTTCCAGAGCGTCGACTTGGCCGATCGGCGTCTGCGCAGCGAACTTCAGCAGAAAGCGAAGGAATTCCAAGGCAATGCACCGGTCGAGGCGCCTGCTGCCCCTGCCGCCGCGGGGCACGGACGCCAAGATGACAAGTCCGCACCGGGCAAAGCAAATCCCACTGTTCCCTAGCTGTCTGCGAAATTTCTGACACGGTTCTGGGGCCTCTTGGATCGGTTGGCAGCATCCGCTACACTGCCTTGAGCGAGGAATCATGCAACTGGCAAAAAGTGTTGAGAGAAATGGGTCCAAGGTCTGGCAAGGGGTGCTGGTCTTGGCGCTCGCTGTGGCTCTCTGGCCGAACTTGACCCTGGCCGATGGGCGGGTCGCTCCGCCAGTCCCCAATCGAAACAGGGAGTTGCCGAGCCGTGCAGTGCAGGCGGGGGCGCTGACGAGCCTGCTGCACGCGCCCGAAGCACAGATTTCGGCCCTGACGTTGCGGCGAATCGGCCCAGATGTGGCTGATTTGTTGGTTGAATATGCCACAGCCGCGGGGCAGGACATGCAGGTTCGACTGCGGTCTTTGGCTTGGCTTCAGTACTTTCCGGGGCCCCAAGCCAAGGCGGTCCTGCTGGAAACGCTGCGCGCACAGGAAACGCCCGTGTCGGCTCGGCGCGTCTGCTTGCGGGCCCTTGCCCTCGCTTTCGGCAGCGAGATGGTGCCTACCGTCCGCGATTCGCTGCAAGATCGGAACGTTTTCATTCGTGAAGCCGCCGCTCTGGCGCTGGGTGACATCGATGACCGCCGCGTCCCGGATATCCTCACCGACCATTTGCAGCGAGAGCAGCAGTTGGCCGTGCGCGATGCCATCATGGGATCGCTGCGTAAATTGGCGGAACGGCACGCGAATCCTTGAGATTGTACTGTTTGGAGAACTCGTCGCCTGTCCTGGCACAGGGCGGCTCGGAGCTTGACCATGTCTTTGAATTTGGAAGGTACTTTCACGGCGCTGGTCACCCCGATGCGCGACGACGCGCAGCGCAGTATCGACTGGGCGGCGCTGGAGAACCTCGTCGAGCAACAGATCGCCGGCGGGGTGGACGGCTTGGTGGCCTGCGGAACTACGGGTGAAACCAGCACGTTGACCCATGAAGAATACCTCGAGGTCGTCCGGTCCGTGGTGCGCCTGGCCCGCGGGCGGGTGCCGGTCTTGGCTGGTTCGGGGTCCAATGACACCCACAAGACCGTGGAAACCTCCAAGCAAGCCCAGGGTTGCGGCGTCGACGGTTTGCTCGTCGTGGCGCCGTACTACAATAAACCCTCGCAACCAGGCTTGATTGCACACTTTTCTGCTGTTGCCGATGCCGTTTCGATACCTGTGGTCCTCTACAACATTCCAGGGCGTTGCGGCGTCAACATACTGCCTGCGACCACTGCTGAGCTGGCTAAACACCCGAATATCATTGGCATCAAGGAGGCGGCAGGCTCCCTTGAGCAGGTGATCGAGATCATTGACTTGACGGGTGGGCAGTTTGCCGTGCTTTCGGGCGAAGACGCGCTTTGCGTGCCGATGTATAGCATCGGCGGAAAGGGCGTGATTTCAGTGGTTTCAGGACCGGCCCCAACACGCACCGCCGCCTTGTATCGCGACTACCGAGCTGGGCGCTTCGAGGCCGCCGCCCAAGGCCAAGTCGCCCTACATGGCCTGATTAAGGCCTTGTTTTCAGAACCGAATCCACAGCCCTGCAAGATGGCCATGCATTTGCTAGGCGTGATGGCCCCGGCGACGCGACTGCCGCTGCTCACGTGCAGTGAAACGGTCAAGGTTCGGCTGCGCGGTGAAATGCAGAGGCTGGGCCTGCTTGCTGAGTGAATTTGCACCGCAGGGCGGGGCAGGGGTATCCTGCGCGCTGGACGACGGCTAATCCCGTGGTGTCCATAGAGCTATCATCTTGGAATGACAGGGATTCTGCGCGAGGGAAACGCCACTTTTTGGGGCGCGCAGCAGCAGTCGCTGAACGGGTCTCACCGGGCACCTTGGCACGGAATTGACGACGGATAGGGGTACTCGATGTTCAAGGTCCTGGCTCACGGCGCCACCGATATGGGCCGCGAGCGCAAGAACAACGAGGATACGTACCGCATCGAGCCGGATGCCCACCTGTATCTGGTCTGCGATGGCATGGGCGGTCACGCGTCAGGCGAGATCGCCAGTCAAATCGCGGCGGATGCGATGGTGGCGTTCCTCAAGACCGATCGGTTTGCCAGTAGCTTTCGCTGGCCGCGCGAGACGTTGACCCAAGTCACTGAGGAGACGCGGTGCCTGGATGCTGCCGTGCGTCAGGCTAATATCGCCGTGTATTCAGCTGCTTTGGCTAATCCCGAACACAAGGGCATGGGCACAACACTGGCCGGCGTGTTCGCGGGGCGCCACAGGCTTGGCCTAGTGCATGTGGGGGATTCCCGGATTTACCGCTTTCGCGACAACGAGTTGGAGCAGCTGACGGAAGACCACTCGCTGCTCAATCATTACCTGCGCACCCGGCCGATGTCAGCCCAACAGATTCGCGGGTTTGCGGGCAAGAATGTAATCGTGCGCGCCGTTGGCCTGCGCGACTTGGTTGAACCGGAAGTTCAAATTCAAGAATATTGTCTCGGAGATATCTACTTGCTATGCAGCGACGGCTTGACGGATATGGTGCCCGATGAAGCCATTGCGCAGACATTGGCGACGCTCGGCGATGACTTGTCCGTGGCGTGCGCGAGTTTGGTGAACCAAGCGCTGCAAGGCGGCGGTAAGGACAACATCACGCTCGTGCTGGTCCACGTGCAGCAAGACCTCGATTCGCTTGATGAAGCTGATTCTTTAGATGGCCCAGGAGCTGGCCGAGGTGCGGGCTTGGACGACACGAGTCCCGGGTTTGACGTGGCTGACGGCGGTGCCCTAGATGCCGAAACCCAAAGTGGTTTTGAGATGCCTACGCCCGTGCGCAATCGACTCGCGGTCGATCGCAATGCCGTGACCCAGGACGGGCCGGTCGTCCCGGCGTGGGCTGTAGGTGGCCAAGGTGAGATCAACAGTGGCCGTGGTCGCCTGTGGGGGAGTCGCAATCGCGATCAGGGCAGGCCGACCGACGCGCTGCCCCTAGAAACGCCGGTGCTCGGCGGTCTGGACCCGACTCCGCCCGCCGGGACACGGATTCCGCTGGATCTTGGCGGAGTTGCTGTGCGTGTGCACCCAGGCCAGACGACTGGGCCCCTCAAGACGACGGACCGCTATGGTCGCCCTTTTGACCCAGCGACGCCCGCGGCCGGGATTACGGCTGCGATTGTCCCACAAGAACAAGAGGTTGCCCCGGTCGGGCGCGTTCACCAGGGCCGCCTTGAGCCACGCACCCAGCCCGTTTCCGACCGTGACGCTATGGAGGCGCGGCAGGCCATTGAGTCTGTGCGCGAGATTCGTTCTCGAGAACGGGCGGTTACAGACCCAGTTGCTCCGTTGCCGCTGTCGGCCGCCGCGCTCAGCGACATCGACGCACCCACCGATCAATCGGTTCCGGGGTCCCGCCGGGCCATGCGGTCGACGCTGGTGGAACGCCCAGGGCGCAAGCCGTCGCCGTCGGCTGATGACGAAAAACCGCAGTAATCAAGCGTAGTTTACTCGTTGGTGTACACGCCCTTTTTCAAACCGAAGGGGCGCGTCCCAGCTTGACGCTTGACGTTTGCCGGGTATTTGGAAGACTGAACAAGGCGTAGCTCCCTGTTGGCGACGCCGCCCAACGCGCACCTGGCTGGGTGGCGTGGGACTGCGTGCACCAGCCCGAGGTCGCTGATGACTGCACTCCGCATATGCGCCAATCCATTGATCTTTCTGGTGGCGGGCTGGGCCGTGGTCGCAGGCTGCAGCAACGGCGGTACGGGGAAGGCGGCGGTAGTGGTTGAAGAAGTAGCTGAAGATACAGCTGATTCTCAACAAGACGCCGGGTCAGACGACCTGGGGACCTCGGACGTCGAGGCAACTTCGCAAGCGCAATGCCCGGGCGGCCCCGGATGTACATGCAAGGAACCGGGCGATTGTAATAATAATTTTTGCATTGACACGCCCGCTGGCAAACAATGCGCAGCGCAGTGTGCCTCGGATTGCGCCGACGCCAGTTTCAAGTGCGCAGCGGTGCCCGTAGGCGGCGACATCATCAATCTTTGCATCCCGCGCTACGGCTTTCTCTGTGAACCATGTGCAGATTCAAAGAGTTGTGCAGCAGCCCTTGGCAGCGAGTCGGCCCTGTGCATCGCCTACGGTGGTGCCAATGGCAACTTCTGCGGCGTTCCCTGCGTCGGCAATGAGGATTGCCCCGGGGGCTACAGTTGCGGCAGTGCATCATCGGTGGAAGGTAGCACCGGCAAACAGTGCTTGCGTACGGCCGACGCCCAGGGCGTGGTGCAATGCACCTGCGATGTCCGCGCCAACTCGTTGCAATTAGCCACCAAATGCATGGCGGCGGCGGTCAAGGGCACCTGCCCCGGCGTGCGGACGTGCGGGGCCAGCGGCTTGACCGTATGCAACGCCAACCAAGCCGCTGCGGAAATTTGCGACGGATTAGACAATGATTGCAATGGGTTGACAGACGAAGGGCTTTGCGACGACAAGAACCCTTGCACCGACGATACCTGCGATCCCGCTGCCGCCGGGGCCTGTGGCAATGTGCCCAACGCGTTGCCCTGTTCCGATGGCAATGCTTGCACCGACCAGGACGTGTGCGCCAAGGGGAAATGCGCTGGAATTGCAAGTAATTGTGACGATAACAATGTCTGCACCAATGACACTTGCGCCACCGACAGCGGCTGTGCCCACAGCTTTGCCGACAACGCTGGCTGCGACGACGGCAACGCTTGCTCCCAGGGTGACCTGTGCCAGAGTGGTAGCTGCGTGTCGGGAAAAGCCAAGGATTGCGAGGACAACAATGCGTGCACCATCGACCTATGCGATGCAGTGACCGGAACCTGCCAGCACAAGCCTCAGGACGGCCAGCCGTGCAATGACGGCAATTCCTGCACTGATCCAGATGCTTGCGCGGGTGATACCTGCAAGGGCACGGTCAAGAATTGCGACGACGGCAACCCGTGCACGGACGACAGCTGTGACCCAACCAAGGGCTGCGCGTCCCAAACCACGACCAAGGCCTGCACGGACGGAAATGCTTGCACAGTCAATGACTTGTGCGATGGCAAGGGCGCATGCCTGGGCACATCGATGGACGCAGCGACGGTGTGCAATGACAATAACCCTTGCACTGCAGATACTTGTGATGGACTGCTGGGCTGCGTTAACCCCGCGCAGGCAGGCAGTTGCGAGGACGGCAATCCGTGTACCAATGGCGACGCCTGCTCAGCTGGTAAGTGCGCGCCGGGACAGAATATTTGCTCCTGCCAGGCCGACAGCGATTGCAAACCTTATGACAACAAGTGCCTCGGCGTGCCGTTCTGCGACAAGGCGCAGGCCCCCTTTGTCTGCAAAACCAAAGTAGGAACGCCAGTCATTTGCGACACCAGCGCCGATAGCACCTGCAGCAAGACCGCCTGCAATCCAAGTAGCGGTATTTGCGGTGCAATCCTGGAAGTAGACGGCAAGATCTGCAACGCCGATAACAGCGTCTGCACGCCGGGCGATGCCTGCAAAGGCGGCGTCTGCACCGCTGGCAGCAGCCTAAACTGCGATGACAAGAACCCATGCAGCGATGACCTGTGTGACGCGGTCAAAGGCTGCGTCAACATTGGCAATATCGCTCCGTGTAGCGACGGCAACGCCTGCACCGTCGGCGATGTCTGTGCCTCCACGCTCTGCATCTCAGGCAAACTGACGGTTTGCGACGACGGTTCGACCTGCACCATCGACAGTTGTGACAAGAAATCAGGCAATTGCGTCTTTGACGGCACCGGCCAAGAAGGTGACCCCTGCGACGCCGACCAAACCGTATGCACAGTAGGCGACAAGTGCGTGGCTGGCATTTGCAAGGCAGGAATCGTTAAAAACTGTGATGATTCAAATGGTTGTACGACAGATAGCTGCAATGCTGTGGCGGGCTGCCAGCACGTCAACACCAGTGATCCCTGCGACTTCGACGGCAATCCATGCACGCCCAATGACGTGTGCGCCAATGGCAACTGCACCTTGGGGCCCAAGAAGGATTGTGACGACAAAAACGTATGCACGTTAGATAGTTGCGACAATACCAATGGCGCGTGTCTGCACCTCGGCGCGGCCTTAGACGGGCAGGGCTGCGACGATGGCAATGCGTGCACCAAGAATGACGCTTGCAAAACGGGGGTTTGCCTCGCCGGGCCTGCAGTGAACTGCGATGATGGCGATCCATGCACGGCGGATTCATGCGACAAAATAAAGGGTTGCCTGCATCCGGTCGTCGCTGACAGCACCCCTTGCAATGACGGCGATGCGTGCACGCTGAGCGACATCTGCGTAGCCGACAAATGCGCGGGCGTTAAGCTGGACTGTGATGATAAAAACCCTTGCACGGTCGACTCTTGCACGGCAAATGGCTGCGCGCACGACGCCGTGCCCGACGGCAAGACGGTCCCGGGCGCTTGCGACGTGGCCAAGTACTGCGTGGCGTCCAAGTGCGTAACTCCTGGATGTGGCGATGGATACCTCAATGTCGGCGAGCAATGCGACGACGCAAACGCCGCCGCCTGCGATGGCTGCGAGGCGTGCCAAATCGTTTCCGGTCTGGCACTCGATGGCAAGAACGGTTTTGCGTATAACTTGGGCGTGCTTGGCCTCCCTGGCTCGCTCAAGGGCAGCCTCGGCCTTGAACAAGAGTTCACCATTGAAGCCTGGATTAATCCTGCGAAATTGGCGACCGACATGCCGATCGTGTCGCGATCGGTCAGTGGCGGTGCTTCGGCCTACAAGTTTGGCGTGATGGCGACCAGTGGCAAGCTCTATTTCTCTCACAAATCAGACAGTTTGGAGGCAATTGTCTCCACAGGCGCCGTCACGGCGGGAGCCTGGCACCATGTCGCTATTGTCGGGGCCAAGGCCTTAACTTTCTTCATCGATGGTCAGCCAGCCGGAACTGCTTCTTTGGCCGTCCAACGCAGAGACAGTGGAGCGCCGGTAAGCATAGGTGTTGAATATGTCGACGCAAATGGTCTTGGCACTGGCAATGTCTTTGTCGGCAGCATCGACGCCGTTCACCTCGCGACCGCCCCACTGTACGGTGCCGCTTTCAAGCCAGCCCGCATCCCGCAATTGCTTGGCGCAACAAGGGCTTTGTGGCTGATGGACACGCAGAAAGATAGCGTCGTCGCCGATGCCAGTGGCCTAAGCAATGACCTGACCCTGTCGCCAGCGGGTGCAACCTTGGTAAAAGACGCTTGTTTTGGCGCGGCGGCGGACAGTGCAGTTTGCGGCGACGGCAAGGTCAATCCCGTGCTCGAAACCTGTGATGACGGCAATGCCAATGCCTGTGACGGCTGCGAACAGTGCCATTCTGTTGCGGTTTTGGACGGCGCCACCAAGTCGTCGCAAATCACAGTCCCCGTCACCGTTTGGGCCAAGGACGCCTTCGACCCGACGGCTGGCGAACTGACGATCGAAGCCTGGGTCAAGCCCAACAGCGCCGCGGGAATTCAAGAAATTATCAGTACTTCCTGCGCCAACCTGAGCTTACACATCGTGGGCAGCGTCTTTGGCCTAGCGCGGTCGCCCATCGGTGCCGAAGGGCCGTGCAATGACAAGAGCGTCATCCTCGCCGGCAAGTGGTACCACGTCGCCGCGACCATCGGCTGGGCGAAGGGCTCGGAAACACGGCTCTATGTCAACGGCGTCAACGTGGCCAAGACAGTCGCCAGCAACAATGGGGACCCCGGATTGCTCAATGAATCCATGTGGATTGGTGCAGGCGTGGGCGGCATGGGCGCGTGCAGCACGGTGGGCGCTGCCAACTTCTTCAATGGCCAAATCGATGAAGTTCGTATTTCTCAGGGCTTGCGCTACACCGACGACTTCAAGCCGGCGCGGCACCTTTGGTCCGACAAGCAGACCAGGGCGTTATGGCGTTATGACACGCCCCAAGACGCCACCTTGGATGACAGCGGTAACGGCGTGACGGCGAAGATCGTCAGTAGTTCTCTGCAGGTCGCTGACACGTGCTTGGGCGAGCCACCGTCCAGCGCCATCTGTGGCGACGGCATTCCCGCGCGCTGGGAGGGCTGCGACAAGGGCGTGCTCGGCAACGGCGATTATCCCAAAGCTTGCAGTAATGGTTGCCAAATTGCCTCGACGCCCGATTGCACGGCTTTGCAGTGGTCCAGCGGGCAATCGCCTAAGGGGGCAAATGTTTTGGTCTATCCCAACACGCAGAAGTTGTTCACGGCCTTTACCATAGAGGGTTGGGTGCGCATGGCCGCCTATCCCGCTGCACCCTATGGCGTTTTGGTCGGTACCGATGCAAGTGACGGCTGTCCGCCGATGCCCGTAGGCCAACACTGGGGCGTCGCCACGGGCAGCGATGGCACGGACGCAAGCTTCCTTGCCTACAGCCAGATCGCCAAGGCGTCCAAACCGCTCAAAGTGTGGAAGTTGAATACCTGGCAGCACTTCGCGATCCAATACCACGGCCTGGGCGCCGGCAGTCTCTATGTCGACGGCGTCAAGGTCCGCGATTTCGCCGGCATCACCGAGACCTGGGACGCCAGTTGCCCGTTGCGATTGGGCAATTCCTTCGGCGCCTCCAACTACTACGCCGGGGCCCAAGTCGCCGGTCTGCGCTTCTCCAAACGGGTGCGCTACGGCCAGTCCTTTGCTTCGGCCTGGAGTTTGGGTTTAGATGCCGCGACTTACTGGCTTTTCCAGATGGACCCGCCAATTGCCCCGGCAACGACCTTTGATGACACGACGGCGGTCTTTCACATCGACCCCAAGGGCGGCGGGGCAGCCACTGCGGGGCCGGCATGCGGACTCTAGGCGTCGCGATTGCCCTAGGAATATCTCTGCTATGCCTGGGCCGTGGCGGAACGGTTCTGGCGGCAGAGCCCGTGCGCGTGGCGGTAGCGGCCAACTTTGCACCCTGCGCCCAAGTCCTGGTCCAAGCCTTTGGCACCAAGACCGGGCAATCGGTTGAGGTGTCCACAGCGGCAACCGGCACACTTTATGCGCAAATCAGCCACGGTGCCCCGTTTGACGTCCTGCTAGCGGCCGACGCCGAGACCCCCGAGAAGCTTGAAAAGGAAGGCAAAGTCGAGCCAGGCTCGCGCTTTACCTATGCGATTGGTCAGTTGGCCCTGTGGTCGGCCACGCCTAACGTCGTGGATGGCCAAGGGGCGGTGCTAAAATACAGCAATTTCAAGCATTTAGCTGTGGCAAATCCAGTCTTGGCACCCTACGGATTGGCCGCGCAGCAGGTGCTGACCAAGCTTGGCCTGCTGCAAGCCCTGCAAGCGAAGATTGTGACAGGGGAAAATGTGGCGCAGGTTCACCAGTTCCTCGCCAGTGGCGTCGCGGAGCTTGGCTTTGTTGCCTGGTCACAAGTGCAAAAGGATGGCATTTTTGCTAAAGGTTCTGGCTGGTTGGTGCCGCTTGAACTTTACCGTCCGTTGAGGCAGGACGCGGTCGTGCTAGGCCGAGGGCGGTCGCGCCCCGAAGTCAAGGCGTGGGTCGAGTTCCTGAGGTCAGAGCAAGGCAAAGAAATAATTGGCAATTGTGGCTATCGGACCCGTGTCCCATGACGGCCGAGGATTGGACCGCCATTTGGCTGACGGCCCGCCTTGCCGGGCTGACGACGCTGCTGCTGCTCGCCCTCTGCACGCCCCTGGCGCTGTGGTTGGGGCAGGGGCAAGGGCGGCTTCGCGCCCTGGTTTCATCCGTTGTGTCGCTGCCTTTGGTGCTTCCACCCAGCGTTCTGGGTTTCTATTTGCTGCTCTTCGCCGGGCCGCACGGGCCCCTGGGGCAACTCACCCAAGCGCTGGGCCTAGGCATGCTGCCGTTCACCTTCGCCGGGCTGGTGCTGGCTTCTCTCTTGTATTCATTGCCATTTGTGCTGCAACCCATCCGCACTGCGCTCACGCTTGTGCCTCAGCCCCTCATCGAAGCAGCGGCCACGCTGGGTTGTAGTCCGTGGCAGCGGTTCTGGCGGGTGCAGTTGCCCTTGGCGCGGGCGGGCTTCCTTGCGGCGGCGGTACTCGGATTTGCCCATACTGTCGGTGAGTTTGGCGTCGTGCTAATGCTCGGTGGCAACATTGCCGGACAGACGCGTGTCTTGTCCGTGGTGCTGTACGACCACGTCGAGGCGATGCAGTACGAGTCTGCGCACCGAATTGCCCTAGGATTGTTGATCTTTTCCTTCGTCACCCTGCTGGCCGTGCAACGCTTGGGTCGCACGGGCTCACCCCTTGGGGGCAATTCGTGAATCCGCCTGCATTGTTGATCGACCTCCAAGTGCAGACGCCGGTCCTCAGCCTGACCGTGCGCGCGCAGTGGGCGCAGCCAGCGATAGTGGCCGTTACTGGGCAGACTGGGGCCGGGAAAACGACGCTTCTACGAGCAGTTGTCGGCTTGGACCCCAAGGCAAAAGGGACTGTAGCAGTGGGTAGTGAGCTATGGCTCAACACTTCAACTCGGCTATCGCGTCCCGTGCACCTGCGCGACGTCGGCTATGTGCCACAACACAGCGACTTGTTTCCGCATCTTAGTGTTCGCGCCAACGTCACCTTTGCCCTGGGCTCCAAGAGTGGGGCCGAGAACACGCCAGAATTCGCTGCGATGACAGAGGCTTTGCTGCTAGACCCTCTCTGGCAGCGGCCCGTCGCAACCTTGTCGGGTGGCGAAAGGCAGCGGGTGGCGTTGGCGCGAGCCCTGGCCCGTCGTCCGCGCCTGTTGGTCCTCGATGAGCCGCTGGCCGCCGTTGACCCGGAACTGCGGGCGAGGATTCTGCGCTACCTCCAGGCAACGTGGCGAGATCAAGTGGTTATGTGCTTGTATGTCAGCCATGATGAAGCAGAGTTGGCGCAGGTGGCCCAGCAGCATTGGACCTTGCACAACGGGTGTTTGACTGAGGGCGCGTAAAAGCGACTTTGGAATGGGAGAAAAAGTGAAATATCAGGCATTTAACTCATTGGTATACACTGCACTTTGGTGCGCACTTGTGGCCGCCGCAGCCTGCAGTTCATCCACAAAATCATCCACTTTGTCAGTTGATGCCGCAACGACCAGCGACGTCACCGGCGCCGATGAGACATCCTTGGGTGATGGCCCAGTATTTACAGCAGATTCGTCGACTCCGGTCGATGCCGCCACGGTGGCGACCGCTGACGCGGTTGACGCAGATGGGGCAGTGAGCGCAACGGATGCGGCGGCCGACTCGGTGCCCCATGGTGGCGTGGATTCCACTGAGACAACAACTGATTCTGGAAGCGTTTTGGACTGCAACGCCGACCTTGCTGCATTGCAGGCGGCCCTGACGGAAGCCGCACTTAGCCACGGCGGCTGTGGTCAGGATAGCGATTGCGTCGTAGTTCCAAGTGGTACGGCGTGCCAGGGGACTTGTGGCGTCGCGCTGAACGCTGACTCGGCCGCGGCCTTTGCGGCTGCGTTGGCCAAATTGGACGACAAGTATTGCATTTCTGTGAATTTTTCCGCTACGTGCGGCTACAGCACGCCCAAGTGCATGGCACCCGCGCCGGCCTGCGTCGACGGCACCTGCGTCTACACCAAGTAGGCTGAAGTGCGCAGGTTTCAGGGCTTGGGCTGCGGCCTCAAGGCTCCTGGTTGAGAAAGGCGTTGACCTTGCCGACAAAGCGCAGTGGTTCGGTAAACATCAATCCGTGCCCGCTGTTGGCAAACCAAGCCAGTTCAGAGTCAGCGATGTGCGCGTGCATCCACCGCCCGGCCTGCGGGTACATGGATCGACCTCCGTAGCACAAAAGCACTGGCCGATCAATGGTTTGCACAGCTTCGCGCCAGTCCTGCTGCAGCATGTCCTCGGCAAGGCGTAGCGTGTGCGCGGGGGTGCCGGGAAGACCCGCCAAAAGTTGAGGCGTAAGAACCAGTTGGATGAGTCGCGGCTCCTCAGAGCGCCAAACGCCGCGTAGCCAAGCCTTGCCAAGGCGTCGCGGATTGTCGCGCATTTGCCCCAGAAATTCAGCGATTTCAGCGTCACTCATACCGCCGAACAGCGCATGGGGCCAGCCTTCCTCTGGCCGGAGCCGAGGCCCTTGGTCGACAAAGACCAACCGTCCCAACTTAGCCGTGCCAAATTGGCGAATATACTCGAAAATCATCTGCGCGCCCATCGATAGGCCGATGATGTCGACTTGCGGCGCACCCGTCCACGCAATCAAATCAGCCAGATCCTGGCCCAGTTGCGCCATCTTCAGCACCGGGCCAAAACCGTCCGAAGTGCCATGCCCGCGGGCATCGGGCAGCAGCAGACGACGCGTCTGTGGTAACTGCCTAGCCGTAAAGAGCATTTGCCGCCACTTGCCGCAGAATCCGTGCAGCAGAAGCGTCGGCCGACCGGTCGGAGAACCCAGCGCGCGCACCTGTAGAAGTGCGCCGTCGCGCATGGGCACGGGCAGGACGGCGCAGTCTTGGCCGCGATCCAGGGCACTGCCGAGGACGGTCAGCATAGGGTGGGCCATGGTCTTCTCGTTGAAAGGAAAAGGGAAATCGCTTGGTCACGCGCACGCTACTGCCAATGCACTGACGTGATAATGGGCCCGTTGTGGTCTGTCGGGCCTTCCACCTTGGCTGTATAGCGCCACGTGTCGGTCACCCACCACGTGACGTCAAAGGTCGCGCCGCCCAAGAAGATATGGTCGATGTCTTCCAGCGTGTCGAGGGTCAGCGGTGCCGGAGTCACATTGGTAAGAATAGCTTTTTGTTTCGCAAGGTTGTGGGAATCCTGCAGGGACGGGCCTTGGCCCTTGTCGCCTTGGGTCAAGGTGGCGTAGGCGACGTGTTTGGAGTTGGCATTGAAATCTCCTGCAAAAATAAGGGGATGCTTGGCCAGCAGCGGGGCGAACTGCTGCAGCGTCAGCGGCGCGGACAAGGCCTGACTGGGCGCGTTGTTGTCGTAGTGCGTGTTTGCAAAGTAGAAATCCTTGCTGGTCGTCTTGTCGTGCAGCAGGACCCAAACCACAAGGCGCGGCTCCTGCGGCTGTTTGAATCCGGTCGAGAAGGCCAGCTCGGGCGTCGGACTCAGCCAAAACACACCACTTTCCAGCTTGTCAAAGCGCGCCTTCTTCCAAAAGACGGTGGCGTCGTCGTAGTCGGAATCCAGCAGGTCCCCGGCCTTGTGATGGTAGAACTCGAAATCATACGCGAATTCGGGGGCCGTGATCTGTAGCGGCTGGTCCATCGTCGGATTGTCCGGCAGGTCGGCCGGCGGGTAGGGGACGAACTCCTGTAACTCTTGGATACCAATGAGATCTGGCGAATGGCGTAGGAAGATGTCGCGGATCATGGGCTTGCGCAAGGCCCAGTCCTGATCCCACTCTAAATGCGTGGAATTCATGCAAAATGAGCACATCAGGTTGAACGTCATAACGGTCACGCGCTGCGGATCGGCTGTCTCGATGCTGGCTGTGTCGGCGACGTCAATGTAACTCGGCAGACTGCTAGCTGTTTCGGCTGAGTCGGCTGCGCCATTGGCATCGGCTGTAGGTGTGGCGTCTGACCCGGTACTGTCAATCGCCGCGTCGACGTCGGCAAAGGATGCAGAATCACTGGTGGTTTGTGAGGTCTTGCTGCTGCTGCAGCCTAGCGCCATGGTCAAAAAACACAGTTGTATACCAACGAGTAAAGTCTTTGAAATCATGAAACCTTCTGCCTCGCCAAGGGCCGCCTGCGTGTAGTCGCTGGCTCGATCATCGCACCGGCTTGCGGGGTTGCCAAGCGCTCCTGTCTGTCTGAACGCCGGAAACGGCGAACGTGGCGCTCGTACACGCACATTGGGGTGTCGACACCCCAGCGGGACCTGACCCTTTTGGCGAGGTCGTTGCGGCCCTGGCGGTGGTGTTTCATCATAGCAGCAGAGCCGTTTGCCTGCGGCTCATTGTCCTAGACGCACGATCCGTTCGGAGCCGCCGATGCACCAAGCACAACCCAAGAGCGAAGCCGAGAGTCGAAAGAAACGCGAAGCATTTCAACAGCGTACTGCAGGAGCCCCGAAGGCGTCCCCTGCCAAACGCGAGCGTGGCCAGCAAACCGGCGGCGTCAATGCCAAGAGCGAAGCGCCCGGCGGTGGTGGTGGCGGTGGCAAGGAACAAAAGCAGTCGACGCCTCAGGGCGAGATCAAGGCGTCGCCTCTTGCCGGTGAAGTAGCGGCAAAGTTAAAGGAATCCTACGGAGCTGACCTGAGTGACGTCGTCGTTCGGTCAGGCGCTGGCGCGGATGCCGAGTGCGCCAAGCGTGGCTGCGCAGCCTTTGCGCTGGGTGGCGTGATCACCATGTCGTCCAAGGCTGGTGAGCCCGGAACTCCTGGCTATGACAAGATTTTGCTTCACGAATGCGCGCACATCGTGCAGCAGCGCAATGGCAAAGGGACCAAAGGAGCGAAAGACGGCCACGCCAAAGCGGATGCTCGTCAACCCGGCGCAGATGCTGGTGAAAACTCCGGAGCGCCTGGAGCAGCCGGCGCAGCGCCGGGACAGCACGCCAAAGCCGGGGCCAAGGGCGCGGCGGCGCCAGGGGCCAAAGACGCTAAGGAAAAGGAAGCCGATCATGCGGCGGCCAAGGCCGAACGTGGCGAAAAGGCTGCAATCAAGCAAAAAGCGGGTGGCGCTGAAGCCCAACACCATGGCCCAGTCGGCGGTGGGGCGGCCCCGGCAGCGGCTGGTGCGGCACCGGCAGCGAAGAAAGAAGAAGGCAAACACGGCGATATCCATCAGATCAGCATTCCGATCGGCGAAGGCAAGAACATTATCATCAACCCGCCCAACGGCGACGGTGAATGGCAAGTGGGCTATGCCAATGAGATTCCGCTGATGGGCGCCTCGGCCGCTGAGCACATGAAGAAGGAAGTCAACAAGTGGTGGCGCATGTCCATCCCGACGCCCTTCTTCGGTCTGGTGGCCAAACTGGGCATTCAGGTTGGCGCTGAGCTCAAGGTAACGCCGCCCACCCTCAAGAAGATCGTCGTTCGCAAGAAGAATCGCGGTGCAGGCGCCAGTGCGCAGCCGTGGTATGAGATCGCGGGCACCGTCGGTACGAGCTTGACGATGGGCGGTTTTGCAGCCCTGACAGCCGGCGTCTCCGCGGACGTTTGGATTGCCGAGGCTGGCGTCGGCGTCAAGGCGAAACTGGGCTTGGAGGCTGAGAAATCGCTGGAAGCTGAGGTTGCCATCGGCGTCAACGGCACGACGATGGACTGGGGCCTACAGGGCGAACTGGCCTTCAAGGCTTGGGAAATGAGCCTCAAGGGCACCATCGGCCTGTTTGCCTACCACAGCACCGCGTTTACCTCGACCTACTGCAAGGATTGGACGCTGTACGAGAGAACCCTTGGCAAATTCAGCTTGGCCGGCATCAAGGTGCCCTTCTCGGCCACCAAGGGCGGCGGTTTCCACGCTGGCATCGAAGCCGCTGAGCCGGAAGTGCAAGGCCTGGACGGCAGCATTGGCGGCCTGTTCCCCGCGAAGGGCTAAGTTTTGAGTTGGATTGGCATTATTGGCATTCTGCTGGTCGGCAGCGGCGCAATGATGGCGTGGTCTAGTCATGACGTCGCCAGCAAGTTGGCCGGGCCCGCCTTCGCCCCGATTGATTTCAAGGTCATCAGCGTCGAGCAGCACCGCGTGGCGCGGGCAGGCAAGAACACGTCCGATGCCCAGTGGCGTGTCTATATTGAGTTTCTTGACCCCTTCGAGCACACGACGCGCCAAGATTACGGCATCACTGGTGCGGACGACGCCGGAAAGTGGCTGCCGGGCGCGACGTACAAGGGGCTCTATGCGCCGCAGTGGCCACGGCCTATTCTCAGCCAAGTAGCGCCAAACTATCAGAATGAAGTCAATTTTACGCGAACGGTCGCCACGGTGCTCATCCCGCTGGGGCTGCTGGTGTTGGCCCTGGCGTGGAAATTCGGTCGGCTTACTTAGCTAGTTCGGCTCATGCACGCTGCGGACGCTTGGCAAGCGTTGACGGGTGGTTGCGCTGGCGGCACACTGCGACCCAAGTTGACTCGAAGCGGATGTGTTGTTCAACCGTTTCATGGTCTTGCTTGAGGGATCTCGCTGCGCATGAACTTCCTGGCCCGTCTCAAACGCCCGAGCGGCGTGGCTCTTGCCCCGTTCTTGCTGACGATTTCCGCGCTCCACGTGGTCCTCATGGCGGCCTATTGGCCCGATGCCCTGACCAACACTGACGAAAGCATGTACGTGACCGCGGCGATGGACTTTGCCAGCGGTTCACTGCAGGGCCACGTGCTCGACATTGAGACCTTGCAGCCTCGCCCCCAAATGTCGAGCGCCTACCCGGCCGGCACATCCGCCTTGCAATCGTTGCTGATTATCCCGTTTGGCTGGCGCGGGGCCTTTGCCCTGTCCCTGTTTGGCTTGTTGGTCACGGTTTGGGCTTGCCGGTCGATGCTGCTGGCCCTGGAACAGGACGAATGGCTGGCCCTACTGGTGCTGCTGTTTCCGCCGATGTTGGTGCTGACCCGCGCCGCCACCAGTGATGCCATCAATATGGCTTGTGTTTCCGTGGCGTTGGCCGCATTCTTTAAGGGAATTCGCGGTCCTCCGTGGCAGTGGTGGCTGGCGGGCGTCTGCGGTGGCCTGGTTCTGGTATTTCGCGAGGCGACCATCTTGGTGGTGGCGCCGTTGTTTCTCGGCGCGCTGCTGCGGCGCGATCCCGGCGTGCATCGGTTGGTCATCGGTGGCTTGATCGGCGCGGCCGTGCGCCCGATTTCTGCGGCGATTGTCTTTGGCAATCCGCTCTTTCGCCACCCGGGCTATGGCACGTTTGCGCTCAGTTGGCTTTGGGCCAATACGCCCTTCTACCTAGCGATGACGCTGATTGTTCTGCCGGGCGGGTTGCTGGCCCTGCTGGCCTATCGCGGACGGCGAGCGCCGGAAATCATTGGCGGGGCGCTGGCCTACTCCCTGCTTCATGCTGCGTATTTCTACGGGGCCAGTGAGTCAGGCGGGCCCCATACCATCGTTACTGGGGGCCGCTACCTCATGCCCGCGCTGCCACTGTTCATCGTGGCGATGGCTGCGGGCCTTGCCCGGCTAAACCCTCCAGCGGTTGAGTCGTCGGCCACGCCGCGCTGGCATTGGTCGTGGTTGGGCTGGATTCGCCCGCTTTTGGCGTTGGGCGCTGTAGCTTCCCTCGGTATCCACCCGGCGATGCGCTGGTGGAGTCGTCCCCACGCCGACGCAGCAATGGCGATTTGCAAGTATGTTCCAGCGGATGCGCGGGTAATCATCAACTGGACGGTGCTCAGCAAGGCTGTCGCGCCGGCCTACTGCGACCGCGCCTTCATCGACTATTCGGCGACCACGCCCGAGCAGTTGGCGCGTTGGAGTCGCGACAGCCATCCACTGTATCTTGCCATCGGCATTCGTACTGATAGCCCGGACTACACCTCGCGCAACGCCGGAACGCTGCGGTGGCTTGACAGCCATGTGCACCCAGACCAGCGTCGCGCTGTGTATGAAGCTTCTGGCCACGCGCCGCAGGTCCACATCTGGCAAGTGGTCCGGCCGCTTTAATGGCCGTCCGCGCCCGAGGCCAGCGTTGGGTCCTCAGCCTGTGCAGGCGAGCAGCACAATCCTCTTGTGCCGGCTAAGTACCGCTTTTGCGCAGCGTAATATGCCAATGCAGCGCTAGTAGTCGACTCAGTGGCCGTGTGCCCGCATCCACTGCAAGGGCCAGTCCGCTCAACCGCCCTGGCAGCAGGGAACGTCGCGTCACGCCGCCGGACATCAGATAAGAAAACCACGGTAAATATTCGATTGTTTCGACCGACAGCCGCGGAAATAGCCGCTCAAATTCCGGCCGGTCGCGCACGAACGCCAGCCAGGACAGGGCCTGATTGGCGTCGCTCATGGCGTTTTCTTGAGCAAAGTCCCATGATTGTGCATGGTCGTCGTAGGGCTCAGGATGCAGGTGGCCAAAGAAGGCGCGGGCCAGGGGTGTGTGCGCGACTTCAATCATGGCGACGACGCCACCAGGCACTAGCACGCGTTGGGCTTCTGCAAAGAAGACTTCAACTTGCGGGATGTGATGCAGAGCGTGCGTCAGGAATATGGCGCGAACGCTGCTGTCTTCAAATGGCAACTGCCGGGCATCGATGACACGGCTGGCTAGGCCGGCGACAATGTCCGACGTGACCACATCCGGACGAAGTTCGGCTAAGTAACTGCCGCCACTGCCTAATTCAAGCAGGATGCCATGGTTGCCTATGGGAACGCTGGCTTCGTCACGCAGCAGAGCGGCGTACCATGTGTCGTAACAGTGCTTGAGCAAGCGCTTTTCTTCAATCAGACGCCGCTGTGCCGCGAACCAAGGGGCAGAGCCTAGGGACAATCCACGCAAGCGTGTTTCTTGCAATAGCATGATTCCTCACGAGATCTCGGGGAGGAGGGCAAACCTGCCGAACTGGCAAGTCGAGGGTCATGGCAAAGCCAAGGCTCAAGCAACCGTCCGGCGTCGCTTCCACGTTGCCTTGGCGTCGCCCCACACCGCCTCGGACTTCACCTTTGCCAGCCAGTAGATCGCCACAAGACCGTCGGTTGCGCGGATCTTCTTGCCCTCGAGTATGCCCCGCGGATTGTAGTGGATAGGCACTTCGTGAATGCGTATGCCAGCCAGCATAGCCTTGCCCGTGAATTCAGGACAGAATTCAAAGCCGCGGCACGCAAGTTCAAAGCGCCCCAGCACGGCTCGGCGGAAGACCTTGTAGCCCGTCGCTTCGTCGGAGATTCGCTGGCCATAGAGCACGCGCGTTGAGTAGGTGAGAATCAGGTTGGCAAGTAGGTTTAACTTCCTCATATCTTTAGGTAATCCGTTGTAAAACCTCGAGCCGTAGACCACGTCGACCTGCGGGTCGGCAAATGGCGCGAGCAAAGCCGGGTAATCCGTTGGCGAATACTCCAAATCCCCGTCCTGAATCAGGATGATATCGCCGGTGGCCAGACGGAAGCCGGCTCGAAGGGCTGCACCCTTGCCATGGTTGACGAGCCCAGTGTGCACCTTGACAGCAGCCGCATGGCCTGGATGCTCGCTGAGAAACTGTTGAATTGCACCGACCGTGCCATCGGTCGACCCATCATCGACGACGACAACCTCGCGATCGGCTCCGTCTACGAGCTCGGCCAAAAACACGCGGCGCAAGATTTCGCCAATCAAAAGTGCTTCATTGTAAACAGGAATGATGATGCTGACGCGGCCAATGGGTTGGATCATGGAGAACTCCGAACTTGAGGTGCGGGGGCCTAGGTCGCGCGTCGCAGCGCTGCTAAGTCAGCCAGTGCTTCGCGGTAAGGCTTAGGTGCCAGACCGACCCTTCTTAGGTCATCGGCAACGAAAGTTGGCTCTAACGCTTTGAGCCCCAAAAGGTTTTCTGTCGTCATGGGCAGGGACAGCCCGATGCGTTCGCACACGGCTAGCAAGGCTGCAGCGGCTTGACCAGGAAAATGCACAATGGGTTTGCGCGTTTGGCCGAGGCTATCGGCAATGGCGCGGTAGAAGACGTCGACGGTGATCGGCGCTTCTTCGGCGTAGGTGACCCGGCCCGTGACATCGCGCGCGAGGGCGGCGCAAATACCGAGGCAAAGGTCATCAACTGCGATGGGCTGCACGAGTTGCTGACCGCCATAAAACGACGGAATAATAATGGATTTTTCGATAGCTCGAGTCATCGCCGCGTGAACGCCGCCATTGCCGATGACAAAACCGGGCCTGACGACTAAGTCCTGTTGCGGACGCAGCATGGCCTCGACCGCAAATTTGGACTTGCCGTACGCCGAAAGCGCACGCTCATGGGCCGACATCGATGACAGAAATATCCGCTTTGCGATGCCTGCATCGAGAGCTTGCGCAAAAAATCGCTGTGATCCTTCGCGATTTTCCTGTGATGTCTTCTCCGGTTGCTTGTGCGCCGGCGACCAAGCGGCGTGAATCAAGACCTGGGCCTGTCGCCAAACAGTTGGGTCCGCCTGGCCGCTCAGGTCACCGGCGTACCAAACGATTCGCGGATCACCACTGGCGGTTGCTGCGTGAATATCTCTCGCAATCCCGCGGACTTGCCACCCGTCGGTCAAGAGGTATTCGGCCAGACGTCGGCCGATGAACCCGGTGGCTCCGGAGAGAACAACGACTCGACTCATTGCGCGTGCCCAAGGCTGTGGGCCGCATGGGCCGCGATTCTCCGGGCATTGGCCATGATGGTCAGCGTAAGTCCTTTGGCAGGAAGGAAATTCCAGCCAGCATTATCTGCCACATAGACGCTACTCGTGCCCAAAAGCCGGCCCTGAGGGTCCAGGCCGTGCCGGTCTTCGCTGCCAGGCTCCAGGTGGGGGATTGTGCCGGCATAATGAATACTTGAGGCATGTCCAGGTCTTAGGCGTGCACCGCCCAGGCAACCTAGTTTGGCAAGCTCTAACAAGATGGCACGCTCGCGGCTCGCACGAGCCTGCTGCAACTGGGTGCTTGGCGCGTACTGCAAGACCAGCGGCCAGGCACCGCCCGAGCCCGCATCGCGAACACTCAGCCAGTTCAAAGGATTAGGTGAGTCCGGATGATGGACGCCAACGATGACCAGGCTGTCTATTAGCAACCGGACGCATTGCAGACCGGCCCAAGGGTGCAAAGGGATCTCCTTGACCAGTTTGAAAGCCAAGAGGGAACGATACGAATAAAATTGCAGGGATACCAAGTCGTCCGGGGCCTCTGCCGGCGCGAACAGTCCCGCCAACTGAGCCATGCTGTGGCGTGCAGGGCGACTGCCTCTGCCCAACCGGGAAGCCAGAATGCAAGGCATATATGTGTAAGGATTACATAAGACCGGTGCGTGGACCCCGGCCTGCCTGCGCGATGCCAAGACAATGCGCGCCGAGTTCAGTGCGCCCGCGGCGAGAATCAGACGCTTGGCTTGATGGGTCACAGATTGCCCGCCCTCATCGGGGCGAATGCCGTGCAGGGTAACTCCATCGATTGACTCGGTAAAAGCGGTCGCTAGCGTGCCGCTCGTGCAACGAAACCCTGGTCTTTGCTGCAAGTCAGCCAACGTGTAGCGCGGGCGGTAAATGGACTGCCGTGAGTCCGACCAAAAATCCATGTCAAAATAAGGGTTTGCTTGCCGAGCGCCCAGGTCCTGGGACAAAATGGCCAGCGGAATTCGTCCCAGCTTGAACCGCGAAGACCGCTTGCCGCGCGCGTACTTGTCCAACAACGCCTCAGCATTGCTATCGATCTCTAGGGGCGGCTGTGTGCGCGCTAACTGGCCGATGCAATCTGGGGAGGTATCATCGTCGCGTGCAGCACTAATGCCAATTATATCAGCGACTTGCTGGTACTGATCAGAGAAGCCCGTCTCGCCAATGCCCATCCTTTGGAGCTCGGCGTTGCTGTACGTATATGCAGCGGCTCCCCAGGCCGCCCCCAGGCCGCCCACGGCCAAACTCTGCATCGGCTCAAAAGAATTGCTTTCTACGGGCAGGTACTTGTCGGCATTTCGCACGGTAAACTGTCGCGGGGGCGTCAGCTGGGAGCCAATGCGAACCGAGCCGCTTGGCACCCCTTCCATGTCGGCACCGAGAAAGTAATGCGCCTGATTTGCATCCGTTTCTCGAATCTTGGCGAAGGGTTCGTCAGGAATCCGCGCCCGATACACGTCATCGTCGTAGCCTACATGCACCAGATGGACGCGGCAGCCCTGGTCCAATAGCGCAGCGGCTGCCATTACGCCTGCGGGACCAGAACCGACGACCAATGCGTCATCTGTCGCCATCATAGCTTAGACCTTGCGTCCGCTAAGCGGCGTGGTCGATTCTGGTTGCATCCCAACATGCGGCCAAGGACCTGAAATAGCGTCAGCGGGATGGCAACCAACCCCACAACAAGCAGTGCAGTCACGGCGAAGAAAGGACCCCGGGAGATCGGTGCAAAGGCCGCAGCATGATTGGGATTTGCTTCCCGTTGGGCCAATCTGCGGATTTGGTCATCGCTGGGCTTGAGCATGCTGGCGAGCATACGCAACCCCGGCCCGGCTGGCAAGGTCCCCGGGCTAAGCCAAGGCTGAACTCCGGGCGCGTGGTTCACCCGTGTGTTCAGCAGATTGACGCGTTGGAATCGAGGCCGCTCGCACACCCAGTTTGCTGAGGTCTAGGGCGTTCTTACGGGTTGCCTGCCCCCTCACCCGCGCATCGCGGCCCAGACGCGGCCGAAAAAGTACTGAAACGGCACGTGAATGCGTCCGGACCAGGAGTCTTCGTCGTGGCTGCCCTGGGGAAAGCTGAACTGCAGCAGGTCGACGCCTAGGCGAAAACCGCGTGAAAGCAGGAGGTCGCGCATGGCGTTGGTGGCATCGAAGTTGTCGCGAGGCCAGCCACTGTCCAGGTAGACGAGGATGGCCGGCTTGGGCTCGCTGTCGATGCGCGTAAACAGGTCGTCTTGAAAGCCAAAAGTGCTGGAAAGGCAAGCCGCGCCACCAAAGACCTGGGGATACTGCCAAGCTAGGTAGAGAGACACGACGCCACCGAGCGACGATCCCATCACCACAGTGTCTTGCGCCCGCGTACGCGTCCGAAATAATTGGTTAATCCGGGGTTTGATGACTTCGACGAGAAAAGCCCCATAGTCCACATAGCCTGGGGATGTGTAGTCATTCATGCGGTCCACCGGGGCGACGCCGACGACAATGGCCTTGCGCAGGGCATTCATCTGGTCGAGGCGGTCCATCGTTTCGTCCACATGCCATTCGTGGCCACCAAACGCCTCTTGCGGAAAGAACAAATTGCGCTCGTCCTGCATGTACAGGACGGGATACCGGCGCAGCGTGTTCTCGGCATAACCCGGCGGCAAGTAGACGCGGACGGCGTGCTGAGCGGAGCCGCGGTCAAAACTGAGGATGTCTGAGACAGAGCCTTGATCTTCCATGAGAAAGTGCGGCCAAATGTCCGGGTCGACCTCATGGGCGCTCAGCACGTAGTTGCTGCCTCGGGCCCAATGCAGGTCGGCACCGACGCGCAGACATGGCTTGCAACTAATGAATATTCCAGGGATGTTGATGTCGAAGTGGACCTCGTCGTCGCTGGCGAAGGTCGGCATGACGTCATGGTCCCAGTCGACGTCGGTTCGCAGCAGGATTTGCCGCGCGAGCTGGGGGTAATGGACCACGATTCGCATCGTTCGTCTCCGGTGCCGACGGGCTGTTTGGACAGCGCCGAGAGGGCAAAAAAGCGCTTTGGTGCCCAAAGAGATAACTATATGATAATGCCATTCTTTCGCCGTGCCAGCAGGCCCAAAACCGCCACCAGAAACACCAAGCTCAGGTCTGGTACAGCCCCTGATCGAGCTGCCTCGCACCCACCTTGGGCGGCCGCTGCTGGCGTCGCAACCGCAACAGTAGCCGGCGATTCCTTTTGCAAAGCAGCAGGATCCTCCAGAGCCAGGGTTGTCAGGTAAAACAGCGTGCCTTCCCACAGGTGCGGCGTGGCGACGCGCTGGTCAGCATGGCGGCAATTGGTTTTACAATCGCCCCCTTGAGTCACTGGGACGGTCACTTCGCCAAAGTGGTGCGTGCCATCGGTCGAAAGCGCGGCCACCTGCTCGAGGGCCGCTTGAATCTTGGGACGCCAGGTCTTGTCTTGACCGCGGGCGATTGCCAAGCTCAGCAAGTTCTTGAGGAAATAGGCCCCGCCCTGATCGTCGCTGAGACTAATCGTCGGCAAAATGCTTTGATAGTCGGCGGTTAGCTGGGCCTCAACGCGTTTGTCGTTCCACGGCAAGATCCGCATGGGCCACACCAGCCAAGCCGTAGGGCCGCTGGATTGGCTCCCTGGATTGGAAGCTGTGTTCGGCGCTTGAGCGAAGAGCCCGGTTTTGCTATCAAAAAGCTGCGTGATGATGGCCGCGTTGATTTCTTGAGCGCGCGCGTGCCAAGCCTTGGCCTCGGTGCTGTGGCCTGCTTTGTCGGCGCATTTGCTGGCCAATTCAAGGGCACCGCTGACTGTAACCGCCCCGTGCAAGGTCTGCGACGGCGCGGCATTGTCGTCCTCGGAGGCCAGAGCCTGCAGGCCTGTGCTCGCATCGCGCCAATCTGCCAGTAAATTCGTGGCGATCTGCATGGCCGGCCAGTGCGCAGCAATGCGTTCCGCGGGGTCGGCTGTCCAAGCGGTGTGGGCACACAGAGACCACAAGGCAAAGGCTGTATTGTCGATTTCAAATCGAACGTTACCGCCCACAACCCCGTCCGAGTAGTAGTTCATTTCCCAAGCGCCCGCTGGGTACTGGTCGCTCTTGCCCGTGCGCGGATCTACAGGGGGGGGCGTGTCGACAAAAAGAGATGGAGATACAGGCGCTTGTCGCTGCAAGCCGGCCGAGAAATCAGCCCGCTTTAGGGCAAGGTCGGTCTGGCCGCTGACATCGAAAGCCAGCTCGAAAAAGGCGCCATCGCGAGGCCAATCAAGGCCATAGGGCGGCTGCCGGGCGATCGAAGCCACCACTGAGCCATTGTCCGCCCGCGTGCCGACCCGCACGTTGATGAGGGACCGACGCGCTACCGCAACAACGGCTGCGCTGCTGTTCTTGGCAAAGCGAATGCCTTTGGCCCAGGCTGCTAGCGCGGATTCTGCTGCATCGACAACGGATTGGCCGTCCTTCACCGTCGCCAAAGCGGCCTTGGCCGAGGCAGCCGTTGCGCCGATGGTCAGCACGACGGTGGCCTGTCCTTGTTGGCCCAGGGTAACGTTGAGCGGGGTAAGCAGGGCCTCGTCGACCTCGCCCGCGGCTAAGTCATTGCTTGGTAAGGCATCTGTTGACGTGACCGCGATGGCAGCCGCTAGGGCCGGGTGCTGCCAGCCTTGGGCGACATCTGGCCACTGGTGGTCGGTCGGACAACGCAGCTGGTCCAAGACGCTCGGGTCCATGGGGAGAGTAAAGCCCGCGAATACCTTGGGTAAAGCAACGGCATTGTCCAGCAACTGGCCGATGACCGCGCAGAAATCCGTGCGGTCGTAGCCGATTTGGTGCGACGAAGGGGCTGGTAACGTGGTGAGCGCCACATAAGCCCCTGATGTATAAAGCGTATCCAGCTGGTCCGCTAGGTCTTGAATTTGGCTCGGCGTCACGGTAGCAGCGGCCAGCGCCGTGCCAATCGCACCGTAATTCACTGTGGGCCCAAGGACTTTGAGCAGCATGTCAAAGATCAACTGGTCATGCGGGTGAAAGTGGACAATGGCTCCCGCCTTGGCATCCCACAACGCCGCGAAATCATTGCGACCATCGAGCCCCCAATCGACCAAGGGCAGCTCCGGCAGACGCGAATTCGGCGGCTGGGGCGAGAGGTTGGCGTAAGTCCGCAGGCCCAGCACTTGGGTATCGGTCCCCGTCACCTGCACCTGCACTTGGCGCACCAGGACATCGGCATCGGCGACGCCTTGAGGCAGGACGGCATCGGTGACCTCTACGGAAATCGGCAGTAATTTTCCAGTGTAACGCGTGTGGATAGCGCTGCCATCGGCCGAACCGTAGTCCTGGCTGACGGTGAACTGGCTGGCGTCGTGCAACCACACGATTGTCTTGGGCGATTTCATGAGCTGGATGTCCAGGCCCAAGTACAGCCCGGAACCGGCGGGAGCACCAAAGCGAGGTTTGTCGCGCGCGTCCAGGGCATTGCTGCTGATGAAGGCTAACTGGTCGGAATAGCTCGGATTTGGCCAGACCAGGGTGGTGAGGTCGCCATCGGCCGCGACGCCAATGCTCAAGCGTCCGTGGCCGCTGACCGCGTGGATGGCCGTGGCGCCGAAGATGTGTTCGACCATGTCGATGCGCGTGGGTGCAGCGAAGACGGTCGCCTCCATTGGCAACATAGCGAGACACTGGAGGATTGCCAACGTCAGCCAGGCCGTATGAATTCGCGGTCGCATCGCTGGGTGCAAAGGCCAATTTCGCAGGGACATGAAGCTCCTTGGTGCCGCGTCAACGGCTGCACAGTGGGCGCACTGCAATCGATCTATCTATACGTTCAACTACTTCTGCTGCACAGAAGCGGCTGCCGACAGTGCGTCGGCTAGGTGATCCATGGCGCCTGGGCGTTGTAGCAGAAACTTGGCAAAATAGCGGGCTACGACCTGAGCGGCCAGTTCACGGGTCTTGGCCGGATCGACAAAAGTGAAAGCAGTTCCATCGGTTTGCCGCGTAGCAGGTCCACAGCCAGGCTGGAACTCGCTGTCCAGGCCCGGGATGTCGCTGAACGAAAAGTGTCCGGCATCGGCGACTTCCAACAGCCACGCCGGTCCGGGCGCGGCTTTGAAGTTGTTGCGGATGAATTGATTGCCAATTTCGAAAATCGAACCGTCTTCTTTGGCCAAGATGAGCAGCATGGGCTTGGCCACAAGTGAAAGGTCCGGGCCACCCGGCATGGGTGATGACAGGGGCGCTGCAACCGCCAATCCTGCGAGAACCCGTTGATCTTCTTGGAGAATGCGTCCGGTCGTCAACGCGCCAAAGCTGTGGCCGAAGGCACCGACATGGGCCGCATCGAAGTGCCCCCTCAACTCGGCAGGCAGCGCGTAAGCCGAGGGATCGAGTGCCAAATCAAGGGCATAGCGAACATCAGCGACGCGTGTGTCCAGCATCGAGGCGTTGACGCTGTCAAAGGTTTGATTCCACACGTCAAAGAGCGTGTTGGGCGAGTGATCGGCGGCAATGACGGCGATGCCGTGACTGGCTAGTCGCTCAGCTAACATTGCAGAACTAGAGCGAAAACAGCCACTGCAATGGGAAAACGCCACCAATGGCCAATGCCCGGGCGCCGGTGGCAAGGCAAGGACCGCCGTGCCTTGGGACCGCACGCAAGTGGGCGAGGCTGCGTCATACAGGGCCTGTAGTTGCGCAACCCCTGGATAGTAGGTCGATGCCGCCGATTGGACCTGCCCAGAGCCCGTGGCTGGATACCAAAGGCTGAAGTGGAGGGACCGTTTGCGGGCAGGATCTTCGGCCAGCAACTGTACGACACCGATAGCAAAGGGCCCCGGCTTGGCATAGTCGACGTCCGCCGTCACACTCTGGTCAGTGGCCGAGGAGGTATCCTGTAACTGTCCAGTAGTATTGCTATTTTGCCCGCAATGCGTCAGCAGCAGCATCCCGGTGACTGCAGTGAGCAGCGCGGCCTTGGGCCCCACAATTGCCAGCATAGCCTTGCTCACCATCGCGATCTCCTGTAGAAACGTCAATAATAACAGCGCACATGCTGGGTGTAGCCGTTGTCCTGGGTCGTGCCCCAGACCTTGGCGTACCAGGTGGCGCGGGTCGTTGTGCCGGTGCAGTTGTAGTAGCTCTCGGCTTTTGCTGTTCCTGTCAATGACTTACAGAAGCCCACGGTGTCAGAGTAGTTGGAGTTGGTCAGCGACCACACGGGTCCGCAGTTGATACCATTGGGGAAATAGAGGCCGCCGGCCAAGAGATTGTCGCACTCGGTGTACGTGGCGTTGGTGACAACGGCCGAGCAAGTGACCGACTTGCCATCGATGGTCTGACTGGCTTGGAACTGGAATTTATTGGAAGTACAGATACTTGGGCTGGCCTTGGTGCAGGTGTAGTTCGGGTCGACCGCGCAGTTGCTGCAGCCGTCCCCCGCGGTCTTGTTGCCGTCGTCGCAGGCTTCACTGCCGACGAGTAGGCCATCGCCGCAAACCCCTGAACAAACAAAGCCATTGCCGCCGTAGCCAGGGTTGCACGTGCACGACAAGACGCCGGCGCTGCTGCCGCAAACGGCGTTGGCGTCACAGAATTGACCGCCCGTGCACTTGCCGGCGC
>CAIMEY010000012.1 GCA_903840165.1 uncultured Myxococcales bacterium | reverse complement strand
CTTATCGGGCGATAGCGCACGACTCGGCGATTCGCAAGCGGCTGGAGGAAAAACGAGAACAATTCGTGAGTTCCTATCGCCTAGCTTCGCGCGATTACCGCACCGGTGAGCGGTTGGAGCCGAAGTTGCCGGCATACTCGTTTCTGCCGCCGGGGCCGTGGCTGATTCGGGACGCGGCGGTCGACGGGCTGTGGGGGAGGATCGGGGATGGTGATGCCGAAAAAGAGCCTAAAATAGAGGAGTTAGGGGTTTGATATACAAGGCGAGTGTGAACATTGCCCCCAACCCCAGCCTGTGTTCCAATACCGCTCCAGCCGACACCGGCAGAGGCACAAACAAGGATGAATCTAGCCCAGTTGCGACGCACCATTACGCTCCTGCTATTGGTTGGCGCGGCCGCATCCACCGGCTGTGACAGCCCGTGCACGACGCTGGCGAACCGCCTATGCCAGCAGGCCGGCAGTGACCAAGCCTGCGAGCATTGGAAGGATCGGGTTTCTCGTGTATCAACAGAGACTTGTATCACAGGCAATCGGGCATTGGATCGCGAGCGCCTGCGCTGACGTACGCCGAGCTGGCTTGCAGGCGGAATAGATGACACGAGTCGGTGGTTGACAGACTCTGCGCTGCTGCGCCGGTGGGCATTTCGCGGGGCGCACGGGCACAGCCGTCAACATAAGGCCTTGAAGGTACTAGACTTCTCCACGCTGACATCCTTAATGTCGGCGATCGGCTCGGCAACTCGACACGAACTCCCTGGCCGCGCAGACTAGCGCAGTCGGAACCGTTCGCAACGCCATGTCCGCCGAACGCCCCCCCCCCCCCTTGAGGCCCAATTGACTGAACCCGCGTCCAATTCTCAGCCATCGCCAGCCGAGACCGCGCGTCCGGCCCAGAGCGATCCAGTCGCGCTTCCCGGACCGCGCGCACTATGGTGGCTGATCATCGGTCTAGCCATTGCCCTGCCCGCCGCCGCCTTGGTTAGTGGCGCTTCGAGTCGCCCAGAGCAGGCGGTCCAGACTGTGGCGTTTTCCGTGCGCGCGCAGACGTTGCTCTGGCGCGTCGGCTCCTTCCTTGAGAATCGCACGGGCAAGAAGTCGAGCCCTCGGTCGGTCCATAAGGGTGCCGGTCCCGCGCCAGATGTCGATTCTGCACAGGCATTTACGGGTGACAGCCCTGCTCGCATTCTGTTTGCTGAGGCCTGCCGAGCCGATGCCAAAGGAGCCTCGCAACCAGGGACCGCAGACCACCGAGCCGCGGAGATGGTAATCGCCAGTGCTGTGGCGATGAACCATGATGCGATTGCGCTCGAACTGTCCGCACAAATTACAAATACATCCAAAGACTTGCGAGCAACCTTGGTGGCCCTGCCAGCCGCAGCCACCCGCGCCGATGCCATCGACGCCAAGACCGCCGAATCTTTGGCCCAGTCACGCACGTTTGGCCCGCACTGGAGCCCTTACGTACGTGACCGAATTCGTGCACGAATTTACGCAGTTTCGGGCAATTCTGCTACCGCCCGGACCATCAACCACGATGTCCAGCGCCGCGACAATACCGAAGAAGCTTGGCTCACGGTCATCGGACAACTATTTGGTTTTGCAATTCTTTTTGGCATTGCCACTTGGGCCTTTGCGCTCATTCGCGGCGGCGTGGCCAGGGCACGGAATTTGCCACGCTGGGGCTGGCTGACGGCTCAACAGCCTGGACTTCCAGCGGATATGCCGTTTCGAGTGGACCCAATCGTTCCTTGGCTCGGATTTGCGGCGTGGCTGGTCGGGTACGTGCTCAGCAGTTGGCTGGTCGCGTGGCTGATTGGACCAAGGATTCCTCAAGGGTTTGCCATGTTACTGCAAGGGTGTGTCGGCATCCTCCTTGCACAGGCCGTGGTCCAGGCGTTCGCGCGAGAACGGTCAGACCTCCGAGAAGGCATCGCCCCGGGCGGTCTCACACGCTTTTGGCCTGCAAGTACGGCGGCTTTGCGTGCCTACTGCGCCCTACTGCCGCCCATGGCCCTGGTGATGCTATTGGCCCTCGCCTTGACGGACGGCAGCGACGGTCTCCACCCGGCGGTCGGAACCCTGCTGGATGACTCTAATCCGATTCAGCTTTTGACGGTCGGCATTGCCGCAGTCATCATCGCGCCGTTCGGTGAAGAGCTGATGTTTCGCGGCTTTCTCTATCGTTCGCTCCGGCAGCACTGTGGCCGGCCGGTCGCCCTAGGTGTGACTGCCCTGCTGTTCGCCTTGATGCACCTCGACCCGCAGGCGCTGCCACAGTACCTTCTGCTCGGTGCTGCTTTTGTCTTGGTATATGAGTGGGTTGGCTCGCTTTGGGCCCCCATTATCCTGCACGCACTCTGGAATGGTGCCATGTTTGCTTGGCTCGCTCTGCTGGCTCAGTCCTAGACCCGTGCGCCCGAACCGACGGCGTCTACGCTCCGACAAGTTGCTGAACACGCTGAACAAGTTTCCGCATGCCCTGCCTCAACTCCGCGGGTGGACCAAGGCGACTCACAACCAGCCAACCCTGCCCGGGCATGTCAAAATAGTGGCCAGGCTGAACCAATATACCATCTATTTCAAGTAGTTGCAACGCAAACTCATCATCATGGTCCAACACCGCCGGCACCCGCACCAAAGTTGACCATCCGCCCTGCGCCGGCCACATCCTCACCGCAGAATCAGATAACTCCTCTTTAATAATAAGGCTATTGGCATCCAACCGCTGCTTGAGCACCGCCTGCACCTCGGGCACCATTTGCAGCAGGGTCGGCAGCGCATTCTGCACTGGCGTCGCGACTGACAGATAGGTATCAGCAATAATTTCAAGCCGTTCCATCGCCGCTCGAGCCATCGCCGGCGGTCCCTGGCAAAGCACCCAGGCGCACTTTAGCTGAGGCAAGAGCATCACCTTGGACAGGCCCGACAATACGAAGTTCAAGCACCGATGTTCACCAGTAAATCCAATATTGTCAAAGCACTCTGGGCCCGCTCCCAGCACAATTGTGTCGGCAAACACCTCGTCGCTAATCAGCGCGATCTGCCGCTCAGCGCAAAACTTTGAAAGAAAATCAGTGTCTTGACGAGACACTGCGGCACCCGTGGGATTGTTCGGCGTCACAATCAGCACGGCCCGGCAAGCTGGCGTCCAAGTATCGATTAGTACTTGGTAATCAATGACCCAGCGTCCGTCCACAAAGTGACTCGGATATTGGCGCGACCGCACCGACTCCAGCCCCGCTAGATAGTCAAAGAGCGGATAGCTTGGCGTTGGCACCAAGATTTCGCTGCCTGGGTCACACAACAGCTTGAAGAGAAAGGCGTACGCTTCACTGGTGCTGGCGGTCAACAGCACGCGCTCCGGCGACACCCGATTGCTGTGGTGCCACGCGACAGCCTGTCGAGCCGAAAGAAGTCCCAGAGAATCGGGGACATACGTTGCATTCTCCGGCCTGACCATCGCCTCCTGGATCGCAGACCACGGCATCGGCGGCAGCGCCGTCGTTGGGTTGGACTGCGTCAAGTCCAACACCGGCAAGCTTTTTTGCCGCCGCTGCTGCAACGCGACCGTCAACGCGTTGGGCACCGAGGACCACGACGTGCGATTGGAGAACATCGCCTACCGTCGCGCTTCTTCTAGCGTAATTTCAATAACTTCCCCATCCAAGAACGGCTGCATGTACTGCTGGTACATTTGCCATCCGTAGTCGATCTGCTCAAGGTTCTTTTGATTACAAGCACGTACGCGTTGCGCCGGACTTCCCATCAGCATGGACTCGGGCGGAAACGCCTTGCCAACGGTGACCACGGACCCGGCGGCGACGATGCTATTTCGCTCGATAATCGCATTATCAAGTACAGTTGCGTGCATGCCAATGAGGCAGTCGCTGGCCACGCGGCAGCCGTGCAGAATCGCTCCGTGCCCTACGGTGACCCGCTCGCCCACGTGGGTTTCGCTAAAATTCTGCGTGGTATGCACGACGGCGCCGTCCTGAATGTTCGTAAACGCACCGATGCGGATTGCGCCACAGTCGCCGCGCAACACCACGCCCGGCCAGATGCTTGCGCGCTCGCCAATCTCGACATCGCCGATGACGATGGCCATCGGATGCACCCACGCCGTCGAGTGGATGCGGGGGGTCATGCCTTTGTATCGCTGAATCACTTTATATCTCCTATTGTTAGACCGTTGCTATACAACACCCAGCTACTTCAGGATCCCGGCGCTCTGAACCTGCACCACCCCGTCTCCGCCCCCGGCGAACACCGCTCGTTCGCTGTCCAAACCGCGCAGGTAGACATTGGCCGCGGCGACGGCGAAGCGCACTACCGCCTCGTGGGCCACCAGCAAATCGGGCTTGCGACCGACGCAATACTGAGCCATTTGCGGCGCTAGGCCTGCAGGGAGCGAGCAAAGGTCGCTGTAAGAAAAATGATTCCCACCTTGCAAGGAAATCAGCGCCTTGGGCTCGGGCCACGCCTTCCACAGCGGCAACGCCTGAGAATCATAAGGGCATACCGAGTCGCCGGTTGCTGCCTGAATCACCGCGGGCACCTTGATGTCGGCGAGTGCGTTGAGCATAAAGCCAAAAGAGTCCAACTGGCCACAATGAGCCAACGGCAGCACCAGCGATACGCGTGGGTCAGCGAAGGTCCACGGAGGCTTGCCAACCAACTGAATAACAAGGCAAAGTGGATCTGAAGTCGCGGTGGCGCAGTCTGGAAGCATGGCGGCCGGCACGTCGACGGGAGCTCCGGCCACCGCCAATGCCGTGTAACCGCCAAAGCTATGGCCGCTAACCGCAATGTGTTTTCCGTCCACAATCGTCTTGAGCCAGTCCGGGTCTGCGGCGGAAGGGTGAACGACGCGATCTATCACAGCCGTGATATCGAGAGGTCGGAACACGGCCATTGCCTCCAACTGCGCGCCATCATAGTCAAAAAACGTATTGCCAACATGGTCCGGTGCCGCAACGACGAAGCCACGCTGAGCCAGCGCCTCCGTGAGGAAGACCGACTGTTGGCGAATCCCTTGATTGCCATGGCTAAATACGACCAGTGGATACGTCGCAAAATTCAGTGGCGGCGCATTGGCAATGGCCCCAGTGGGTGAATCAATGAGATTCAGGTACTTCACAGGCGCACCGGCCGTATGCAGCGGAATCGGATACCAAATCGTGGTCGGCAGCGTCCGCCCGCCCACCGATGGCGTCGTCAGTTCATAGACGCCAACGCCATACTGGACAGCGCCTGGTGTCGGGGGCGCAGGGAGCGCAACGTCACTCGGGTCGGCCAAATCAGGCTGCGAATCGGGTTGTATAGCAACGAGTGAATCGCTTGTTTCAATAGACGAATCAACGCCACCCGACGCGCAAGCTGCCCCCCAGAGAACCGGGCCCAGCGCGCACGCGGCCAGGAACCCGTAACGGTTCGAACTTGGGATTCGTGTCACCTTGACGGCTTGTACACCAAGGCTCGAACTCACTGACATCAAATCACATTTCACCATCCCCACCCTCCCGCAGATTGCCATGTCCGGATCGAACTGTCCGGATCGCAGAGCTGCCCCGGTCCGCAGCCCAAGCATCCCGCGTTTTTTACAGATTCGCAAAGTCGGCCCCAGCGGCACGTTCGGGCGCAGGTTTTGGCGACCCAGCGAGTACTTCTCGAACCGGCGAGGCGAAGCCGTCAAATCGGAATATTTGTAAAGCCGCACTAGCCCCTTTGACAGGCCGTGCCAACTTCGCCATTGTGTATCGGGTTCGCCAGATGCTCGACAACCGTGCAGCCCTCGGCTAGGCCAACGGGAAGCACTTGAACTTGTTTGAGAAGTTTAACTGGCGGCCAGCAACGTTCGACCGGCTCGACGCTACGCTTTCCGCACGACGGTAGGTAGCCCTGTACCGGCCCCACTGCCCTCGAGGTTGCCATGAAGCTCTGTGCGAATGTCTGGCTCTCTGCCGCGGTTTTCATGTCCGCCGTCGCACTGATCGGTTGCGGCAACGACCAGGTGGCTCAAGGTCCGGTATCTGCTGACGCATCAGGAAATCAGGACATCAGTCCCGGTGGCAACGACACCGCGACGGATTCAGGCACACAGGATGGTAGTACAACGGGTGATGTTCCCGTAGATACAGCTGATTCTGGCGGGACCGACGATTCTGGCAGCCTGGACCTCGGTGCAGATGGCGCAGCCGACGCCGCGGATGATGCCGTTATGGCACCCGACAGCGACACAGCCGGAACGGGCGACGCGTCGCCAGATAATGGCGCTACCGATCAAGATGTTGCCCCAACGGATGATGGGCTCGTTGATGCCGTTCTGGCCGACGCCGATGCTGCTGGCCCCGATGACGCAACCGGTGCGACGGACGAGGTGGCGGTTGCCGACTCGGCTGACGCGACGGCCAGCGACGACGTGGGCCCCGTCGACGCAGGTCCAGCGCCATGCGTCACCGCTGCCGATTGCCCCGTGGCTCCCTCTTGCCAAATCGCCGCCTGCCAGGCAGGGGTCTGCGCGATCTCTGCGGCCGACGACGCAACGGCCTGTGATGACGCGAACGCTTGCACCGCTGGCGATACTTGCAAGGCTGGGGTCTGCGTTCCCGGATTAGTCAAGAATTGCGATGACAACAACCCTTGTACTACAGACGCGTGCGCCCCCGCGACAGGCCTATGCGCCAACGCCCCGAACGCCCTGCCCTGCGACGACAGCAACGCTTGCACCGGTGCAGATACGTGCAAAGACGGACAGTGCATTGGCTCGGCGCTCAGTTGCGACGACAAAAATCCTTGTACCGACGATAGTTGCGACACCAAGACCGGCTGCATCGGCCTGGCCAACAGCGCCGCGTGCGACGACAAGAATGCCTGCACAACCGATGATGCCTGCAAACAGAAGGCCTGCGCAGGCACCGCCGCCGACTGCAACGACGGCAACGCCTGCACGACTGACAGCTGCGACCCCGCGTCTGGTTTGTGCAATTTCGCAGCCGTACCCCAAGGCGGGGCGTGTGACGATGGCAATCCATGCACCGACAAAGACGTGTGCGGCGGTGGCAAGTGCAAGGGTAGCACAAAGAGCTGCGACGACAGCAACGTGTGCACAGACGATTCCTGTGATTCTAAGACGGGTTGCCTGAATCTACCCAACAAAGTGACCTGCGACGACGGCAGCGTCTGCACGACCACCGACACCTGCGCCGGCGGCAAGTGCACGGGTGCGGCAAAGTCCTGCGGTGACGGCAACCCATGTACCGACGACGGCTGCGATCCCAAGAGTGGTTGTACAAATCTTGCAAATACAGTGACTTGCTCGACCGGGGACGTCTGCCAGGACGCGGTCTGCAAGGACACGAAGTGTACGGCAACCGGGGCTCCCAAGTCCTGCGACGACAAAAACCCGTGCACGACCGATTCCTGTGACGCGGCCAAAGGTTGCCAGAATATTGCCCTTGCGGACGCCACCAAGTGCGCAGACGGAGACGCCTGCAATAATGCAAGCTTATGCAAGGCGGGCAAGTGCGTCACCGGTGCCAAGGTGGTTTGCGACGACAACAACGCCTGCACCAGCGATTCCTGCGACCCGACAAAGGGGTGCCTGTTTGAGCCCAACAACTTACCGTGCGATGACGGCAACGCGTGCACGTTGGGCGATTCTTGCGGTCTAGTCGGCGGCAAGGGGGCCCTGTGCATTGCGGGCAAAAATGCCTTAAATTGCGATGACAACAACCCTTGTACTACAGATGCCTGCGATGCCAAGCTGGGTTGCAGTCACGCCAACAACACGGCGCCCTGCGACGACAATAACGTCTGCACCACGCCCGACCTGTGCAAGGACGGCAAATGCCTGCCCGGCCCGGATACCAGTTGCGCCGACAGCAACGTTTGCACCACGGATAACTGCAACCCGCTCAACGGCAAATGCTTATGGAGCGCCAACACCCTGCCCTGCGACGACGGCAACGCCTGCACCACCGGCGACGCCTGTGCAAACGGGGGCTGCACCGCTGGAAAACTCTTAGATTGCAATGACAACAACCTTTGCACTACAGACAGCTGCGACGCCAAAACCGGCAAGTGCGTCAACTCCGCCGCCGCCGACGGAGGTGCCTGCGAGGACGGCAGCCTGTGCACAACGGGAGACGCATGCAGCGCCGGTAAGTGCGTCGGCAAGGCCAATGTCAACTGCGACGACGCAAACATGTGCACCGACGATGTCTGCGACGGCAAGACCGGCCTATGCGCCCACAACAATAACACCGTTGCCTGTGACGACGGCAGCAAATGCACTACGGGCGATGCCTGCGCCGCGGGCGTTTGCAAGGCTGGAACGCCCGCCGTGTGCGACGACAAGAACGACTGCACCGTGGATTCATGTGACGCAATAAAGGGTTGTGTTGCAACGAACGCCGCAGACGGTGCTAGCTGCGACGACAAGATCGCCTGCACGGCGGCTAGCACATGCAAGGCCGGGCTCTGCTATCCGTCGGCCGCGTGTAGCTTCTTGAACGACTCGTTCGATTGCGCAGCACCTGCAAAGGGTTGGACCATTGTGGTACCCCCCGGCGTTCCGCAAAACGTGCAGCGCAAGGTCCAGTGGGCCGTCGACCAGACGGCCGCCGTTGGCTCCAATCAGGAACAAGCAGCCCATGCGTGCACGATGAATTTCAACAATAGCAATAACTACTGCGACGTCGTCCAGGGTGGAATCGGCGGCCAGAACCAGTGCATGGTGCCGGCTGGAACGTCCTCGTCGCCCGTCATCGACTGGACCGGCGTAGCTGCGACCTTGGGAACGCACAAGTTGGTGTTCGATTCGTACCTGGACGTCGACCTCAATGATAACGCGGGCATAGCGGATGCACCTCAAGTGATCCTGCGGGAAGTGGGCACCAATGCGCAAATCGCGCAGTACTACCTGCCTAAGACCGCGCAGGACCTCAAGGCCTGGAAGAACGGCTACACCATCGACATCAGCGCTGCACTAGGCAAGAAATTCACAGTGGAATTCAGCATGTACGAACCACCCAACGCGGTCATGCCCAACGCCTACACCGGCGACCTCGGGACCGGCATTTACATCGACAACGTGCAGGTGCAAGTTGGCTTCACTGCAGAGGTTTGCAACAACGGCAGCGACGATGACGGCAATGGCCTTGCCGACTGTGCCGACCCCGCCTGCGCCGCGGTTTTCCCTTGCAATGCCAAGACGTTGTTCAGCGATTCGTTCGATTGCGCTGACAAGGCGTGGACCTACACCAACAGCGACGGCAAGGTCGTCTGGGCGGTCGACAGCACGCCGGCGGCGGTCAAACCTGTGACCGGCACTTGCAGCCTGAATTACAACAACGCAACGGATTACAACGCGGTCAACGGGCAGAATCAGTCGGTCGCTAACGCTGGAATTGCCACAACTTCAGCAACTTTCGACGCGACCGGCCTGTCCGTTCTACAGCTCAGCTTCAGCTACTACATGGACACCGAAGCGCCGGGCGGCCAAGGAGCGGGCTTCGACAATGGCTGGCTTGAGGTTTCCACAGACGGCTTCAACGGTTGCTGTGCCGGGGCCGTCAACTGCGGCAACGGAGCCCAGGACTGCAACACGGCCAACACCAAGTCCTACGCGTTATCGCGTGCCAATCTAAAGACTTGGGTGGCATTCAAGCAGGACATCGGCGCGGCGTTTGGCGGCAAGAAGGGGATCCAGCTCCGGTTCCGCTTCGCCACGGTCGACCAAATCAACAACAATTACGCTGGGCCGTTCATCGACGACCTTTCGCTGGTCGGGGCTCCGTAGCGGCTGATCGATTTTTCGCCTTAATTGTCGATAATTAGACCTTTGCTATACAGCGGCGAGGCAGTCGGTGCCCGAGCGCGTGAGGTCCGCCTGCGACCGCCACGAAGCTGCCGATGGCCGTGCGACACCGATCGTCGCAAGAGCGACTCGGCGCATTATTCACCAGGCTTATCAGGAAGTTGAGACCTTGCTATACACACAGTTGGAGCCAACGGGCAAGCCGCCGGCCGTCGCCCTGCCAGCCCCCAAGCTTGGCCGTCAGCTCAGTGCGACACCGACTGTCGCATAAGGTGTGGCTGGACAGAATTATGATTGCATAGCAGGATCTTAGACCCTTGCTATACATCGTCCTTGTGCGCTTCGGCCCTTAGCGACAGTCCCGGTCGCACGCTCCCCGCCATCAGAATTCCCCGTTCAATATCAATCACTTTACCCGTTGCTATACAACGTTCTGGGCACCGTCCCCTTCGCCGCCCCAGCCGTCACCGCCCCTTGCAGCACCCGTCAAATCCCCCCTTGCAGGCGGCGTCGGCCAACGCTTTGGCTTGCACGGCCCGCCCCTGGGTCTGCAGCACTTCCGCCTGCAGACACTGCAACTCCGGCACCAGGACATGGCTCGGCGGCAGCTTGGCTAACAGGTCGACCAGCGCCGCTTCGTAGACCTCGGCGTGCCCAGCCACACGCTGCGCCATGGCCAAATAGAGCTTGGGCTCAGGGTCTTCGGGATTCATGCGAATCGCGAACTCATACAGTTTGATCGCGTCCGACAGTTGCCCCATCCGCACCAGAACCGTCGCCAGCCACGACGTCAGCAGTTCATTGGGCGGTGCTAGCCGAGCTGCGGTACGCGCTTGAGCCTCTGCCCCTGCCAGGTCCCCGTTCTCCTGAGCGCGCACGGACTGCAAATAGTGCTGCAGCGCCTCGTCCGGAATGACTTGAAACCCTTCAGGAGGACACGGGTCTCCGCACTGAGCACTCAAGTACCAGGTGTGGGTCGCCGGATCGTCGGGGCACCGCACCTCCCACACATTGCCGGTCCGATTGATGCGCCGACTCTGGGCCAACGCACCAGAAGGACAGAGTAATCTGCCAAAGTACAGCCCGCCTGCAGCCGTCAGCCCCCACTGCAACGGCCGGGCCGGCGAAATACCGTAGCCAGGCTGGGTGTTGCCACGACATTGCCCGACCTTGACCGTCCGGGTCGCAGGGCAGTCCGAAGGCGGGGCCGTCTGCCCGCTTGCCGCTGGTTCAGCCTGCTGCGCCCCTGAGCACTGGGCGACCATCAACCCCAACGCAAGCGCACCAAAGCGTCGCACTGTGACTCTCCACGCGCTGCGGTCGACCATCTACGCCCTCCCCGCCGCGCAGGGCGGCCTTTGCAGGGTGCCAGGAGCTTGGCTCTGGGACAAGGGCCGCCCCTGCCCCGCCCACGGCTGTGGTTGACGCTGCCCCAGCAGTCGTCGATGCTCTACGCACCTCGGCACCGGTGGCCCTCCTGCCACTTGCTGCCGTCCAACCAGAGGTTTCTCATGCGTTTTCTACCCATCCTCACCCTGCTTCTACCCGCCCTGGCTTGGGCTGAACCGGCGCAGTTTGAGCTCCTGTACAGCCAGCCGGTGGAAACGGACCTGAGCCAGCCACTGCGCAGCCCGGAGAAGGCCTGGCCTGAGCTGTTTGCCGCTGCCAAGAAAACCATTGACATTGAAGAGTTTTACCTGGCTCACCAACCGGCCGAAGCGCTGCAGGCGTCCATGGATGCCCTGGCCCATGCGGCGCAACGAGGCGTGCACATTCGTGTTTTGGTCGAGAAGAAGTTCTGGCACCAGAGCGAGCCGACCGCCAAGATCGTGCAATCATGGCCGAATACAGAGCTTCGCGTCCTCGATTGGTCCAAACTCGACCCCGGACCTCAGCGCAAGGGCGGCGGCATCATTCACGCCAAATTCTTCATTGTTGACGGGCAGATCGGCTATTTGGGTAGCCAGAACTTCGATTGGCGCTCACTCAAGCACATCCACGAACTGGGCGTCCTGTCACGATCTGCTCACATCTCTGCGCAACTCCAAGGGATTTTTGATCATGACTGGCAGGCTCAGGCCCTCCAAGCGGCCGGGAAGCCCGTGCCGGTCCTGCACGCCAATGATCGACCTGAGCCAGAACGCAATGATAGCGGCTACTTGGTCGCAAGCCCGCACGAGTGGCTGCCTGCGGGCGTGGGCGATAGCGAGTCAGAGCTGCCTCATCTTATCGATACGGCCAAGAAGCGCATTCAAATCCAGGTCTTGAAGTACGTGCCCCTGGACCACGCCCAGCACTTCTATCCGGTCATCGACAATGCGATTCGCGCCGCGGCTGCGCGGGGCGTGGAGGTGCAACTGCTTGTGAGTGATTGGAATTCTGACATGCCGGGCCAGAAGTGGCTGCAAAGTTTGACCGTGCTGCCCCATGTCGAAGTTCGGATGGTCACACTGCCCCAGGCCAAGTCCGGCTATATTCCCTTTGCCCGGACGGTACATAGCAAGTACATGGTAGTCGACGACGCGGTCCTCTGGGTCGGCACCTCCAACTGGGAAGGAGGCTACCTCAGCGAATCGCGCAACGTGGAGTTTATCAGCCATGAAGCGGAGTTAGCCAAGCAAGGCGTGGCACTACACCAGCAACTGTGGCTGAGCCCCTATGCCCACAAACTGCTGCCCAACGTCGACCTGCCGCGGACCAAGCGCGAAGAAGTCAAGGAAGGCAGGAGCGAAAAGTAGCTGTAACGCTTAGTACATTCAGGGAGTTTACCCTAGCTACGCCTAGGGCACGGGCCGACCACAATCGTCGGGGTCCAGGGTCTGCACGCCCTGTCGACTCGGGTCAATGGCCACGTTGGTGCGGGTGCGCAGGGTCGTGCCGCCATCTTGCACAGAAAACTGGCAACCGATCTCAACGGTCGTCACATCTGCTGCAATTTCAAGGGCTTCAGCCTTTGTCGCTTCCGGTGCCTGGCCGCGCACAAAGGGCATCGTCAACCTCAGCCGCGCCCCTTGGCGGTTGCGGGTGGCAATCGTCACCTCCACCAAGCGTTCGCGCCCGAGCAGCGCTCCAGGAACCTGAGCTGCCACATGCGTCAACAAAACACTCACTTCCAGGTCGTGCCCACGGCGTTGCTGATGCCAATACGCAGCAGCCAAGCAGCCTAGCAGTGCGGCAATCCCGAGGGCGCGCCGCCAACCGCCGTGAATGCCGGAAACAAACGGTTTCTTTTCAGGCAGTTCAGACATGGCCACCCATCCAATCCAGGTCCGAAGGCACCCGTGCGGAGCCGGCCGGCACCCCATGATTCAGAAGCGACCGCCGACAGAGCAAACCCTCGCGCGTAGCGACAAGACCTTAAATACGCTTAAAATCTAATCAGTTGACCATCGCCAAGTCGATGCCAGAAAAGTCCACCTTGGGCTGATCGACGCGCAGCAGCAGGTCGCTGGCCAAATCGCTCAGTCGCTCAGCGCGCAGAATCGGGTCCGTCATTTCCAAAAGCGCTTGCCTTTCAGCTGGTTCCGCCGCCAATGCTGCTGCTAGTCGATGCGTGAGAATTCCAGGCTTTCGCGTCGCTGCCAGCACCGCGCCGAGGGCCCCGCCGTTCTCTCCAAGCTTGACCATGAGGCCGCGGACAATGCTGGTCAGCCTCTGCATGACATCGTCCATGCGCACATTATCAAAAGGCAAATCCGGCCACACCTGCACGCTGGCCATGCGATACGGCATCAGGCGATGCACTGTCGTCACCTGCACGCGCGCGAGGCAATGGACAAATAGGTTGTAGCGGCCGTCGGGCAAACGCTCCTCATTGATAATCTTGCACAAAGAGCCGATGGCGTGCACCGGTGGCGCCCCGTAGTAGTCCGACTCCCAGCCGCCTTGCAACCCGACGAGCACCAGCAGTCGGTTGGTGGCAATGGCGTCGGAGGCGAGCAGGCGGTAGCGCGGCTCAAACACATGCAAGCGCGTCATTGTATTGGGAAAAACGACGAAGTTCGGCAGTGGAAACAGCGGCAGCGCCTCGTAGGCGGTATCGACGATGGGGACGTCGAGCATGGGCCTCCTCCGACCGCGCAAATGGACGCGCGCGGTACCCATTGGATGGTGAGGCAAAAGCCGCCGCTGGCAACTTTTTTTATCGATCGGCCGTAGAGGTCGGTTAGCCGCAGCCTTCAGCTTGGCGCAAGAGTTCAATTTCGTTAAGCAATTCGGGCGTCGCCACCAGACCACGCAGGTGCGGCCCGTCGAGGTTGAGCTTGTTATTGCCCTTGGTCTGATTGAGGTAGAACCAAGCGCGTCCCCAGTTGGTCAGAATCGCTTGGCGCCAGCAGGTGTTACTCGACAAATATGCATAGACCGCCGGGTACTGCGTACGCGCCATGTGCAGGTAACGCTCGACATACCAAAGGAAAGTGAGAATTCCGTCCTCGGCGCTGACGCTGTAAGGCACCTGGTTGGCAAAGGCCAGGGAGGCGATCAGCGAGTTGACGTACTGGGTGTTTTCCTCGAGCAACATGTCGAAGCCCTGATCGCCGCTATCAAATTGCCCGTCCGTAGGATTGCCGTTGAGGTAGATGGGCGCATAACCGTCGCACCCCTGATCGCCAAAATTGGCGCAGGCCGGCCACGCAGCACCGTAGGCATCCTGCTTGATCAAACTGCGGGCAAATCCAGCGTTTGTGCCCTGATACGATAAGCCGCTGCATGTAAACTTGAGATCGGCACGGACGATGTAGGTGTGCGAGCCAAAACTGCTGGAATTATTATCAAAAAGGTGACCACATTCGTGTACCAACGTCGAGGCCTGCATCAGCGCGTCGCTGGCCGAACCCGCTTGGCTGGCCTGCCAGAACGTCTGAACGCAGTTCTTGCCGCCCATGTCGAACTTGGCCCCCGAGTCCATGATCCATTGGCCTGTGGGATAGCGCAGTTGCAGGGCCTGATCGACAAAGTCGCTGCCATTGGCTGCGCTGTAACCGGCTGTCAGAGCCGATAAGTCCGCATTCGGATTGACCCCCGACTCGCTGTATTGGCCATCGAGGCAGGAGGCCGACGTCATGCCGCCGCTGCCGCCCGTGCTACCGACATCCACTGGGCCCGTGTCCTTTGTGCCCGCGTCCTTGGTTCCGACATCGGCGGCGGTCGTGTCCTTGATCGTCACATCCACTTGATTTGTATCTGTTTTCCCTCCGTCAACCAGGCCAATATCGCCCTGGCCAACGTCGACGCCACTCGACCCGGTGTCGGTGCCTGGCACATCCCAGACCTGCGCAGTCGAGCCGTCATTGGACTGCCCCCCCGTATCTCCCTGACCATTTTGGGTTTCTGGGTAATAGACGCCGGGCGCCGGCGGACCGTACGTCTGACCACAGCCGACAATGGCGAGTGTAGTGCAAAGGATCAACCGCATGAAATGCCTCGACAAATTTGGAAACTGACCCTCACCAAGCTACAGTCCAGCCCAACTGCCACGGCAAGCCGCCTACAAGCTCCAGTTGTCGCTCTTGTTGGGCGGCCCCGCCAGAGGTCGATGGCGCCAAACCTCAATCCTTCTCGAAAGATGAAAGCGCAGATTGGGCTCCATGAACGCCGCTTCAATGGCCCGACTCGAGGCGTTGCGCATATCATCCAGACGCCAGTGGTGGTGGAGCGCCATCTGCTCGAGCTCGCCCGTCATTGACGTGCCAAGCCACTGCGGCCAACCACTGCCAATCACAGTAAAAATCCCGGCTTCTTTGAACTTGCGCAGGGGGTGGCTGGCCATCGTCCGCGCCGCCCCGGTGAGCAGTTGCCAGGACGGCAGAACCACGACGGGGGTCCGATGCGCGCGCAACTGCAGCACAAGATTGGCATCTTTGAGGGCCGCCACCGCACCGACCAAGCGACTTGCGCCCAGGGCCAGGGCCTCGGCCACGCTTGCCTGCCCCGCGAAATCGCCGCCACAAACCACAATGCCTAGGCTGGCTTGGCGCGCCACATCCAGGGCTGCCTTGAGGTGCGCCGCGTTCTGGGTCGCTTCGCCCTGATCTGACACGGCAATACCGCGCAGCCGTTCGATTTCTCCGGCAATCAGCGCCGTTACCAGGGCCGTCGCGTCGCCTTCGCTGAGGTCCCGCCGCAGCACGGGCACAAATACCCAGGAAAGAAAGACGTCATCGACCTCAGTCACCGCCCCCATCAGGCCGCGATCCATGGCCTCAAAGAGCTGCACGGGGTCGAGGTTCAGGTGGGACCAAGCGGTTGGATCTACAAAGATTTCAACATGAACAACGGTTTCAGCAATCAGGGTCTCTGCCAGATCGCGCGCCGCATCTTCCACGTCCTGCTCGGACTGAAACAGTTGGCGCACATACGCTTGTAAATCAGGGAGTTGTTCGGCCTTCTCCAGACGCAGCTTGGCCCGCAGGATCGCCAAGTCTTCGCCCTCCGGCAGGCCGCGCGCCCGCGCTAGTCGCATCAGGAACTCGGGGCGAATCGCGCCTTCCCACTGACAGTAAAGATCGATTTTTGCTAAGGTATCTACCGCGCTCGACATCGACTATCTCCCGGCAGCGCCTTGGGCTGGCAAGCCATCGCCTCTGGCCGTCTGCAAATCCTTGGCACGGCTCTGCCCTAATCTTCCTGGTATCTGTGGCGAATGGCTAGGATCTCCGGCAAAGTCGTCAGGAAAGTGGCCACAACGGTCGGATCGAAATGGCGGCCGTCGCCTCGGGTGATTTCCGCCAGCGCGGCGTCCACCGTCCACGCCGGCTTGTAGGGGCGCGCCGTCGTCAAGGCATCAAAGACGTCGCAAATCGCGCAGATACGGCCGACCAGCGGGATAGATTCGCCCGACAGTCCACGCGGATAGCCTGAGCCGTCCCACTTCTCATGATGAGAAATCGCAATCGTTGCCGCCATTTGCACCAGGGGCGACTGAGAGCCCGACAGCAGGTCGGCACCGATCGCCGCGTGCGACATCATGACCTGCCACTCGTCGGCGTCGAGCTTGCCAGGCTTGAGCAGAATCCGATCGGGAATCCCAATCTTTCCAATGTCATGCATGGGACTGGCCCTCTCGATAATCTCCACGTCCGCCACGGGCAGCCCCATCTGCCGCGCCAGCGCCGCGGCGTACAGGCTCATGCGAATGAGGTGAAATCCCGTTTCATTATCCTTATATTCGGCAGCATGGCCCAGGCGATGGATGATCTCCATTTGCGTGTCGCTGAGTTCCTGCGTGCGCGCCCGCACCTTCTCTTCGAGTTCCTCGTTCTGCCGGCGAACCGTATTGTGCAACTGTCTGACTTCAATCACATTCTGCAGGCGAGCCAGGGCCTCGGTCTTGTCGAATGGCTTGTTGAGGAAGTCGCGCGCGCCCGACGTCAAGGCCCGCAGCCGCACTTCGGGGTCCGTCTCCGCGGTCAGGACAAGAATGGGCGCAAAAGAATTCGCTTCAACTTCGCGGATTTGCGCCATGACAGCAAAACCGTCCAGGTGAGGCATCGACAGGTCGAGCAGCACCACATCCGGCCGGTGTTCCACGTACAGTGGCAGGGCCTCGCGCGAGTCCGTCGTCGCCAAGATCCGCTCGTAGCCCGCAGCCTTGAGAATCATCCGCAAAAGCGCGATGTTATAGGATTGATCATCCACCAGCAAGATCGTAGCGTCGCGCAATTCCGGCCTATCCATCGCTGACCTCTGCCGCACCCGAAGTTGCTTTGCGCCAAGTTGCCAAGGTACCCTCTCTTGGGCCCGCGCGACCAGCGAATCCGTCTAAACCACTTGGGATACTTACGAAACGCGCTGCCACGCGGTCACAGTCCGCAGGAAGGTGGCGTGCATGTACTCGCGGCGAATCACCTCCGCCATTTCCTCAACATCGCGATACTCGTCCCAAGACACGCGAATCGTTGGAATTCTTCGCGAAATGTCTTGAACAAAGCGCTCGTACTCGTCGTACAGCGCCTGCAAGTACTCAAGGGAAATTCCACTTTCAACCCCGCGTGCTCGCTGATGAATTCGCTCCAGCGCCTTGTCCGGCTTGACGTCGAGGTAGATGATGGCGCTGGGCTTGCACATGAAGTTGCTCATGTGCTTGAACAGTCCGAGGTAAGTGCGATAGTCCCGCGGCTCCATTAGCCCGATATCACTGAGCATTTTGGCAAAGATCGCGTCCTCATAGATTGTACGGTCTTGAATGGTCGGCCGGCCGCGCCAGATGATCTCCTGGTGTTGCTGAAAGCGCCGATTGAGCAAGTAGATCTGTGTCGCGAAGGAGTAACGCGCCGTATCGCGATAGAAATCAGCCAGATACTCGTTGTCCTCGACCGGTTCGTAGTACACGTCTAGGCCCATGTGCCGGCCCAGCGCCGTCGCCAAGGTGGACTTCCCCGCGCCAATCAAGCCCGCGATACCAATGAACAAATTGTCCAGACCCTGGCTTGGTGGCAGGGTGCCCGCCTTGGGGGAATCTACGTGGCTTGTCATGGAAACTCCTCAATCTTTCAAACGATTTCTTGGCAAATGCCGAGGCGACCAACGCGATTCGCTCTAGCGCATTGGCGGTCGCGCCATGTCGCTCGGCGACGGTTCGGGCTGCACGGCCTCACCGGTCGTCGGACGCGGGCTGAGTGGACGGGCGCTAGGCGAGCGAAGTGCTTGTTCGCGTTCAGAAATAAGCTCCATCTGCCGTACTTCTTCGGGCTCAAAGTGGCGACGGCAGCGCGCTTCATAGCGGTCACTGGCACCGAGCTCGATCTGAGCATCGCCCCCGCGCAGCCGCTGACTGCGGTTGGCCGGATCCCCGCAAATGGCGCACACGGCAAGCAATTTCGTGACGTACTCAGCCACCGCCATCAGCCGCGGCATCGGTTCAAACGGATTTCCCAGGTAGTCCTGATCCAGTCCCGCTACGATCACGCGCCGCCCTTGGTTGGCCAAGCGATTGGCGATGTCGACCACGGATGGATCGAAGAACTGCACTTCATCGATCCCAACAACCGCAGTAAGATCATGGAGTTGTGCATAAATGTCGGCTGAATTCTGCACACAGCGCGCCGCAATGCGAAAGTTGGAATGGCTGACCAATTCCTCTTCGGCATAGCGGGTATCGAGCGCAGGCTTGAATACCTGAACACGCTGATGAGCAATGCGGGCCAAACGCAGCCGGCGGATGAGCTCTTCGCTCTTGCCGCTAAACATCGAACCGCAAATGACTTCTAGTGTGCCCTGGCGGTGGGGAAAGAACGCCATGTCGGCTCCAACGCGAACGCGAACAAACCGCTGCCCCGCTGGCCCGTCTCAAGGTATGTGCGCCTTGATCCGTCCCGGGAAGTGGCTAATTAGCTACGGAATACTTGAGGGTGTACTTTTTGGGTGGCCCTGAGGACTGCGGGAACTGCAGGGACTTGACCGCTTCACCGACGCACTTGGCGACCGACGAGGCCGAAAACTTTCCAAGCACTTTCACGGTGTTGACTGAGCCATCGCTGTTCACGCGGACGTCGACCTTGAGGACCGATTCCCCCTCGACATCGCCGAGCATCACGCAGGTCAGCACCTTCTTGTTGACCCGGGCAGCAATGTTGTTGACATCGCCCTGACTTAGGCCACCGCCTGTATCCTCACCGCCAGCAGCCGGTTTGTCGCCCTTGGCGTGTTTGTTCATCAATTTGTCGAGTTCGTCGTCATCCCCAGACTTCTTGCGTTCGGGCGGTTTGTCGGCCTGAGGCAGGTTCTTGGCCGCCTTGGCTTCTTTGTCAGCCTTGGCTTTGGCAATCATTTTCTCGAGTTCATCGTCCTTGGACGCCTTGGCCTTCTCGGCCGCAGCCGCTTTTTCGGCAGCCTTGTCCGACTTGGCTTTGTCAGCAGCCGCCTTGTCCGCCGCAGCTTTGTCCGCCGCAGCGGCCTTTTCTGCAGCCTTTGCCGCTGCTTTGTCAGCCTTGGCCTGCTCAGCCGCAGCGTGCGCTTCTTCGGCCTTGGCCGCTTTTTCCGCCTTGGCGTCGGTCTTGGCTGCGTCATCGTGGGCGGACTTGTCAGACTTATCAGCCTTATCGGCTTTGTCGGCCTTGTCAGCTTTGTCGGCCTTATCCGCTTTGTCGGCCTTGGCCTCCGGAGCCGGCTTGTTTTCGGTAGGTGCTACAGCTTTGTCAGCCCCTTTGGCAGCTTCATCCGCCTTGGCAACTTCCACAGCCGCTGCAACAGGTTGCCCGGCCGTTGCATCCGCCTCGGCCCCTGCAGCCGCTGGACCGGTAGCATCGCCTTGGGCCGTCTTGTCCGCGGCCGCTTTGTCGGCAATCGCCTTGTCCGCTGCAGCCTTATCAGCCGCCGCCTTGTCCGCAGCTGCCTTGTCAGCGGCAACGGCTGCAGCCAAGTCCTGCTGGGCCTTGCTCGGAACCGCGGGGGCCGTCGCAGCAGCAGCAGTTTCAGTCTGCTTTTCTTCAGGTTTTCCACCCTGAGACGCGACCACGCCGACCACAATCAGGACCAGCAACACAGCAGCACCGGCCGCGGCGTACAGGCCCGACTTGCTCTTGGTCGTCGCCTTGGCCGCAGGAGCTTTGCCAGCCGGAACGCTAGGTTTGACATCAGCAGCCTTGGCGGCCACGGGTGCAGGCGACTTGGCGGGCGGCACAGCGCCCTTCGCGCTGGCTTGGGCGGCGGGGGAAGCACTCACTGCAGCCGGGGTCGTGACGGGACGAGCCGCCTCAACAGGCTGAATGTTGGGACGCGAACTACCCTTGGGTGCTGGTGATTCCGCCTGGGGCTTGACGACGATTGACGGCCGCTTGTCGCCCGCCTTGGCCGGAACCTCTGCGGGCTTGGTCGCCGCCTGGCCAGGCTTGCCGTTTGATTCCGGAGCCTTGACCGTCTTGCTATCGAGGGCCGCAGCTTTGGCTTCGGCAGCTTTTGCCTCGGCAGCTTTTGACTCGGCAGCCTTGGCCTCGGCAGCCTTGGCCTCGGCAGCCTTGGCTTCCGCAGCCTTGGCTACCGCAGCCTTCGCTTCTGCCGCTTTGGCTTCCGCAGCCTTGGCCTGTGCAGCTTTGGCCTCAGCCGCTCGGGCCTCAGCAGCCTTTGCTTCCGCGGCCTTAGCTTCCGCGGCCTTTGCGTCCGCCGCTTGACTCCATGCCGTGGCTACCGGGCCGGTGCTGCGCGCAGGTGAAGGCGGAGCGCCGACCGCGGCTGCCAGCACGGGAGATACAGCCGTCGCCATATCCCCAACCAAATCAACACCATCTGCCTTGCTAGCGACGGCAGGTCGCACGACAGCACGATCACCACTTGGAGCCGATCGCGCGGCAACCGGCGGCGGCAGATCGGCATCCAAAGTCGGCAACGCCGGGGCATCCAACGCCGGCAGGGCGGGCGGCTCGACCGTCTGCGCCTCAGCACCTTCCTGTTGACCATCGAGCTTGACCAGCAATTCAATCATCGCTGCAGAGAGTTCCAGAGTCTGCGCTCGACGCGGTGCCTTCTTCTCGACAGGCTTCTCTTCGGCCGGAATGGGCGGCGCTTCGGCCACCATTTCGTCAAACGGTGGCGTCTCACGCACCGGCATCCACTGCGAAAATCCCTTCTTCCACACCAAGTCAGCGGGCCCTAGGCGCCCGGCCCCGATGTGTTCGGCGACTTCGGCCTCGGTCAAGGGACCGACCTGTTTGCCTTCGAGCCCCGCGAACCACACCTGCAGGCTCGCCGTTTGCTTTGCAGCATCAGGCAGTTCCAAGGCAAAGGGCATTGTCGTGCGCCCCACTTCCTCGGCCGTCTCGACACCGCGAACGCGAATTTCGGCACCGCACTTCTTGCAACCAATCTTGAAGATACGGTTCTTGCCTTGAATGCGCTCGTCAGGTAACCGATAACTGGCATTGCAGGCTGGGCATGTGATCTTCATCGGGAATTCCTCATTTGGACACTGCGCAAGGACGCGCGACTCTATCGCAAACGCACCGACGTGGCAACCGCCTCAACCGGGAACGCCTGCCGCCATAGCGACACTGCCACGGCAGCTGAAGCATCGGGCAGAAATCGGTACAGCGCTTCGGCAAATACCGCTGCAGTTACAGCTAGTTCAGCTTGACCGCTGCTGCGCTGCTGGAGAACCTGGGGCCACCAGGCCCGATAGGCCAGCAACTGATGCGCCGGCCCGGACAGCAGGGCTTGATGCAGCTGTTTCAAATGGGAATCCATGTCAAGCCGGGCCTGCATGTGGCCCTTGGCACCCCGCCACGCCCTCGCCTGAGGACAACGGTTGAGCAGGGCCTGGGAGGCCCAAGGCACGATATAGCCACGGAATTGCAGCAGTTCCTCGGCAGCTTGGGCTTGAGGCAAGACCTCCGATTGAGCTGGCTCAAGCGGTTGCTCTGGGGCCAAGAAGTCGAATTCCTCTGCCATGAACCACTCCTAGCTGTAGCCGACCTATGCCCAATTCCGTCGATGCTGCATCGCTTGGTCCCTGCAAGCAAGGACGCGCGGTTGGCGACGGCGATCTACAGCGAACGTCTCGCGCAGCCCAACGCTTGCATCTACAGCCCCGCTACGGCAATGCTACGCACCCGCGGCGTGTGGCGCGTCCCCGGCGGAAGCCTGCGATGTTGGTCGGTCTTATCAATCCTGCAGCGGGTCGCGTGTCGGCGGTTGAGTTGGCGCACGTGCTGGCTTCGTCGTCACCGCGCCTGCGCTTGGTGATGTCCGACCAACCCAGCGATATTGATGCACTAATCCGTTCGCTCAACGCCGTGCCCGCAGAACTCATCGTCATTGGCGGTGGTGACGGCACTTTGTGTAATCTTTTGACGCGCTTTGATGCCGCTGGCCGCCTGGACCAAGTGCCCCCTTTGCTGGCCTTGCCTGCGGGCCGGATCAACACGATAGCCTCGGCCTTGGTTGGCTCGGAACACCCGGCGCGGCTTGCACAAAGAATCCTTTTGGCTTGGACCCGTGGCGTGCGTCGGCTGCAACGCGTACCCATCGTGCGCGTGCGCGTGGACGGACAGCCGTCACGGGTGGGCATGACCGCCAGCATCGGCGCAGTTGCCCGAATTCACGCCGATTATCGCCAAGGCCCGTACATGGGAGTCACCGGCGTCGGCCTGACGCTGACGCGATTGGCGCTGCAACGCTTGGCCGGCGATCGCTTCGCGCCGATCCGCGGCAAAGTGCAAATCGAACCGGGACTGGTCCACTTGCCCGTGGTGACCGCTGGCGTGCTCAGCGCGCTTCCTTGCTTCTTCAAGATTGTCAAACCATTTCCAGGTGTTCACAGTGTCGCGGTCGACGGATTGCACATGGCCCTTTCGGCCTTGGGCCCGATGGCATCGCAGGCGGCCGTCCTCGGCATGGTTCGGGGAAATCTGAGCAATAGCCCGCATTTGCAGTTCGGCACGGTGCAGCGCTTGTCCTGGCGCAACGGTTCGCGACCGGACCTCGTCATCCTCGACGGTGAACCCATCGAAGTCGCCCCCCATGCCCAGGTAACCATTGAGGTTGCTGCCAAGATTCGCATGGTCGTGTGGCGGGCGTTGCCTCGGCCCGGCTAGGGCGTAAGGCTGGACTTGGTTGGCCCTTCCGTTCGAGCAAATAGCGTAATTTCAAGGTATTTCGCGCGACACGTCGCCGCAAAATAGGCGCAGGGCACGGGCGGTTGACAGGCAGTGCCCGAACCGGTCATACCTGCGCGGCAATTTCGGAAGGCCTGGGCACGGGCAATCCTCGCAAAGACCGCTTTACGTCTCAACAGTTGCCCAGCAGAGCGCGATGCCCGCGCGGTACAAAAACGCGCAGTGATGCGTTGATTCTCGGCAAGGGCCCCTAGCGGGGTGGAGGCAGACTGTGGCGGATCGGTGGTCCAGAGACGTCCGCACCATCCTCAAGCAGGCCGATCAGGTGGCCCGCGCTTCGGGGCGCCCGACCACGTCCGTACACTTGGTGGCGGCGATGCTGATCGTCAACTGCCCGGCACGCGAGCTGCTTTTTGAAGCGGGCGTCGATGACACCCGACTGCTCGACACCCTCGAGCGCATGACCGAGCGCGAGGATTCGGCTGAGGCCCTGGAAGAAATCTACGCACAAGCCGTGCAACTGGCTGATTCCACGGGGTCGCCGGAAGTGTCTTCCGTGATCCTACTCGCGAGTGTGCTACGTGTGCGAAATGCCTTAGCGCTCAAGACTTTAGAGCGCGCCGGCGTTCATGCAACGGCGCTGCGGGCGCGGGCCATTGGCCTTGTGAACCTGCAAAACGATCGCGCCACGACGGGTACGCGGCCAGCCTTGCGGGGAGGGGACGACCGAGGGCCGAGCCGAACGGACCTGCCTCGAGTTGGTAGTACAACGTCGCAACCACCGATTCCTCAACCGATATCTCGACCGACCGCGCCCCGTCCGCCCGCACCGATAGCCGCGCCGCACGTGCCGCGACCGCCCGCGCCTTTGCATCAGCCCCTTCGCGCCGTGACGCCGGCCCAAGCGACCGCGACGCCTACAAATGGCGGTGATCAGCCGGGCGAGCCAGCCAACAAGCCGCAATCGCTGACGAATCAAGGGCAAGGCAAGGCGGGGACCAGCAAAGGGGTGCGCCGCGACCTCGATCCGGCGCAGTACCCTGCCCTTTGTGAGCTGGGGCGCAACTTGAGCGCTGCTGCCTTACGCGGTGAAATTGATGCCGTCTTTGGCCGCGATGACCTGATCGATCAGATCATTGACGTCTTGATGATGCGCCAAACCAATAATCCGTGCCTTGTTGGGCCGGCAGGCGTCGGCAAAACCGCGATTGCCGAAGGGTTAGCCCATCGCCTAGCGACGCAACCGGAGCGCTACGGTCGGCTGGGCGACGCGATTCTTGTGGAGATTCCGGTGTCTGCCTTGCTGGCCGGCACCGCGCTGCGTGGGGCCTTTTCGGAACGGATGCGCAAACTCCGCGATGAAGTGGCCAAGGCCGACGGCGGTGTCATCATTTTCATGGATGAAATCCATACCTTAATGGGTGCCGGCACAGGCGATGGTCCCCTTGACGCCGCCAACGACCTCAAGAGCGCCTTGGCCCGCGGCAAGTTCCCGCTGATCGGCGCGACCACGCAGGCCGAGTTTGAGCGGCATATCCTCAAAGATCCCGCAATGGAACGCCGCTTTCAGCTCGTGCCGGTGGCCGAACCGACTGTGCCCCAAGCCATCCAGATTCTTGCAGGCGTTGCGCCGGTTTACGCCCGCCACCATGGGGTGCCGTACAGCCATGACGCGGTGCAAAGCGCCGTGTATTTGTCGCACCGCTTCATCACCGACCAAAGCCTGCCGCACAAAGCGATTTCCATTCTGGATCGTGCCGGAGCTCAGGCGCGCCGGGCGGGAAAAACGGTGGTGCAGGCCGATGACGTGGCGCGGGCGGTTCATGGGCTGACCCAGGTGCCGATGGAGCGCTTGCTGGCCGATGAGCGCGGGCGCATTCGCGATTTGGCCCAAGAGTTACAGGGTTTGGTCATTGGCCACGACGCGTTGATGCTGCGAATCGCTCGGCGAATTCAACGCAATTACGCCGGATTTAGCGGAGATAGGCCGGTAGCCTCACTGCTCTTTGTCGGTGCGCCGGGGTCAGGCAAGACCGAGACGGCGCGGGCCCTGGCGCAGTGCCTGTTCATCGCCGACGACAGTCTACAACGCTTTGATATGACCGAGTATTCTGAGGCCCACACCCTGTCCCGGCTGATTGGTTCGCCGCCCGGCTATGTCGGCCACGGTCAGCAAGGGGTTCTCGCCCAGGCGTTGCAGAAGCGACCCTATCGCGTGCTTTTGTTTGACGAAATCGATCGTGCGGCACCGGAAGTCATTGCTTTTCTTCTGCAATTGCTTGATACCGGCCGAGTGACGGACGCCCAAGGGCACATCATCGATGCCCGCAATTGCATTGTAATTCTCACGGCTAACTTGGGTGCCGATCTGCTGGCTGCCGGCGCGAGGCGCAAGCCCATCGGTTTTGGCGCAGATATGCCTGCTGCCACAAGCACTTCTGGCGATTCGGCGGCCAGCGACGCTGTGGTGGCTGCGGTCGTCGACAAGGCGCGGGCCGCCCTGCCCCAGGACTTCTTCAGTCGGATCGACGATGTACTGGTATTTCAGCCGCTTTCTCGGCAGTCGGCCCAGGTCATCGTCGCCCGTGCGCTGCGCAAGAGTGCAGAACGCTTGTACCAGGCGCGTTTGATTCGCTTTGAGGCCGATGCTGCCGTGGTGGACCTTGTGCTCGGCCCGGGACTCGATCCAGCTTTAGGAATCAGGCCTTTGCGCGCGCGTATCGAATCGCTGGTGGAGGCATTTGTCAGCGATCGCGTGCTCGATGGCGACCTGCAGCCTGGGGCCGAAATGCAACTGACGGTGGTCGACGGGGCTTTGGCCCTGAGGCCTCTGCAGTCGGGGCAGCCACCAATTATACCTGACATTTTAAGCACCTAGCGCCTCGAGCCCGAATTTCAGGCTGGGTTCGAGGTACAGCGTTTGGTTCTGGTTTCAGGGATGACGAGGGTGCCGGCAAACGGTATGCTGCACCCACATTGCACGATGAGGCGGGTATGAAACGAATGAGAAACCTTGGACAAATGCTGGCCATTGTGCTGGCAGGTTGGGCCGTCGGCTGCAGCACCAAGGCCACGACCACGGCCGACGCGAGCGCTGCCACCGATACCGGTGCCGGCGATGGCGGCGACACCGCAACCGTAGATTCTGCCTCGGATACTGGGAGCGGACCGCGCGTCCTCAAGTGGGCCCAATACGCGCCGACGGTCGACACTGCTTCGGGCCAAAAGCTGCGCAGTTGCGCGATCATCCCGGGACAACCGGGCCAATACGCCGTAGTCGGCGACAAAGCGTCCGCCTGGCAACTGAGCGACACGACCCTGAGCGACCTCAGCCCAAAAGATAATGATCTTGGCGACTTACAGGGCGTCTGGGTGTCCCCCACGGGAACTTGGTACGTGGTCGGCAGTGGCAATTCCGTGGCAAAGCGGGAAAAGAACACGTGGATCGTCGCGGGCGATGTCGCTCCATCGCCGCCCGTCCAGTTCAAAGGCGTGGCCGGCAGCAGCGACACGGATGTCTGGGCTGTGGGAAGTAGTCGAAATGTATGGCATTTTGACGGAACCAACTGGCTCGCCAGCGACCTCAGCGCGGTGACGCTACCCGTCGGCGTGTCCTGGACGACGGACGTGGGCTTCAACTGCGTGGCGACGCGGACCCCGGGCGACGTCTATGTTGGCGTAGCCTTGTCGAGCGGTGGCGCGGTGTTGCACGGCAAGAACGGCGCCTGGAGCCTACAAACCGTCGCGGTGGCCCCGGCCCAACTTTGGGTCGCCGATACCGGGCAAGTCTACGCGGTCGGCGGGATTGACGCCCCGTGGGTAGCCATTGGCGACGGCAGCACCTGGACGGCCTTTGATGCCGCGAAGTTGACGGGCAGTCAGTTTGGTTACAACGCGGTGGGCGGGGTCAGCGCCAGCATGGCTTGGATTGGTGGTACAAAGGGGCAACTCCGCGTTTGGGATGGTAAATCTTGGAACGTCGAGGACATCAAGTCTCCCCCGGGTACCAGCCCGGCGCTCAAGTTCGCGGCGGCGGAAACGCTCATTGGACTCGGCGTCCATGCGGCCGACGAACGCGTGGTGCTGACCGCTTCGACCCTCTACCGCTGGGCCAAGCAACCGCTATGAAAAGGCAAAGGTTTGCTGCCAACATCGCCGTCTGGACCGCGACGTTCGTGAGCTTCAGCTGCACCACGGCCAGCACCGAGCTGAACGTTGTCACGCCGCCTGCGTGTACGCAAATCAGTTCCTTTGGCAATGGGCAGGCTTGCGCCAAGAACGACACGACATTGACCGTCTGCGGCACATCGGCAACGCGCACCTGTGCCAGCGGCTGGTTGTGCTTTGATTCTGCGACCTATCCCGACTGCAGCTGCACCCAGGACAGCGATTGCGCCGGACGCTTGGCCTACATCAACGCTGCCCGTGAGCAAAATGCGCTGGCGCCCATCGTCAGCAAGTGCAGCGAAGGGCGATGTAGCGGATTGCCTTAGAAAATGCCAGACGCACAGAAATGTCCGTGCCGCCAAACGGCGCGCTCAGTACACGGCGAGGCCGATGAGCCAGGACGGTGCCATTCGCACCAAATCCGCGGAACCAGTCGCCATTTCTTCGCAATAGCGCCAAGTCAAGCCAAGGCGGGTGGTCAGGTCGACTTCCACTTGCGCGCCAAAGGCGGTGTACGTGCGCACGCCATCGGTCGCTGGCAAATTGGTGCCGGCCGAGGCGAAGAGATTGCGGCCTACACCTGCAAATCCGCCTAGATGCAGCCGCCACAGCGCAATCGGCATGAACTGCAGTTCCACGCCCAGGCGCACCTGGTGGTAGCTGTCATCGCCATTGTCGGCGCGTTGAATGCGAGACTCGAGGGTCAACCCCGTCCATTGATTGAGGAAATAGCCGCCCGCGAATCGCCAGCCCAGACCTGACTCCAGCTTCTTGCCCGGAAGCATCAGGTTGTCCTGTCCCGCCCCGAATTGAAAGGTGAATCCTGTGCGCGCCAGGGGAGCCCGGCCGCGCAACCACAGACCCGCGCCTTCTTGGCCCACGAGGATGGGCTTGACCGGCCCCTGCAGGTCCTCAGGCGTCAACTCGTCAAGACCACGGACATATTGCGCGCCGTCACTGCGCAGCAAGTGCACCGGGTGGTGGGGATGGACCGCAACATCGCCATCATAACGCGCACCTTCGGACAAGGCCAAGCCCACGCCAATGGCCACGCCTGCGACGATCGCCGCGGCGACCACCGCCCCTCCATCCTTGCTGCCGCCGCCAGTGCGGGGAATGCTTGGAGATCGCGCTGAATTATTGTCGGGCTGCCCCGTGCCGACCGAGGTGCGACTCGCCGAGGAGCCAACCGGTTGATAGTACGGCGTGCCCCATTGCAAGTACGGACCGTAGAGGCCATAACCCCCGCCACCATAAGGATAACCCGGGCCGTAGCCAGCGCCAGTGGGATAGGGGGCAGGAGGCGGCAGGGGCTCAGCGGCCGTCACTTCCGTCGCCGTAACGAAGCGCTGGACTGCGTGGACCCGTTGGCCCCGTTCAGCGGGCGGCACCTGCAGCAGTCTCTCGGCCTCATCACGAGGAATTTCATACGTTCCGCCGAGGCAGCCGCTCAAACCAGCGCAAGCCAGGACCAAGGTCAGGCATCGTTTCAAGGTGGTCTGCATCAACCCTCCGTTGGCCAAGCAAACGCGCGATGTCGGCTGGGGATTCAAGGGTCGTCGGCCCACGAACCGCTGCCACCGCCGTGTCCCCGCGCCCGCCGTTGCCCTGCGCAACTGCCTACGCCGCCTACAATGACCCAAGCCGAGCGTCGGTGCAAACGCTGCCGAACTCGGGAGCGGGTCGAGACGCGCCAGGGGTTGCGACGCAACCGTGGCCCCGACCATACTTGAGGCCATGGCCGACCTTGCGCCCCATCTCAGCCGCCGCCTAACCCGCCTTGACCCGCAAAACGTCTTGACCGTCGCGATCTTGTCCTTTGCCGGTGGTTGCATCGCTTGGCCCTTGCTCAGGGCGCAGTGGCTGCCCTGGGTCGACTATCCCCAACACCTGGGCACGATTGCAGCGATCCACGGCCAGCACCAAGCGGCTTGGAGTTCCTACTTTACGGTCGATCTATTCCGCACCCAGTACCTAGCATTCTACCTCCTAAGTCACTGGCTTTCTTATATTTTTGACGTCGAGACTGCGACACGCCTAGTCGCCACGGCGGGCCTCGCCAGCCTGCCCTTGGCTGTCGGTATCTGGTTGCGGTCGCACGGTCGCCCGGCGATTCTCGGGGCCTTAGTCGCTCCCGTGGCCCTTAATTCCTTTGCGTTTTGGGGGTTTATCAATTACTGCTCGGCGATGCCCTTGGCATTGCTGGCCCTGGCGGCTCATGCTTGGCTGGTTCGCCGACCATCTGCTAAGCCTGCCTGGGTCTTTGCTTTTCTCGCGACCGCAGTCTTCTACATGCACGCCCAGCTGTACGCGTGGCTGGCGATCGCCTGCGCGGTGCAGACGGTAGCGATGCGGCCGTCCTTCGGTTGGCGCCATGCGCTTTCGGGTTTGTGGCGCGCCCTAATCGCGGCAATTCCCTCGGTTTTGGCCGTTCTGTACTGGGTGAAACGCTCAGCGGTCCTGCAGCGCGGCATGGACGGTGGGCGGGCCGGTGTGGCCCAAGGCGTGGCCGAAGGACAGGCGCAATTTCAGCCGGTTGCAGACACGCTGCATCAGTGGCAATCGCACGGCCTGGACGTCTACCGGGGCCATGAGGACGATCACTTGGCGATCCTCTTTTATTTCGCGATATTCCTCTTGATTGCGTTGCGTGGCACATGGCAACGGCCGCCGGTACCGCCCGAGCCGGAGCAAGGCCTTGCCCCTGAGCTGACGCCGACGACTTATGGGCCAGAAGCCGTTCTGGCATGCACCATTGCACTGTACCTGTTCGCGCCCAATAGCTACAAGCTGATAGCGCCGATCAACGATCGCTTCCTGCCTCTGGCCCTTGCGATGCTGCCGGCCTTGGGACCTCTGGCCAAGCTGCCCGGGCGGGTGATGCTAGCCATCTCCCTGATAGCAATCGGGATTGGCATCAAGACCGCCCAAGTTCACGACCAAGCCATGCAGCAAACCGACCAGGAAGTGGGCAACCTAGGCGATGTTTTACAACATGCTTTGCCAGGCAAGCGCCTACTCGGGTTGATCTATGACCGCGACAGCGCCCAAACGTTCCAGCCGACATGGCTGCACCTGCATCAGTACTATCAGGCCCGCAATGGCGGCAGCGCTTCCTTTGGTTTCGCAGAGTTCACAATCTCGCCGGTGCAGTACCGCCGCGGCACAGAGCCTCCGCCTTTCCCGCCGCGCTTTGAATGGACGCCCGAACGCTTTGACTATGCAACCTACAAAGATTACTTCGATTATTACCTAGTTCGCCGCGCGCCCGGGCCAGCAGGCCCGGACTTGGAAGCCCCTCGCCGCCTGCTGGAGGGACGCCAAGCCGATCCGAGCCAGCGCGTGCAATTAGGCTTTTACCGCGGGACCTTGGGGGACGCGCCCCACCTCGTCTTTGAAAATGCGCACTGGTCGCTGTGGTCGCGCGCCACGCCCGCTGCCCTCGGGCCTGCCGTTGCAACGCCCGCTGCTGCAATTCCTGTTGATGTACCAACGGTTGCATCGCCGTCGACGGCCCTGCCCGCCGCCAAGCCCTAGCCAAGAGTCCGGCCGAATTCTGCTGCCGGTGGGCTGGGCAAGGCTAGGCAGCCAAGCTTGGCTGTATTTCGGAAAAAACGATTGGAGAACGAAGAGTTCGGGGCTTGCTATACAAGCCTGTTGGCTTCGCAGTTGCCCCAAGGCCTAGCGAAGCGTCCGACCGGATGCTGGCACCGATATGGGGGGCATTGCCGGTTGCCAAGCTTGGCTATATTTCGAAAAAAACGGTTGGGGAACAAAGGGTTCAGGGTTTGCTATACAAGCCTTTTTGCCTCCGAAGTTGGAGCAACGCGCCCCTCAGCCGCTCCGCCGAATCTGCAGGCTAATGCGGGGCTGAGCCCGGAGACTTTCTTTCTATTTCAAAGCGTTGAATAGGTACTGACCCCGCCGAACCGTCAGTCGACGTACAAATCGACGCAGAAGTGCCGCCAATCGTTGCTTTGCCGCGGCAGTTCGATCGAGAACTTCGCTGCGTGTTGGGGCAGCTGCAACTCATGGATCTGCCCGATATCCTTGACTTGCAGCGTCTGCACGGGCGCTTGCCCATCCTGCACGCGCAGTTCCAACCCGGTCTGACGGGCCGAGGGCGCTAGGCCATACCGCAAAGTCAGACGACCCGACGGCAATTCGGAAAACGTAATGCGTTTTGCGGCGTTGGGATGCGGGTGTAGCCAGAGCCAGCCGGCCGAGCCATCGGGCATTTTGCATTGATCTTGAAGGGCTAGCCCCCAGCGCTGCCAGGCCTCCGGATCACGGGTCGCACATTCCCACTTCTGCTGAGCCGGATTGAAGTAGTCGCAGGGGATGGCCTGAGGTCCTGGATTTTCCTCGACTTTGGCCTGTGCAATCGCTTGGCTGGCGTGCCAACGGTGCCCATCTCCCTGGCTCAGGAAGCGCCCAAGCCCGATCGCGAGGACCAGGGCCAGCAAAGCAATCAGGGGTAATGCTTGATGTTTCTTCTCCAGCCATGCCGAGACCGCCATCGCCCCAGCGACGATGCGCTCGAGAAAGATCGCCAAAGGCACGGCCAGCAAGGTCGCCCAGGGCAAGAAGAAGCGGGCATACGTGTACTCAAAAGGTATGTAAAAATAGAAGAATCCGGCCATTGACAGCAGCAGCGTCACGGTCAGCAGCGGTGCCCGCCGCGCCAGCCACGGCACACCAAGTAAGCCTGCGAAGGCTAAGCTGCAATTCTCCCACAGTCCCTCGTAGGGGGCCCCCCAGATCTCGCGCCACCCCTGAGGCCAAGGTCGATGAAATTTAGAGGCAATATCGAACGTGCTTGGCTGGCCATTGTGCCTGACCAGGATGCGGTTGTAGGCCGTGGTCCATGGCGTGCCGAACATCCACCAATTCATCAATAGCCAAGCGATGATCGGTGGCGCTCCCCAAGTGGCCATCCGCAAGAGTGGTTTAACTTGATGTTTGTATAGTAGCCAAACGACAAAGGGAATGGCCAGGAGCGCCGTGGTCGGTTTGGACACAATGCTGAGGCCAAAGCCTAGGCCAGACAAGGAGAAATCGCCGGCAAGGAAGCGCTCGATACCCCAAATGGCGAGCACGGTGTACAGGATGTCGTTGGAGTAGCTGTAGGCGACGCGGGTGAAAATCGGCGACATGGCCAGCAAAACAACTGTCACAGCAATGGCTTCCGGCCGAACCACACGAACGCCAATGCGAAAGGCCAGGGTCAAGGCGCCGACGAACATTAGGATATTCATCAGCAAAAGCCCGTTGTTGCCAAAGAGGGCATACCAAGGCGTGCCAAGCAAGGGCAGAAGCAAGGGATGTTTTGGATAATACTGATGATCCCGGCCAAGAGCGATGTTGGACCAACCGGCGTCGAGTTCGCGATTCCAGCCTAAATCCTGGTCATACCAAGACATCGGCTGGTGTTGATGCTGTTCGAGGTGCCCATCGAGCAGGGAGCGATTGACCGTCGCGTAGAACGAGCTGTCGCCGTGAAGGAAGGTAAAAGCTTCGTATTGACTTAGGGTTGACAGCGCAAACACGCCGCCAAGTGCCAGAGCCACCAACCACGTCCAACGCCAAAGGGTGCGATCATCCATAGGCGCATTGACGCATGCTGGTCGGGCGGAATCAAGACAGGCGGTCCGGGCAAACTGCGGGGCGACGATGCTCGAGCCCGGCTCAACATGGGGCCAATCCAGCGGATCGGTTGGCAGTCTTGACGCCGCCGGTTGCCGAGTCCACGCTCAGGCGGAGTAATCTACCCGCAACGCGTTTTTGGCGGCCCATGGCGAGTACACCCTCGGACAATCTAGTGAATCCAGACAAGTCGAACCGTGACAAATTGGGCGGCGATCCGTCGCCCGGTCAGCCTCTGGATGCCACACGGCCACAGACGCGCCCGCCGAGCATTGCTGCGCCCCCTCTTCAGTTGCAGGCAATTCCGCAACCACCGGCTAAGGTTGTGCGACCGGCACCCCGCCTGCCGACCGGACAGCAGGCTGTGCCCGTCCAAGCGCGCAATCCTACGGCACAAAGTCCGCTGCCTGGCGTGACGAAGACGGCAGATGGTGTGGAGGGTCTAGGCCCTACCCTGGAGATGCCAGTCGTATATCAAGGGTCCAATACCCCGCACCCAAAGGACAATCACGCTGCACCGCCTCTAAACCGCCCCTCGCACCAGGAGGGACCAGGACCACATACGCTGCCGGCTCGCCGGGCGGGGCCCCACGCTCCCTCGCCCGGGCCAGCTAAGGCCGTCATCATGCGGCCAGAAGTGCTGCCGGATCAGCGGGTTTCGCGGCTAGAATGGACGCGTGGCCTGGCGCTTTCCGGCCGCTACGTCATGGTCGAGCAGTTGGGCGAAGGCGGCATGGGGACTGTGTATTTGGCCGACGACCTGCTGCTGCAACGGCGGGTGGCCCTCAAGACCCTGTGGACCGACCAGGCCTACGATCCCAGCGATATCGAGCGCTTTCGCAAAGAAGTGGCGATGGCGCACGCGGTCAATCACCCTAATATTGCCAGGACTTACGACCTGGGCGAAGCCGGTGGTGTCCAGTTCATCACCATGGAGCACCTGCGCGGCGAGACGCTGATGGCCCGAATCAAGAGGGGCCCGACGCTGACGAGTCAAGAAGTCCGTGAAATGGCTGGACCTTTGTGCCGAGGGCTCAGGGCCGCGCACCGAGCGGGCGTCGTGCACCGCGACCTGAAACCCGCCAATATCATGCTGGTTCCCGATGATCGCAAGTGCGTAATCATGGACTTTGGCATTGCCCGCAGTGCCGGGGAAGGAGCGGTCAACGGCGAAGTGCTCGACCTCGAAACCACGCGCGCCCGACGTGCAGCCAAGCAGTCCGCGTGGGGCGTCACCTCCGCCGGCTTGGGCACGCCTGCGTATATGGCCCCGGAACAATGGGATGAACGCAGCGGCGATCAACGAACCGACATCTACGCCTTGGGCGTGATTCTGTACGTATGCCTGACCGGTGTCGCGCCCTATTCCGCTGAAAGTGCTGAGGAACTCGCGGACAAGCACCGCTCTGCACCGGTGCCGGACGTGGCAGCACTGGCCAAGGGCGTCGATCGGGATTTGGCTGCACTGGTGCGCAGTTGCCTCGCCAAGCGCCCTGAAGATCGACCGCAGACGATGAGCGAAGTGCTTGAGCGCTTGGAACGACCAGCGCTGCGCAAAGCGTATGTCGGCCGCTTGGTTACGTGGGCACTGACTTTGGCTGTGGCTTTTGCGCTGCTGGGTATCGCCACAATCTACCTGGGCGATCGCGTGCGAAAAGGCATTGAATCAAAATCAGAAACGGCGCTCATCCGCGAGATGCGGCCGGCGCAGATCCGACTGGCCCAATTGCTCGCGCGGGACATCGACGTCAAGGACTTGGACCAAATCCGCAAGCCAGAGGATGTGCACAGTGCTGCCTTTGAACGCGTGCACGCGGCGATGGAACGCTGGCATACACCTGAAATTACGCAGATGTACACGATGCGCGCTGGCACCAAGCCCAACGCGTACCTCGAAGTGGCCGACTGGCGCCCGGTGGACCGCGATGAGAATCACGATGGACACATCAGCGAGGACGAGAAGGGCGCATTGCCCGGCGATGACTATGACGGCACGTCGTCGCCAGCGATGGCAGACACGTTTCGCACGGGAAAAGCCTGCAGCGATGATGACTTCAAGCTGGACGCCTTTGGAATCAGCCTATCAGCCTATGCACCGATCCTGCGCGACGGCAAACCGAGCGAGTATTTTGTCGGCGTCGATGCCCCCAATGCTCAGCTCAACCAGCTCAAGTCAAAAATGGCGATTGATTTAAGCGAATTACGTGTGCGATTGATGATCATTCTCTCTGGAGTCTGGTTGATCATCGTCGCGGCCCTGGCCTATACCTTGGACCCTGCCCGCCGGCGCGCAAAAGCAGAACGCGCGAGAGAACGCCTACTTGCGGGCGGGATTTGACGAGGTGCCAGGGCTTGATCAGACTTGGACCGCCCGTCCGAGTCGCTGGAATGGCCGGCAGGCAGGCAACCGGGACCGCTTTGTTGGAAAAGTGGCGGCAAATTCGACCATTCCATCGTCACTGGGCAAAGGCCGGCCTGGTCGCCTGCCATCACGACTGCCCCATGCCCGACCCTCAGTGACTGAGACTTGCTAACCGGTCATTTCCACGCGAGAAATGGCCCTCGATTCTCGAACGGAGACTAGATGAACAAGCGCGCAATCGGCAAGACGTTGGGCACAGCAATCTTGGGCCTAGCCCTAGGCGCCACAGGAGCGCAGGCATCCCCCAACAGCAGCGGCGATCAGGCCGGCAAGGGGGGCTGTGGCGGCAAAGGCGGTTGCGGCGGCAAAGGCGGCTGTGGCGGCAAGGAAGCCCCCAAGGCCGACAAGGCCAAGGGTGAGAAGGACAAGGCAGACAAGGACAAGGCAGACAAGGCCAAGAAGGACGAGCCGAAGAAGGACGCAGCTCCGAAGTAGGCTTGCATTCACAGGATATTCCGTAACACAAGGGCTGCCTGGCCAACGCTGGGTGGCCCTTGTTGTTTGCACTGGTACCTCAAACCCGAAGTTCCTTGCGGGTTCGAGGTACAGTGTTTGCTTGTAGTTTCAGGGGGCCCGCGATCTCCACTTTCGCCGTGCCAGACTTGGCACGGCTCATGCGCTGCGCCCGCCGCGGAGTCCTCTCCACTTTCGCTGTGCCAGACTTGGCACGGCTCATGCGCTGCGCGCACCGCGGAGTCCTCTCCCCGCCCACGCGCACGGGCTCTCCCCTGCGTTCGGCCGGGTCCCCTGCTGCAAAGTCCACAACGCCGAGTCCTTACCGGTAACCCGCAAAGGACTTAGGGTTACGTGTACTAGGTCGCTGGCCCGAGGCAACAACATGCCCGCCAACGGGCACGGCCGTGGCGTATCACAGCATCGTCACAGGGGTTTGTCAGCGGGCCGACGGCTTCCTGAGCCTGTTTATCGTTATTTATCATATGCTTATGCCAATCAGCCTCCAAGGAGCTGCCAATTCGATCGGCTGCGACCGCGATCATGAGTCGGACTCGCGCCAAGGGGTTGGAAACGTTGACGGCAAGGCGAACGGCCAAGGCGAACGTGGTAGCCAGCGCGACGACGGTCTGACTAGTTTTCCCTTTAATTTCACATATTCACCCGACCCAGCGCCGGCCTGCGTGACCCAGATCAAGGCCTCGGCAGAGGCCTACCCAGAGCCCGGACTGCGCGACAAGAATTGTCGCTACTTGCCCCGTTGACCAACTCCTTGCTGCCGACAACAACAAAGACTCTTGACCGAAAGCGCAACTCGCCCTAAACATGCAGGCCAGCCCGGTGGTGAGTGTCGGGGCCCTGCCGCGTGGCAGGTATCCGGCGCGGCCGGCTGATCGAGCCGTGGACCCCGTGTCCGCGTCGAGCAGACGGCATGTTCCGTAAGCCACGGTCTTCCAAGACCGTTCACCGTCAGCCGGCAATCCCGCTGAGGGCAAGTCGCATTCAGCGCGGCTGTCGGCTCGGCAGTTTTACCCACGCGCGCACAGATCCGCGCGACCACGTTCACACGGTTGGTATCCAGCCCAGCCGCGAGGATAGGAGTTCGTCCATGAAGATGTTTGCCAAGTCGCTCGCCATCGCCATTCTGTCCCTCTCCATCGGCGCCGGCGCCGCGTTTGCGGATGACGCCGCTCCGAAGGCCGAGAAGCCCAAGGCTGAGAAGAAGGAGAAGGCCAAGAAGGAGCCCAAGGCCAAGAAGGAGCCCAAGGCTAAGAAAGAAAAGGGCGAAAAGAAAGAAAAGGCCGAGAAGAAAGAAGAGAAGAAAGACGCCAAGTAGTCTTTCCGGACTCTTTCGAACCCAAAGTCGCTCTAACGCAGTCCGCTTTACGGTGCTTGCACCCACGGCGTTTTGCGTCAATACGGCGATCCAGTTCAGTTGCGGGGCTGCGGTGGCAACATCGGAGCCCCGCAGCGTTTTTGTCCTTCGTTGCGACTGCAGGACCCTTGCGCGCGGGCGGACGGCGGGGGCACGATCAGGCACCTGGGTCGACGATCGCTCCAAGATAACAAGCTAATATTATTTAGTTTTCCAAAAATCCACTCGACTAGCCAAAGGGGCCACGGCCATGCCTCCGATCCTGCCGCTGCAGCGAACGCCACGGTCTCCGGACGAGGGCGAGCTATCGTCCCTGATGCTCGCTGTGCAAGACCGTGTTCGCACACACTATTGCCCCAAACGCCTCGGGCAAGGTTCGCGTTCGTTGGCCGGCATTCACGCGCCCGCAGTGGCCGAGCTGAGCGAGCACTTCACCAGCGACCGCGGGATTCTAGCGCCCGGGTACCTAAATCTGCCGCGATATCGCGGAGCTTACTTGTTGTACTACTTAGCGACGGGCGTCGGCACGGTGCTGGCGGCTCTGGGCGACGCTGCCCTGAATTTGCGCGGAAACAATGGCGTATTGCGTGTCTTGGACGTCGGTGCCGGGCCTCTGACCGCCAGCCTCGCCGTTGCGATCCGCACACCAAGCGATGTGCAGTTGCAGATCACGGCGATGGACGGCAGCGGGGCCGCGCTCGAAGAAGGCAGAGCGCTGCTGCGCGCGATTCGCCCGGATGCTGAAGTCCACTTGATTCAAGGGAATTTGCGCGATGGTCGCTGGATGCGCCGGACCCAGGGACGCTTTGACTTGATCGTCTGCGCCAACGTGCTGAACGAATGGTCCTTGGGCGGCGATCGCCGTCACACGCCCGGCGAGTTTGTTGGGCAGCTACTAGCTGATTTGGCTGATGAATCAGCCAAGGCACTGCTCGTCGAGCCGGCGACCCGCGCTGGGTCCCACAGCCTGCTAGGCGTCCGCGAAGACCTCGTGGCCGCAGGCCAATGGGCGGTCGTGGCGCCGTGCTTGAGCCAAGGTCCCTGCCCTCTTGCCGGCTCGATGCGCGATTGGTGCCACGCGGAGCGCCCTTGGCAGAGGCCCGCCATCCTGCGGGAAGTGGATGACGCCATTGGTCATCAAAGAAATACCCTTAAGTTCAGCTATTTGGCTTTGACCCATGGCAGCGCTCCAGCAGATGCGCCGGCCCATGTGTACCGCGTAATCGGCGGTTCGATGCGCCAAGGCATGACGGAACGCCGATATCTGTGTGCCCCTCAAGGGCGGATCGTCGCCCGTTGGCTGCACGGCCAGGCGCCCGATACGCTCCTGCACGCTTGGCGCGGCGACCGCCTGACCCAGTTGACGGGGCGCTCGACCACAGCGCGGGGCCCACACGGCGAGGAAGACGTGCTCGACGTCCAGCAGCGTCCCTCGAGCCCGCAAGGGCAAGAGCCTGCCCCTCGGCCGCCAGCAGCTAGGCCTCAACCCAATACGCCAGCGGGAGATAGGTCGCGCCATCCCCAGCCGCCGCGGAATTCGCCCCGTCCACGCGGGCCCTCGCGCTGAGACATGCTTGGCAAAGAACGCAAGAATCTTGCAAAAGCTGGATTTTGACGGTGCATCGGCGCTCAAGGCTCAAGGCCAATCTGCACAGCTGGCGCGCGATATGCCTTGGCTATCGGGCCTGCTAGCGGTACACTTTTGCCAACCAGCCCTGGACGGTACGCCGGTGTCGCCAAGCTATGACCATGAAGTTGCGGGAGATTGAACCATGACCTGTGCTCGATTGTCCCTCACCCTGCCCTTGTGGGCTCGGCTGCTACTCGTCACTGCCGGCCTTTGGATGACAACCGCCTGTGGCGACATCAAAATTGTGCCCCTGACCGCCGATTCTTCGGCCGCAGACGCGGCGGTAGAGGCCGCTGGGGGAGATACGGGACCAGCCGTCGATAGCGCAGCCGATGCCACAGCGGACGTGGGCACTTCCAGCGACACTGGGGCAACCCCCGAATGCGTCAACGATTTTGGCTGCATCGCGATGAAGGGCGCTGGACCGTGCAGCGTGCCCAAGTGCGAATTGGGACAGTGCAAACTGCAACTTCGCAAAGAGAATGAGCTTTGCACCCTCAAGCTCGACCCCACGGGCGAATGCGAAACGGCGGCCTGCGACGCCATCGGTAACTGCGTCAAGAGCACCAAGAAGGATAAATCAGCTTGCGGAACAACCACTTGTGGAAAGCTGTGCAGCGCCGGCCAGTGTATCGACGGAACGCCTGCTGACTATGAAGACGGCAATCCGTGCACGAAAGACTATTGTGATCAAGGCAATGCAATTGCGCACGTCCCGGTGCTAGACCTGTCCGTGACCTGCGACGACAACAACGCGTGCACGGTGCAGGACGCGTGTATCGGCGGCAACTGCAAAGGTGCGGCGATCAGCTGCGACGACAGCATCGGCTGCACCAACGATGCCTGTGACAAAACAAAGGGTTGCACGCACACGCCCGTATCGAGCAAGTGCGACGATGGCGACCCCTGCACCAAGGACGGTTGCGACCTCGCCGTCGGCTGTACGGTCACAGGCTTTGAGCTGGGCCAATCCTGTGACGATGGCAATGCCTGCACCGTGACCGACACCTGCAAGAACGGCGTTTGCTCGGGAACGCCTTCTGCGGAGGCCAATTGCAAGTGCAAGACGGCCGCCGACTGCGGCGCTTTGGCAGGCACCACCTCGCCCTGCCTAGGCAAAGTCATCTGCGCCACCAACGGCACTTGCACCGTCGACAAGGCCGCCGCGGTGGTTTGCCCGAGTGGCGAAGACTCACAATGCATGAAAAATCAATGCGATCCCAACCTGGGCACCTGCGTGATGACCGCCGTGACCGATGGCCTCGATTGCAATGACGGCGACGCCTGCAGCAGCAAAGCCGCTTGCAAGAACGGCAGTTGCGAGGGGCAGTCCGTGATCGATTGCGATGACGGCATCATCTGCACCTTGGACAGCTGTACCCCCCTGGCCGGCTGCGTTCACACGGCCAGCGCTGCGACGTGCGACGATGGCAATCAATGCACTTCTGGCGACCAGTGCGCCTCGGGCGTTTGCATCGGCACGCCCAAGGCCTGCGATGACGGCGTACCGTGCACCATCGACAAATGCGATAGCGCAACAGGTAGTTGCAGCCACAATGGTGACAGCGGCCAGTGCGACGACGCCAACCCGTGCACCACCGACGCATGCACGGGCGCGGCCGGTTGCAGCCACAGCCCCGATGCAACCGCAATTTGCAGCGACGGCGTCGATTGCACGGTGGACAAGTGCGACAACGGCCAGTGCATTTCCATCAACCAGTGTGCCTGCACAGGCAATGCCGAGTGCGACGATAAGAACCCATGCACAGACGACGTGTGCAGCAAAGGCAAATGCCTCAACAGCGCAATATCCAACGCGCCTTGTGACAACGGCAACGCCTGCATCGTCGCCAACACCGGTACCTGCCAGCTGGGCAAATGCGGCGGCGGCCAACCCGTGGTGTGCGAAGGCAGTGGCCCGTGTACATCGGCCGTTTGCTCGCCCACGACAGGCTGCCAGCTCCTCAACAAAGCGGACGGAACCCCTTGCGATGCCGATGGAAATGGCTGCACCAATCCGGACGTTTGCCTCGGTGGCAGCTGCGCGGCCGGTCCAGGCGTGACCTGCCCGGGCGGCGGACCGTGCTTGGCCGTCGACTGCGCCTCAACCGGTGCCGCGTCGCACTCGTGCACCAATACGCCCATAGCAGCAAAAACCCAATGTGATGACGGGCTGTTCTGCACGGTCGGCGACTATTGCAATGGCACGGGCAGTTGCATCGGCGGCGGCCCCAGCGCTTGCGATGGCTCCGCGGTCAAGAACGGTTGCGCGCAATCGGTCTGCGATGAGACGGCCAAGGCCTGTGTCAGCAAGTTCAGCGACAAGGCAACTGCCTGTGATGACGGCCTTTTCTGCACAATCAATGACGCCTGTGATGGCCAAGGCAACTGCGTCTCCGGCGGCGCCAACACCTGCGGCGGCGCCATGAAGACGTGCAAGCAGAACTTCTGCGATGAAGGCACCAAGCAGTGCATTATCACAGATCTAGCCGGATGCTGTTACAGCGCCAGTGACTGCGATGACGGCGCGCCGTGCACGGTTGAGGTCTGCAACATGAACGGCACGACCGGCACCTGTGCATGGAAGGCTGCGGGGACCAGTTCGTGCTGCCAGCCGACGCCAACGGGCGGATTCAGCCGATGGTTTAACGCCTTTGATTACAATAGCCTACACCAGATGACCGTTCAGAATAGCACGGGCAGCCCCCTGCAAGGTTGGCAGCTCTGGAGCGGGAGCCCAATCGTTCATACGCCCATAGGCGTGCTCTACTACGGCAATAAGACAGCGAATAACTTTGATTTCGGCAAGTCCAGTGGCACAGCGAGCCTGCCGGTGCAGACCCTGCCGACGATGCCGGGGGCCCACCTGGACTTTTGGCTCTACTTTGATACCGAATTCGGCGGTCCTTACGACATGTTGTCAGTGCAGGCTGTGAACAGCAAAGGCGACGCCATCAAACTGTGGGACCGCAATATGCCGTCGGCCACCGGTCCCATGCCTCAGCCCAAGCAATGGCAGCAAATCAGTATCAATTTGGATACGGTGCAGGGACAAACGGTGACGCTGCAGTTGGCCTTCGACACGGTGGATGCTGTGGGCAACAACGGCCAAGGCGTATTTATTGATGAATTGGCACTGGTGGTGCCTCAGTGCCCTTGAGTCGCGCGCCGGCCGCCTTTGGGCCTAAGGGACCGACCCGAAAAGGCTTCTGGGCATGGGTCGGTTGCCCACGCGCGAACGCCCGACCGTGCTCTGAGCAAAGAGGCCGTCCATGGCATGGTTACCCGATGATTTTCAATGGGATCTTGGTGAACCCCTGGACGGCGATCGAGCCCTTGCGCTGACGTCGACTGCCATGTCTGGCATCAAGGTGGCTTTGTGCATCACCGGTGGCATTGCCGCCTTTCGCTGTCCCGGCCTCATCCGGCAACTGCGGCGTAACGGTGCCGATGTACATGCGATTACTACCCCCACAGCGCTGCAGTTCGTCACCGTCGATGCCCTCGCCTGGACTAGTACCTATGCGCCGTTGACCGCGCTCGATGGTCGGGCCCAACACGTTGAAAATCCACCAGATATCTACCTTGTGGCTCCGGCCAGTTACAGTTCCATCAACAAGTTCGCCCATGGAATCGCGGACAACGCGGTGACGACGACGTTGGCCAGCGCTCTGGGGCACCTGCAGTCGGGCCACAGCGCCATCGTCCTAGCACCGACGATGCACGGCTCCATGGTCAATGCAATCCTCCGAGAATCTTTGGCTAAACTCGCCAACCTCGGCGTGACCGTACTGCCACCGCTGGCCCGTGATGGCAAGGCCCTGCTGCCCAGTGATGAAGAACTGGTGCGTGCCGTGATCCAGGCCAGCCAAACCCTGAAAAAGAAAAGGCAATAGACCCACCAGAGGCAGCGCATCGGCAATCGCTCTTGGCTGCCGCGACAGCTCCGGGGTGCTAAGCTACGACTTAGTTGGAGTTACAGCGCGTTGGCCGCGAGCGATGCGTTCGACGATGACAAACTGCAGGGTCGCGTTCGCGCAGTCCACACGCACAGTGCCGCCCTTTTGCAGGCGACCGAACAGCAGCTCGTCGGCCAAAGGCTTGCGCAATTGTTCATGGATCAGCCGAGCCAATGGCCGAGCGCCCATCTTTGGATCTAGACCCTGGTCGGCCAAGTAGGTACGAGCAGCCAAGCTAACGTCAAGCACAACGCGACGGGCCGCCAATTGTCCTTCCAATTCAGCGAGAAACTTGTCGACGATGCGCAACATCGTCGGCGGACTTAGCCGGCCAAACTTGACCCGGGCATCGAGACGATTGCGGAACTCAGGACTGAAAACGTTCTTGAATTCCTTGTCGTCATCCCCCGCCTGAGGCCCCGCATCGGCAAAACCAACACGCCCTTTCTCCAGGTCTCTGGCGCCAACATTGGAGGTCATGATCAGGACAACATGATGAAAATCAGTCTGTTTTCCGTTATTATCAGTCAGGGTCCCGTGATCCATGACCTGCAGCAGGATGTTGAACACATCGGGGTGCGCCTTCTCAATTTCATCGAGCAAAAGCACGCAGTGAGGCGTCTTGGCCACGGCCTCGGTCAGCAAGCCCCCTTGATCAAAGCCGACATAGCCGGGCGGCGCGCCGATCAAGCGCGACACGGTGTGGCGCTCCATGTACTCGCTCATGTCAAAACGCAAGAAGCGTAGCCCCAGCAACTGTGCCAACTGCTTTGCCATTTCCGTCTTGCCGACGCCTGTAGGGCCGGTAAACAGAAAACAGCCCATGGGCTTTTCCGGACTGCCAAGGCCGGCGCGGGCGACTTTGATGGCTGTCGACAGCTGAGCCACGGCATCATCTTGACCAAAAACAACGGCTTGTAGGCGTGTCGTCAGGTCAGCCAGGGCGTGTTTGTCGTCGGCCGAAACTTGCTGTTCCGGAATCTGCGCCATGCGTGCGAGAACCCGCTCAATGTCGCGGGCGGAGACGCGAATAGGCTTGATTTCGTGGACTTTTGCCTCGGCGTCGCTGCTTGGCGTGGCGCTATCGGCCTTGTCAGCGTGCTTGTCCGTCGCTTTTTCGGCACCCTTTTCGGCAGCTTTGAGGCGGACAGCCGCCCCGGCTTCATCCAACAAATCAATGGCTTTATCGGGCAACCGCCGGTCATTGAGAAAGCGCGACGACAAATCGGCAGCGGCATGTAAGGCGGCATCGGTGTAGTGAACACCATGATGTGCTTCGTAATTTTTGCGAAGGCCCTTGAGCACTTGCACCGTGTCATCCACCGACAACTCGTCGACGTCGATCTTCTGAAAGCGCCGGGCCAGGGCCTTGTCGCGCAAAATGTCGGTGCGCAGTTCCTCGTACGTCGTCGAGCCAATGCAGCGCAAGAGCCCGGAAGCCAAGGCAGGTTTGAGCAAATTGGACGCATCCATGGAGCCGCCACTGGTCGAGCCAGCCCCGACAATGGTGTGCAACTCGTCGATAAATAGGATCGATCCCGGCTTGTCACGCAGTTCGGCGAGCACGGATTTCAGGCGTTTCTCAAAATCTCCTCGGTACTTAGCGCCAGCGAGCAGAGCGCCCATGTCCAGAGAATAGACCGTGGCATCGCGCAGGGGCTGGGGCGCCGTGCCCTCAACGATCGCCTTAGCCAACCCCGCGACAATAGCCGTCTTTCCCGTACCGGCATCGCCGACAAGTAGCGGATTGTTCTTGCGTCGCCTGAGCAAAACTTGCGCAAGTCGCTGTAATTGCTCGTCACGCCCGATCAGTGGATCGATACGTCCCTGCCGCGCTTCTTCGTTGAGATCCTGGCAGTACAACGCCAAAGCACTTTGAGAATTGCGGTGTTGCGCAGCGCCTGGTGAAGCAGACTCGCCGTCATCGTCGTCCTCGTGGTCGTCGCCTTCTTCTTCGTCCATCCGCGTTAGATTTCGCGGCGTTTCATCCTCTTCGTCATGGCCATGACTCAGAAAAGTAACGAGATCCAAACGGGTAATGCCCTGCTGCTCCAAGAAATAGACGGCAAAGGAATCGTCCTCGCTGTACATCGCGACCAACACATTGGCACCACTCACTTTTTTCTTGCCCGAGCCATGAACGTGCATTGCGGCCCGCTGAATCACGCGTTGCAGGCCCAGGGTCGGTTGGGTCGTCAACTCCTGCCCTTCGGGAACCGGCTCCACCGCACTTGTCAGCCAACGCTGCAATTCTTGACGCATTTCGGCGACAGAACCCTGACACTGGCTAATAACGCGCGCGGTCGCCTCGTCGTGCAGCAGGGCGTAGAGCATGTGTTCAAGGCCAAAGAACTCGTGGCGGCGCACCTGGGCTTCGCTGGCCGCGACTTGAATGGCAATTTCGAGTTCCAAGCTGAGCATGGCAGGTCTCTCCCAGGGCCGCAGGTGCAGTCCCGATCACAGTGCAGGTTCGACAGTCAGCTTGAGCGGCGCGCCTTGACTGCGTGCATAATCGGTAACTTGCGCGACTTTAGACTCGGCAATGTCGCGGGTATAGGTCGCGGCAACGCCCTGCCCCTTGTGGTGCACGGTCAGCATCACTTGCCGCGCCTGGGTCTCGGTCTTGCGGAAGAACAAGCACAGGATTTCAATGACCAATTCCTGCGAAGTGTAGTCGTCATTGTGCAGGACCACGTGATACAGGGACGGCTTCTTGACCGCCACACGCGTCGCTAGCAGTACGCCGCTTTCGTCTTGATGATTGCTGGAATTCTTGGCCATGTTCCTCTTGAATATTATCTAGTTATACGATCATCCGCGGTCAATCGGCTACGCCCTCATGGCCCAATCGTCCAACCTTGGCTGTAGAGGCCGGCAGCGTCAAACCCTAAGCACAAGGTACGACGCTTTGCCAGACAGGCAACCTCCTGGTGGCCAAGTAGGCAGGATTCCAGCAAAGAGCCGAGAAACACGGGAACCCTGGGTCGCCACCGGTGGCGTAGGTCAGCCAATCCGAACGGTTCGCGTCAGCAAGCGCGGGGGATAAGGCCTACCAGCGGTGCAGCTGGCCCAGCGGAACGGCCAAAAAAATGGCCACATACCCACGTAAATACAAGGATTACCCTTGGTCTTTACCCTCAGGATGACTTTCCTGCAAGGCCGACAACAAGGCAATGCCCGGCACGCCATCGAGTTGGGCCCGCAACTGTGTCACAGCAGCCTCGACCATGGCGCGGCGGCTCGGATGATAGGAAATCGCCAAGGTCGACAACTCAATCCGATGCACTACAGGTAGTTCTGAGGCAACCAGCAAAAAACGCATGGCTTCGTCACAGGAAGAAAAGCGATCTTCGGGACTCTTGGCACCGGCGCGAAGGATAAACTCTCGCAAATCTTCAGGTATCGACGGCACGAGCAAGGCCGGGTCGGGCATGGGCGAGGTGACATGCAGATTCAAGAGTTCATCAATTGTTTCAGCGTCAAACGGAACTTCGTGGGTGATAAACTCGTAGGCTAGAATGGCCAACGAATATTGGTCCGATCGCCCGTCTAGGGGCCGGCCGGTAATCTGCTCGGGCGACATGTAGTACGGCGTACCGAGCAAATGGCCGCTCTCCGTCGAGGCCGATCCCGCGGCAGCAGCGATGCCAAAATCCAAGAGTTTCACACGCCTATCTTCTTCCGTCAGAAAGACATTGGACGGCTTGATGTCCCGGTGCAAAAGGCCCTTGCCGTGCGAATAGGCCAGCGCCGAGCAGATTTCCCTGAGAATACGGCGTACTGCTCCCCAAGCTAGACGCGTACTGGCGCGAATCAAGTCGTCCAGGGTCAGCCCACTGAGCTTCTCCATGACGATGAAGTGCGTGCCGTAAGCCTGCTCAGTGTCAAAGACTTTGACAATATGGTCGTGGTTGAGCTGGGCGACCAGTTGGGCTTCTTGATTGAATTGCTGAGCAAATTTAGGGTGAAACACCAGTCCGTGCGACAGCATCTTCAGAGCGACGGTGCGCCCCAGGGAGGGATGCACGGCCTCAAAGACCGTCGCTACGGCACCGGCCCCAAGGCGGCCAATGACCTGATACTTGGAAACATGCTGAATCGAATCGGCTTCCAGCAGTCGCTCGCCCACGGCCTTGGTCACGAAGGCACCGACCTGCGGATTGCGACGCACTAATTCTTCAAAGGAATGCGCAGATACGCGTAAGCAGCGAACGTCATCCTCGGCCGTGACCGTCGCGGTCCGCGGCACCCGCGTCACTAGAGCCATTTCACCAAAGAGGGCCGGGGGCGACAAAACACGTTCAAAGTTGGTGTCATGCATGGCGCCACGCACCGAAACCTTGACCGACCCGTGGTCAAGCAAGTACATCGCGTCGCCATCCTCGCCCTGGCGCAAGATCATGTCACCTTTCTGAAAGGACACGGGTTCCATGGCTTCCCGCAACCGTTCCAGCGCATCGATCGACATGTGGCGAAACACGTCGAGGTTGCCCCAATCCGGCCTACCAGCGTGATCCATCGACGTTTCGCGCATTCGGGCCGATGAACGATGCGCAGCCAGGGCGCGTTTGCGGGGCAACGCCGCATTTTTTTGAGTCGTTTCTAGGTCGGAATTGTTCGGCACCGAAGGCGGTGGCTGCGTCGGCGGGTGGGAGGACGGCGCCAGTAGAAACGGTGTCGGCGTTCGCGCCGGGTCCCGCGGCGGTATCTCATCTGGATTGATTAGTTGGACCGGTGCCGGCCCTGGGGGCATGGGCGGAATGAACGAGGGCGTGGGTTGGCTCATGAATCGGCTCCAGGCACTGCAGAATCCCGAGGTTTTTCAATGTCCTCTGACCCGGTTGGCACAGGCGCGTCTTGAACCGCGGTGCCCAAATAGGCTGCAGACGCGCGATAGCGGTCTACCGCCTCCATGAGCAGGATGCGTCCGCACGCCAGCGCCGGTACAGCAATCAACACGCCGATGATGCCAAAGAGTTGGCCAAACGCAATAATCCCAAGGAGGACAACCACAGGCTTGAGTCCCGCGCGGTTGCCGATCACCCGCGGCGTAATGAACAGCAGGTCCACCGTGTAGAAGACGGCAAACAAGCTAACCACGCCAATTACATGAAGAAATGAGTGGCCAGCCAAGGCGGATAGGATAAGACAGAGCACAACCCCGACCACCACGCCAATGTACGGCACGAGGTACATGATGCCGGCCAATGGCCCAACAACAATGGCAAAAGGCACGTCCAGCGCCAGAAGACCTACCGTGAAAGCCGCTGTCGCCGCCAGCCATAGGAGCAGTTCACCGCGGAGAAAACCGGCCAAAACGTCGTCAATCCGCCCAAGAACGCGCCGAACCTCATCAATCTTGCCGCGCGGCACCAGGCCTTGGGTCAGGTCGACGATGTGCTCATAGTCATCGAGCAGAAAGAACGCCACGACGACCACCAGGGCGGTATTGCCAATGGCTAGAAGGACATCGCGGGCACTGCTGAGCACCCAGGCCAGCGCGGAACTCGCCGGGCCAAAGACTTCGGTCGCAATCGATTGGGTCAGACCGGACAGGTTGTGGTAGTCGACCAGAGAACTGAGGGGCTCGCCAAAATGCGACTGATACCAGGGATCTGCGCGCAGGACCAAGTTGTACAGCTGCTGGGGCGCGTGCTGGCTAGCGTAGACGAACTCGTGGGCCATGGAAGGCACGACCACGGCAAAGAAGACCACGGCCAGGGACAGCACGGCGAGCACCGGCACGCCAAGGGCCAGGACCGGGGGCACCCGCCAGCGACGCAGACGGACGACGACTGGATTGAGGGCGTAGGCGATGAAAAGTCCAATCAAAATAGGCGCTGTGACCATGCGCAGGCGCACCAGCAGCCACATGACCGTGGCGCCTAGCGCAGTGAGCAGCAGCACCTGAAAGAACAGGGCCTGCCACTGGATCGGCTGCGAATTCGGCGGCGTGAGGGCCGGAGATGGCGGGGCCGATGGCGGAGGAGACAGCGGTTCGGACACGCAAAAACCCAGCCGCAGCCCGTGCGGCACCCAGGTACAATAGCTTGAGATTCACGGCGATGCTATATACCGGCGTCGGTGCCGCGGTCTACGCCATCGGACTGGCTGCGAGGCCAGGTGGCTAGGCGACGACGCGGCCGCACGCCCAAGGCAAAGAGGCAGAAAAGAAGCATGAAATCTGCTGATTGGATGACAAGACGCATGGGTTCGCTGGGTCAATGGGCGGGTCTACTGCTGCTGTTGCTCTCGCGATCGGCGCAGCCCCAAGGGCTGCCGGTGGCGAGCTTGACTGTCGGCGTGCGCGTGACCCTGGAAGACGCAGCACAACCCCGTAAAACGTGGCGTGATTTTGGCGAACACGCACGGTCCCTCAGTGGTCTGGCGATGGCCAAGGACCCGGTCTTTCACACACCAAGCGCGCAAAGCAAGGCCTTGTATGGACAGGTGATTAAGCGCGTAGAGGCGCCGCCTTCGGCCGCGGTGGTGCAGTCTCTCAAAGACCTGTTCAGCCAAGAACCCGACGGCCCGGCGCTGGCGCGCATCGCGGCGACCGACAAGGATTCACGTGTTGTTGCGACGGCTTTGCAGGCAATGACTCCAGATGTCGTGGCGCTGCACCCCCGTGTCCTGGCCCTGGCTGTGACCCGAGGCATGGTGCAGCCCGATCAAGCGGCCCCAGACCCTGCCCTGGCCGTGGCGCTGATTCACGCTGATTTTGCTTGTCATTGTGACGCAATGGCGCTCTACGGGCTGGACGGCCTGCAGCACCCGGAGGCGCGGGTTCAGGCGGCCGCCGTGAGCGAAGCTTTGAACGCGTTGCGCCATCAGGCCGACATCGGCATTGGTCAAAAACTCCTGGATTGGCTGAGTGAATCTACTGGCAACTCGATGGTTCGACTGCAGGCCGTGCGCGGCTTGGGCGAGGTAGGGTGGCTACCGGCGACGGTTGTGCTGGAGCGCCTAGCCCGAGGCCCGAACAAGCCCGAGGCGGCCGAGGCCCTGGTAGCCCTGGCTGCGGTGGCACCGACGCTTGCAGAACCACTGGCGCGACCCTGGCTTAGGGACCCTGCCCCGGTGCGAAGAGCCGCTGCCGTGCGCGCCCTTGCCCAGTGCTTGGCCATGCAACCGGAGGCTGCTTGGGAACTGCTGGCCCCCCTGGCGAGCGACGGGGGACGCGGCGTCGACCCCTTGGAGCCGGACGGCGGGCAGACGGTGGGTGGGGTGGTGAAATTAGCTAAATATTACATTGAGATCTGACCTTGCTATACAAGCTTCTTGGCTCGATCGAGGGCAACTGCTCAGCTGGCGGCTAGAGCCAAGGGGCTGGGCTCGGCTGTGAGGGGGATTGGCAAGCGGTTGGCGGAATTTATCCTTAAGGAACAGAAAGATAGACCCTTGCTATACATCCATTTTTGAGCCGATTTTGCCTGATCGGTGCCGCCAATTGGCAAATGGCACGGCGCAGGTATGCTACAAAGGTCGGCCATGGCTAGGACGCAGACAGCGATGTGGCCACGCCAGGCCGACCAAGGCGCGCTGGCCCGAGAAGAGCGCTGTAATTCAAGGCTTGCCCAAGACCGTTGGCCGAGCGGACACCTGAGGAGGACGACATGGTGAGGACTTGGACGGCAATCGCCGCACGATACTCCAGCAATTTCATCGTGCTGGCAGCCCTGCTACCCTTGACACTGGCCTGCGCCTCCGCCAAACCAGCCGCCAGTGGTGCCGCGCCCCAGGATGCTGCTGTGGGCGCCGATGCGGCCGGCGACAGCGCGACAACAGGCAAGGATACTGCGGTGTTGTCAGACTCTGGCATCGGCGATGCGGCTTCCGTCAGCTCCGATGGCCTGTCCGATGGCGCAGTGGCCGATCAGATCGACGATTCCGGCGCAAATACAGGAAAAGACGGTGCAGTTGACGTCTTCGATGCCGGGCCGGAAGTCAATGCCGCCTTCTCGCAATCGGCCGCCGGGTGCCAAGCTTGGTGGGGCACGGGTTGCGGCAACTGCAAATGCGAAGCGCAAGTCTGCAAGGATGCGCCCCAATGCTGCAAAACCCTTTGGGGTCAAGCCTGTGCTTCGGCGTGTGCGGACTTCGACCCCACCTGCACGCCGCCCGATGCCGAGGTCGTCGACGCGGGTCCGAGCGCGGACGTCCCAGCCGACACAGGGCCATTCACCTGCAATCCTCAGTATTCTGGAACGATTCCCGGCGCTAAGTTCGATTTCTCCAAGACCCCGTGCCAGTACTCGATTGCCAAGGCCAAGGGCCAGTTTCCGCTGCCTTACGACCTTATCGTTAATGAAAGCACCATGGTGCACATCACCGACACCAATATCGGCCAGTGCGCCCCGGCCAACGTCTTCGGTGGCCTCGCTACCTTTGTCCACATCGACGGGATCGGCGACGGCAACTACTTCGAATGGTGCATGTGCGACATCGGCAACTGCCCGCCGCCCAAGGACATTACCTACGCTGCGTCGACGCCCGGCACGTTCACGCACAACTTCGTGTGGGACGGCAACGTGTTCAACGGCCCGAGCGACACCGGCAACAAGTCTGGCCCTGCCTTTCCGCCAGGAACCTACACGATGACAGTGACTTCGCAGGGCACGTTCAAACACGCCGACGGCACCGAGGACGGCTTCTACGCCACGGCCAAGCTGGATATCCTGCTCACGCCATGAGGGCTTTTCCCGTGACCTACGCTCGCACCTTGCTGCCCTTGTGTGTACCAGCCCTGCTGCTGGCGCTGAGCGGTTGCGCCAAAACGGCCAATACGTCTGCTGACATAGCCGGCGTTTTCTTTGCCGACACGACCATCGCGCCCAGCGACGTTCCCGCCCAGCCCGACGTGCCAAGCAGTAGTGGCGATGCGCTGGACGCCGATGTGGGCGCTCTGGACAGCACGGAAGTCATTAATACAACAAATATTTCGGCCGTACTCGCTTCGGCATCGACGACGACGGTGGCCCTCGGTGAAACGCTGCCGCTGACCTTGCAAGTGAGTCGCAAACTGGGGGATCCCGGCCCGCCTCTTGCCAGTGAAACCCTGCAATTTCAAATTGATGGGGTGGATTCCAAGCTGGGGACCGCCGCGGCTCCGGCAGGCACCAAGCAGCCGGCCGTGTGGCTGTGGAAGGGTAAGGATCCCAATTCGTTCTTGGTTGTCGGTGCCCACAGTGGTAGCAGTGAACTGACGGTATCGGTCGATGGGGTCCAGTCCAATGCCTTGACCATACAGGTTGTTTGGGATGGCGCACTCCAGGGCTACCTAAGCACGCCCAAGGCCAGTGGCTCGACGCCGCTGACCCGAATAGCGGACAACGTCGATACGGTCAAGCTCGATGGAAAAACGCTTGGTGCAGGAGGGCTTACGTTGACAATGCGCCTTCCGGCGAGCGCTCAGGCGGGAGATGAGTTTGATGTAGAAAACCCGCCTAAAGTCGGAGGATTGCAGGTTAAGGCGGCCCTTGCTGACCTGGGCAACCTCAGCGTTCAATTGCTCAAAGGCCGCGTGATGATTGAGCAAGTCGACAAGGGCGTGCTGCGCGGATCGTGGCTTGGCGTCGACGCCTCCCTGCTGCCTCTGTGCGGCCGATTTGCCGTGGAGCGCGATGGGTCCTTTGGCGTCGACATCATGGACGATGCGCAACTTATTGAAAGTTCTACTGCTTCTGAACCTGAACCGGGGGTCCACGTCAGTCGGGTCACCGTGAGCGACCTGGGCGATGGGCGCGCTCTGCTGACCTATCGGCGGATCAAGGACGTGACGACGGCGCAGTTGGTACGTGTGGTCATCGACGCAAAAACTGGCGTTTTGACTACGAATCTCCCGCCCATCGTCGACAAGGCTCCTACGCTCGACGCCAATAACCTGCCGATGGATAGCCTCGGCTGGGCGAGCGCGTGTCGCAGTGCCGACCAGACCCTGGTGACTTGGGAAGGGCGCGCGGGGGCCAATCCATTTGGTCAGCACTTGCCCGGCAAGATCTGGTATCGACAGTGGAAAAGCGATGACAGCCTGGGGCCGGCGGTCGAAGTCTCGGACATGGATTGCGACGGCGCCTGCCAGCCCAAGTTGGTGCCTTTGCCCAATTCCCGTTTCCTTTTCGTGTGGAGCGCGCCCGATGGCAGCGCTGTCCTTGGTCGCCGCCTCAACGGCAATGGCACCTTCCAGGACGGAAAACCGCTGCAACTTGCCGGGCCTGGCGTCGGTTTGGCCGCTGCGACATCGCTGCAGGAAAACGTCGCAGCAACGTGGCAAGTCCCTGGAACTGGAGCCAGATTCCGCATGTTCCTGGATACTTTGGCATCCAATGGCCCCGAGCAAGACCTAGGCGTCACGATCGCTGCGCCGCCGCCGCCATCGGTCGCCGCGTTGAACGCACCGCCGAGCTTTGTCGCCTTGTTTGTTGATTCCCCTGGATCTGGGCAAAAAACATTGAAATATCGAAGATTTGGCCTAGATGCAATCGCACTGGGCACCGACGACTCGGTCCTGGCTTCTGGCGTCGACAGAGCCGTGATCGCTGGCGGCAAGCCCGGTCAATTTTCAGTTATCTCAAGAAGTTGGCCGAGCAAGGCGGACTCCCCCCAGTTGCACATCACCAAGGTGGGCGTCCAGGACGCCGGCGATCCCGGTTCGCAGCTAGGCAACGCCTTTGATCTAAAAGCATTTTCGCCATACTCCTTACTACCCGCCTTGGTCTACGTCGCCAGCGCCGACACGTACGTTCTGGCCTGGAGCGGCGACGTCAAGAGCGATGAAGTGCGTGTCCAGCGTTTCCGCTAGCCGTTCCCCTGTAGCCGTGCGGCCTTGGGCCCCTCGCCCTGGATCTGGGCCCGGCACCGCTGGACAAAGACCAACGCCGTCCTATCCTGGCGCGTCTTCTGCGCGACCGCACCGAGAGGCGGTTGTCGGGAATAGGGCTGCGCCCCAAGCTGTTGCAGCCAACGGGTCCCTGCCAAAGTCAGGCGGCCTATGTTTAGACCAAGACTCAGCAGGTGGCGCGCCAATTCGCCTGCAAGGATGCAAGGATGCAAGACATTCGTTCCCTCAATGACATGATTCGTCAGGAATCTCAGTTCGTCGACAGCATTCTCGCCGAGATGGGAAAAGTCGTTGTTGGTCAGCAGCATATGGTCGAGCGCCTGCTGATCGGCCTGCTAACCGGCGGTCACGTGCTCCTAGAAGGTGTGCCCGGGTTGGCCAAGACGCTGACGTGCAAGACCCTCGCGAAATGCTTGCAGATTCGCTTCCAGCGCATCCAGTTTACGCCCGACCTTCTGCCGGCCGATCTCATCGGCACGCAAATCTACAATCCCCGCGACCAGAGCTTTTCAGTCAAGCGCGGTCCGGTATTCACAAATATCGTGCTGGCGGACGAAATCAACCGCGCGCCCGCCAAGGTGCAATCTGCCCTGCTTGAGGCGATGCAAGAGCACCAGATCACCATTGGTGACGAGACGTTCCGCCTCGATGAGCCCTTCTTGGTGCTGGCGACGCAAAATCCCATCGAGCAAGAAGGCACCTACCCCCTGCCTGAAGCACAGGTCGACCGTTTCATGCTGATGGTCAAGGTGGGTTATCCGAGCAAAACAGAGGAGTTGGCCATCCTCAATGCTGCGACCGGCGGCTATCAGGCCCAAGTCCAGGCGGTCATTGATGGCGATGGACTGCTGCGCACGCGCAAGATCGTCGAGGACATCCTGATCGACGAAAAGCTCAAGCAATACATCGTTGACATCGTCTTTGCCACCCGCGAGCCCAAGAGCTACGGCCTAGGTGATATCGCTGAATTCATTCAATTCGGTGCCAGCCCGCGCGCGACCATCTTCCTGACCCAAGCGGCCAAGGCCCACGCGTTTCTGCGCCACCGAGCCTTCGTGATTCCTGAGGATATTAAGGCAGTTGGCCTCGATGTTCTCCGCCATCGCGTGATCCTCACCTATCAAGCGGAAGCGGAGCAGCTCAGCAGTGACGACATCGTGCAGCGAATCTTCGATCGCGTTGCGGTGCCCTAGGTTACGCCAGTGCGCTAGCAGACTGCGCTCCTCCCCCTGCTGATTCAACTGCCGATGCTGAGTCAATTGCCGATGGTGGCCATGAACACACAGCTGAACCCGAATTCGGGTGGATCTTCGTCCTTGGACGAGGATACTTCCGCGGAAGTACGGGAAATTGAGATCCTGGCAAGACGGCTGGTCAAAGACACGCTGGCGGGGCAGTACCATGCCGTATTCAAAGGGCGCGGCATGTCTTTTGATTCTGTTCGGGAATACCAAGCGGGCGACGACGTTCGCACCATCGATTGGAATGTGTCGGCGCGCACGGGCGGCGTCTTTGTCAAGCAGTACGTGGAAGAGCGTGAATTAACAGTACTTGTCGCTGTTGACCTCTCTGCTTCGCTGCAGTTCGGCACGGTCGACGTCAACAAACGCAAGATGGCGGCCCGCATTGCGGCTGTTTTGGCGTTGTCCGCGATCAGCAACAACGATCGCGTCGGCCTAGTGCTGTTTACCGACCGAATCGAGCGCTACATTCCGCCCAAGAAAGGTCGCGCCCACGTCCTACGCATCGTGCGAGAAGTCTTGCAGTTTGAGCCCATTGGCCGCCAGACAAGGCTCGACCTCGGCCTGGACTATTTGGCCAATATCGTGCGTAAGCGCGCAGTTGTCTTCGTCTTGTCGGACTTCATGGGCCAGGGCTATGAGCGGTCCTTGGCTGTGACGGCGCGGCGCCACGACTTGGTGCCCGTGGTCGTTACGGACCCGGTGGAACGTCGCTTTCCCCAGCTGAACTACCTGATCCCACTGGAGGATTTCGAAACAGGCGATCTGCTCTGGTTCGACGCCGGCGATGCGGACGGCCTGCAAACGTATTGGCAGCGAGCAGCTGTGGATACGCGAAAACGTCAGGATCTGTTTCGCAAGCATGGACTTGAGGCCATCGATGCCACGCTAGGGCAGGATTACTTGCCGGCTCTTGCGGCCTATTTCCGGCGGAGGGCTGCGCGGCAATGAACTGGAACGTTCGGAATACATGCCCAATACTGCTTTTCCTTTCGCTTGGTTTGGCAGGCGTAGCCTATGCGGCTCCACCTCTAGGCAATGCCCCAGCCCACCCCGCGGCAATTGCGCCCCAATCTATTGGATCTACAGCTAATCTTCCGACAGCAGCTTCTGCGACTGCGCCATCAGGGGCGCCAAGCCCGGTCAAAGTCGAAGCGCGCTTTTCTAATGATCATCCAACCTTTGGCGATACCATTGAGCTCCAGGTTACCTTGACGTATCCAACTGGCGTTCGCGTCTTCTTCCCCGGCAAGCCCAACCTTCGCCCGCTGCTGGTGGATTCGCGAGGGCAGGCAAAAACGACTCGCACTGAGCAGGCTGGAAAAGTTACTGAGAAGATTGCGCTTGCTGTCCTCGCGGTTCGCTCTGGCCTGATCAAGACCCCGGCGATTGAAGTGCCCTGGCACGAAGTCACGGCAGGCGGTGGCGCGGGAGAAAGTGGAACCATCACGGTTCCTTCGATGAAGGTCTCGGTACGCAGCCAGTTTGCTTCGGACAACGATGCTCAGCCAGCTCCCTTGCCCCAAGCCCGCGCACTTGAAGAAGAAAACGTCGGGCTTGAGATCGCCTTGCTGATCCTGGCGATGATGGGCGTGGCTGCGGGCCTGACGGTCCTTGGGCTGCGTCTGTACAAAGCGCGCGCAGCCCGTGGCTTGGGCAAGCCCTTGGCCCCGCCTCACATTTTGGCGTGGAATCGCCTCGATGAGTTGCTGCGGTCGGGGCGCCTGCATAGCGATGAGGCGAGAGCAGTCCTCTCTGAACTCTCTGATATTTTACGCGAATATCTGGGCAGCCGCTATCGAATTCACGCCCTTGACATGACGAGCACCGAACTGTTGCAAGCCCTGCAAGCCGTGGATCTGCGCGACGTCAAGATTGAAGAAATACGCGATTTTACAGATGTTTCCGACCTGGTGAAGTTTGCCGGCGTGGCCCTCGACGCCCAAGCACTGAGCGATTGGCACCAGTTTGTCCGTGGCGTCGTCGACCGAACGATGCAATCGGCCCAGGAACTGGAACGCTTGCGCCAAGCCAACATGGCTCGCCTGGCGCGGACCAAGCGGTTGCGCATCGAAGTAATGGCCCCCCTGCCCCTGCGGGCACGGGCGTTTGCCATCGATTTGCTTATTGGTTCACTGGCTTGCGCGATGGTGGCTGCAGCCGCGCGACGCGACGGCCATGGGGCGCTGCTGATATCCGCCTACGTCCTGATCTTCTTGTGGCTGGCCGTGCGCGATGCCCTAGGCGGCGGTTCGCCAGGGAAAGCCTTGGTAGGACTGCAAATTGCCGCCTTTGAGTCTGAGCACGAAGTGGTTCGCCGCCATTGGAAGCCCGGTGCGGAAGACGAAGTCAGCGACGATGGCGTCGAGGTCGCGCGCGTGGCCGATACCTGGGCTCGACTTAAGCGCAATCTGCTGATGTTGTTGCCTTTTGGCGGGATATTTGCCGAGGCAGCCACCACCTTGGTCCTGCCCGAACAACGTCGACTCGGTGACCAACTGGCACAAACACGGGTCATTGACGGACGCCATGGCCGACGTCGCGCGAAGAACGGTTGGCTGGGCGTCGTGATTCTCTTGGTATTTTGTGTTCTTGCATGGCTTGCCCCCTGGCTAGTGGCACCGGCCCCCAGTGATTCTGCCGGTGAGTCTGCTGCTGCCACCGCGGCCGCCGCCACGAGCCCAGCACAGCCGGCTGCGGCCAAGCCCCCAGAAGGTGAGGCAAAATGAACGGCCTGACTTTCGAACATCCCTGGTTCTTGCTCTGCCTTCTCCTAGTGGCAGCCGTCACGTGGACTCGCCTGCGCGCTTGGCCGGCCTCCTTGCAGATCTCGACGCTGCGGACCGTGGCCCAGGTCAAGCCGAGTTTGCGTTTACGTTTACGCTGGTTACCTGACTTGCTGCGCACCGTGGCGCTGAGCATCTTGGTCGTCGCCCTGGCCCGCCCGCAAATCGTCGACCAGGAGGTACTGTCAGGGGAAGGCGTTGATATTATGATCGCTTTCGACCTTTCGGGTTCAATGAATGCGATCGACATGAGCGCCGACGACATCACGGCGCTTCAGGCACAGGGGCGCGAGCCGGACAATCGCTTTGAGGCGGCACGCAAGATCCTCAAAGATTTCATCCACCATCGCAAGTCCGACCGCATTGGCCTTGTGATTTTCGGCAACGAGGCCTATCTGCGCTTCCCGCCGACCCTGGACTACATCCGCCTGCTCAACGCCCTGGACGCGCTCGTGTTGGACGACGGCCGGCGAAGCCAGGATAACCAAGAGAATTGCAACAACAAATGCACAATCAATGGCGCAGGCACGGCAATTGGTGACGCCCTCAATCGCGCGTTCCTGCGCCTAGACAAGGCCAAGTCCCGTTCCAAGATGATCATTTTGCTGACCGACGGCAAACAGGAAGGCGGGCGCATGGACCCGCTGACGGTGCCTAAGTACATTTCCTCGCTGCCGGACAAAGAGCGCGTCAAAGTCTTTACCTTTCAGGTAGGTTCAGGCCGGGAAACCCGCTTGCCGGCCCTGGACCCTTTGACCGGACGCTCCCTCACCGATCGCTTTGGCCGTCTGGTCTATCAGAGGCCTGAACGGCCATTTCCCATCGATCCCGCGCTGTTGAGGCAGATCGCCGAGTTGACAGGCGGACAGTTCTACGACTCTTACAACGCAGAGAAATTTGCCAAGGATTTTAAGGATTTAGAGAAGACCACCTTTTCTGTCAAGGTCAAGGTAAGCCGGTCAGAGCTCTTCTTTGATTGGCTGGTCGCAGGGCTGAGCCTGCTGGCGCTCGAGTTGCTCCTACGCCGCTGGTGGCTTCGTGTTTTTCCGGGTTAATTTCAAGTGGTTTGAGGTAATGACCCATGAACGCAGAGTCTCTCACCTTTGATCATCCCCAGCTGTTCTGGCTGGTCGTGGCGGCGCTGGCTCTGACCGCCTGGGCCATCGTAGACCATGTGCAACTACATAAAACTTTAGCCAACTTGGGTCAAGGCCCGGTCCTGCAACGCTTGATCGCTTCCTGGTCGCCGCGCCGCTCGCTGATTCGCATTGGCCTCGTGGGTCTGGCGCTGCTCTTGCTCGTGGCCGCAATCGCGCGTCCCCGCTATGGATTACGCGAGACAGAAGTGTCCAGCGCTGGTATTGATGTCGCCTTGGTGGTCGATGCGTCCAAGTCGATGCTCGTCAAGGATGTCGTCCCCAATCGGCTACAGGGAACTTCCTTAGAAATCAAGTCGTTGCTTGATCGCATCGGCGGCGGACGGGTAGCGCTGATTCCGTTTGCCGGAATTCCGTTTGTGCAGTGCCCCATGACGACGGACCGCGACGTCATCCTCACGTATCTTCAGGATCTCAAACCAGAAGACGTCCCGGTCGGCGGCACCAATATCGGCCGGGCCTTATCGCTGGCGATTGAGACACTCACGGGCGACAAGGAACAGAAGGAAGGAGAATTGCGGGACAACTTGATGCCTCAGTTCAAAGGCAGCAGGCACAAGGCGATTGTCCTCTTCTCAGACGGAGAGGACCACGAAGGGGCCGCCATCGAAGCAGCCCAGAAGGCGGCGGCTGCCGGAATTCGCGTGTATACGGTAGGGGTTGGCACTTCTTTTGGCGACCCCGTGCCCCTTTTGGGCGCCGACGGTACTGCCATCGGTGTACTCAAGGATGATGCCGGCAATCCAGTGTTTTCTAAGCTGAACCTGGAACTGATGCAGCAAATCGCCACGGCAACGGGAGGCCAGAGTTTCCACTACAATGGCAAGTCGGTGGCTCCGGAACTGGCCAAGGCCTTGGACCAACTCGAGAAGGCGGAATACGCATCTCAATTCACGCAGTTAGGCGAAGATCGCTATCAATGGCTCCTAGGCCCTGCCCTGCTGCTGCTGATCATCGACTCGAGCCTGCAGAATCGAAGGCGCAGAGCCAAGCCCCCGCAACGCAAAGGGAAATCTTTGCTTGCTGTTGCATTGATGCTGCTGTCTTGGCTGAGCGTCGCGGCGCTGCTGCCTCAGCCCGCCTATGCGACGCCTTCGTGGCTGCTGCACAACAACGGTGACGTCGAGAATGGGCGAAAACGCTTGGCAGATCAGCACTATGGCGAGGCTGTGAAGGCCTTTGAAGACGCGCGGGCGACTCGGCCCGAACATGTGCTGCTTTGGTACGATTTAGGCTTAGCGCAGGCGTGGTTGGGCGCGCACCAAGATGCCATCACCAGCATGACGCGAGCGCTGGGCGGCATGCGCACGCCCGATAGCGCATTAGAGGCCGATATTCATTACGCAATTGGCACAACGCAGCTGGACTGGGCCCGTCGCCTAGATCAACAACTGATCGACCAGCGCAAGCAGGAGAAGCCCGGGGATGCGCCCCCAGATAAGCAAGCCAAAGCTCCTGCAGCTGGAGCAAAAGACGCTAAAGACAAAGGTAAATCTGCGGGTTCACCCACGCCCGCGCCAGCGCCGACAGAGGATCCGTTGGCCCACTACAGGTCCGCGGTCACCAGTCTAGAGCAGGCCTTGTTGGCAGCGCCACAACGTAAAGACATTGCACGCAATCTTGAGCTGGCCCGCCTAGGTGCCTATGCGCCGTGCAAGACCCGCGACAAGCAAAACGAACCCAATGACCAGCCGAGTCAAGCCACGCCCATTCGTTTTGAGGATGGACAGCGCGAGCAAGTCGTCGATGGTCGCATGTGCCCAGAAGATCGCGATATTTTCAAGTTGGACATGCAGCCTGGGGATCGGCTCACGGCCAAGATTGCTACCAAGGTCGACCCGACGCCGGTGTCCGACCCCGAGGGCAATGCGGGGGCTCCGGCCAAGCTTGGACTGCAACTCCTTGATTCTACCAGCCAAAATACAATTTTGCCTGCAACCCCGACCCCGGATCCACTGCAACAACTGACCTGGACTGCAGTTGGCCAGACGGGAGCCGTGCTGGTCGACCTGCGCAACATCGCCGAAGTCGAGACACCTTATGATTTGACACTCAAATTGCTCCCAGCCTGCCAGAGAATCGAAGACCGCGACGAACCCAATGATACGCCAGCCCAAGCCAAGGCCGTGACCCTGGGCGCACCGATACACGCACGTCTATGCCCTCAGAATCAGGACAATTATTCGGTCGCATTGGCAGAGGGACAGGGCCTCTGGCTCAAGATGCAGGTCAAGGCGGACCTTGGCAGTCCCGACGCCACTTTGCGCGTTCTTGACCCGCTCGGGCGCGAGGTGGCCGCCGGCCGCAAAGGCAAAGACGTCGTCGCTGCTCGGCTGGCTTTCGCTGAAATTGCAGGAAATTACATCATTCAAATCCAGGGCGCGGTCGATACCGAAGCGGACTATCAAATCGAAGTTCAGGTTCTGCCTCCTTGCGGTGAGCGCGACGACCGCTTCGAGGACAATGACCAGGCGGTGCAGGCCAACCCGTTAGATCAGGCCCAACTTTCTGAACCTATGGCAGATTTGCAGCTCTGCCCCGGTGACGACGATTGGTATGCCGTGACGCTCAAGGAGGGCGAGTCTCTCTTTGTCGACTTGCAGGCACAGACCGAAAATATGCCTGATGTGCAAGACTTAGCTGGCGCGCTTACCGTCGAGGTTTGGGATGACCGCGGTGTGCGTTGGGGCGAGGCAGTTGGGGGGCCCGTCGCCCAAGGCGGTGCCGCTGTCCGTACCGCAGCCGTGTTGGCCCCGCCTGCTGGCACGTACCGAATTCGCGTGACAGGAGGCGGAGTTGCTGCGCCTCATTATCCGCTCCCCACCCTGCCGCCCGGTTCGATTGCCCTGCCTCCGACGCCCCAGCCGGTGCAAGACCCAGGTGCAACGCCACCAGGGCCGACTGCGCCGCAACCGCCTCAAGCGGGTGCCCCCGTGCGACCGCAGCGCATCCAGGCGACGCCCCAACCTGGGTCCCTGCCGCCCAACCTCATGCCGCCACAGGGAAATCCGGGTCAGCCGCCCGCTCCTGCAGGACAGGGCCAAGCGCCGCCGCCAGCGCCACCGCCGCCCCACGTCATCCTGCCCGCCGGCGTCTCGCGGCCGATGGTTGATCATGCGCAAGCGCGCTTGGACGTTCCGTATTCCCTCAAGCTGCGCATTCTGCCCCCCTGCCCCGCCGGCAATGACGAGTTTGAACCGGATGATTCGGCCTCAACAGCAAAACCCTTTGAAGTCGGGCAGGAACACTTGCTACGCATTTGCAAAGGCGATCAGGACTGGCTCAGCGTGCAGCAGAAGGCCGGCCAGAACCTGCAGATCACGGCCCGATACGACCTGTCGCATGGTGACGTTGGCCTTGAAATCTTTGCAGAAGACGGTCAGAAGCTCTTGGCCAAGGGTGAGAGGCGCGGCCCCGAAAGCGACAAGGCGTCGGCCAAGCAGGATACGCCGGACGCGCGCAAGGGCCGCACGGCGATGACCGTGGCTGCATTGCCGGCCGACAAGAAGGACCGCGTGGTCAAACTCAAGCTAGCGGCGGACAAAGACGTAGAGAATTTCTACGTTTTGCGCATTGAAGAGCCGCCGCCGTCCGGCGATAAGGACAAGCAGGACCAGAAGGACCAGGACGAGGACAAAGACAAGAACAAGGACGACAAGAAGGATAAGCCCCCAGAACCAAAGCCGGATGAGGCGCAGCAGCAGCGGCAGAAGCAGCAAATGGAGCGCAACGACCACAATCCGGAGAACCTTGAGGCCTTGGAAGCACAGCGAAAATCGCAGTTCCGCAATGAGGCACCGACCAAGGATTGGTAGCAGGCAGAGGGACCGATGAACGGCGTGGGGTGGCACAGGACGAGGACGCGGCAAGCTGGGGCGAGGGCCCTTGGCTTGGTTCGTTTTGCGCTGCAAGCACTTATCTCCGTTTTTCAAGGGCTTAGGCCTGCTGGTTGGCTCCCCCCGGCCCTGGCGTGCTTGGGCCTCAGCCTTGGGCTCTTGTTTAGCGGTCCGGCCTGGGCTGCAGGTACCTCCGTGAAATTGGAGTGCAATTCGGTTCGGATTGGACCAGAGGACGACCTCCAAGTGCGGGTCAGCGCCTCTGGTACCTATGATGAAGTCAGCGAACTGGCATCAGAAGGCTTTGAATTCCGCCAGGCTGGCCACCAAACCCAGGTCAACATCATCGGTGCGCAAATGGCGCGGGTGGAGACGTGGCTCTATGTCGGCACGCCAAGGCAGCCGGGCAAATTCACTGTTGGCCCAGTAACTTTGCGCGCAGACGGTCAAGATGTGGCGACATCCAACACCTTGACCATTGAGGTCGTGGGCCAGCAAGTCGCTGAGCCGCCAGGACAAAATGCCGGGATTGCGACGGACCTGCACACCTACGCCGGACAGCCCTTCTTTGTGCGGCCGGTCCTTTCGACATCGACGCCGTATGCTGGACAACCCTTTGTAATGACCTATGAATTGTACTGGTCACGCCAGGTCCAGGTCGGTGGAATTCGCGAGACGCAGACGCCGCGCTGGGGCAACTTGGATGTGGAGGATCTTCTCGGCAAAACGCATCCAGAACAGGAACCTACGCAAGTTCAGGGCAAACCCTATGCCCGCCAGGTAACCCATCGTGTCGTTCTGACGGCGGCGGCACCGGGCAAAGTGCGCCTTGAAGGGCCCGCCTACCGCATTGAAGCGGGGGACTTGTTTGAGACAAAGGTCCGCAAGATTCAAGCAATTCCTCTGGAAATCGAAGTTCTGCCTGTACCGACCGAGGGCAGGCCAACCACGTTTGTCGAGGGCAATGTCGGCGCCCTGCAACTCCTTGGAACCTTAACGCGACCGGGCCACGGACCGCTGACCGATGTGCAGACCGGGGAGCGATTGCTGCTCGACCTGCGCGTCGTCGGCAGTGGCAACCTCTTGAACCTGCCCACGCCCCAATTGGCTCCGGTGCCAGGCATGTCTTTGGAACCCTTGCCTTCACGTACCGATGACGGTGTCCAGCGCACCGCGTCCGGCTTGCAGGGGCAACGGTCCTGGCAGTTCGTCGTAAGCTTCGACCGGCCCGGCAAAGTGACGATTCCGGCTGTGAATTTCACGGCCTTTGACCCAAACTCCAAGCAGTTCAACACCACGGCGGCCGGTCCCTTTGATGTGGGCGTGCAGGGGCAGTTGTTGGCACCGGCGGCACCGGTTCAGCCTCAACCAATTGAAACGTCAGGCAATACTTCACCCAAGGCGGCGAGCGCGGCGGACAAGTTGCGCCCCATCGCCCCTCTAGCTCGTTTGGCGGGCGAAAAAGGCGCACAGTGGCTAGAACGGCCGTGGTTCCGCGCACTTCTCGTGCTGCCGTGGCTGCTGGCCTTGGCGCTGCTGGCCCGCTCAGGGTGGCTGCAGTTCAGGCGACGACACGCGCCCCGCAAGCGATTGGAGCAAGCGCTTGAGTCGGCAAAAACTGCTTTAGATCAAGCTGTTGCCGCAGGACCGGGCGAAGGCTATGCCCGAGTTCGTCAGGTGGCTGCAGACTACCTTCAACTGACGACAGGCATCCGGGCCGGCGGTAAGACAGAGTCGGCGCTGGTGGTGGAACTGACTGCGGTCGGCGTGGCGCAATCTGATGCTGAGCAACTCGGCGTCGAGCTGCAACACTGTGATTTTGCGCGATTTGCCCCGGGAGGCGATCGAGAGGCGGACCTGCAGAAGACGGCTGCTCGACTGTTGACGGTGCTTGCGCGCATGGATGCTGCCCGGAGACCACTGCAGGGGAAATCGTCTGTCGCTGCATTGGGTTTGCTAATTGTCTTGGGCACGACCTGGGTGTCTTTGCCTAGTCACGCTGCCACCTTGGATACGGCGTTTGCTCAGGCGAACCAATCGTATTTACACGGCGATTTCGCGCAGGCTAAGCTGCAATACGAACAACTGCTCGCTCATCAACTGGAGTCCGCAGCCGTCCATTACAACCTCGCAAATACACTAGTGAAACTGGGGCAGCCGGGCCGGGCCATTGGCCATTATGTCCGCGCCCTGCACACCGGAGCCGATGCCGACTGGCAAGCCGATGCCCAGGCCAATCTCGAGGCGGTGCGCAGCGAGTTAGCCGACCGCGCACGACACAACCATGCGATTATGCACGTTTTTGATGAGGCCCCGGAGATCGACGAGGCCTTGGCTACGGCGGCCCCTCAAGGCCTACTTGTGGTGCTGGCGCTGCTATCGGGGATCATCGGCCTAGCGGGTCTGGCCATGCGTATCCTTTGGCGGCGCGGCATGGGCACCTGGCTAGGTCTTGGCGGCACCGTAGTCCAAGTCCTTGCTATTGCTTGGCTAGCCCAGGTGCAATGGGTCCACGGGCACGTGCGCCATGCGGTCGTGATTCAGGAAGATGCATCCCTTGGTGCCTGCCAGGGCGTTGCCGAACCCATCGGCTTGCCAGAGGGGTTGGTCCTGCGACAGCTGGCGGAGTTGCCCGATGGGCGAGTTGAGGTGCGCCTGCCGAACGGACGCCAAGGCTGTTTAGATCCAACGACTTTGGACCAGCTCAGCGATTAGGGCACCGCGAAGAAATGCGCGGCGGCATCAAGGCCCCGCATTACACTGAACTACCTGGGCGATCAGCGATGGGCGGCTTTCCAGCGCACGCCTTCCACTATCACGCCGCAAAGAACAGCAATTCCAGAACTTGCCAGGACATCCGTGGGAAAATGGCTCGACGAGGCGACGCGCAGCGATGCCGTACTTGCCGCAGCTGCCCAAATGCCGGCTGCAGCGGCCTTTCCGCCGGCGCCATTGAGAAACCCATTGTCACGCCAGGATAAAGTGAGGGCCAATGCGGCACCAAAGGCCATCGCGGTATGCCCGGACGGGAAGCTGCGATGGGCGAAATCGTCCTTGGGACTGATAACATGGTCGTAGGAGTAAGGCCTTGAACGGCCAACGGAAACCTTGAGCCACTCGACCACAGCGCCGGTCAGGAGCAAGGATTCGACGGTAGCGGCCGAACGACCACGGGTCCCCGAGTCCCGCGCCAGCCAAGCGGCTTGAGCTGCGGCACCGGCCAGCAGGCCAAAGACCATGCCATCGCTCACCTTGGACAGCGTGAGGTTTCTTGGCCCAACGGCGATACGGTCAATTGCAAATAACTCTTTAGGATCATTTGGAATAGACAGATGAGGCATCGACAGACTGGCGGGCTTGAGCCCAACGGCCGGGACCAGCCAGCCCAGACCCAGTGTAAGCGAGGTCATTGCGTCGCCCCAGTTGCGCAAAGGCGGTGCCGGGTCGGCGTGCACGGACAGAGGCAGGACGGACAAGCCTAGAATCATGCAGATGATTCGCCACGAGCGCCTTTGGCCTTGGGGGTTGACGTTCTGCGGGACATGGGGTCTGTTGCCCAAGCGGCGGAGCGGGTATTCTTGGCACATGATGGTCAGACGGGGAAACATGGCAGGACCTCAGGTTATCGCAGCAGACAAGGCTTCCATCTTGTATTTACAGGGTTTTCTTCGGCGAGCGATGATTGCCTCGTGGCTGATCGTCGTCCCATTGAGCGGCGGGTGCAAGTCGCCGTCTCCGCCTGCCCGTCCCACGGCACTGGCAACGGCAACCCCAGGCACGCCGGCATCGCCGCAAAAACAGGTACCCAAGTTGGCTGCCGGTCCCCAACCGATGGCCGATGTGATCCCCGCCGACGCCGACTGGCCTAAGGATACCCCTGTAGATATCCTAGTTTTGCAACCGATGATGGCTGCCGATGCCGATCAAGCCGAAGCCGCCTTGCGCGCCCTGCTGGCTCGATTTCGCGCGCTGCATCACGCGGCCCACGTCTATGGCGCTGCAACGGCTGGGCAACTCAAGGTTGTCGTTCGCTTTGACGCCGGTGTGCCTCCTCAGAGCGCCCTCGGCCAAGTCGGGGCCGCCATCAAGAGTCAAGAGTCTGATATGAAACGCGATACCCCACGCTGGGCAACGCCGCATTTGGCCGCTGTGGCCCGGGGTGCGCGCGGGCGAATCGGCATGACGGTGGTGGCGGAACAGGGGCGGCAAGAGGCAACAGCGCTGATCAGCAAGTATGGCGCAGAGCGACTATCGTTAGTACCTGGGATTACAAGAGTTTCCGTCGTTGGCGCGGTGCGACCGTGGTGGCGCCTTGAACTCCTGCCGCCGGTCCTGCGCGACGATCATGTCGACCTAGCCGGGGTGCAAAAGGCGTTGATCGATTGGCTCAATCAGCCGGCTCCTGTGGATGGCGGTGAAGGTGCGCTACAGAAGGCCTTGGATTCTATCACCGTTCCGCGGCGGGCTGCCGACCCAGTGGCGGCGATGGGGCCGGTGCCCTTGTCTCGGATTCTGGTCGCCCAGCGCAATGAAGGCGAACCGGTGCGTGAAGCGCGCAACGGCCAACTGCCGGTGACGACTCTGCTGATAGATGCACCGCCATCTGTTCAAGATAGTTCGGTTATTTCAGCAGACAATGCGTGGCGGCGTCACCCCGATCGAAGCGCAGCTTACGGCAGTGCCACGCTGCTACATCCCCAGTTTCTCGATTCGGCACAGCGGTTTGTGCTGCGGCTCAAGGAGGGGCAGATGCCCGAGTCCCTAGCCGCCCTGAGCCGTCGACTGCAGAACGTGCGCGAAATGGAGGAGATGGCCGCCGTCTTTGCCGCACAAGGCCTTGATGGTATTCCAGAAACTGTCGACGCAGAAGGGCATGCTGGACGTGTTTGGACGGTGTGGGTGACGGCCGCCGCGCCTGACCTCGGGCCAGTGCTCGACCGTGTGGCCACGGCGCTGGGTGATGGCTGCTGGCAAGCTCAGCCGATTGCGTCCGATTTTGACAATGTTTTGGGATGGTTGATCGACGTCTCGGGCACAGGTGGCCTCATCGCCTCGGCCCCTGAACCAGCCATCCTAGGGGCGGCAATTACCAAACTTGTCAATGGCTTGCGCAGTGGCAAATCGGTGGCTGCCGTGCAAACCGGCCCCCAACGTCACCCGGCCGACAAGGCGTGGGCGGGCCTAGCCCGAGACGCTGCCAATCACAGCGGACTTGGCGGCGATGTGGTGGCGGATGCTGCCTATTTGCCTATTGGTCCTAGGTACTTAGGCGTGGTCAGTCAGGCCGCACTTTGGCTGGCCTTACCCACCGGAGACCGAGCAGCCTTGCAGGGCACCTTACCGCTGGGTCTGGGGCACAACGCCGATGGCACTGGCGACGCGCACGCATGGAACCTTAGTGATTTTCAGGTATTGCCAGATCTCCAGCCGATCATCGAGCGCATCTGGGTCGATGGCCAGCCGGCACTTTGGCTCACTGCCGATGCCAAAGCCGCCCGAGCGGACGATTTTGCCACGTGGTTCTGGGACGAAGTCGAGCGAGAAGTTGAAATTGCAGGGGGTTTGCGCCTGACCTCCCTGCTGGTCACCCAGAGTACGCTGGCTGCCAAGGACGCGCCTTGAAACGCTCATCGCCAGGGGCCATTGCCGTACCGGCGGGTGCCTGCCGTCGCCTTGCCTGGATATGCACGCTTGCGATATTCCTTTTTAATCTAGTGAGTTGTGGTGCGCTCAGCGACTCTGCGCCGACCGTACCTGCGATCAAGCACTGTCCGACCATCGACGACCAACTCGCCCCCCTGGAGTCCCTCGCGCAGGCCGGACAACTCAATCATATCGCGGCGATCATTCGCGATGATGTCGACCGCCCTAGTCAGAGGGCCCTCGTTCACCTGGTGCTGGAGCTCGGTGCGGCGTTGCCGGTCGACACGGTCAAAGACCTTCCAAAGATCGCCAATGATCCTAGGACGATTGCGCTGATTCCGCTGGTCGTCGCCTTGCTCAGGCCCTTACCCGGCAATCCCGCGGCGTTACCGCCCATCGCTGCCAAGACGCAAGAACTCTCTGCGGTTGCTAGTGTTGCAAGTGCTTGCTTGCAAAGCGATTTGTTCTCGGCGCTCGCCGGACTGCTTCGCGAACCCGATTTGCCCCTTGCTTTTCAGCAGTTTCTCGATGCCGGCCCTGCACTGGTGCCCCAGTTGCAGCAGTTGCTGGGCGCGCTCGGCCAAAGCGGCCGCAGTGGCTTCTCCATCATCGCACATAATGCCTTGACTTCATTGGCAGAACCTGGACTGGACCTGCAACCACTCCTGCTAAGTCTCAGTGGCGTCGTCGACATCGCCCCCGCCCTGCTGCAGCCGTTGTATACGGTTCTGCAACGCTTTTCGCGCAACTACGCAGGAGAGCCGACCCCGCAGCGAACTGCGGCTCTGCAAGGCCTTGTGCGCTGCGTGTTGCAGCATGACCCAGATAACTTGCTGCCGGGCTTGGTGTATGACGCCCTGGAGGACCCGACCGCCCTACCCCTGATGCCGACGCCGGCGGCCGGAGCCGTGTCGCCGGTGCCCGTGATCACACAACTACTCGCCATTGCAAGTGATGTGTTCAGCAAGGATGCCGCAGCGCGCGATGCAGCGTCGCAACTGCTAGGCCTAATTCTGCAGCCCGAACGCGCGATTGCGGCGGTGCCGGAACTCATCTTGCTCCTGCAAAGTGATGCGCTGTTGCGGACGCTGGCGTTGCTAGGTGGACTAGTCGACCCCACCTGCGGGGCGCCGCTGAGTGCTACGGAGACGGCACCATGAGCTTTCGGGCGGCACAAAGCCATGTAGTACAAGGGTCTTACTTATTGTTATTGCTCATCTTTTTTCTACACCCATCGATCGCCAAGGCCAGCGTCTTCGAACTCTTTGGGGCCAGCCCACGCAGCGTCGGCCTGGTCGGAGCCCTTTCAGCCGGAGCGAGCGGCGGCGAAGCAACTTTTCACAATCCTGCTATGTTATCGGGCGCATCGGCAGCCCAGGTCTGGGTTGGCTTTTCCGCCACGCAGTTTGACCTTGGCATTCAGACCCAAAGGCCTGTCTGCACGGCTTCAGTCCTGTCTTGCTCAGGGCAGTACGTCAACGGCTACGCTTTTCGGTCTCCACAAATCCCGAGCAACTCCAATGGATTACAGATCGGATGGGCCTTCCCGGTGGGCGGTGTTTTCCGCGACCGACTTTCCCTTGGGGCGGGATTGGCTTTGCCCAATGGACACTTGATTCGCATCGCCGGCGCCGACCCGCAGAGCCCCAATTTCGCGCAGTACGAGGGCATGCCCGACCGACTGGCCTTCCTGTTTGCCGGCTCGTGGCGCATCACGGATTGGTGGTGGGTCGGTCTAGGTACGCAAGTTTTGGCAGTTTTGGATGCCCGCATTGACCTCAACTTGGACGTTGTCAACCATCGGATGGACAAGGCCGCAGTGCAGATCGGGCTTGCGCCACGTGCGCGTGTCACGGCCGGCACCGCCCTGCACCCCATGCGGCAACTGTGGCTGGGTGCGTCGTACCGACAAAGACTTTCACTGCAGTACCAAATTCCGACCACCGTCGCCTTTGGTCAGGCTGCCAGCCTAGGAATTGACCTGGGGCACGATACCCTCTTTACGCCAGATACTGCGCACTTGGGCGTTGCCTGGCTGCTCGCAGACGACCAACTCCTGTTGCTGGCCGACCTCGGCTATGCTGCCTGGTCCCAAGCGCCCGACCCGTCCCCGTACGTTCGCCTGGGAACGAGCGGGCCCCTGGTGGACGCGTTTGGCCTGCAATCGGCGCTACAAGTGGGCCAAGATACACCGCAAATCGCGCTGCATTACAATGACACCTGGACCCCGTCCCTGGCTGGCGAATGGCGTTTGCAGGACTGGCGGCTGCGTCTGGGAGGACAGTACCGGCCGACACCGGCTCCGCGGGCCCTGGGCGCATTCAACTACCTAGACAACAACGCTTTTGTCCTTGGTGCCGGCATCGGCTTTCGGTTCGGCACGCTGAGCGAAGAAGCCGGCCAACACGTTGGACGGATGGACGATCCTGCCGGGCCGCCCGGGCGCTTCCACGTCGACCTTGGCGTGCAGTCACTGATGTTGCAGCGCCGCACCGACATCAAGCGCGACGTCAATGACCCTGAAGGTAATCTGTCCTACGGCGGCACGGTTTGGCACGTCAGCCTCGCGGTGGGCAGCAGTTTTTAGGCGGGTGGGCTGAGGATCGGAAAATTATGTTACGTAACAGTGCTTTAGAGGCTTGCTATACAACCCAGTGAGTCGCCGGGGCGGTCCAATACAGCCAAGCTATGGTCCGGCGCACCCGTGGGCGGCCAATGTGCGAAGGACGACGCTTGCAGGGACCTCCCGGCACTACGATGACGCAAAACAGGAATAAGAACCAATGCGTTAAAGGCTTGCTATACAACGCCCCCAACCCAGCAATGACGCCTGCTGCAGCCAAGCATCGCCGCCAAGCCCCACCCAGGGCCAGACCAGCGCACGGAGACCGTTCGGACCCAGCAACGCCCGTGGCACAAGCGAATATAGCATACAGAACAATATGTTAAAGGCTTGCTATACACGCATCTTCAGCCCCAGGTAGCGCAGTTCAAGCAGCCAAGCCGTCCCAGCAGTTGGTAACTGGCACGGCCCGTGGTACAAAAGTGGACTGGACCCAAGTTGGGCGATAGCAGTTGTGCGGGGATTTATGCGAAATCATTGTCAACTCTGGCGATTGACCGCGTTTTCGGTCGTCTTGGCAGTTGCCTGTTCCAGCAATTCGAGCAGCTCCGCCGCCTCAGGCGCGCAAGACACGACCGCAAACGCTTTAGAAACAAGCACCTCTGACACCCAAGACAGTTTGGGTGCACAGGTCGATGCGGCGGATACCAAGGCCTCGGATACAGGCTCGTCCCTTCCCGTGTGCAAACCCCATATGAATACAGGGTGTCCTGCCGATCAGCACTGCGGCTATGATGATGCCGACAAAGCCGCCTGCCTAGCCAACGGGGCAGTCGCAGCGGGCGGAGCGTGCCAGGGCACGACAGAATGCGCGATCGGCGAGTGCACGCAGTCACAGAATGGCACAACTGTTTGTTCTCCCTACTGTATTTCGTCAGCCAACTGCCCTCACAACGAGGACTGCGTCGGCATCGTCGGCAAGCCCTACAAAGTCTGCGACATGGCTGCCTATACAGCCTGCACCCCCTTTGCGTCCAAGTGTCCGGCGGGCCAGGGTTGCTACGATCAGGGCGGGCAATTCGTCTGTCTTCAAGAGGGCAAAGGCCAGCACGGTGACACATGCAACGCCAGCAATGACTGCATTTCCGGCTATGTCTGCGCAGGTGCTTCAGCGAATGCGCCCGGCTTGTGCCGACAGGTGTGCCACGCGACCGGAGCGCCCGGCTGCGATGATCCGACTGCCTCTTGCGCTAAAATCACTAGCAGTTATGGTTATTGTGGCACATAGTCCCCGTGTTCACAGTGCCGCCACCACCGTCCACCTGCAACCTTGAGGCGCAACTCCACGTGAATGTTCTGGATACCATTGACACAACCGTGACCTTTGAGTGGGGGCAGACCCGCACGATCGGAACGCTGATTGCCCTCTCCGGCCGCCGTGCGACGGTGACAACGCTCAGGGCGCCGGACCTGCAAACGCCCGTGTTCTTGCGGGTTGAAGGCACGTCTGAAGACGATGCGATGGCGATCGACGGCACCTGCATCGGTGTTTCTGACAGCGACTGGGGCGAACAGCAGGTCGAGGTCGACATCCACCGCGTGGGCACAACCGCTTCTGCCGTCATTCTCCGCGACTTTATTGAAAAACACGGCGTTGAACGCGGCGGCAGTGTCTCCGTGGGCCGCAACCGCGACAACCCAGATCTCAAGCGATTTGTCTACTCTTTGCCAGAGTTAGGCGCGGCAACGCCGACACCTAGGGTCGCCGCGCCGGTCCACTTGGTTGGGCGCGACACCGACCGCACCACGATCTTGCCGGCTGTGCAACCGCAGCCAGACGGCGACGCGGCCGACGCCATGCCCGATCTGGAAGCCATTCTGGCCCAAGCCGCAGCTTTTGCCGATTCCATGCCCAGCGATGACGCGCCGGGCACCCGCGGCAATCGCCAGACGTGGACCGATCCCGGTCCGAGTGCTGAGCCGGAACCTGCTGCGCCGCAGCCAACGCCCGTGCCGTCCAAACCGGAGCCGCCTAAGCCGGTGCCGCCTAAGCCGGCGCCCAACACCGACCTGGACCGCGATCTTACTGAATCCATTGTCGTTCACACGGTTGCACCGGACGAGCAGGTGGCCGCGCCCGTGGTGACCATTCAGGGTGGCAAGTCTGGCGGCAAGAGCGAAAGCACCACGAGCCTGATGCGTCGATTGCTTGGCCGCAAGGACTCGACGGAGCCCAACCGTCCGCCGGCAGCGCAGGCTACGGCCGCTAACGCCGCATCATCAGAAGCTTCTGGGCGTTCCGCGCCGGGCTTCTCAGCCGAGGGGGCCCGCGCTCAAGTCGCGGCAAGCGCTGGGAGTGCGGCTTCGGCCTTGTTTGCCGTCGACCTCGCCGTTCGCGCCGATCGGCCCATTCAATTCGAGGCCGCCAAGAAGAAGCGTCCAGGGGTCTTGCTGCGCCTCGGCGAGACCAAGATGCGCATCCGCGCCGGCTATTCACCGCAACTGTATGACCGAATTACCGTTTTCCTACCGCCGATCCGCGGCAAGAAAGATGCCGTGCCGGTGCAATGCGAAGTGACGCGGGTGCGAACGCCCGAAGCCGATGGGCACGAAGCCGCATTCGACGTTCGCCTCACCGCCAATAACACCGCCTTGGTGATGGCTGCGATTCGCGCCTTCATGGCCGAAACCGAATCGAATCAATAGGCAGCACGGCCGGTTGCAGCGCGCCACTCCGACCGCTTGAGACCTCAGCCCACCGCGTCGATCCCACGAACAATTCTTGTCCGCACCCGCGCCATCGCCGCGTCTGATGGCTCGGAGCGAGTTGCCAGCGCCACGCGGGCGACGCCGGCCCAAGGCGCGACTTGTCGACTGCCTGCGGTTTTGCCACAGTCTGGATCGCCGCACCATGCGGTTCTTGAGTTGCCCATGTCGAATCGTTTGCGCCGATTGCTCTTACTTGCTGCGGGCTTATTGCTTTCTCTGCCCGCCACAGCCTTGCCCCGCATGACGCTGACGGCCGGCTCGCGCTGCTCCAATTGCCACGTAAATCCGCAGGGTTCAGGGATGCGCAGCGAGCTCGGCTGGTACGCTGCCAACACCCTGGGCGCGGCCACGTGGGATAAGCTCGGTCTGCAGAAGCTCAACGACCTTGAATCAAATACGTTTTTTGGCGGCAAGTTCACGGCTGGCGGCGACGTTCGTTTTCAATTGACCCGCATCGGCGCGCCTTTACCTTCGCCAGTGGCCGGTGGCCCCGTCGAACTGCCAGATCGCATCTTCTTTCCCATGCAGATTTCGCCCGGAGGCAGCCTCAACCTTCATAAAACACTGACAATTGCTGGCAACGTCAATCTGGCCGGATTCGCCTACCGCTATCCCGGTCAAGCGCTGTACGACGCCTACATCAAGTGGATGCCCGATCAGTCGTTGCCCTATATTCGCGCCGGCATGATCCAACCGAGCTTCGGTTTGCGCCATGACGATCACACCATGCTCATCCGCGCCAATCCCGCCGGGTCGAGTCGGCCCCTGCTAGCCCCGTTCTGGGGAGACCTTGGTGCCGAAATCGGCTATGAAGGCCTGCACTTGCTCAACCTCGAAGCAGCCGTATTTATGCCGCGCAACTTGGCTAATTCAGTGCAATCGATCACCACCGACTACATCGGCAAGAACGACGTCGGCGTCTCGGGCCGGGCCGTGCTGTGGCCACGGTTGGAAGAAGAAGGCATCAACTTCGCCTTGGGTGTTTCCGCCATGAAAGCCGGCGAATTTGCAATGGAAGACGTGTTTGCCGGTGTCGGCAAAACCTATTGGGGCACCTTGATGGCGGAAGGGTCGCACTCCACGGCAGGCAACCGCGATACGACGGCGGCTTCGTTCATCGCCGATTGGACGCCGCGGGAATGGTTTGTGGTCGAGGGACGGGCCGAACGCGCCATCGTTCACGATACCAACCGCCGAGTTCAGCGCGATCAGTACGTCGCCGGCCTGCAGTTCTTCCCGGTGCCCTACCTGGAATTGCGTCCTGAATACCGCTACGTAACTAATGCCGACACGGCACCTTTTGGCCTGACCGATTGGACCATGGGCCAGTACACCCTTCAGGTCCACGCTTTCTTTTAGCTGCGTCTAACCGGTTGGGCACCGACCGCTTGAGTCGAACTGCTTGAGCCTAACCGATTGAAAATATGCCGCCACACCTCAAGCCCAGGCGAATCAATCCCCTGAGCGATGCGTTGTCCTCGTCAACTGCCCCGAATGGTCGGGCATATTCTACCCCTGTGGCCGACTCCGATTCGGCTCGATACCAAGGAGAATCAGATGTTCCAGTTTCGTGCTTGCGCCTTTGTCGTCGCTGGTCTGCTGTCGGCCGTTCCCGCCTTTGCGGACTCGCCTTTTGTCGGCAAGAAGGGCCCCCTGGCCTTCACCATCAACTCGGACAAGAGCGAGTTCAAGTTCGTCTCTGACATGCCCGCCGAGCGAATTCCCGGCAATGCCAAGGGAATCACCGGTTCGCTGGCTGTAGGCGACGCTGAGAAAGCTGAGACGACCACGGGCACCGTCACCGTCCCGGTCGCCAAAATGGAAACCGGAAACCCCATGCGCGATCAGCACATGCGAGGCCCCGAGTGGCTCAATGGCGGCGCCAACCCCAACATCAGCTTTGCCATCGACAAGATCGACAACGTCCGTGACATCAAGGCAGCTGCTGACAAAGGCACGGCTAAGGCGACGGCCCATGGCACCTTCACGATGAACGGCGTCGGCAAGAAGCTGAGCATTCCCGTGGACTTGGCATACCTCGCCACCGGCAACCTCAAGGTGACGGCCAAGTTCAAGGTGTCCCTCAAGGATCACAACATCAAGGGCAAGGGCAACTCAGTGGGCGATAAAGTCGGCGAAAATATTGACATTGACGCAACCTTGTACGCCACCGCCAAGTAAGGCACAAGAATTGCCAGCGGTTCCTGCGTGGACCGCAGGTCCGTCCGTCGGGCTAAGTCGCGTCGTGGACGGGCCTGCGGGCCAGCAAGCAGTCAACATGGCGATAGGGCACGGTTTTCTTGCCCTGACAACCATCACCGGCAGTGCCAGTCCAAAGCCTAGCGCCGCCATCTGGGAGACCTGAGCATGAACAAGCGAGCCTTGGCCCTTGCGTTCTTCGTCATTGGCGCTGGCCTGATCGGCTGGTGGGCGACGACCGTGCGCACGTACTTCACCCTGACAAAGATCCCGCATGAAGTTGTATCGAAAGATGATTTTGGCGATGAAGTCAAAAAGATAGAGTGGCAAGAGAAGTTCGCCCCGGGCCTGCTCGACGTCATTTTGCCCGCCGATGGCGCTTGCAGCGTGATCGGGGTCGGCCTACTGCTGCTAGACGCCCGCAGCCGCAAGAAGAATAAGGTCGGGTAGGTACGCTGAACCCAGTTCACAGGGCGGGGCAGTGGTCCTTTGGATGGCCGGCAGCGGCGTCCCCTTGCTTGACCTGGACGGCGGCGGCACTGGCCGGAGGGCATTGATTTGGCTGCGCCTGCTCCCCTGCTGCACCGGCTCCCCCAAGCCCACCGCCACGTCACGCCGGGGAGGATGCGATTGCGTCGCATCCCCCTGCTCTGGCTGCTGATCCTGACAATTCTTCACGTCACGGCGGCGAGCGCCACGGCCCAATCCCCGGGGCAGCCGCGGCGGTTGGCGCTACTGGTCGGCATCAACCAGTACGGCGCGCGCTATACGCCGCAACTGCCCATGGCCGAACAGTGGTCATCGCTCGAGGGATCTGTCAATGATGTCGAGATGTTGGGCGCAGAACTGCGCCAAAGGGGCTTTGAGGTCCTGACCCTGCTCGACGGTCAAGCCACCCATGCGGCTATCGTCAAAGCGTTTGAAGATCAACTGATTGCCAAGGCGCAGGCAGGACGCGGCGATGTGCTACTGTTCCATTACTCGGGGCACGGGCAGCAAGTGCCTGATGACAATGGTGTTCCCGACGAAGCGGACGGATACGACGAGGCCCTCGTGCCTTTTGACAACCTCGGCACCCGCAATCCGGCCAACCATCTGCGCGACGATGAACTGGGTTTGCTCGTGAGCCGCGCTCAAGCAAAGACAAGCAACATTGTGATTTCTCTGGATAGTTGCCACTCAGGCACGGCGACTCGGGGCCAGCGCAAACAGCGGGGTGCCAAGGCGACGCTCCCTCCGGCGACGGTGCGCGGTCCAACCCAAGATGGGGACGGCGGTTTCGTGCAATCGGGCGATGCGCAAAGCAAAGGCTACGTGTTTCTGGCGGCCGTACGCGCAGACCAGCAGGCCAATGAAGACGAGGAACCGATCTCGCACGCGGCGATGGGCGCCTACACCCTGCTGCTGGTGCAGGCGCTGCATGAGGCTAAACCGCAGACCACGTATCAGGAATTGCTCGATCGCATCGGCGTGCAGATCGTGGGGAGGGTCAGTGACCAGAATCCCCAACTGGAAGGTGACGGCCAGAAGGTGCTGTTTTCCGGGCAGTGGAAGGCGGCAGGCAAGGCGTTTCGCGCACGGCCTGTGGATGCCGACGGTCTTTTGCCGATTGAAGCCGGGACCTTACATGGACTGCAGGAGGGCACGGAGCTAGACCTGCGGCCCCTGGGTGCCCCCGAAACGGCAGCGATCATCGGTCATGTACGCATTGTTCGGGCGGATTTGGGCCTCTGCTACGGTCAGTCCACCGCGGGCCCCTTGCCGGCCAAGCAGCTAGCCAATGGAAGCCAAGCGACCGAAACTTTTGCACAAAAGTCGCCAGGACGTCTGCGTGTTCGCAATGATGGGCCGGCTCAGCTCGGGGCGGTGCTGGCCGGGCTCGCCTTTGTCAGCACCGTGACCAGCGACGGTGCATGGGACATAGACATTATCGAAAAGCACGGCCAGGTAGAGTTGCTCCGGGCCGATGGCAGTGTGCTGCCCCTGCCCCAGGGTCCTCAGCTGCCCATGGACGCGGCGTTACCCAGCAATGACCCGGCATTGGACAAACGCATCGGCCAGGCCTTGGCGGCCCACCACCGGCGTCTGCGGGTGCTGACGCTGGACAACACGGACCCGACGACCAAGCTCGACGTGGCGCTGACGCTGCAGCGAGTGGAGGCGGTTTTGGAAATGGGCACAGATGGTCGAAAACACCCTAAAATTACAAAGGTTCTTGGACCGATTTCCAAGGACGGTAGTTCGCCCCTGCCCCTGGGAAGTATCGTGCAGCTTTCCCTGGAAAACCGAGGCGATAGACCGGCCTTTGTCACAATTCTGGAGCTTTCGACCGATGGCAGCCTCGGCGTGCTCTATCCCCTGGCGGGAACGGCGGGCGGAGACAATCGGCTCAAGGCTGGAGAAAAGCGCACGATTGCAGTTCCTTATCGCATGACGCCGCCAGCGGGCACCGAGATCTTCAAGGCGATCGCGACTGAAGAAGACATTGACTTTGCAGCGCTTTCTTTTCGAGTGCGCCGGGGCCTGGGACCCAATGGCGGGCCCTTGCAGCAAATCATGGCCGACGTAATGAGCGGCAAGCGCTCTGAACCATTCGGTTATAGCCCCGACAAGCTGTGGGGCACTGACGCGGCCCGCCTCGAGTTGCGCGCCTCAGCAGACTTTGACAACAGCAGCCCCCCTTGACGTAGCCGGACCTAATCGAAAGAATCCAGGCGGGTGGCTCTGTGTTGGCGGAATGGGTGATGACAGACCAAGCCTTTGGCGATGCGACGGCGCGAAACGGCGAACATCGCGAGAGAATCAGCGCGACCTTCGTCCGGCCCCTGCCCGGCATCGATGACCTGTTTGCCTTCTTTACGCAACAGTCGCTGACCCAGGGCTTTGCGCAGACCGAGCGTGCCCTTCTGGCAAATCTCGTTGAAATCAGACGATTTTCTACCGATGAAACCATCCTGTGTGAGGGCCAATCGTCCGACGCACTGTACTTTGTCCTGACCGGAGCGGTCGAGGTGATGAAGCAGGACGAAGCACACGACAAGCAATACCTGCTCAGTCGCATTGAATCTGGCGGAATCTTTGGCGAAATGTCGTTCATGGACAAGGAGCCGGCATCGGCCACGATTCGCGCCAACCAGCCCTGTGAAGTCCTTGTCATTACTCGAGAACGACTCGAAGCCGTCGATGAGTTTGGCGGCGTCTCACTCAAGTTGCATTTGGCCGAATCCGTGGCTGTGGCCGTGATCCGCCGTTTGCGCGCCTTGTCCGGTCGGCACGTTCAGAAGTTGCAGGCCGAGCTCGACCACGCCAATCAACGACTTCAATTTCTTCGCTTTTTTGGCGCCACCGTCGCCATGTTTGCCGTTGCCAGCTTTGTGCAGAAGCTCATCAATCCTAACCTGCCGCCGTCGCTGCAAATGCTCTATTCCTGGGGCTTTCTGCTGCTGACCCTGGCACCCGTGGGCTATTTCGCCTGGAGCCAACACCTGCCTATCGCGCGCTATGGCCTAAGCCTTCGCAACTGGAGAGTTTCACTCAAGGAATCCTTCATTGCCGCCGCACTGCTGACGTTGCTGGTCGTGGTCGTCAAGCACGAAAGTGAGCCCGGCCAGCCGCTGTGGACCTGGGGCTCGCTTTCCAAGTACTCTGCCCATGAATCCCAGTTCTTCTGGATCGCTTACGGCCCCCATTGCCTGCTGCAGGAGTTCATTGGCCGGGGCGTCATTCAAGGGTCGCTCAGCCAATTCGTGACAGATTCCAAGCCCTTGGTGCCGATTCTGCTCACGTCGACGTTGTTTGGCATCTTCCATTTCTACGTCTCGGTGCAGTTCGCCTTGCTCACCTTCGTAATTTCACTGCTTTTTGGCTGGCTGTACGCGCGCCATCGCACCTTGATCGGCGTCACTGTCGTCCATTTTTCCTTGGGTTTGGCCAGCATCGCAGTCGGCCTGAACTAGTACCTCTAACCCGAAGGTCCTTGCGGGTTAGAGGTACAGTGTTTGCCTCTAGTTTCCTAGGGAACTCGCCGGCCCCGCGCTCGCAGCAATCGGCTGTCTGAGACGACAACCTTATGGAATCAAAACTCTTTTGTGGTCTGATGCCGTCTCATCTTGACGAGCCCCGACTGGCGTGGTAGGACAATACCATCACGTGATCAAAATCCAGCGCAACTGTTGCCAAACCCTGGATTTGGGCTCACTGTGCACTTGGGGCGCCGAGGGGCGACAACCGGACCGATGGAACGCTTAACCCCTGAATTTCAAGGGACTGAACGCTTTGAGCTGCTGAGCCGATTGGGCTCTGGCGGTATGGGCGTCGTCTATCAAGTCCGCGATCGTCAACGGCAATCCGATGTCGCGCTCAAGCTTTTGCTACGCCTAAACGCCGAAGGCATCTACAAGCTCAAGACCGAGTTTCGCTCCCTCTCCGGCGTCAGTCATCCGAACCTCATCACGCTCCATGAGTTGATTTCTGAAGGGGATCTGTGGTTTTTTACCATGGAACTCCTGCAAGGGGTCGATTTCCTAACGTGGGTGCGCGGTCAGGCGACGCCGGATCACGACCCGACCTCATCCGAAACCGCTTCCAACCTGCCGGTCGACGGCGAGACAATGGACGCTGGGGACCTAGATAGTCAACAAGTTCAAAATGTTGCCTGGGTTCGCGCCCGCTCTGTGGCTGATCCCTTGCGCCTGCGCGACGCCCTCACCCAACTGGCACGAGCCGTCCGCGCAATTCATGCCGCAGGGAAATTGCACCGCGATCTCAAGCCTTCCAATGCCCTGGTCACCGATGAAGGCCGCGTGGTCGTACTCGACTTTGGCCTAGTCAGCGACACGTACGCGCGCCGCCACGATTCGCAAGTGGAATCAGCGGTGAGCGGCACGCCGGCCTACATGGCTCCCGAGCAGGCGACCGGCGCGGCCATCACGCCGGCGAGTGACTGGTACGCCGTGGGCGTCATCCTTTATGAGGCATTGACGGGCCAATTGCCCTTTCACGGCAACTGGTTCCAGCTGCTCGACGCCAAGCTCCACCGCGCGCCCCCTCACCCGCTGGGCTTGGTCCCGCAGGCACCCGAAGACTTGGCAAAGCTTGCGATGGATTTGCTCAAACCGGACCCGCTGTTGCGGCCCAATGAGGCGGAAATCCTCAGTCGCCTGGGCCTAGCGGACGAAGACACGGCCCTTGCCGCGGCCCCGGACCAAGAGGCGCCCTTCCTAGGGCGAGCCACGGAACTGGATGGGCTGCATGTAGCTCAAAAGTTGACGGAATCCGGCCGCCCGGTGCTGGCCCAGGTGCGCGGTGCCCCGGGTATCGGCAAATCGACGCTGGTAGAGCAATTTCTAACTGAAATCAGAAGCTTGCCCAGCAAACCTTTGGTCCTTGTCGGCCGCTGCTACGAGCGCGAAACGGTGCCTTATAAGGCTTTCGATAGTCTTATCGACGCTTTGACGCGACATTTGCTCAAACTGACCGGCAAGAGGCTGGCCGACGTGCTGCCTCGCGATGTCGCCGCTCTGGGCCGAATCTTTCCAGTATTACGACGAGTTCCCGGTGTTGACTGGGTCCAGGACCGGCAGGCGGACCTCGAAGACAAGCGCGGCCTGCGGCGGCGGGCCTTTGCTGCCCTCAAGGAGTTGCTCCGGCGCTTGGCGGCTGTGCAGGAGTTGGTGCTGGCGCTGGACGACCTGCAGTGGAGTGACCTGGATTCCTTGGAACTTCTGCAGGCCGTGGTCGAACCGCCCGATGCGGCGCGGATGCTCATCGTCCTGAGTTGGCGCGACAGCGAATCCAGCCGAATCATTCAAGAACTACACAACTTGACCCACGGAAACTTGATCGGTGCCAGTGTGCGCGACATCGTCGTGCAGGCCTTGTCCCGGCAGGACAGTCTTAGCTTGGCCATTTCTCTTTTGGACGCGGAGGACTCCGCAGCACAGCGGCGTGCCGAGGTTATCGTCAAGGAATCACAAGGGAACCCCTTGTTCTTGGTCGAACTGGCGCGATTCCGCGACACCTGGTCCCAGGGCCAAGAGACCGTGACCCATCCCGAAGTGACGCTGGACCAAGTGCTAAGTGCCCGCTTCGGCCAGCTGACGCAACCAGCGAGAACCTTGTTGGATCTGGTGGCCCTGGCCGGCAAACCTGTGGCCATGCGCCGCCTGCTCGATGCCGCTCAACTTGGCAATTTGGAGCAGCAATCCCTGCAACTGCTTCGCAATGGCCACCTCATTGGCACCAGCGGTTCCGGCGATGCGGACCTAGCGGACACGTACCACAACCGCATCCGTGATGTGGCGATAAGTCTGATTAAGCCAGACGATTTAGCTAATTATCACCAGATGTTAGCCCGGGCCTACTCGCCCCATCCCGGTGACGCGGCTGGAGGGGAACTGGATGTGGACGCCCTGGCGTGGCACAACCTCGGCGCCGGCAACAAGCCGCAAGCTTTGCACTATAGCCTCATGGCCGCGCGACGTGCCCACGCCGTGTATGCTAACCATGACGCAATTCGCCATTACAATCAAGCACTTCGCCTGCTTGAGCTACCTGAACTTTCGGCGCAGGCGGCCCTTGTTCCCGAAGTGCAGGAGGAAGCGGCCGAAGCGGCGCGACAGGCCGGCGAGTACGCAAGGGCTGCGGAACTGTTAGCGATTTGCTTGGATCGAGCTAAATCCCCGGGTGCTCGCGCCGATGTGCACGTCGGCCTCGGACGCGTCTATCAAGAGAAGGGCGACGCGGAAAGTGCCATTCTTCAACTGGAAACGGCACTTCGGCTCTACGGCAAGCGCCCCCCGGGGAGCATGTTCGAACTGGTCGGGCAGACCGTTGGTCAGTTGCTCATTCACGGGTTTGCAACGCTGTTTGGACCGCCCAAGCACCGTGCCAAGCCCGATCCAAGTCTGCAAAAGCGTGCAGACACGATGTTTTCGCTGATCCGCATCTACTATTTCATCGATGTCGCCAAGGTGCTTTGGGCTGGGGTCACGACCATCAACATGAGCCGGCAGTTCGGCCGCGATGCCGATGTCGCGCTGGCCTGGAGTTTCTACGGCGTTTTGCTCTTTGGCATGGGCATGCTCGACCGCGCCAAGACTTGGTGCAATCGGGCGTTGGACCTTGCCCGCAAATCCGGCGATCCCGTTGTAGAAGCGGTGGCTTTGCAGCGTCTTGGCACCCACGCACTGTTTATCAACGACCTCAAGCGTGCAGAACGGCTCATCGACGATGCGATTCGTTTGTTTAAAGATGTCGGGGAGATGTGGGAACTCCAAACCGCGCTTATGCTCACCGCAACGAGTCGACTCATGGGCGGCGACTTTGCCGCTGCTGAGCCGATCTTTGAAGAAATGGGCCAAACCGGCATCAAACTCAATGCCTTAATGCACCAGGGCTGGTGCTTTGCTTGGGCGCCGTTTTGCCGCTGGCACCTCGGCCGCGAAGATGCAGCGACGACGCGGGCCCACCTAGAACATGCCCTGACCGTCTCGGCGCAGGCACGCGATTTGGCCAATCAGTGCGCGGCATTACAGCATCGCTGCAACTTAGCCGTCCGTGAAGGGGAAGTGGAAGAAGCGGCGGGTTTGGCCCTGCGCACCTACGAGATCATCAGCCGCTACTTGGTGCAAGTGCCCTTTCTGCAAATTGCTTTGGTCGATGCGGCCGAGGCGGCGCTTTACGCCCTGGAGCATCAGGCCGGCAGTGTGTCACGACGCACCTTGCGCAAAATCGCAACCCGAGCGACGGCAAAGGCGCTGCGAATCAGCAGAAATTACCCGTACTTGCTCGGACCTGCCCTGCGCGTCCGTGCCCGGTGGATCGCGTACACCCGGGGCGCCGCTGCCGCGGAGCCACATTTCATCCGCGCAATTGAGCAGTTGGAACAGACGCCCAATCGCTGGGAAACGGCCGTCGCCTACTACGACGCCGCTGTTGCTCTGCCCGGCCGCCGCGAAGAGTTCCGCCGCCGTGCCTTGAGGGCCTTTGAAGAGATTGGCTCCCAAGCAGAACAACGGCGGTTGCATCGCGAGCTAGACGGCGACCGCTAGTACATACTTTGTGTTATATCAAGCAGATACGACCAGTCCTTGGGGCACGGGTTGCCAAGAAGCCGGTAGGCCCTTAGGCTTGGGACGGTCAAGCCGCAGTGGCCACGGGGAAGGTTATGCACGCTCGAAACGCAGCGAAATCTTTGGGATGGGCCGTCGCAGCCCTTACGGCCGCGTGCAGCGGACCGCAGAGCAATGAACCCGCTGAGATTCCAGAGGGTTTGACCGCACGGTGCTCAACGGTCTCCCACGAATTTGCCACCGCGGTCCAGCAGGGACGCCACGTGCCATTTGCGTTGGAATTGGCCGACGGGGCTCCCTCGGCGACGCCACAGGCAGGCACCGAAGAAGCCATGGCAGAACGGCTTTTGCACGCCCGCGCCGGCGGACAGACCTGGGTCATTGCCCGCGGCGGCGTCGGCAAGAGTCGTTTGGCCGATTCAATCGAATCCAAGACCTGCGAAAAGGTCATCACGGTCCGCATCGATGCCCCTTTGGATTTGCGCGGACAGTTGCTGACGGCGTCGCCAAGCAAGCCGGCTTTGGTCGGCAAGATCCTGGATCACATGGGGGTCACGCAAACCTCTCGTAGTTTCGATGACCTAGCGGCAGCCGTCGGCCGTGGCCCGTGGCTTTTGATCATCGACGGGTCCGATGAGTTGCCCCCCGTCGAACGCCGCTTGCTTACCCGCGAACTTCAGGCCCTAAGCCGCGCTGAAGTCGCCCAGCCCCACTTGGTGCGGTTTGAGCGGCCCGGCTTTACCGACCAATTCGGCAGCAATAAGCCTGAAATTACATACAGTTTGCCTGAGGCGACCTGCGAACAAGTGGACGCCCAGTGGCTCAAGCGTTTTCCCGATGGCGAAACCCGCACGAGTGCAACGGCTTGGCGCGATAACCACGGGCTAGGACGCAAACGAGCGGCGGCAAATCCCTGCAAGTACGTGCACATGGCTACGTGGCGCGATGCTGACTTGGTGGCGGACCTGGCCCAGGACGCGCTGCAGGGCCTGGAGGAACTGCCGCCCGAACCGAACCGCGCAGATTTGTATACGTTTTGGATGGGACATCGCCTCAGGCAGGCCGCGTCCAACACGGCTGCGGTGGTTGCGTGGCTCGACCGCATTATCGGCCTTGGCGTCTTGCAGGCGAGCGACCCGGACCTGCTGATTACGCTCGATCGCTGCGGCACGGCCCAACCGCCGGGGTCAGCGCCAGCCACCGAGGCATGCACGGATCTGACGAAGTCGCCACTGCTCAGGCAGGGGCCAGTTAAGTCAGCTTGGGTGCTGCGCAATCAGACCCTGGCCGACCTACTGTTGGCGCGGTGGATGGTGGCGCAGCAGACCGATTGCGCCCTTTTGTCCGCGACGACGGCCGACCTCGCGTCCTTGGAACTCACCGCGATGGTTGCGAGTTTGCCGGGTGGGCGACGCTGCTTGGTGCCCCTGGTCGCTGCGGTCTGCAGCCGTGGGACGCCAGCACCGACGTTGACGGCCTTCCTGGACGAATCGCTGCGCCGCGACGGCGAACTGACGGCGCTTCTGGGCCCAGCACTAGACCATGCCGAAAGTCCTTGTGAGAAAGCAGTATTTACTGCGCTGATGCCGGCCACTCCGTAGTTGCGGAACAACGCTGCTGCCGCTGGGGCACCACCGAGGGCGGACATGACCAAGAGATTCAAGCCATTTCTTGCCATTTGTACGTGCCTTGCCGCGTTCGGCCTCATTGGCTGCGGCTCCTCAGCAGGCGCGGGCTACGCCGGCTCATACTATTTTCCCAGCGATAGCTATGGGTTAGACCACATCATCTACGATGGCACCGGTGTCACACCGACCGATAGCAGCCCCAGCGACGGCGGCGACCAAGTCAGCAGTGATCTCAGCGCATTTTCGGACACGACCGACGGCAGCCTAGTGCCGACAGACGTAGGGGCCGAGACCGGCTGCATTGGCCAAACCTGCTGTACCGACGCCAGCAACTGCGACGACGGCGACCCATGCACTACCGACAGCTGCAGCAGTTCTGGCAGCTGTACCCATGTAGATTCAGGCAGTTGTCCTAAGATCGCCCTACCGTGCGACGGCGAGCATCCATGCCTGGCCGGCGTGTGCGACTTGCAATCGCTCTCCTGCGTCACCTGCCTAACCAGCAGTGATTGTGGAGGATTGGGCGACTTCTGTCAGGGCCATGCTTGCATCAACGGCGTACCGTGCAAATCGGACCTAGAGTGCAAAACCAGCAAGCAGGTCTGCGACAAGAGCCAGGGCGTTTGCGTCGACTGCGTGCAACCGGGCGATTGTGGGAGCCAAATGGCCTGCACCGATCACAAATGCGTGTCGGCAGTGCCCTGCTCGTCCAGCAAGGACTGCACCCAAGTCTGCAACTTGAAAGGCGGCGTCTGCGTGGCCTGTCTCACGGCCGACGACTGCCAGGGCAACCAGTTTTGCGACAGCAACCACCAGTGCCAGTTGGTTCTCTGCCAAGCCGGATTGTGCAATGGAGATCAAGCTTTTGCCTGCAAGCCTGACGGCAGCGGCTATTCGCCCGGCAAGAGCTGCAATGACGGCAACCCGTGCACGGACGACACGTGCAAGGACGGCGGCGTCTGCGGCCACAAGGCTCACGCAGGCGCCTGCGACGACGGCGACGCCTGCACGACGATGGAGGCCTGCATCGCCAGCGCCTGCAAGGGACAGCCGGTCGACTGCGACGACCAAAACCCTTGCACCGACGACAGTTGCGACGCACAGGCCGGCTGTCAGCACACGAGCTTGGCCGGCAAGGCCTGCGATGACGGCAACCCGTGCACCAGCGGGGAAATCTGCCAAGCGGGGGCCTGCACGGGCATCAGCAAGAACTGCGATGACGGCAACGCGTGCACAACGGATTCTTGCGATGCAATCATGGGTTGTGTCCACAAAGGCAGCGGCGCCGCCTGCGATGATGGCAATGCCTGCACGGTCGGCGACGACTGCTTGCTGGGCACCTGCTCGGGCGCCGTCGTGGTGTGCAATGACAATAACACTTGCACCTTAGACACTTGTGACAACAAGCTGGGCTGTCAGCACCAATCGACGCTCAAGCCTTGCGACGACGGCAGCAACTGCACCTCGGGCGAAGCGTGCGATGCCAAAGGCGTTTGCACCGGCGGCGTCGGCATGACCTGCGACGACAAGGACCCCTGCACCAAGGATAGCTGCAACAACGCAATCTGCAGCAATATCGCGATTGCCGGCTGCTGCAGCAAAGCAAGCCAGTGCGACGACGGCATTGCTTGCAGCACGGACTTATGCGTCGACAATCAGTGCGTACATACCGGTATTTGTTGCGCTAATGACGCCCAATGCAGTGATGGCAACGCGTGTACCACCGACACATGCGGTGCTCAGGGCGTGTGTGGTCACCAAGTCACGCCCGGCGGGCCAATCCCATTGATTTCAGGCGACTTTGAGGGCGACTTGGGTGCCTGGACTGCCAACGCCGTGTCGGGCACCTTCGTTTGGGCGCAGAAGAGCGGAAAATCGTTCAAGACTGGCACTGGTGCGGCCAATTTCGCCAAGGCAGGCATCGACACCTTTACGGGCAATAATACCTTGCAGGTCGCCGAGTTAACCTCGCCGCTGCTGGCCTTGCAGGCGGGTACGCCCTATCAGCTCGATATTTCCTGGCGCCTCGATGTCACCCCGGCGGGTCAAGGGCAATTCGACCTGCTTATCGACACGGGAACCGGCGTGCCAACGTTGCTCGCCACAGCGAAGAGCACAGCAAATACAACGATTTGGACAACCCAATCGCTGGACTTGTCGCCTCTGGCCGGCAGCACCGTCAAGCTCATCGTCCGCGCCACGATCACCGGCAGCGTCGCCGTGCCCAGCAGCGGAACGGGCTTGTGGCTGGACGCCGTCAAGCTCAGCGCCCAATGCGCGGCCAAGAGCTGCACCACGGCCAACGATTGTGCGACAACCCTGCCCTGCGCCAGCGGAATCTGCCTTGGCGGCACCTGCAGCTACAGCGCCACCTGCTGCGCCAACGCGAGCACTTGTGACGACAAAAATGGTTGTACAACAGATAGTTGCACCGCCGGCAAGTGCGCACACGCCCTGGTCGCCAACTGCTGCAGTGCTGACGGCGACTGCAAAGACAGCAATGTCTGCACCTTAGACACGTGCAAAGCCGGAAAGTGCAGCCATGGCAACATCGCCGGCTGCTGCACCACCAACGTGCAGTGCGACGACGCTGACAGTTGTACCCAAGACAGTTGCAACCCCGCTGGCCTATGCCTGCACGTGGCGACCTGCTGCAAGGTCAACGGGGACTGCAATGATTTCGATAATGTGTGCACCACGGACACCTGCGTCGGCGGCGTGTGCAAGTACACCAGCACGGGGGCCCCTGGCTGCTGCAAGGCGAGCATCTACGCAGAATCCTTTGATAGCGGGAGCTTATCGGGCTGGACCTTCACCAACAGCACGGGAGTTCCGACACAGGGCTGGCAACTGTGGAAGACGTCGACCCAAGCGCAGACTCCCCCGGGCGTGCTGTATTACGGCGATCCAACTGTTCAAAATTACGCGTTTAGTGGCGCAAACAACGGCACAGCGCTGAGCCCAACGATTGCGATTGCCGCGGGTTCGAACAAGCCAACCCTGAAGTTTTGGCTGTACATGGACACAGAAGGCGGCGGAACGTATGACATTTTGACGGTGAATGTGCTGGTGGGCGGTGTGGCCATCGCGCCGGCCCCCTGGTCCAAGGTGACGGCGGCCAACTTGACGATGAAGGCGTGGACGGAGATCAGCGTCGACCTAAGCGCACAAGTAGGCAAGACGATTCAGCTATCGTTTGTGTTCAACACCGGCGACGGCGTGGCCAACAGCACCTTTGGCGTTGCGGTGGACGAACTGCGCGTTTTGCAGACCTGTCCCTAAGCGCGGGCCCAAAGACCCACTGCCGCGACGGATTATTGGCTTCTATTTCAAGCGGTTGCTGCGGTCTGGCGTCACCGACAAGCGTGCACCCCAGGCTGCGAGACGCCGCGGCGCAACACCGGCAAACAAAGTAGCCAAGCGATTGATCCAACCGCTGACAATCTCTGGCCTTCCGCGCAGCATCGCTTTGACCCCAGCCTTGGCTACGGCTTCAGCGCTTTGCATCGTGGCCCGAGCCAAGGGCGACAGTCGATAATCCTCAAAACGATCAAAGAACTCCGTTGCCGTACCCCCGGGCATCAAGCAGGTCACGGTAACGGCCGTGGGGTCCAACTCGCGACCTAAAGCGTACGAAAATTCACGGACATAGCTCTTGCTGGCAGCGTAGGCGGCAAAGCTAGGCACCGGCTGATACGCGGCGATAGAGGCCACGTTGAGAATGTACGCGCGCTGCCCGTGGGCTAGCATGTGGCGGGCAAAGAGCCAGCAGAGATCGGTCAATGCATTGATATTCAAGCATAACATGGATTGCAGACCCGACCATTCCTGCCCGGTCAACTCGCCCCACTGGCCAATACCGGCGTTGTTGACCAGGGCGTGAACCTGGCGACCGTGCCGCGTCGCTCGGTTGAGCAGTTCTTCGGGCGCGCCTGGTAAGCCCAAGTCCAAACAGGCACATTCGACCTGGACGCGATGACCACCGCGCAACTCTGCTGCCAGAGCTTCCAGACGATCCTGTCGCCTAGCGCAGAGAATCAAGTGAAATCCATTCATTGCCAGTTGCCGGGCGATGTCCGCACCGATACCGGCCGATGCTCCGGTCACCACGGCCCAGCGCTCTGCTGTTTGGGCCTCTGCCAATGGCGTTGTCATGCCCTTCCTCCGAATTTACAGGGACTTATTCACCAAAACTGCACAGGTCGGACCGCTTTGAATCTGCTCGACAGAGGCTCCTGGCAAGCCGTGATCGGCCAAAAGTGCCACAACAGCGGCCCCTTGGTCACGGCTGCCCAGTTCGATTGCTAACAGGCCGCCGGGCAAGAGAAAATGCGCCGCCTGCTCGGCAATCCGCGCAAGGACAACCATCCCCTGCGGGCCGCCATCAAGGGCCAAATACGGTTCAAAACCAAGGACATCGCGCGGTAGTGTCGGCATGACGTCGCTGCGAATGTAGGGCGGATTGGTGACGATGGCGGCGAAGCGCTGACCAGCGGGCAACGGCGCAAAGAGGTCACCCTGGAGGAAGGCAACGGGAATGCCTAACACATCTGCGTTCTTGCGCGCCACGGTTAGGGCTTCATCACTGAGGTCCGTCGCCCAAAATGCGCGCGTCCAGGCCAACGGCGCTTGGGCTTGAACCTGGGGCACGCTGGGCGGTGCATCTAAGTCAAGATTAGGTTTTCGCTGCGGTTTTGGCGGCGTACGCAGCTCATGGGCGGCTGCTAGAACAATCGCGCCACTGCCCGTACACAAATCGAGCACCGGACCTTCGGGCGCCTCAGGCGACTTGAGGAAGGCCAGCAAACGATCGACCAGGACTTCGGTCTCCGGACGAGGCACCAGCACGGCGGGCGTCACAAGGACGTCAATGCTGTAAAAGCCTTTAGTCCCAAGAATATACGCAACAGGTTCGCTGCGGGCTCGGCGCTGAATCATGGCCTTGAAACGCGCCAACTCCTCAGGCGAAACCGACTGATCAAAGCGCAGCAGCAGATCGAGCCGCCGCAGTCCCAGCACGTGGCCGAGCATCAACTCAGCATCAACACGCGGAGATTGAACGCCTTTCTGCCCGAGCCAATCGCGGGTCCACAGGAGCAAACGCTGGATGGTCCAGGCTTCGGTCATTGGGCCCTCCGCCGAATGCCGGCGACGTGAGCGGCCTTGTCGCCGCTTCTGCTACCGCTGTCAACTGCGCCAAGCGGCTACGAGTTCCCGCATCGCAGCGGCCGACTGAGCCGGGGAATACGGCCTGCCAGACGGGCCGAGCCAGGCACCGATAACGGCTGCGGCATGGCAACCCGTCTGTGAAATCGCAGCAATATCAGAGAGTTCAAGACCGCCAATCGCAACGACCGGCAGGTCCGACGCGTGCACCGCGGCGCGCAGCCCAGAGAATCCTGTCACGGCATCGGCATCTGCCTTGCTCACGGTCGAACGAATCGGACCAAACCCCAAATAGTTCAAAGATTTACCTTGCGCAGCGACGACTTGAGCCAGATTGTGGGTGGACAGGCCGATCGCCAACCGATCGCCAAGCCGACGTCGCCAACTAGCTGGATCTGCATCATTTTGACCGAGATGCAGGCCGACATTTGCCGGGGCCTTGAGGTGCTGCAGGAGCTCCGCGTCATCGTTCACCAGCAGGGGGACCGGCAACCCAAGGTCGGTCAGGCGCAGAACAGCTTGAAGACGAACGGGATCTCCCAGGGGGAGCGTCTTGCAGCGCAGTTGAACGGCGATGGCACCGCCCTCGGCAGCAGCCGTTGCGTACTGATCTAACTCACTGAAATGAGAGGAAATCATCGACGCATCCGTCCAGCCAAGGCGGTCGGTGTCGAGGATGGCGTAGATTCCGGAGGCGAGCTTCATCATCAATGGTGCTCACAACAGTTTAATCTGAAACGTGTTTCTGCAACCCCGCGGGGCCATAGCCTGCAGCGGGATCAGGGTCGCCACTGTACGACCATCCGCGCTCGGACGCCACGCGCATGGGCCAAGGCTGCGTCGCACGTCGCCGCGGCGTCCACTGGGGCAGAATTCGGGCCTATGGGCTGAGGGACGGGTGACATGGGTCGCCGACTGCGATTGAATGCACCTGGGCCGTGGCGCGTTGCCAAGGCAGAAGCTGCGGACAACGTTGCTGCCGCACAGGGGCCGAACTCATGCGCCACCGAAGCACTCGCCAAACCGCAATAACCTCGGTACTTTTCCTCACTTGCATGCTGACAGGCGTCTCATTGAGCCCGATCGCCTGGGCCGGTCACGTCGGCGGTGCGCGCTCCTCTGCGCACGGTAGCTCGCGATCGTCCTCAGGAAGCGGACGCGGTGGCAGTTCCTCGAGCCTAAGAACGGGCGGCGGCTATCGATCTGGCAATGGCTATAGCTACAGCTACGCCTATGGATTCGACCCGTGGTCGTGGTTCTTCCTGCGCGCGCTGGTCTCGCCGTTTTGGGCACCGCATGCGATAACTGATGACGATTACAGCCGAACCTACGCATTCCCCGGCGCTCCTTACGAGAACGGCATCGACGGCTACGTGCGCATCGACGGCGTGACGGGCCCGTCGCTACCCGCCGCTGGAGAAGCGCCCGCGGGCCAATCTGTCCTAGGGCACTCAGCAGCGCTACGGCTTTCCGCGGAAGGCGCGCTGATCAGCAGTACTATCAACCGATTTGGCTTTTCAGCCCTGCTATCGACCAACAGCCGCGTCGAGATCGGCACCGACTGGTCCCTGCTGCGCGAGCAACTTCCCGTTGGGGACCCGAGCGGAAAAGCCGTTGATTCTCTTTGGATTGGCAGCATTGATGCCAGCATGGTCTTTGCCCAAGGACCCAATAGCCAGTTCCGCACCGGCCTAGGGCTGCGGGCCATGGTCGACCCGACTGGCAATGAGTATGGCATTAACTTTTTGTATGCTATGGATTTTTACCCCGTACAGCCCGTGGTACTCAGCTTTCGAGGCGATCTAGGCACCGTCGGCCAAGCCTTTGTCGCTCGCGCGCGAGGCACGCTGGGCCTTGTGCTGGGGCGCTTCGAACTCTACGGCGGCTACGACAAGCTGTGGATCGGCGAGGAAGCATTCGGCGGGCCGACGGTGGGCGTGCGGATGTGGAATTGACGGTCAAAATCGCTTGTATAGCAAGCCCGTTAGTTCTTGTTCTGCAACCCTAATTTTCCATCAAGCCCAAAAACCAGCCCCGCCAGGCGGACCCGCGCGGCTCGGCAGAAGCGGGCCAGGGGGGCGGCTTGGCGAAACTGCGGGCAAGGACGAAAAGCGTTGTATAGCAAGCCCGTTACTCATTATTCTGTAAGGTGAATTTCCCATCACCGCCCGAATTGGCCCGACAGCGCCTGCCCGCCCCTACCTGGGGTTGCAACCACGCCGCCAAACCGGCAGATTAGGCACTGGGTTGCTGCCAAGCCAGTCGGTTGGGCAGATGCACGAGGAATTCTGAGCCACGATGAGGTCTGCCGTGTTGCGAATTCGCTTTGTCGCCATTGCGTGGCTACTGGCCAGTTGTGCTGCAAATTCTGGCACATCTGGATCGGTCACCGACTCCGCTGTCACAGCTGACGCGCAGTCCGACGCCTCGACGGCCGACACTGGTGCAGCGGATACAGCTGTTGATACAGGAACTTCCGGCCCAGCGGCGCCGATTCAGGTCGCCGGCTGCCCCAACCTGCAGACGGGACGCATTGCGATTCAGGCGGGTGGCTTCACGCGCCACGTTCGCGTATTTCCGCCAGCTGATCCGGTAGGTAAGCCCGTGATTTTCCTCTGGCATGGCCTGGGAGACACCGCATCCAACTTCTCTGCCGGGTTCAGCGCCAAGACGCGCGCGGTCGCTAGTGACGTGACCATCATCGTGCCCGAGGCCTGCTACCAGGAAGATGCGGTGCCCGGCTGTACTCCTGGCTTATTTACATGGAGTTCCACGGGCAATAGCGACCCAGACGCTGCCCTGTTCGACACGACGCTGGCCTGCCTCGATCAGCAGTGGCAAATCGACCGATCGCGTGTGTATACGATTGGTTTCTCAGCCGGCGCCCTTTGGTCGACATGGCTGCTGATGCATCGGTCGGACTACTTGGCCGCTGCTGTGACCTTTAGCGGCGGAATTATTGACAATGTGTTGCCCTACCTCGCGCCGACCTACAACCTACCGGTCCTGACTGCCTGGGGCGGCGATACAGATCAATTTGCCAACGGTTTGGTAGACTTCAATCAGGCAACAGCGACACTGCGGGCCGATTTGCGCAAGGATGGCCACTTCGTGCTCGCCTGCAATCACGGCCTGGGACACACAGTTCCACCTCAAGGTCCTGATTTTGCGTTGAAATTCGTGCTCAACCACGCTTGGAAGGATGGCGTCAGCCCCTACGCCACGGCTGGCTTGGGCAGCGATTTTCCCAAGTATTGCGCCATCGAACCCTAAGCTTGGCGGATCGCGGCGGAATGCAGCTGGGCCGCGGACAAATCGGCCCCTTGCCGGCGGCGGTACCCAAGTCGTACGCTGTCAGCGCGCTGCCACGAGCCCAAAGCGTCGTGCCGAGCTCCACGCAGCCACCAGGCCGAACACAACATTGCTTTAAGATTGCGTATTTTCAAGTTCCCTGGCGCCAATGTTGCGCTCTGCCGCAGGAGGCCAAACCTATGCTTTCTTCTCTTCCGTTCAAGGCGATGCTGTCCACCCATCGCCTGTGCGCGTGGACGGGCCTGCTGCTGCTTGGCCTCGGTGCCTGTTCGTCAAGCCTACAGCCCCGGACCGACCAGCCGATACCCTTTGAAAAATATCGCGATTTGGGTGCCGTCGTCGACGCGTCGCGCGGCTTTCCCGTGGCCTTTATGGCCCTGACCACGGACAAGCCGCAGCAGGTGGAGGTGTCAATGGGCCTTGGATCTGTGACGGTGCAAACGGCGCAATGGATGGTGGATTTGGCCCGGTCGATGAATATGGCGATGGCCAAGGTCGCGCTCTACGACGACCGGTTCACCCCGACTTCCCAGCAGATCTTCCACAATGAACTCGATAGTGGCGACTTGGTCTATGATTTCAAGCCAGCTGCCGATTGGAAGCCCGCCGCAGCACGCGTGGCCCGCCTAGCCCTGCGCAGCCTGGAGGCGCACAGCCAGAGCGACGGCGTGCTGTTCCAAATTCAGGTTCAGGTTGATCTGCCTGGATTTACGCATATTTACACATGCGAACGGACCGCGCCCTCCAACTGGGACCGCGACGCCTTCAGCTGCGCCGGCGAGAAGATCCTTGGCGACCCGTTGCTATGGAAGGCCGCGACATTTGTGCCGTAATGCCGATGAGGCAGCGCGAGATTAGCCTGGCCGCCGGCATTGTGCCCCATGACGCAAGGCCAAGACTGCGAAGTCATCAAGGCCTGGACCGCCAGCCCACGGCAAGACCCTGACAATGCAATGGATTAGGCGGGCATGAGCGGCACTCGTGCCTCGGGTCTCACCCGCGATCGTGCCTGCAGTGTCAAGGGCTCGCGAGTGGTCTCAAGGGGCACCGGGGCAAATCCGCAGGCGGGGACGACAGCGCAGCGGCCCCCTTGAAACTACAAGCAAATACGATGCTTCGGACCCCGGAAGGCACGTCGCGGTTGGTGGTCTAGGCGCGGCGTTTGGCCTCAACAGGCTGCAGACGCGATGTGCGGCGTCGGAGCAGCCAAAGCCCCGTGGTCAGGACCGTCAGGCTCAGCCAACCCACCGCATTCCCGCGGTTTTGGCCGGTACAACCGCCGCCGCTGACCGAGGTCGCACTGCTGGTCGGGTTGCCGACATCCGCACCGGCGCTGGCTGCGCTGCCGACTTGGTAGGGCTTCCACGTGACAGGCGGCAGACTGGCCTTGAACGCTGCGGTAAGACTGGGCGTTCCGAGTTTGGCGCTGCTCAGTTGCGCATCGACCTTGTCGGCAATCGCACCGGGTTGGATCGGCAATGCGGCACCGGTTTCATCAAGTACTTCAACGGACTTCGCTGCCTGCCCACCGGCGCTGACGGGGGATGCATCACCGGACTGGGCAAAGCTGACGCCATAGCCGCCAAAGAAGCAGCTGCTGGTGGCCTCAGGCGGCAGATCCAAAGTCAATTCCGTGCCATCGGCATAGGTGTACTTCACCTTTGTCGCCACGCTGCTGCCCTCTGCGCAAATCGGCACCGCCTTGGCCGTGTGCACCGGGCTCACCGTAGGCAGCGTGGGATTAAAGCCGAAGATCGGGTCTTTGTTCATTTCCACGGGCGAAACGGTCGTGAACAAACGCGTCAGGTAGCGGCCCGTCGCGAATTCAGCCTGTACGCCCTGCAGGGGGCCGACGATCTTGTCCTGAATATCCTTGGCAAAGGCAATAGGATCAAAGGGTTGAGCTGCCACCGCGTCTAGCCAAGCCTTGCAGTCCGGGTCGTACCCCTGGCCGCCTTGAATGCACTGGTAGAACTGCTGGTCCGTCACCGCTGCATAGGCCGCGGGCTTGGGGATGTAAGTCTTAATCAGATTCTGCATTTGCGTCGTTCGCGGCAGATTGGCCTGCAACATCGCCGCCAGGAAAGTCGGCGCGGTCTTGTTGGTCGACAAATCCACAGAACTCCACGACTTCTGCGCAAAGCGCTCGGTGAAATCGGTGGTCACCTGAGGATAGGGCTGACTGGGGTCGCTAGGCCCGAGAAGTTGAGCATACTCCGTGGTAAATGCATGACCGGAGGCGAGATCGACCGCCTTGCTGACCACAGCCCGGTAATTGGCTCCGGGATTGAACCAGTCGATCACGGCGTCGTTGATCTCCACGTGCAAGAAATTCTTTGGAATTGCTCGGGAATCGCCCAGAACCCAGCCAATGATCGGCATGTCTTCCTTGGCCGCCAGGGCCGTCATGCGCAAGGGCAAGCAGGGACCCGGTTCATCCATGGTGACCACAAATGGCGCCAAGTCACCGACACCCTTGTCTTTTTGCAGCTTAAGGGCAACAAAGACGTAATTCTGGGCGATGTACTGCTGCGCCAGCGCTTTGGTCGCAGCCGGCACGGTGTAGTTGTTGGTTGTCAGCCAAGTCATGAGTTCGTCAGCGGAACCCGCCTGAAGCACCACGGTGTCGTAAGGACCGACCTGCTCCTGGGAAAGGACGACAACGCCCGTGCCCGTGCTGTTCGGGGGCCCACCGCCGCCAGTACCGCCGGCATCCTCAGCACAACCATAGAAGTTTAGGGAGCATTTGTCCGTGTTCTGCACATTGAGGTAGAACTGCGGTGCCGTCGTCTGGTCCAGGACCACGAAGACGCTGTCCGAGCCTACGGCCTTGGCCGAAGGGGCCTTGGGTAAAGGCAGAATCCAGGAAAACGATTTGTCATCGCCGCTGTAGCTGATCTGGATATGGACTTGGAGCTTGCCTTTGTCCTGGACATAGAGAATTCGTTCCGCGCTCTGATCGACCGGCTGCGTCATGCAGAAGAAGCCGCCGCAGGCAAAGGCTGCAGAAGAACTAAGTAATGTACTGATCGCCAGCGCCGTGCCCAGCACGCCTCGCCGCAAAGTGCCACCCATCATGATTCCCCGTTGTTCACGCACCCATGCGTAGCGACAGAATAGGTTTCCAGCCGCCCCTCGTCCAGGCCGACTTGCGACGCCATGCCCCTGATGGCCGGCGGGCTATCCGATACATATCTGATTTTACGGCTGTTTCACGATAACCCGACCACCCCTCGCTTCGTGCAGCAAGGTGGGGTACAAAGGCGTCACCATCCGGAGCCAACGACCATGCCCTGCCTGCTCGAAGACTGGACCCCTTATGACCAAAGCGTGCAATGGCGCATTCACCATCGGTATTTTGGCGAGCGCGGCCTTGGCGCTTGGCAGGATGGCGAGGTGCCGTGGTACCAGACCAACAACGCCGCCATTGCTGGGGATAGTGCTGAATTGTTGCTGGCTTTGGTCCTGGCCCAACAGGATGCCGGGCAGTTGAGCAGCGCCGACTCAGTCGTTGTCTTGGAAGTAGGCGCGGGGATTGGCCATTTCGCAGCCAATTTCTGCACGCACTTGGCTGAGCGTTCCGGCCAAGCCGGCAAAGCCTTGCTCCAGAGATTAACCTATCTTTTCAGCGACTATGCTGAGTCCAGCGTCCGACAAGCCCTGGCCACGCCGGCCCTGGAGCCTTGGGTGAAGCGAGGTGTGGTGCAGCCAGCGCACTACGACCTGCGAACGCCAGCGCTACTCCGCCACCTGGACCGGCCCGACCCGCCGCCGCCGGTGACGCTGGTGATTGCCAGCTACGTCTGCGACGTGATGCCCTGTAAGATCCTGCAGCGGCAAGAAAATCAGTGGATGCAGCAGGTCGTGCGGGTGCTGGCCCCGGGGCACGCTGAGGGGACGGACCCGGACGAGTTGTTGGCCCAGTTGCTCCAAAGGACGCCCACCGCAGACGTTCGCAGTGAAATTGCGGTCGACTACGACTGGCAAGCAACTGATCTCCAGCAGATTTTTCAAGATGACGATCGCGCCGTGCTTGAGGCGACCGTGGCCGGTTTGGATGAGGTGACCTTGGCCTACCATGGGCCATTTTACACGTTCTTACGCGAGGTTGGACCTGTCTTGGCCAAGGGCGGCGCGGTGCTTGTTCACGATTATGGCCCGGTCAGCAAGCAGCGCCTGCGCGGTAGAATAGAAAAGAGGCCGTCAACCTACGGCAATTCCTTAAGCCACGAAGTGCCTTTCGCCGTGCTCGACGCCTTTGCAGCCCAGGCCGGCTGGCAACTACAGCGCACGGTAGATCCACTGGCCTCTTTGCAGACGGCGCTCCTGCGCCGCGATGTCCGCGAGAGTCGTCAAATCCAAAGGGATTTTCAGCGTATCTTTGAGGCCCAGCACGGCGAGCAACTGGTGGACCACGGGCTTGCCGCTCGCCACTTTGCCGATCAGAAGCAGTTTTCGGTCGCGGCGCGCTTTTACCGTCGGGCCCTGCAGGACGACCCGAAGAATTTGGATCTCCTCTACAAATTTGCTGATGCCTGCTTGGACGCCGCCCTGCCAGAGGTGGCCCAGCCGGCACTGCTGCAAGGACAGGCCTTGGACCTGCAGCATCGACACGACTTTGAGTTCCAAATCGGTAGAAGTTATGCGCAGTTGAGTGAGTACGAGTCGGCCATTGCCTGGTACCAGCGCTCGCTGCAACACGACGATCACGCTGTGACGCACACCAACCTAGGGGCGATTTACGAGCAGCAAGGCAAACTCGGCGAAGCGTATCGCGAATTTCGCACAGCGCAGTTGATCGATCCTAGCTACACCCGCGCCCAGGAGAGGCTGGAACGGCTGCGCGATCAGTGGTGGCAAACGACGGTGGCGGAATTTGAACCTGTCCCTCTGGACTGGCCAGCATCACCGCCCGACCCGGCGACCTGATTCTCCTTGAATTTTGCAGAGGATGGCTGGGAGATGCGCATGGCTACGGCGCGTTGACAGCCATTGGCCCAGGACCGATCCTGGCCGAGTCGAGCGGTGCGGGGGCGCCGGCGGCAACGACAATTTCGACGAATTCTCATGAGGCTCGTGGTGAAACGGCAAAACAGCGCGGGACGGTGGGCCTGTGGGGTCTTGGGCCTGGGCCTGAGCCTCATAGCACGGGGACAGGGAATGGCTACGCAGCCACAACCCACTGAAGTTCAAGTGAAAGCGCCTGAGTTGAGGCCCGTTGCGTTGCCGGCTCCGCCCGCAGAGGTCGACCCGCGCTGGACCAATCGGGTCATGACCCGTTACCCGGACGGAAAGCCACATATTATCGCGTGGTTTATTGATAATCGCCGGGTCCGTGATGCCGAACTCGAACCCAGTGGCGCAACGGTGGGCATCGTCGCCAGCGAAGGGGACCTCGCCACCCATTGGCAGTTCTACAGCGATGGCGCGACGCACCCTCTGGCGCAGATGGCCTTGCGTGGGCATGGGCAAACCCGCGCCGGGCAAAGAGAAGGTGAGTGGACGCAATGGCAGCGCGATGGCCGAAGGAGTCAGCGCCTCCCCTACAGCCATGGCCTGCGCGATGGGGTGCAGGTCGACGAGTTCGAAAACGGCGATCGCGTTGAAATAATTTGGAAACAAGGCGTGAGCTACGGTCCGCAGGTGCGATTTGACGCGCAGGGGCGCAAGCGCGCGGAGGTTCCTGTCGTCGATGAGAAGAAACACGGCTTAGAAATTCAGTATTTCGCCAGTGGCCGGCGCCAAGCTGAGATTCCGTGGCGCTTGGGCGTGCAACAGGGTCTGGCTAAATACTTCAGTGAAGACGGGCACATCCTTGCAATGGTGCCGATGGTGCAGGGGCTGGCGGACGGCGAGGAGATGCACTACCGGACCGGTGGCACTCTGGCCGTGGTGATCCCCTGGCAGCATGGCGTGCGCGAGGGGAAAGGTGCTGTTTTTGCTGAAGATGGCACCAAGCAGGCCGAGACGACGTGGCAACAAGGCGAGGAGACCGGCCCGCAGAAACGGCTGGACAGCAGCGGCCGAATTCTGGCGGTGGTAGACGTCGTCCGCGGCAGAATTTGTTGTAGAATCAGGACGTTTTATCCGGGCAGCGGCCGCCTGGCGAGTCAGCGAACCTGGCAGGACAACGGTGGCGGTGGCATTGAGGTCCGAATGCATGATTTGCCGGGTGAAATCACACAACTCACTGTGCCGGTGGTGGATGGCAAGAAGGACGGCATTGCTCAAACATTTGATTTGCAAGGACATTTGATCGCTCGACTGCAATTTCGCAGCGACGTGCGCGATGGCGTGGAAGAGCGTTACACGCCGGACGGTGGGCTGCAGTCGCGCTACACGTGGAAGGCCGACCACCGGGTTGGCCTCGGCACGACGTTTTACGCAAATGGCCATAAACAAAGCGAGTTTCCTGCGGATGACGACGCCGGAACGGGCCTGGAGCGCCGCTGGGACGACGGTGGAAACCTAGTGCTGACTGTTCCGCTGGAACATGGGAAGAAACAAGGGCTTGCGCGGCGCATGGATGCCCAAGGGCGCGAAGTGGCGACGCTGACCTTTGCCGCAGACATGCAGGAAGGACCCGAAACCCATTATGATCACAAGCACAAACTGCAGTTTGTCCTGCTGTGGAAGGCGGGCAAAATTCAGTCTGCAATGGACGGCGCTGGCAAGGTCATTTCGCTGGCCGCCCTGATGCCGGCGAACGAAATCGCGGAACTCGCAGATGGGGCGGTGGCTGCCCAGGCCGAACAGGAGCGCGCGGCTGCGGAGGCTGCCCAGGCGGAAAGGCGGCGTGCGGAGGAAAAGGCTCGGAAGAACGCTGAGTTGGCTAAGGCTGAGGCAGCCCAACCGGTGGATGCGCCAGAATCCCAAGGCACCGCTGGACCTGTCGTGGCAGCGGACAAGCCTGAGCGCGTCGGCAAATTCATGGAAACACACTATAAATCAGGTGTTTGCAAGAGTCGCTATCCTGCTAGCGGCAATGGCCAGGAGGAGCAGTTTTACACCAACGGGCGGCGCCGCCTGGAAGTTCCCATTGTTGGCGGCGTGCGCAATGGAATTGCACAGTTGTTCGACGAAACAGGAACCTTGTTGGCGACCGTTCCCTATGTGCACGGCAAGCGCCAGGGTTTGGAGACGCGCTTTAGCCGAACTGGCGAAAAGGTTGGTGAATTTCCGTACGTGGACGACCGCAAGACGGGCATGGCCAAGACCTTCTTTGCCGACGGCAGCAAGCAAAGCGAGTTCCATTGGAGCGGTCAGGGCGCCGGCAGCGAGTTGCAGTATCACCACAACGGCGAAGTGCGCATGATGGTTCCGCTTCTGGACGGCAAGCGCCACGGTTTGGCCACGGTCTACACTGAACAGGGGCTGCGCTGGGCGGAGCAACCGTACGTGCGCGGCAAGCTCGATGGGACTGAGGTGCGCTTTGATCGCGAAGGGCGGCGAATTCGCAAGCTAATTTGGCAGCAGGGTCAACTGCTGCGCGAATCGGAGCTACCGGAAGGACAAGCTGGACCGCCGGTCAAACCCTAGCACAACCAAGGGGATGGTCGCACGGGCGCGAGTCGAGAATGCTTGCACGGCCAAAGGCGAAACAGGAAATACGGAAGAAATGCGTTCACTATTCTAGTCTTGCAGTGCACCGTGGTCGTCCTCGTGACCTTCGTGGGGATGCTGCAGACGACCGTCGACGACGTAGTCGTGGTGATCCCCATGCGCTACCAGTGCGTGGCCGCATTGGGGCCCATGAACGTGACGCGGTTGCAGGACAAGGACCGTCCGCCGCGCGAGGCCAACTGCGGCACAAAGGCCAAAACAGGCTGCAGCGACAAGGGTTTGTGCGGCACCCACTGGAATCTTCCAGGAGAAGGCCAGCAGATAGCCGACAAAGCCGGACACCGCACCAACCAGCGCTGCCGCCACCAAAGCTTGGCTCAAATTGGCGGCGACACGTAGCGCTGCCATCGCCGGCAGCACGGTAAAAGCGAACACAGGCAGGGCGCCAAGAACGCGGGTGCTGACGGACACCGCCAGCGCCAAGGACAGCACCAGGGCCAAATCTAGCGTCCGCACGGGCAGTCCACGAACCTGGGCGCTGTCCCGATCGAGCACGATCTGGGCAAACCCCCGATGCAGCCAGAGGTGAGGCAGACCCAGCAAAAGCGTCATCCAAGCGACTAGGTGGAAATCGCCGGGCGCAACGGCCACACCGCTGCCGAAAAGAATCGACTCAATATCTTGGACTTCTTGGACAATGCGGGTACCGATCGCCAACGTCGCGGCGGCCGTGACTAGGTACACAAGGCCCAAGACGCTGTCGCTGCGGAGGGCCTGGCCTGCTCGCCGTCCCATGAGCGCCAGTGCAGCGAAAACCGTAAAAATTGCAGCGCCATTGGTGGGGCTGGCAACGGCAGCCGGCACCGACCAGGCGATCTGTGCATACCAAGCTGCTGCGACGCCCAACCCGGCCGCCTGCGACAAGGCCGCCGACAGAAAGACCATGCGGCGCACGACGATGTAAACACCTAGAAATCCAAGCAAAGCGCCGCAGAGCGCTCCGGTCAGCGTTGGGTCGCCAAAGAGTTCCCAGGCGGCAAAGAAGGCGCGCAGGCTGCTGGGGTCGTCGGTCATGGCGCCTCCTGAGCACGCAGCAACGTCCCATAGCGCAAGACGAATTCATCGGTGCAAACGACTTGCTCCGCCGGACCGGCCTGCACGGTCCCCTGGTCCTGGTCGACAAAGAGGATGTGGGTGGCATAGCGCCCCAGCAACCCAAGGTTATGACTGACAATCAGCACGCCAAGACCGCGGGAATCGCGCAGTCGCTCGATGAGGGCAAAAATTCCCCGTTCGGCGTGCAAGTCCATGGCGCTGGTAGGTTCATCGAGAACCAGCAAATCCGGTTGACTGGCCAGCGCTTGGGCCATCAATACCCTTTGCTTTTGCCCTTCAGACAGTTGCAGCCAAGGCACGCGGGCCAGGGCCTCCGTGTCCGTATCGCGAAGGGCGCGATCCACCGCTGGATTAGCGCGCATCATCGCGATCGGATTGAGAAAACTCCAGCCGCGTTCGCCCCCGGCCCGCACCAAATCGATGGCTCGCGCCGGGACCGCTGCGTCAATTTGGGTGCGCTGCGGCACGTAGCCAATCGCCTTGGGGCGTTGGGACACGGTCCCGCCAATCGCGGGCAATAGTCCAAGCACGGTGCGGACAAAGGTCGTCTTGCCCGCGCCATTGGGCCCAACCACCGCCCAGATCTGCTGCGCGTGCACTTGCAGGTCCACAGGCGGCAAGATCGCCCGGCGATCGTGACCGACTTCCAACCCGCTAGTATGCAAAAGCAAGCTCAAACGAACCTCAGGCAATAGTCAAATCAGGCGCTTGTGGCGTCACAATAGCGCCGAGGCCGTCTTGGCACTGGTGGGCGTTGAGCCCGCGCAACGCCTCACTTTTTTTCGCCCAAGGACGGTTCAGCGGCTGAGGCCATCGTACAACAGATCCGCAGCATGTTTGGCGAATTCTGCAAAATTCTGGCCTGGTTGCGGACCTCCTGGCAGGACGACCAGGCGGGCCGGGGCCAAACCGCACAGGGTCTGGCTGGTATTCTTTGGATAATACTCTTCCTGAGCGATGACGCCCACTTTTGCGGTGCGCAGCGTCTGTAGGACAGAGGCGACCTGCTGCGGATTGGGCGCAATGCCTGGCTTGGGCTCTACCGTCGCAACTACCCGTAATTGCAACCAATCAGCCAGATAAGGCAGGGAGTCGTGGTAGACCACGATTTGCCGTTTAGCCAGGGGCAGTTGGGCAAAGCGCTGCGTCTGCGCCGCCGCCAAAGCACGCAACCGTTGCGCCAAGGCCACGGCCTGTTGCTGCAACTGGTCGGCATGACTTGGGTCTAGGCGGGCCAGCACTGCGCCCAGCCGTTGAGCCACCACCGCCGCTGCCCGTGGATCGACCAAAAAGTGAGGATTTCCGCCCGGATGGATATCCCCTTGCGCGCGATCTACTTTTCCCTCTGGCCTTTGCAGCAAGGTCTGGCCGACCGAAGCATCAAAGTAGCCTGCCCCGCCGCTGAGAATGGCCGCATTTCTCGCCTGATTCTGCAAAGGTGGCAACCAGCCGGCTTCCAACTGCAGGCCACTGACCAGCAGCAGGTCGGCGCGGGCCAAGGTCAGCACCAAATCGGGCCGCGCATCGGCGTAGTGCGGGTCCTGACGCGGCGACACGAGCACGTCCACCTGTACGAAATTCCCCCCAATTTCCCGGGCAATGGCGCCCAGAGCCGGCAGTGTCGCCACTACCCGCACGGCAGCGTTCGCGGGCAAAGTCAGCAGCATCTGGGCCAACATGGCCAGCAGCAGCACCCGAGGGTGGCGGCCGGGCGTACGACAGACAGAACGCATTGATATCATAGGATAATCCTCTGGCTACACGCGCTGATAGCCCGCCTAGTACGAATGCGCCCCGTGCGCACCGCCAACCAGCTCTAGGGCCAGCATCGCGCACAAGCCGTGGCCTTGCCACTGGGTATCATCGACGCCGGCCTGCAAGCGAAGCCGGGAAAAATGCGAAGGAAACCAGGTGACTTGCCCAACGTACCGCCGCCGGAGTCCTTGCCAAGTGGGCTGGAGCGGGTCAGCGTGGTAGACGGCCTGTTCAGCGCGAACCCCCATTTCCCATTGCGCATTGAGGTTGTAGACCACGTGGGCATAGCCGCTGTGGTCACGTACGTCCTGGCTGGCATAGTTCCGCTGGCGCACAAAGTATTCCCCTTGAATTTCCAAGGCAGACCTGTCGGCATCGGCAACCGGTCGATAACGCAGGTGAAGATCGGCTCCGGCGAGGCTCGACTGCCCCGCACCGTCGGCGGCGATTGGCGCGCGTTGCCCAGAAAAGCCAAGCAAAAGCCCCCAGTTTTCTGACAGTACTACAAACTGCTTGAGAGCTACCGTGCTGCGCAGATCTTGGAGGCGACGCGCTGGCCAGGGCTGATTGACGGTCGGTGCTTCATCCGCTTGCTGCACAGAAGCCAGCAATTCCAAGGACCAAGGCAAGGGGGCCAGCCAAGAAAGCTCAGTGCCTAGGCCGCGACTACCATCGGGGCCTAGCATTTGGCTGAGGGCCAGGGGCTGGTCGACAAAGTGCCAGGCATGGGGGTGCGTTGGATTCATCCTACCAAAATTACTAAGAAACTTGCCGGCTCGGACCTTGAGGCGGTGCGGCAGGGCCAGCGTCGACCCGTAGGCCTCCTCCAGCTCAAAGCCCCCAGGACCAAAGACCAAGTTGGCATCGACGCGAAAGTACGGATCGATGTTGGTGTCTAGGTGCAGTTCCAATTGCTGAAGATTAAATCCATTTGCCGTTGGATCATGACCGCCAAGCTGCAAAGGCTTTGCTTGGCTGAACCAGGCCCCGGCAGTATCTAAGATTAGAGAAAGATTGGGCATATCACCCGCTGCACCCGTCGCGACTGTCGACGCAGGGGTAGGTTCCGTCGCGAGGGCGGCGCCATCCTGGCCCAAGCTCGCCGCCAAGGCCTTCTGATCCTCCGGTGAAATCTGTTGAATATCAGTAGGTTGCGCAAGAACCGGCCCTTCCCAGCTGACTAGACCGCTGAGGACGAACATGCACCAGCTCAAGGGGCCAAAGCGAGCAAAGGTCATGGCCGCACCTCGGGACGCCGCGGCTCTGCACCGAGGGGTTGACGCCACAGGATGACAGCACTGCACGCCGGAACCGCAACAGCGACACCGGTTTGCGTGGGCACAAGGTCGGCACCGGGCACCGTCAAGAGCCAATGCCAGGGACCGCTATGTAGGTCGAACCACGCCACACCGTGCTGCGCCGCGTGAAAGAGAACCGCCAGATCTGCGCGCTGGGTCGCGAGCAGGTAACCCAGCGAAGTGTCAGTGGAACCAGCCAGCCAGCGCTGGGGCGTCCCTTCGGCAAAGGCAGGGACCAACCATTGCTTGCGCAAGGCAATCAGGCGGCGGTAGTGACCGTGCAGCGCAGGCTCGGCCGCGGCTTGCCGCCAGTCCAGGTGGTTGGTCTCGTCATCGCGGCACCAACTATTGCCATCCAACCAGCCCTTTGCGCCCGATCCCGCCGGGCCAGCGATCACTTTGGCTCGCCCCCACGACTGCCCTTGGGCAATCATCACCGCGCCCCGCGACAAAAGCAGGCATGAGGCAGCAAATTGCAAGACAATTCGCTCGCTTTGCAGCAACTGAGCCAGGGCCTCGCGGGTGTCAGGCAAAGGACGGTGCAAGGCTAGGCGCACGAAGTCGCCCGAAGTGTGATCATCGTGCGATTCCAGGTAGTTGACACTCAGCTCCGCATCCGGAAGCCAGCCGCCAATGCGACGCGCCGACCCACCCATGAGGATTCGCCATTCTCCGCGTCCTCCCGGCAGAGTGCCCAAAGCCACGCCGGGGCCGTGGTTGGGATGGCTCCCTTTGATCCCATTGCGAAATCGATCGTTCCAGACGCCGTGTCCCAGCTCCGCGATCTGCACGGGCCTATAGCCAGCCATGCTCCAAGGCTCTGAAACAACAATAGCTTTGCTGTAAACGGCTTTGGCAGTCTGCTCAATGGCTGCCAAGGTGCCGTCGTCAAGGATGTCGGCAAGATCCAAACGAAATCCGTCCACATGGTAGGACTCAACCCAATGGTGGACAGAGGCCAGCACCAAAGCCCGCATCGCTGGGTGAGCCGTATTGAGATCATTGCCACAACCGCTGTGTGATCGCAGGGTTGCATCGGGATTGCGCAGAAACCAGGTGCCGGGGTCCAGGCGCAACAAGGGATTGTCATCGTGTAGGGACACGTGGTTAAAGACGACGTCGAGCAGGACCGCAATGCCATTGGAGTGCAAACGCCGTATCATTTCGCGGAGTTCATCGCCCGGGTCGGCAAAGGTCCCGTCCTGCGCGACGCCAATCCACGCCCCCGGCTCAGCCCCTTGCGCAGCCAGGGCGTAACGTTCGCTGGGGCAAAGTAGCAGCGAAGGCATATAGCCCCAATGATTTTGCCCAGTTGGATGCTTCTCTCCCGCCATTTGCTCAAGCCATGGAAAAGCGGTGACTGGCAGCAATTCCACAGCATTGACGCCTAGATCGCGCAGCGCCGCCAAACCGCCCGCGGCCGGGTGCCCTTGCACGTCGCGATCCTGCGCTAGGCCCAGGTACGTGCCAGGATTGGCCACACCCGCACTGGGATGCGCTGTAAAATCACGGATATGCAGCTCGACAATCACTGCATCGCCCAGACTGATTGCGGGGCGAGCGTCCTCTTGCCAAGCAAATTCAGACTGTTGGGCAACAGACCAAGTCGGATGGCCAATGACGAATTGGCGGGCAGCCGCCGTCGACCAAGGGTCCGACACGTCAAAGGTCTGCCCCGCCTGCTGCACGCGAAAACGGTAGTAGCGCCAGGGCTCGGGCTGGGCGATTTCCCAAATTCCGTGCCCATTTGACTGCCCAACCGTGATCCGTTCAAGCGGCTGTTCTGGGTGCTTGCGCTCGACCAGCGACACCGCCTGGGCCAAAGGCGCCAGCAGGCGAAAGGTTCCTTGCTGCCAAAGCCAACCGAGTTGCACGCTAGGCCTCGGCCGGATCAGCGGCGGACTGCTCAGAATCACAAGCAAATTCGACTGCCCGCGGGTCTGGCGGCGCATCGGCTACGCGCTCCAACACAGCGACGCAAAGCCCAGGCAGGTCGAGTTGCAGCATGGGCCTGCCCCAACGCTCCCAGGCGACGGCTTCTTGAGGTGTTTGCTGCGAATTGCCCCCGAACTCCGTAGCATCACTCCACAATCGGATGCGATAGACGCCAGTCTGCGGCATGGGCAGGTAGTGATCGCAGAGCGCTACCGGTGTAAACTGCAGCACGACAATCAAAGAATGCCCTTGCAGATCATTGCGTTGCCAGACCAAGATCGAGTTGGTGCGGTCATTGCCTTCCACCCACGCAAAGCCCTCAGGCCGACCATCGCCGCGATGCAAGGCCCGCTGCCCACGGTACAAGGCGTTGAGCGCCCCTATCCAGCGCAAAAGTCCTTGCCGCGCAGGGTCTTGAGCAAGGTGCCAAGGCAGGCCCTGGTCGTGGTTCCACTCGGTATCCTGGGCCAGCTCTTGCCCCATGAACAAGAGCTTCTTGCCGGGATGCAGCCACTGATAACCATAGAGTAAACGCAGACTTGCGATCCCCAATTCAGCCGAGCCGCCCATCTTGCGCAGCAAAGAGCCTTTGAGGTGAACGACTTCATCGTGCGACAAGGGCAGGACAAACTGCTCGGCCTGGGCGTAAACGGTCGAAAATGTAATCTGATCATGGTGGTAGGTGCGAAACATTGGATCCAGCGCAAAGTAGCGCAAGGCGTCGTGCATCCAGCCCATGTTCCACTTGAAGGCAAAGCCAAGACCGCCAAAATCCACGTCATTGTGCAGAATTTCGGCCGGCGGTTGGCGGGGTCCGGTGACACGGGCAAAGGCGGTCGATTCCTCTGCAATGGTCACGGCCCCCTGCCCGTGTGCGGCGACATGGGCATTGAGCTGCTGTAAAAACGAAATCGCTTCCAGGTGATAGCGCCCACCGAAGCGATTGACCTGCCATTGCCCAGGCCCGCGCGAGTAATCGAGGTAGAGCATCGACGCAACCGCATCGACCCGCAATCCATCCATGCAAAACTGGCGCAACCAATAGTCTGCGCTGGACAAAAGGAAGGAGCGAACCTCCGGACGCCCATAGTCAAAGATGCCCGTGCCCCAGTCCGGGTGGCGCCCGCGCAAGGGGTCGGCATCCTCGAATAAGGCACCGCCATCAAAGCGAATTAGGCCGTGGTCATCGTCGGGAAAATGCGCTGGCACCCAATCGCACACGACACCGATGCCAGCCTCATGCAAGGCCTCGATAAGAAAGCGCAATTGCTCCGGAGTGCCATAGCGCGCTGTCGGCGAGAAGTAGCCGGTCACTTGGTAGCCCCAACTTGGGTAGTACGGATGCTCAGTGACGGGCAGCAATTCTACATGCGTAAAGCCCAGTTGGCGGATGTGCGCGACCAAAGGCTCGGCGATTTCAGCGTAGTTGAGCATTTGCCCATGGGGCCGCTGCCAGGAACCTAGGTGAATTTCATAAATCGAAACAGGCGATTGCGTCAAGTCGAGCTGAGCGCGTTGGGCCAGCCAAGCCGCGTCTGAATTGCTGGGCTGCATCGGTCCGCTGAGCCGGGAGGCGTGGCCCTGCTCACACTCACTGGCAAAGGCAAAAGGGTCTGCTTTATCGATACTTCCAGCACCATGGGTGATGCGATACTTATAGAACAGCCCCGATCGTGCGTCAGGCACCACGCCGTGCCAAATCTGCCCGTGCGGAAACAAGCGGCGAGGCTGCCAGTAGCCGTCACCCTGCCAATCTGCAATTACTTCAACGGCTAAGGCGCGAGGAGCCCACACCGCAAAGCGATAGCCACCGCCGGTCAGAGGATGCGCACCAAACAGCTGCCAAGCATCGACGCAGGTACCGGCATGAAATTGCGCAAGGCGATCAAGCTGTTCAGCATCGAGTCGCCAGGGCAGACTGTGAAAGGGCAGCGGCACCGTCTTCATCCTTGGCACTTCCCTTGCTGACAAGTCTGGGCTGCACCACAGGAAGTGCCGTTGATCACATTGAGTCCTTTGCACAGGCCGACGTTGCAAACGTCATTGTTGGTGCAAGGATTGCCGTCGTCGCAGACCGGTCCGCTTAGGGGTGTGGCCAAGCAACCTAGCTTGCTGTCACAGGAATCGGTGGTGCACGGATTGCCGTCATCGCAGTTGGCGGCCTTGCCCACGCACAGACTGCCGGCACAGGCGTCGCCCTGGGTGCAGGCGTTGCCATCGGTGCAGGTGAGTCCTTGGGCGAGGTTGACTGTCGTGCAACCAAGCTTAATATCACAGCTATCGCTGGTGCAGGGGCTGCCGTCATCGCAGACCTTGGGCGGACCGGCCACGCAGGTGGCGCCACTGCACTGGTCGCCCGTGGTGCAGGCGTTGCCGTCCTCACAGGCCGCGCCGTCCTGCTTGGCATGGGTGCAACCGACCGATTTGCAAGTATCGAGTGTGCAAGGGTTTTGATCGTCGCAATTGGCCGCTTGGCCGCCGCACACGCCGCCTACGCACAGGTCGCCCGTCGTGCAGATGTTACCGTCATTGCAGGGTTTGTCATTGGCCGTGGTGGTGCAACCGCTGGCGGGCGCGCAACTATCTTGGGTGCAAGGGTTTTTGTCGTCGCACGTCGTTGAGTAGCCCACGCAACTGCCGGCGGTGCAGCCGTCATTTTGCGTGCATGCGTTGCCGTCGTCGCACGGCTTTTTGATGTTCATGTGCTTGCAACCGCTTGTCTTATTGCAGGAATCGTCCGTGCAGAGATTGCCGTCGTCGCACAGGAGCGCTTGGCCCTTGCAGGCGCCGCTGCTGCAGAGGTCGCCGGTTGTGCAAGCCGTGCCATCGTCACAGGTTTTGCTGTTATTGCTGTGCAGACAGCCGCTCGCCGGATCGCAGCTGTCATCCGTGCAAGGGTTGGCGTCATCGCATGTCGAGTCGATCTTGGTGTGCGAACAGCCAGTCGCCCCGAGGCAAACATCGACCGTGCAAGCGTTTTTGTCGTCGCAGGGCGTCCCTTCGTCCTTCTGATTGTTGCAGTTGTTGTCCAGACCATCGCAGATTTCGGCGACGGGCGTACCGGCACTGCAGGCGCTCAGGCCACTGCTGCCGCATGTGCGCGTGCCTGGGCAAGTGCCGAGGACATTGCCACTGGCGTCCTTGCCCACCTTGGCGCAATTGGTTGTCAATGCAGCTGAAATGGCCGCCTTGCTGCAGTCGCACTGACCGCTGGTCGGCACGCAGAACTGGCCCGGAGGTCCATCGATGCGGCTGACCAGGGCGCAGGCGAAGGCGGCTGGGCAATCGAGGTTGGAATTGCACATACTGCCGCAAAACCAACCCTGTAGACCGCCCGTGTCTCCCGGCGAAGTCACGCATTGGCCGGCCGGATCGGCGGGCGATTGGCAGTCTTTGCTCTTGTGGCATGGATTGCAAAGTCTTGGATTTGCAGGCAAACAAGCCTTGATGCTGGCCGTTGCGCTGCTGACTGTGCGGCAGACCTGACCCAGCGGGCAAAGACCGGAGGTGCACGAGCCGGCGCAAACGGGCCCGGTCGCTGACTCTGAACAGACGCTACCTGGGCAATCTGCATCGGCTTTGCAGGCGCAACCCGCCTGGCCGGGGCAAATCGGTCCGGTGTCCACCGCGATGTCGACCACTACCTGGCCATCGGCGGAGTCGGCAGAATTCGTGTCTGCAAGCGTAGTTGCATCCGAATCATCCTCGCCCGCAGGCCCGGTGACCAAGACGTCGGCGGCACAGCCCGGCAAGAGCGCGACCAGGGCCAGAACCATCAAAGAAAGCCGCATCCGTAAACAGGTATCCATTGCACCGACCTTGCCAACTGGAAAAAGGGGCGACGGCCCTGCAAGCCAAGACTGGACGCCCAGCGGCATCTTACCCTGCCCCGCGTCGGCCGACCAGCCCGAAATTGGGCGGTGTTTGCCGGGCGCAGGCTTGTATAGCAAGCCCTTATCGCATTGAATAGATTGCGCGAATTCCGATAGGCAAGGTCTACGGCAACTCCGCCTTGGTCGCCACAGCGCCGGCCGAAACGCCGATTGCGCCTTGACCCGCCCCAAAAGGCGAGGCTACATAGCCGCTCAACGCAGCGCCGAGTCCATCGTGGGTTGCCAGGCAGGGGAATCGTGGATTCCATCGATGTTCCAAAGACTTCAGCGTGGTCGCGCATCATCATGCACGCCGACATGGACGCCTTCTACGCCGCTGTAGAACAGCGCGACCGCCCGGAATTGCGAGGTAAACCGCTGCTCATCGGCATGGACCATCCGCGATCGGTGGTCACCACGGCGAGCTATGAGGCGCGGCCCTTTGGTGTTGGCAGTGCCATGCCGATGGCCGTGGCCAAGCGCAAGTGCCCGCAGGCGTTGATTATACCGCCGCGCATTGGCTACTACTCAACCGTCAGCCAGCAGATCATGACAGAATTCGAACACTTTTCGCCCTATGTGGAACCCCTGTCTCTGGACGAAGCGTTTTTGGACATGACCGGCGCGCAAAGGCTGTTCGGCACACCGCACGACATGGCCAGGGCGCTGAAACAAGAAGTCTTTCGCAAGGTTCAGCTGCGGGTATCCGTGGGCGTCGCCTGCTGCAAGTACGTGGCCAAGGTGGCGAGCGATCTGGGCAAGCCCGATGGACTTCTAGTCGTGGAACCGGATGATACTCTAGACTTTTTACACCCTTTGCCCATTTCACGGCTCTGGGGTGTTGGCAAGCACGGCGAAGGCTTGCTACTGGCCTTAGGCTTGAGAACGATTGGCGATGTTGCACGCAGTGACCCGAAGTTCCTGGTCGAGCGGCTCGGTAGCTTAGGGGCGCACATTTTTGCCCTTTCACTCGGCCAAGATCCGCGAAAGGTGGTCTCGGACCGCGAGGCGCAGAGCATTGGTTCGGAGGATACGCTCGCCGTCGATGTGCGCGGATATGAAGCGATCTTGCCCCATCTGCTCCATGCGGCAGACCAAGTGGCTTGGCGGTTGCGTCGCGCGGGGCTGATCGCCCATGGCGTGAGGGTCAAGCTTAAGAGCGCGTCCTTCAAAATCCATACGCGCCAAGCGGTGTTGAGGCCTGGTAGCCACAATGCTGACGACCTATATGCGGCGGCGCAGACCCTGTTGCACCAGTTTGACCTGCGCGAGCCGATGCGCCTCGTCGGGCTGACAGCGTACGACATGCGCGACCAGCAACTCCCTGTTCAGGAAGATCTTTTCACCAGCGCGGACCGCAGGAAGAGGCAAAATTTGGATGTCGCGGTCGACAGCCTTGCCCAGCGCTTTGGCCGCGGCACGGTCAAGCGGGGTAGCGACCTGCACTAGCATCAGCCGACCGAAAATTGGCCGCACAGCCAACGTGTTGGGCGATACCGACCGGTAAGGGCTACTGTGTCAGTGCACGCTGAAGCGCCAAGCGCACCAGTTGCTGCGTCGAGGGCGACACTGCGGGGCCCGGCGAGCTCTTGCACAGCACGAGCGTGCGCCGTAGAGAGTCACAGCGCCCCTGGCAGCGGGGGCATTGCGCCAGATGCGCTTCCATCGCCGCGCACGTTTCGGGACGGATGTCCCCCTCCATGTGCCGACTGTAATTCTCTAACACATCAGGGCATTGGCCCGGCAAGGCGGGCAGGTCGTCGGGCATGGCTAGCAGGGGGGCGAGTTGGTCACGCACCGCTAGGCGCGCGCGATGCAGCCGACTCTTGACGGCATCGACTCGCACGCCCAAGGTTTGCGCAACCTCGGCGGCGGAAAGTCCTTCCATATCGCGCAGTATCAGCACGTCACGGTACATGGGCGCCAAACTAGCGACCGCATGTTCAATCGCTGCGCCCATTTCTCGATCGGCCAAGTGTGCGTCTGGACGTGGCTTTTCGTCCGCCAACTGACTACTTGCGGGCGCGTTGGGGTCATCAAAAGACGTATCCGCCCGGCGGACCGTTCGCCCACGCCGCCTCTGCTTGATGCAAAAGCTGCGAGCGATGGTGTAAAGCCAGGTGGAAACAGAAGAATCAGCGCGAAAGTTCGGCAGCGTTCGCACCGCAGCGATCAGCGTTTCCTGAGCGACTTCTTCAGCGTCGGCCGGATTTCGGCACATGCGCGCGGCAAAACGGGAGACCAAAGGAGCGTGGGCGGACAGCAGGCGCTCGAGGGCCCGGCGATCGCCAGCTTGGGCAGCCTCAAGGAGTTGATATTCAGAGGGTTCCATCGGCATCCTTGGGCCTTGCGCACGCCCCGGCGGGCCAGCATGTCACGGAACAGTCGCAGAAGCGAATGACCCAGAATGCATCCAACGCGGGGGGCGGGGGTGAATCACAATGTGTCACGCCAAATTGCGCCGCAAGTGCCCATCAGACGGGCCCCCTGGCGGCGAGACCGGCAAGACGGGGCCTGCAAAGTAGCGTTTTCTTTGGCCTTCGCCGTCCCCTAGCGCTTGTGCTTTCGCGCCAGGAAGGCGTCCATCCGCGCAAATTTCTCTGGCGAATCAAAGAGTAACGCCTGCGCCGTATCGGCAAAGCGCCGCGCCTGCGCCACATCGCCTTGAGCCGCCGCTAAAGCCTGCTTGGTGAGACGCGTCGCTAGAGGGTCATTGCGCGCGATCATCTGCGCCATATGTAGTGCAGAATCAGCCACTTCTTCGTCCGGCACGACGGCGTTGACAAGGCCCATTTGCAAGGCCTCTTCCGCGTCCACGATGCGCCCGGTGAAGAGCAGCTCACGCGCCCGCCCCAAGCCAATCAAGGCCGGCAACCGCCAAGTCGCGCCCGCAGCTGCAAGAATTCCAAGCCCTGTCTCCGGCTGGCCAAAGCGCCCTGAGTGCCCGGAAACACGCAGATCGCAGGCGATCGCCAGTTCACAGCCGCCGCCCAAAGCAAAGCCAACAATGGCCGCAATGGTCGGTACGCGGAAGTTGGCCACCTTGTCGAACAGCGTTGCATTGACGCCGCGAAAGGCATCGATTGCTGTACGATCACGGAGTTGCGCGATGTCAGCCCCGGCGGCGAAGGAACGACCGCCTGAGCCCGTCAGGATCACAGCGCGCACATCCTCGACCTTGGCGTAATAGTCCAGCGCCGCATGCAAAGCATCGATCATGCCTTGATCCAGCGCGTTGAGCTTGTCCGGCCGATTCAGGGTCAGCGTCAAGACGCCCTGATCGAGCACATCGATGAGCGGCGGTTGGGGATGGGCTTGCAGGCTCAAGGCGAAACCTCTGCACGAACGACCGCGCTATAAGCGCACGTACTCGTAGGCGAATTCGTTGTCATTGATCCCGCGCTTGGGCGGCGCGATCCAGTTGGCTATCTGGCCGACACCAAAGACCGGTTTCATAATCGATTCAAGGTATTGTCGGTCAGCATCCACGGGCAACCATGCGGTGCGATTGCGTTCGAACTCGGCCTCCGAAACGAGCTCGCCCCGCGGGTCAAAATGGGCAGCCGCATAAGTCCCTTGGCGACGATGAAAGCGGCGACTCGGCAATTCCAGCTGAAAATCAATACCTTCCGCAGAAAGCGCCTTATTCCAGCGGCGAATGGCGTTGACGCAGTCGTCGATGTAGTCGTCGCGTAAGATTTCATTCATTGCCAAGCGGAGTTCCACTTCGTGGCTGCTCAACTGGCCATCGCGAATTAGTTCGAGCGAACGCGTCTGGTTCAGGGCCGTGTGCTCAGTGAAGCGTTTTTCCTCACCGAATCGCCCCTTTAGCCCTGCCCCGAACCAATCGGCTGCGTTGGTCGAAACCTCAGAACCGAACAAATCCAAGCAGTAGCTAAACCAGTAGTTGATGTATTTTTGGATGGTCATTAGGTCGATACCCCCTTGCGCGCGGGCGTCGCCATTGGGATCCTGCGCCGTCAACTGTGCAGAACGACGCAGGATTCGCTCCAGGCCGGTGTCGCCCACGAACATGTGGTGCGCCTCTTCGGTCAGCATAAAGCGGCAGGTGCGGGCCAGGGGGTCGAAGCCGGATTCCGCCAGCGCGCCCAGCTGAAACTTGCCGTCCCGGTCGGCGAACATGGTAAAACAGAAGAAACTCAGCCAGTCATTGCAGGGCTGATTAAAGGCGTCGAGGATGCGCGGCTTGTCGGCATCCCCAGCACGACGGGCCAGCAATTCTTCAGCCTCATCGCGGCCTTCGGAGCCGAAATAGGACTGCAGCAGGTAGACCATGGCCCACAGGTGGCGCGCCTCTTCAACATTGACTTGAAAGAGGTTTCGCAGGTCGTAGAGGCTCGGCGCTGTCAGGCCGAGGTTGCGCTGCTGCTCGACCGACGCCGGCTCCGTGTCGCCTTGGGTGACGATGATCCGCCGCAAAGCCGTGCGAAATTCGCCAGGTACATCTTGCCATGCGGCCTCGCCGTAGTGGTCGCCAAAGGGCACTTTACGCCCTGGCTCGCGGTCGGCCAGAAAAATGCCCCAGCGGTAGTCGGGCATGCGCACGTAGTCGAAGTGGGCCCAGCCTTCCTTGTCAGCGCTGACGGCCGTGCGCAAGTAGCAGTCTTTGCTCTGGAATCCTTCGGGCCCCATGTCATTCCACCACGCCAAGAAGCGCGGCTGCCAGTGTTCCAATGCGCGCTGCAGGCGGCGATCACTGTTGAGGTCGACATTGTTGGGGATTTTGCTTTGGTAGTCGATGGCGGTCACAGGGCCTCCTAGGCGACGGGGCAAGACGAAACCGATTGAATAAATTAGAAAAATGAGTTCGAGCGCGGCTATCTGTCACGGTGAGCGAACAGGGCTAGGTGCGGGTCCAGTCATAGACCGGGGCTTGCGGATGCCCGTACATGGTCAGGGCCCCTCGGCTGCCGACCGCATTGGGCCTCTGGAAGATCCAGTTCTGCCAAGCAGTCAGGCGGCCAAAAAGCTTTGTGTCACAGGTCTCTGGACCTGCAAATCGCAAGTTTTGCTCCATACCTGTTAGGGCATCTGGACTAAAGGACACACGTTCTTCAATGGCGAGGCGAACCTCATCGTCCCAGTCGAGGTCGTCTGGAGAACGAGTAACTAGACCCAATTGCTCGGCATCACTGGGAGAAATCGCCTGACCGATGCGAGCCTGCACGGCGGCCAGCAACTCAGGCTCGCCGATAAGCCGAGTCTGCAAGCGCGTCTGTCCATTGTGCATCAAGTAGGTGCCAAATGACCCCGGACCCACATGAATTGTATTGGGTTTATCCGGGTCGTCGATCATGTAAGCCCGGTCAGCGGACCAAAGCACCTCAGCCAGCACGCCAGCAAAGGCCGAACCCGGCAGAACCAAAGCGAACATCGAGCGAGACATGTTGTCCAAACGCCTCAAGACCCGCGCCTGATGCAACTGAATCTCCCGCGCCAGCCAATGCCCTTGGTCACGCAGTGCCGTGAGGGCGGCGTCATGGGCGAGCACCTGCTGGGCATCACCGCCGGTTTGCAGAAGAATCAAGCCAACTTGATTGTGATTGAAGCGCAACTGCAACAGCGCATCGTCGAGCTGGGCAAAGGCCGCGAAGGACCAAGCCTTAGCCCCTGCTTGCACCAGAGAATCTCCTGTTGTTTCAGGCGGTTGCGTCGGCGCGCGCAGCAAAAGGTGGGCCGTTCGCGCCGCGGGGTCGATGCGCACCTGCACGTGGGGATAGGACAAGGTCGTGATGCCGGCCTCTTGCGTCGTTTCCACAACAACATCGGGCAGTTCAATTCCTGGCTCTGCACCCGTCTCGGCACCTACGATGGCGGCGACGCGGTCCTGCAATCCCTGTTCCCACTTGGACTTAGGCCAGCCGCCGTCGACTAGACGCATGCGCAGGGCGTCGCGCAGGCGAAAGCCCTCGCCCTTGGTGCAGAATACGTCAGCGTGGTCGCGACGGACTTTGCGTTTGTCGACCAGGCGCGTCAATCCGCCGGTGCCGGGCAAGACGCCGAGTAGGGGCACTTCTGGCAAAGAAACTGCAGAGTTACCGTCATCGATCAGGTAGATTTCGGCGCAGGACTCGGCGAGTTCGTAGCCGCCGCCAGCAGCCGTGCCATTGACCGCGGCGATGTAGCGCTGGCCGGAAAACGTTGTCGCATCCTCAAGTTCGCAGCGCGTTTCATTGGTGAACTTGCAGAAATTGACCTTCCAGGTGTGGGTTGAACTAGCCAGCATCTTGATGTTGGCCCCGGCACAGAACATTTTGGCGATGCCGGAAGTAATGACGACGCAACGGACGCCTGGGTGACTAAAGCGCAAACGCCGCACAATATCAGCCAGTTCAATATCAACGCCGAGGTCATAGGAGTTCAACTTGAGTTCGTAGCCCGGCACCATCGGCGCATCTTTGTCGACGGCGAGGGTCACCGTGGCCACCGCGCCCTGAACACGATAAGACCAGTGTTTATAGCGGTCTGGGCCAGTCACAAAGGACACAACCGGCGTGGCAGCGTGCCCGTGATCAGCGTGCCCAGCGGCGGACGCGTGCGCGTCGTCAGCGGAAAGAGCCATGGTATGATTCTCCAAGCGGGGGCGCAGCCGGTCGGGACGGCGCAGGGGCTAATATAGCAGAGGGTCGGTCGCGTGTCGCGCCCCCAACCTCAGCGGTCGGCCAGTATGCGGCATCCCTCGCCGAGGTAGCACAAAATCCAGACAAGCATCTAAAATAACTGGTGATCCAATGGCAATTCGCGGCAGCCCTGGCACCGAACCGGCGATTGCGGACGTGGGTTGTCAACCGACCAAGAGGCCCATGGGCCGACCGACGAAAGCGAACGGCTGTAGTTCGGGCCCTCGGTGGCGATGGCTTAGTCGCGGACTCCATCGGGCGGATGGTCATCGGGATCGGCGTGGACGATCACTTCAGCTGTTGGAAATGCCGCGCGAATCTCGGCTTCCACCTGTTCGCAAATCACGTGCACGTCGCGCAGCGGCATGGCGCCATCGAGTTCGAGATGGAACTGCACAAAGCGTTGAAGTCCCGAGAGGCGTGTGCGCAAGTCATGAAGACCACGGACTTCTGGATGACTGCGGACGATGCGCAACAAGGTCTGTCGGTCGGCCTCTGGAAACTCACGGTCCATGAGCAACTGCACAGCATCATAGCCGATTTTCCATGCACTACGGCCAATGACCACCGACACCATCAGCCCCAGCACCGGATCGACCAGGGCCCAGCCCAGCCAGGTCGACAGGACCAGAGACAAGGCGACCACGCCATTCATCAGCAAATCCGAGGTGTAATGCATGGAATCAGCCGTGACGGCCGTCGATCCCGTCTGCTGCACCACCCGCCGCTGATAGCGCACCAGGCCAAGGGTCGCCGCACTAGCCACAGCCATAACCGCGACGCCGACCAGGCCCCGCTCAACCGGCACAGGAGCACGCAAACGCTGGAATGCAGAGTAGAAAAGCCCGCATGCGGACGCGGCGATCAGCACAGCCTGCCCAAGGCCGGCGAGTTGCTCGAGCTTGCCATGGCCAAAACGGTGTTCACGGTCGGCAGGTTGGAGCGAAGCGTGCACGGCGAGCATCGTGACGCCCGAAGCCATGGCGTCAACCAGCGAGTCAAGCAAGCTCGCCAAAATACTGACGGAATCCGTCAACCACCAAGTGCCCCCCTTGATCAGCGCCAGCGACAAAGCCACCGCCAACGACGCGCGCGTGGCACGACGCATCATGGCGTGTTGATCGAGCGTGGCCCTACTCGGCGCGGCAGCGGTCACAGTTTACTCCGTGGTCTGGCGAACATGTGCCGCAGCTTCAATGTGTTGCACAACCGTACGCGCCTGATCGCGCAGCACGTCGCGTACGGCCGTCTCTACCCGGCGGATCTGTTCTGGCTCTGAGTTGAGCATCTCATGGGCCAGGACGGCGGGCAATTGCTCATGACTGGCGCGGTCATAGGCGTCGTGCACGGCCCGCAGTAGCCCCGCTAATTCGCGCTTGCGGCATTCGACCAGGAACTCGGCTACGCCTTCTTGGACCAATTCATGAACGGCCGCCTCGTCTTCCGCCCGCGGTCGCGCTGAAGGCAGTTGCAGCAACTCATCGAGTCCCCAGACCTTGACGCCCGCCGGCACATCGATTTGCGGCGGCGCGCCCAAGTCAATGAGGCAACCCGGGACTGGCCCATGGCGCAGATCGACCACGGGGGTCTGAGCGCCAGTGGCAACAACAAGTAAATCACAGGGATGCAGCAACCGCGGCAGATCCGCCAAGCGCTGCCATTCCTTGGCCCTCTCCGGCGTCACGGTGCGATTGACCCGCTGCACTTTCCACCCAGAGGCAGCGAGCAACATCGCAGCTTTACGCCCAATTTCGCCCATTCCGACCACAACGGCCGGACGCTTGCGCTCGCTCGGCGGGCCGTAGATGCGCTCAGCCGCCTCCAACGCCAAGCCATGAACCCCGCGTGCGTGGTGGCGCCAATGGGTCAACCGCTGGACTTTACGGACAGTTCGCCCGACCGCCGTCTGCAGGGCATTGAGCAGCGAAGAGGTGATGCCGAGCTTGCGCGCCTCAACCACGGAACGATTGAGCTGCCCTGCAATCTCGCGTTCGCCAACGACAAAGGACTCTAAACCCACAGCAGTGCGCAGAATGTGCTGCACAGCGGCTTGACCAACCCGCGTGTAGGGCATGGGCAAACGGCCCGTGGCGTGTAACCCTGCAGCAAGCCAGCGATCTTGCATTTGCGCCCGGAGCACATCGGCAGCCCAGCGCGGATGGGCCGCAGCGACGATCCACTCGACGCGGTTGCAAGTCTCGAGAACAACAATGCCTTCAACGGCGCACGACCGGCGCAAGGCCTCCGTCATGGAGGCGCGCTCATCGGCCTCCAGCAACAAGTGATTGCGCCAAGCCGATGAAGCGATGCGGAAATCGACGCCCACGACCGCCAGGGGAACGCCGGTCTCGCCCGGAGCCGTCTTGCGCACGTGGTCTTCCTGCGAATGCCCGCCGCTGGAGTCATGAGAATGGTGATGTTCCATAGGCTTACCTGTCATTTGCGAAGGCCGCTGCGCAGTCATGGCTGCCCCCCTGGGCCAGCGACCAGCGCACCCTGGCGGCGCAGGTAGGAAATGGCATCCCAACCCGACTGAGCCGCGTCATTCACACTGATTCCATTGAGGTAATTGCCCGCAAGGGTCAGACCTGGAAGCTGCGCGTGCACCTGGTCCAGCACCTCGCGCATCGCTTGGCGATGGCCCACCTTGTACTGCGGAATGGCCTCCCGCCAGCGCACCACCGTTTGGAAATCGCGACTCAGAGGTCGATCCTGGCGCAGGGGACCGAAAGCATTTTGCTCAGCACGTTCAGCCAGTTGCTGGAGCGTTTCATCGCCCAGATCGACTGCATCCGGGTCGCGGGCCCCGCCGAGAAAGGCGCTATGCAGGAAGGCCCCTTGGGGCGCTCGGCCGGCAAATACGCTCGATGGCATGAGAATCCCCAGCGTGCGCAGTCCCTCGCCGGGAGGCACAAGAAGGCCAAACCCTTGAGGCGCCACATGTTCTGGGTCCGGACCGCCCCAATGAACCACGGCCACTCGGCAGAGTTCGACCTGTTGGAGGCGATCGGCGGCCTGCGGCAACAGCGCGTGCAGCAAGGTCGCTGCACCTTTGGGCGGCAAAGCCAAGACGACTTGCTTAGCAAAGACTTGAAGTTGCACGCCACTATCGCCAGGTGCGTGCCCGGGCTCGGCGGCCACGTGCCCGTGCGCGAAGTAGCGATGCTCAGGCGTCGCCTGTGGAGAAATACCTGTAATAGCAAGATCTTCTGGCTGGGTAAGCCTCAAGGCGCTGATGCTGGTGTGGGTGCGCGCGGAACCCGGCGGCAGGGCTTGGGCCATGGCCTTGGGCAAGGCACCAAAACCCTGCTGAAAACTGAACATTCCTCGGCGCTTGGGAACAGGCGGCTCGAGGTCCTTTGGCTTGCGGGAAAAGGCGCCGGCCAGCGCCCCGAGGATGATGCTCCCGGCCTTGGCTTCCCAGTTCCACAGCGACGGAAAGGAGTCGCGCGCGCCTAAAGCTGCGGGATCACCAGCATAAATGCCGCTAACAAAGGGCGAGACCAAGTATTGGGCTGCCTCCGGCCCCAGGCGACGGCGGGCAAAGGCCAGCACGGTATCATCGACTTGGGCGCGGCCGCGCTGAAAGGGCTCGGCCATCAGGCGCAACTTGCCGGCCAACGTCATGAAATCGCCGCGAAACAGGTCCGCCAGCCCCTTGGGCAAACGCCGCGCCTGCCGATTGCGGTAGATGAAACGGTCTCCCGGGGGCTGTCCAGCAACCACCTGATCTTCCAAATTAAGCTGGGAAATCAGGCGCCAAATCGTCTTGGCCGAACCAAGGAAGCTATTGGGGCCGCACTCGATCAAGTAGTCGCCGCGGCGCTCGGAACGAACCTTGCCCCCCACCTGACGGGCCGACTCACAGACCAGGACAGAAAGCCCTTGCTGATGGCCGATGTAGGCTGCCGTCAAGCCAGCAATGCCGCCGCCAACGACCAGCAGATCGACGGCCATGGTTTGCACGGGCGTCGCCACGGGCCCTGCGCCTGCGCTGTCCGCCCCTCCCTCAGCAGCACTCATAATGCCTCGAACTCATTGCTGTTGGTCCGATTGCGGCGCACCAAAGCCAAGTCCCGCACGGCCTGCACGAACGCCTCGACGCCAGCGATCGGCGTCGAAGGAACCACGCCATGGCCCAGGTTGGCGATCCAGCCGGTGCCCACCGCGTCATACATTTCCCGCACCCGGGCCTGAATATGCGCAGGCGGGGCAAACAGTTCGATGGGATCGAGGTTGCCTTGGAGCGCCATCGTCCCGCCCACAAGGGACCGGCCCACGGCGGCGTCGCGGAGGTCCACACGCCAGTCTAGGCCCAGACCATTGGCACCCAGGGTCAGGGTGCTATCAAGTAAGTGCCCAGGATGACGGGCAAAAACCATGATCTTGCCGCCTTTGGCCTGAATGGCGCGCACGATGCGTTCGGTGCTCGGCCGGACGATACGGTCGTAGTCCACGCGCCGTAGCTCACCGGCCCAGGTGTCAAAGAGTTGCACGGCGTCTGCCCCGGCATCGAGCTGCATCTGCAGGTAATCAATGACAACATCGGCCAGTTTCTCAAGCAGCGCCACCAGCGTCTCGGGCGAGCCGTAGAGCATGGCCTTGATGGCGTCAAAGGACTTTGTGCCCTTGCCCTCCACCATGTAGCACGCGAGCGTGAACGGCGCGCCAGAAAAGCCAAGCAAAGCAGTATCTTCGCTGAGTGTTTGCCGAATCATGCGCACAGCGTCGGCCACATACTCAAGCCGCTCAACCACGCCAACCCCTGGCAATCGGGCGACTTGTTCAGTCGTGCGCACGACGGGGGATAGTTGGGGCCCGCCCTCCGGAAAGGCGACGTCGATGCCCATCGCTTCTGGAATGGTAAGAATGTCAGAAAACAAGATTGCGGAATCAAAGCCAAATCGACGGATCGGCTGCAGCGTAACTTCGGTAGCCAGCTCGGGCTGGTGGACCATCTCGAGGAAGCTATGCCCCTTGCGAACCTCGCGATATTCCGGGAGATAACGTCCGGCCTGCCTCATGATCCAGCAGGGGGGCCTGTCCACCGGTTGACCGGCGAGCGCCGCCAGCATTCGCCGCCTGCCGGTCCATGGCTTGGCTTGACCTGAATTGTCAGAATTGCTTTGCGATTGGCTACCTTGATTTGCGTAATCCTCTTGCATTCGCCTGTGGCTCCCCAAGACGCCATGAGGCGCCGCTGGGCAGGATAGCCAAGCCGGTCCGGGATGCGTCACGGTCATGTCATGGGCGTTATGGTCAAGCCGAGGCTGGGCAAGTGCCTGTCAGTACTTGTAGAAGCCCTCGCCCGACTTCCGCCCCAGCTTGCCCTGAGCGACCATATCGCGCAGCAGTTGAGGGGGCGCAAAACGCACGGCATCCACCTCGCGGGCCAGGGTTTCCGCAATCGCTAAGCGAACATCCAAGCCAACAAGGTCCGTAAGCTTAAGGGGGCCCATGGGATGGCGATAGCCAAGTTCCATCGCCTTATCAATGGCTTCCGGCGAAGCAACGCCCTCTTCGACCATGCGGATCGCTTCCAGGCCCAGCGCCAAGCCAAGGCGACTCGAGGCAAAGCCAGCAACATCTTTGACAACAATGGGATCCTTGCCAATGTGCCGGGCAAAGGCGACGGCCAGTTCAATGGTGCGGTCACTGGTTTGGGCTGTGCGCACGATTTCCAAAAGTGGCTGAATATGCACGGGATTAAAGAAGTGCATACCGCAGAGCCGCGAGGGGTCCGGCACAAAGGCACTCAAAGAACCCACGGGAATGGAAGACGTATTGCTCGCCCAAATGGCATGAGCCGGTGCCGTTTCGCGGGCCACCTGGAATATCGCCTGCTTCATGGCCAGATCTTCTGGCACCGCTTCAATAATCAGGTCTGCACCCGTCACGGCACGCCGCAGGTCGGCCTCGGCAGCCAGATTGGCCAGGGCCTCAGACCGCGACTCAACGCTGATTTTGCCTTTCTGAACGCCGTAATCCAAGTTGTTGCGCACCCGGTCCAGGCCCGCGGCAATCACGTCAGGGTGGACGTCGTGGACGGACGTACGCAACCCTGCCGCGGCGCAAACTTGGGCAATCCCATGGCCCATCGTCCCAGCGCCAATGACGGCCACACTGCGAATCGGAAAGCGGATTTCTGCACTCATGGCCTGCTCCAAGGGGCGGGGGGAATCCACAGTCGGTGGACTGCGCGCGGCCGCGCAAGAATCTGCCGATGGCCCGGACCGCGAGGGAAATGGTGGCCTAGTGCGCCGGTCATGTCCAGCCGACTCATGGCGAAAACACAGATTCAGGTTAATACTCAATGCATTGAACGAAGTGGCTTTCGGTCACCGGCTGGGCTTGCTTCTAATTCCGCGTGCGCTATCCTCAGCCCATCATGAAGGCTTGCCCCAAATGCCAGCGACTGTGGCCGTACGAATATGTCTTCTGTCCGCGTGACAGTACGACGCTGCGTGACGTCAAACCCAATGGCGGCTCGCGGCATTCCCAGGACGACGAGTTGATTGGGCACGTCATCGAGGACCGCTATCGGCTCGAGCGCGTCATCGGCCGGGGCGGATTCGGCACCGTTTACAGCGCCGCGCATGAACGCTTACCCCGTAATTTTGCAGTGAAAGTGCTGCTCAAGACCCGAGCGCTTGAGGAACGTCATCTGCTGCGCTTCAAACAAGAGGTGCGCGCGGCTGCAGTCCTCAAACATCCGAATGTCCTTGAAGTGATTGACTATAACAACGACCCGGTGGCTGGGTACTTCGTGGTGATGCCACTGCTGATCGGCGAGACGCTTCTGGATCGCATTCAGAAGAATCGCCTGCAAATTTCTGAAATGACGCCGATTATCCTGCAGACCGCCAGCGCGTTGCAGGCGGCCCATGACCTCGGCATTGTTCACCGCGACATCAAGCCTGAAAATATTTTCTTGGCCACCTCGACGACTGCCTCTGAGGGTTTTTTGGTGCAGCTGCTAGACTTCGGCATTGCCAAGGTGATGCTGGAACGCAGCGACCCGCGGCTGATTGGCGATGAGCAACCGCCCATCGAAACCCTCCAAGCTGTAGGCACTTGCCTGACCATGTCTCCCGAGCAGGTGCGCGGCGAGGACGTCGATCACCGCGCCGACATCTACGGTCTGGGCTGTGTGCTGTTTGAGGTGTTCACCGGTGAACTGCCTTATAACTCCGAAAATAACACTGAAATCATGCGAATGCACGTGCAGGAGCATGTGCAGCGGCCTTCGGCACGTCAACGCGAAAGCTGGATTCCTGAGGCGCTCGACGCATTCTTGATGCGTATGATGGCCAAACGCCGCGAAGATCGGCCGCAATCCATGCGCGATGTCGCCCAGGAGTGGGAGGCGGTGCGACCGGTCGTCGAAGAAGCGTGGGCGGACTCGCACTTGGTCCACCTGCCCGTAGCCAAAACAGCAGTCCGCCATGAGCGCGATCAATCGGCTGCCCCAAGCGTAGACAGCGAGACCCATGGGGACGGCGACGGCCGAACGCTGGTCGATAGTCCCGGATTGCTTTCTCCTTCTAAGCTGTTGCGCGACTCGGCCGTGCGCAGCAACACGCTGGAATCACCGATGCTGCGCGGGCGGGACGGCACCGAAGAAATGCCCTACGCGTCCGTGACGCCGCTGCCCAATACCCACAAGCGGGAACTGCCGCTGCGACCTGCCCACGCGCTCGTGGTCGACGACGATCAGGCAATTCGCAATCTGGTCAGGCATGTGCTGCAGAGCGCTGGCTGGACTTGCTCGACCGTGGACGGTGGTACGAGTTGTCTGCAATGGCTGGCTGACCACCCCGCACCGACGGCCATCATCCTAGACATGCTCATGCCAAACCTAGATGGCCTTTCGGTCCTCAAGATGGCAAGAGAACAGGGTTTTGCCGGGCCGGTTGTGATTTGCACGACGCTGCAATCCCAAGCCGTCAAGGCCGAAGCGATGGGCCAGAACAACGTCTGGTTTGTGACAAAAGGCCGTGAATTGCATATGCTTCCCGAACTCCTGGCTGGCATCGGTGTCGGGCCGGTTCTGCCTTCAGCCACGGCAACCTTGAGCTGACCCAAAGCAAATCGGCTCGAACCGCCTCCGCTCGCTCAGGATTTCACCCCTTTGGCAATGCCTTCTTAGTCCGTGAACACGGCAGTCTTAGCTTGGGTCCGCATTCTTGGCCGGGATGAGCGGTTGCACTACCTGCTCCTGCCGACTGAGCGCCACCCAGACCGCGATCAGCGTCAGCATCACACCGAACCAAGTTATCGCATATTCAATGTTTTTTGCCGGTAGCGGGTGCACCGGATAGGTGTAGCCGTCTAGAGGTACCCGGCCCGGATCGACCACGTCGCCTACCGCTTGATCGCCACACTGCAGCATCAGGTCAGGGTCCAATCCCTCAATTCTCAAGGCCATTGCCGTCGTGTTCGGGTGCATCCAGGTCGGCAGCCCCAAGGCCGTCCCGGTCGGCGGCTCATGGGGGTCACGGGCGTCCGAGCGTTGCAGCCGGCCTTGCACCGTACGGTCGGGCGTCTGGCGAATTTGTTCAATCAACGCTTGGGCTTGCCCCTCTGGCACCCAGCCAAGGTGCACCAGCAACTTGGGGTGCGCCGCCCCCGGCAGTTCCAGGGGCGCAATGACCACAAAGCCTTTCTTGCCAAATACATAGCGCGCCGTCAGCAGTTGCAGATGGGCCGTGTCCAAATGCCCTGTCAACGTGGCCCGGCGATACGTCAGTTCGTCCAGACGGTTGGGCGAGTTACCCAGGGCCGCCAAGTCCTTGACCGGCGGGCGCAGATCGTGCTGACGATGGTACAGCTCTGCAAAGGCCGTTTGCGCTTGATACCTGCGGACTTGCCAGTTACCCAGGCTGCAGGTCAGCGCCACGCCGGCCACCATGAAGAGCGTCGGCCACAGCTTGGGACGGAACAGTTTGATCGGCTTGGATTCCTTGGACATCAACGCCTCCATGCGCACGGCCAGCGCGCCCGTCAGACAAGCACGAAGCGGCGGCGTCTGCAACGGTTGCGCAACCTAGCAACCGGTGGGCAAGATGGCCGCATGACGCATTCCTCAGCCCGGCCGGGCCATATCGATCAAACAGATGAAATCCCTCGCGACCTATTCCGCCATTCCCAGGCGCTGACCGTGACGGTGGTCGAGAATCGCCGCCTAACCCCGGCCGACTGCTCGGCCGACGTGCGCCACCTAGTCCTGCGCTATCCGCCTGAACAATTTCAATTTTTGGAAGGACAAGCCATCGGCATTGCCCCTGGCGGCCTCAATAGCCGGGGCCGACCCAACGCGCCGCGACTGTACTCCGTAGCGAGTGACCGTTTGGGTGACGACGGCACGGGGCAGACCCTGACCCTAACCGTCAAGAGAGTTCGCTACAAAGGCCAGGATGGCAAGGAAAAACAAGGGATTACCTCGCAACATTTGTGTGATGCGCAGCCGGGCGACGCCTTGTCCCTCACCGGTCCGGTCGGCGTGAGTCTGGTACTCTTGCCCCAGCCGCGCGCGCCCCTGGTGCTGCTGGCCACGGGCACGGGGATCGCGCCCTTTCGGGCGTATCTCCGCCATATGCTTAGAATTCCTGCAGAACAGAGGGTGCCTATCTGGCTGATCTTTGGCGCGCGAACGGCCGACGAGGCGCTCTATGCAGGCGAATGGCTTGATATGCAAAAGGAACTCGACCTGCGCGTCGACTATGCCCTAAGTCGTAGCCAAGTCAACGCCCAAGGGGGTCGCATGTATGTGCCTGACCTCATGTGGACATTTCGCGACGAACTCTGGGACTGGCTGCACGCGCGTGGTGCCACCCTGGTGGTCTGCGGCGTGCGGGGTCTCGAGTTGGGGGCCCTGGACGTTCTTGAACGCCTGGCTCAAGAGCGCGGCACTTCAGGAACTGAGTGGATCCAAGGCCTTCGCGAACAGCACCGTCTGCGAATCGAAGTCTACTGAGCCTACTGAGGCGGCCTTCGGTACGCGGTTGGACAGCGAAGAGCCGTGTCTTCCCCCAAGCGGCGTCGCTTACGCTTTGGGCTCTGATTTCGCCTTCTTGCGCTTGCCACCGTGGCTCTGTTCGCCGCCTTTGCGACCGGCGTTGACGGCCAACTGTCGATCTTGGGCAAAGCTGCGCTTTTCGGCTGGCACGCTGCGGCCCCCCTTTGAGGCAATCTCGCGCTGCTTATCTTGATCCATGGAAGCAAACCCCCGACGTGATGCGGGCTTGCGCGGCGGTGGGGATGATTCTGCCATGTGGTCTCCTGCGCACTAGGTGCAATTGGGTTGGGCCAAACACTGCGATCGACAGAGCGCGACTATCGCCATATCGTTAATAAACTTGCGATGTTACTAACGTCTTTGGCGCTTTGCAGCGGCGTATGTTCAGACTCTACATCAAGCCCTGAGCGAGTGGCCCGTCAAGCAGCATTGATTTGCTTAGCTTTACATTACTATAAATTGGCTTGGTGGCTCTGTGGCAGCGATCAGGCGTAGTTCTGTACGACAAATGCTTGAAATGTCAAAGCAATGTCCCGCCCAAGATCACGCTAGCCACCGAGAAGTAGATGATAAGACCGGTCACATCGACCAGGGTCGCCACGAACGGGGCGGACGCACTGGCAGGATCGAATCCAAGGCGTCTTAGCAGAAGAGGCAGCATCGATCCGGCAATTGTGCCAAACAAAACAACACCTACCAGCGAGATACCTACGGTCGCCGCAATCAACGGATAGTGCGGCCCATAGCTCTGAAAGACCGATTGCCAGAGGATGATCCGCAGGATGCCGATGAGCCCGAGGGTTGCGCCTAGGGCCAAACCCGCTGCAATTTCACGGCGTGCCACGCGAAACGCGTCGCGCATCGACAATTCGCCCAGGGCCATGGCGCGAATGACCAGGGTCGACGCTTGGGACCCCGAGTTGCCGCCCGAAGAGATGATCAGCGGAACAAACAGTGCCAAAACAACGGCTTTGGCAATGTCATGTTCGAAGCGCCCCATCGCCGTGGCGGTAAGCATCTCGCCGACAAACAGCGCCGACAGCCAACCGGCGCGCTTCTTCCACATGGCCCAGAAGCCAATGTCCAAGTAGGGCGCGTCCAGGGCTTCCATGCCGCCGAATTTCTGAGCATCTTCAGTCGCTTCTTCGCTCAACACGTCGACAATGTCGTCGACGGTCACGATGCCGCGCATGTGCCGTTCGCCATCGACAACGGGCACTGCTAGGAAGCTGTAGTGTTTGAAAAGACGGGATAATTTCTCCTGGTCCATGTCTTCTGACGCCGCGACCACTTCGGTGCGCATCACCTCGCGAACGGTCGCGTCACTGCGGGACGTAAACAACTCGCGTAGGGTCATGACGCCCAGCAAATGCTGTTCACTGTCAAGAACATAGGCGTAATAGATGGTCTCAAGCTTTTCTCGGGCTTGGCGACGCAGATACAAAAGCGCCTCATCGACGCGCATGTCTGGGCGAACACGGGCGAAACGCGTCGACATCAAGCCGCCGGCATCATCTTCCGCGTAGGCCAGGAGCACGGCCACTTCGGTGCGCATCAGATCGTCGAGTAATCCCAGCAGGTGGACACGCTGTTCAACATCGACTTCCTGAAGCAAATCGGCGACATCGTCTGGAGCCATCAGGCGCATCCAGGTGCGACGTTCCGCCACGGGCAGGGACAGCATGAACTCGGCCGCATCGTGCGCTGGCAGGCTTGCGAAGAAGACCTCCGCGTCCTCGCGATCTAACTCCCGGAAACCGCGACGCTTCTCCGTCTCATCATAAGCCGGCCAGGACTCGAGCAATTCGGCGACTTGCATGACGACCTCCACGGCCGGCAAGGGCCTGGCACCAGCGCGGTGCCGGGGCGGCGAGGGCCCTTGCGCGCGGCGGGGTGTAACACTGGCCCACGCCGGCGGCAACGGTCCCGGCGAAGCGTTGGGGCAATACGGCAAACCCGGGTCAGGTTCACTAGTAATCCGTTGTTTTTACGTACTTTTTGACCGGTGCCGTCTACTTCCCGGTTAGGGTCCAGGCTCCGTCCCAGTCGGCCGGTGGCGGCTTGCGAGCGAAGAAAGTCGCGTGATCCAGTAGGGTTTGGGCAGGGCCGTCCCCCGGCGTCAGTGCCAAGATGCCCTGCGCAGCTTGGCTTGCCTGCTGCCATTGTCGGGCCCGGAACAGCTCGATTGCATGGGCCATTTCAACATCCGTAGCAGCCGGGTGTTCGCGCACTTCAAACACGCGTACGCCCAGCATTTTTCCCTTGACCCGCAGTAGGTCGACCTCGCGCAAGGGCAGCGCATTGTTCAATCGTTGCGCGACATTCTCGCCCGCCAAGATACCTATGTGGTAATTGCCAGCCGCCGACTCGAGTCGCGAAGCCAGGTTGACGGTATCTCCCATCATCGTGAAATCAAAGCGATGTTTGGATCCCATGTTGCCGACCAGCGCCTGACCCGCGTTTAGGCCAATGCGCATGTGCAACTCAGGCAATCCCTTGATCTTCCACTGTATTCTTAGTTCCTCCAAGCGTTTCTGGCATCGCAGCGCGGCGCGACAGGCACGCAGCGCATGGTCGGGCTGATCGAGAGGCGCGCCAAACATCGCCACAATGGCGTCACCGATGTATTTATCAATTGTTCCGCCTTCTTCCAAGATGATCTCGGTCATGGCGCCGAGGCATTCGTTGAGCAGGGCCACCAGGGCACCTGGATCGAGCTGTTCACTGATGCTCGTAAAGCCGGCGATATCTGAGAAAAATGCTGTAATATCACGACGCTCACCGCCGAGTTGAAGACGGCTCGGGTCGCGAACCAGTTGCTCGATGACCGCGGGGGCCAAATAGTGCGAGAAAGCATTGCGGATTTGCTGACGCGCCCTGCCTTCGAGCTGATAGTTGATCGCCGTGCCGAGGGCATAGGCAAAGGCAATGCCCGCTGTCGGCGCGACCATGGGCAACCACAGAAGATCCGTATGGAAATACCATGCCGCGGCCCCAGCATGACCGACCATCAGCAGCCCCGCCGCCAGGGCCTGGACCCACGGCCGGGTCAGGGCCGTCGCCGCCGCAGCAGTGGCCAAGCAGAGCAGAGCAAGGAGCAAATTCATCCATAAACGCAAAGGCTTGTGAGGTACGCGCCCAGTGACACCGGCTTCATACAGCGCCGCGTGCCCCTCGACCCCTGGCACTGCTGTCTGCAGGGGCGTGGTCTTGAGATCGAAGAGAGCCGTCCCAGAAGCGCCAATAAAGACAACGCGATCGCGGACAATCAGGGGATTAGGCCTGGGCCCAGTCTTGGCCATGGCCGAGGCATCCGGCGCGAGGGACTGCCCGGCGCGAAAGACGTCGCCAAAGGAAAGAGTCGGCCATCCTGTTGTTCGCCAAGGCAAAACGACGGCACCTTGACTATCGCTCGGGACGTCGACGCCGTGCACCTGGTAATGCTGCGCCTGCCATTGCCACACGCCAGCATGCTGGGCCAGAGGGCTCCAGCCAAGCATCGGCAACCATTGTCCAGACTTCCATGCGCTAACCGGGTGCATGCGCCTCATGACGCCATCGGCATCGGGTTGGAGGTCGATACGCCCTACCCCCTTGGCAGCTTGGGCTAATTCCGGCACAGGCAACAGGCGGGCACAGGCACCAGAATCCCCAGGCAGCGCGCCTTGACCGGTCACGCTTTGCGGCGGATCGACGGCCTGCCCCTGCGGGTCACAGGACCAAGCCAGCCACACCGGCGGCGAAGCGGCAAAACACTGAGCAAGTGTGGGATCTTGCTCATCCGGTTCAAAGAAGCCGATGTCAAAAACGACGGCGCGCGCCCCCGCCTTTTGCAGCCAAGCCAGCACGGGACAGTAGAGATCGCGGGGAAAAGGCCAACGGATTTTGAATGCTTGCGCGAAGTCGTGCAGGGTCGACTCATCAATGAGCACCAGCGCCGCGTGGGCAGGCGGATCGACCGGTGGGCTATGTTGCCAACGCCAATCGTAAGTTCGGTCCTCCAGCCCTCGTCCCGGCTCGCTGCGCGCAAGTCCCCAGGCCGCGGCAAAGCTAACGCAGGCGACCAGCAGCGCTAGGCTCCATTTCTTTTGCTTGGGTGACACGGCATGCCCTTAATGGAGGAAAAATCCTAGAAATGTCCATAGCTAACGTGCGCAACCACGAATTTTGCACCAGTGCCCCATGGCCGCGCCCGGTTCAACGCTGCAACGCGACGGTTCCGGAATTCCGGTTGCGTAGTCCCTGCTGCATCCGTCCAAAGCACCCGCCCTCGCGCCTGCTGAACCATTTGCTGCCAATCACCCGCAATTCCGGACTCTTGGTATAGCAGGGTCGGCGCATCCTGCCCATACCCCGGTCACGGCAAAAACAATGACAAATCGCCCAACCTTTGGCAGTCTCCGGTCAAGGGGAGCTTAGCCATCATTCACGAACTGGTCCGGACCAAGGAGCCCGCATGCGCATTGCCGTGATTTCGACGTACACGCATCCGACACGCAAGGCGCTCAAGGAACCGTCTGTCATGCAGTCGGCGGTGCCTGAGCTGATCGCAGGCCTTTGCCCAGCGGACGCAGAGATCGAGCTCTACAACGAAAAGGAATCCGACATTCCCCTAGATAAGCACTGGGATTTGGTGTTCTTTTCCTACCTGCACGCCTACTACGAGCACACCAAGGTCCTTTCGACCCTGCTGCGCCAAAGGGGCATCAAGACCATCGCCGGCGGACGCCATGCGCGGTTCTATCCGGACGACGCCGCGCAATGGTTTGACGCGGTGATCATCGGCGATCCAGAGAGCAATGTCCCTGCTGCGATTGCGGATTTTTCCAAGGGGCAGTTGGCCAAGCGGTATGAACTGCCCTCAGGCGGCGCCGCGGATATCAAGCCTTATCGCTATGATCTCATCGACTTTTCGCACAATCGCATTCGCCTGCCCGGCATCGAAGCCAGTCGCGGCTGCCCATTTACCTGCAATTTCTGCGTATTAACGGGCTGGGAGAAGTACGCCTTTCGCCCCGTGCAACAGGTGATCGACGAAATCGAAACCAAGATGGTGTGGAACAAGAACTGGTTTGGCCTGTTCGATAACACCTTCATTTTTCTCGATAATAACCTCGGCGGTAGTCCCAAGTACCTCCGGGCCTTGTGCGAAGCCTTGATCCCCAAGAAGCGCATTTGGGGGTGCGCCCTGACGTTCAACATCCTGCGCGATGAGGAACTCGTGAAATTAATGGCCAAAGCGGGCTGTCGCTACATCTACACGGGCCTTGAGTCCCTCAATCCAGAGTCGATCACCAGCTTTAAGAAGGGCCAAAACAAGCTCAGTGAAGTACAAGAGGTGATCGCGCGCGCCTTCAACTCGGGTATTTTGCTCTCTTTTGGCCTACTCGTCGGTTCGGACGGCGATACCCACACGTACCTGCGCACCTTGCCCGATGTCCTGGCCGACCTGAAGTATTTCTCCATTACTTTCTTAGGAATTGTCAGCCCTTATCCGGAGACGCCGATCTACACGCAGATGCAGCAGGAGGGCCGACTGCTGCCCGGGACCATCAGCCGCGACTACGATGGGTACACCCTGTGTCACCGGCCGCTGCAGATGACGCCCCAGGAAACAGTCGAACATTTTCAATGGCTTTGCAAGGAGCTGGGCACCTTTGCCAACATGGCCCGCCACTACGCCAACACGCTGGGGTCGAGCAATATCGCGCAGTACAAGAAGGTAATCTTGGCTTCGGGGCCGGAGATCCTTAGCATCCGCAATCCGATTTCCAACAAAGAACGTACGTATATCGCGGGGTTGGATCCGATTGAAGCGTGGGATCGGGAGCAGATGAAGCGCTTGAACATCGCGCCGCAAATGCTTAGCTAGCCCGGGAACCTGGTCGGAAAAACCAGCTAGTTACGGGCGCAATTGCGCAAAAGCACGCAAGAAATTGCCCCCTAGCACTTGCAGGATCTGCGTTTCGGGCCAGCGAGCGCGCAGCATCGCCTCGACCAGACGGGGGTAGCCAAGCCCGTCCGCAAGGCCTGGAGGCGGCATGATTGCGCCGTCATAATCAGAACCTAGCGCAGCGGCCTGCACGCCGGCAACGCGGATGACGTGTTCCAAGTGCGCGATCACCAAGGACAGATCCTGAGGCCCTTGGCGCGTCTTGAGGAAATTGGCCGCGAAGATGATGCCAACCACGCCACCCGTGCCGGCAATGGCGCGCAATTGTTCATCATCTAGATTGCGCCAGTGGGGCGTCACGCCGTCAACGCCGGTATGCGTCGCCAAAAGAGGGCGCGCTGCATCGTGGGCGGCCACGGCCTGCCAAAACGCCGGGCGGGCAATGTGCGCCAAATCGACAAAGACGCGATTTCGGTCCATAGCCTCAATCAATTCAATGCCTTGGTGGGTAATCGCGGCCGGGGATTGGCGACGCAGGGGGCTCGACGTCGCGCCATAGACAGCGTCAATCAGGTGGATGAGCGTGATCCGCGTCAGCCAGCCAAGCCCAAGGAACTCATCGAGATCAGGGCAGTCTTCGAGGGCATGGCCGCCCTGAATGGCCGCAAGAACTGCCATGGCGCCGGTCGCGCGGACGGCCCGATAGCTGCTGACATCGCGCGCAAGGCCCAGTTCGCCACCGCTGCTCGCAGCGATGCCCTGCAATAGCTCGTAATTCCTTTGCAATTGGCTCCAGCGCCCCTCCGGAGTCCGCAGTGGATTGGTCGTCAGCGACCACATCGCGCCGCCGAGCCCCCCATCGCGCATGCGCGGCAAATCCAGATGACCAAAGAACTTTCCCCGCAGCAGCCCGGGCCCGTGCCAGCGGCGCACGTCGTAGCCCCACAGCCGCACGGGAATGAAGGTATCGATGTGCAGATCGATCACCTCCGCCGCCGCCAAGAGCTCCAAGGCGGCTATGGAAACGCCCAACCGGTGGGCGCGTTGCTCTTGCGTTTCATGCGGTTGTGGTGGTTGCCAATGATCGGTGAAGGCGTTGCTCATGGGCACAGGCGTAGCAAACCGGGGCAGTTCCGGCAAGGGTAGCCGAGGCCCCAGCCGCCGTGTACGCTCGGGCGAAATTGCTGGCGACCCTAACGCCCCCGCAATCTGGTCTGGAGTTAGCTATGTCCACACGTCTGCTGCGTTTTCCGCTGGTACTGGCCCTTGTTGCCATGGGTGCTTGCGGCGGTAAAGCCACGCCCGCCGCCACCACGAGTCAGGATGCGCAGGCGAGCGATTCTGCCACGCCCGCAGATGGTGCAGGCGATGCCATGACCGACGTCGCTTCGGTGCCACTGGCGGAAAAACCCGATTGCAATCCCATGGGTTGGGGCACAAGTTGCTTGTCCGGCTGGCCGACGAGCTTTTACCTCAGCGATGATGCCAGCACCAAGACGGGCCGCCGCGTCAGCCTCACCAAGAGCAGTTTACCGAGCAATTCTAGCGGTGTAGTCGTCGATCCGACGGACCTCAATCGCCGTGACGGCATGTCGCCCAATGCCCCGATACTCCTATTGCCGCCAGAACCTTTGGATCCTGCGAGCTTGCACGGCGAAGCGTCGCCGACGGACGCGGCCGATGCGGCACTGGTCCTGATCGATGCGGCGACGGGACAACGGCTCAAGCACTTGGAAGAACTGGATAATAACTCTCCCGACGCCAAGAACAAGGCCCTCTTTGGCCGTCTGTGGGTGCCGGCGCGCGAGCAGATGCACATCATCGTGGCCGTCACGGACCACCTCAAGACGGTCAGCGGTCAGCCCCTGCCACGGCCAGCGGCCCTGCAGGCGCTGATCGATGGAAAGGCGACGGGGTACCCGCGGATTGACAGCCATCTAATCGATTGGCAAAAGGATTTGGCGATGCTGACCCAGGCCGGCGTCGACCTGACTCACGTGCGGACGGCGTGGCATTACGACACGGCGAGCAGCGATTGGACCTATGGCGTCGCCCTGCAAGGCCGCGATTTGCTAGCAAAAGCTGTGGGTGCGGCGGGTCTGGGCTACAAGATCAAGCAGGTGGAAGTCGATCCGAAGTACGTCACGCAATTTCTAGGGTTGCCCGCGCCATCGGCCGATAGCCGCGTGGTGATCAAACCCATGCATGGCGATATTGCCCTGCGAATTCGCGCACAAGTCGAAACGCCCCTGCTGCTGGACGGCGAAGGGACCGAGGCCCTGCTCAATTGGACGGGCCCGGGCAATACCATCGCGCTGCACGGCACGACGTGGCGCGATTTCATTGTGCTTGTGCCTCCTTCGGTGATCGCCAAGGGCGGCCACGCGCCGATGGTGCTGTATGGCCACGGCCTTTTGCGCGGATCGTGCGTGGAGGGATGCGTGGAAAAAGGCGGCGCTGAGTTCATGCCGCACCTAGCCGCGGGCCTGGGCGCTGTGGTCTATGGCATGGATTGGTGGGGACTTTCGCAGGCTGACCTGGCCCTAGCCATGGGGGCCGTCACCGATTTTTCCCATGCCGCACGCCTTACGGACAAGCTGGTGCAGGCGGCGGTGCAGGTCACGGCGCTGAGCCGAACGGTGCAGCATAAGCTCATGAATGACCAGTGGTTTCAGCTGAGCGTCGATGCCAAGTCGAGCGCCCCTGTGGGCGACCCAAATGGGCCGGTGCTGTACTATGGCAATAGTTTGGGGGGGATACTCGGCACGACGGCAACGTCGATGCATCCGGATGTCTCGCGCATGGCGATGAATGTCGCCGGAGGGCCCTGGTCCCTGCTGATGACGCGGTCCAGCGATTTCGCAGCATTTCTCACGATCTTTCAGGGCAACTATCCCGATGGCTTTGCGCAGACGGCCCTGGTCGTGCTGATGCAGTCCCTGTTCGACCTCAGCGATCCCGTTAATTTTGTTGGCCATTCTATTGCGGATCCGTTTCCCGGCGTGCAGCCAGACCGCCATGCCATGTGGCCGGTGTCCTGGGGCGACGCGCAAGTACCTAATATTGCGTCGGGAATGCTACAGCGGACGGCAAAACTGCCGCTGATGCAACCGCCCATCGCCTCCTGGGGAGGCACAAGCGATGGCGCCCTGCCCGAGCTGAAATCCGCATGGATCCAATGGGATTCCAAGCGTGGCACCTATACGCCAGGAGCCCTGCTGTGCACACCTGACAACGGCGCCCACTTGGCGACTCGGTGGATGCCCGAGTATCAGCAGATGATCGGCCGCTTTTTGCTGGGCGACGGCGCGATAGAGCCTCGATATTGCTTGCTTTCCGGACGTGATACCGATGGGCAGTTGCCCTGCGATTTGGCCGAGAACATTCCCACGGCCGAGACCGATGAAAAGCCCATAATCACATGGCCTTTACCGACTGTACCTTGATACGATGCTCAAGCGCCGCAGCAACTTCCGGCTCGCGGGCAAATCCGCTATCCTCACCTTGGATGCGCTGGCAAAGCTCGGCGCCCGGAGCTTTTTTTGTCCCTGCGGCTGATCCCCCACATGCCGAGGCGAATTTCCAGCAATTGCAGGCGCTTATTGGCGTTTGCGGCTTGGTGTGTCGTGCTCTGCGCCTCTAGTGGTTGCTTGCAGGCACCGCCAGCCGTAACGCTCACGTGTCGGGTCAATGCAGACTGCCCCAGCGGGCAATGCCTAGCCGGAATCTGCGTCGATGCCGATGCAATCATAAGCCAAGACACGCTTATTTCGGGCAGTGATGGTGCCCAAGCCGAGGTCGACCAGTCCACCGAAACCGTCGCAGCCGATGGGCTGTTCAGCGACGTCCCGGCCGCCGACGCCGTCACCAGCACCATCTCCTGTGAAAATGACAACGATTGCAAAGACATGCCGGGGCAAGCGTGTGGGCAAGCGTTCTGCGACAAGCTGGGAAATCATTGTGAAATCAATGCATTACCCGAAGACGCCTCCTGCACCAGCAGCGTCGACAGCTGCCCCATCGCCGGCCAATGCCACAGCGGCAGTTGCATCGCCCTACCCGGTGCCCACGCGTGCGACGACCAAAACGGTTGCACAACAGATAGTTGCCTAGCCGGTCAATGCCAACACGGCCTACTAGCCGATGGCTCAACCTGCCCCCTGCTAGGACCGCAGGCCGACTGCTTCATCGGACTGTGCGCAGACAACACCGCGACCGGGGGCTCTACCTGTGTTCCCTTGCTGAAACAAGGTGTTTGCTTCATTGGCGGCCAATGCTTCGGCACCGGCGATGTGCACAGCGGTTCTTGGTGCGAAACTTGCCAACCTTCTATTGATTCAAGCACTTGGACCCTTGCTATACAAGGCGCTTGCAATGACGGCGATCCATGTACGGTTGGCGAAACCTGTGACAACAAAGGCAGTTGCACCGGCTCCCCGCTCAGCTGCGACGATCAGTCCCCGTGCACCACTGACAGCTGCGACAGCAAGAGCGGTTGTGTTCACGGCGCGACGGACGCAAATACCTGTGATGACGGGGATTCCTGCACAACCGTCGACAATTGCGTCCAGGGAAAGTGCGTCGGCAGCGCACCTCTTGGCTGCGACGACGGCAATCCGTGCACGCAGGACAGCTGCAAGTCTGGATTTGGCTGTCAGTCTGAGCCCTTAAACGGACTCGGCTGCATCTTCGATACCGACCCCTGCACCACCGACGTCTGCCTCAACGGGTTCTGCACCGGCGTACCGGTCAACTCAAGCTGCACGATCGCTGGCAAGTGCGTACCAGCACTGCAAAAATCGGCCGACAACCCTTGCCTAGTGTGCAAGCCGGGGATAGACCCCAATGGGTGGACCGTCCTCGACGCGGCGCCCTGTGACGACGGCAACGCCTGCACTTCAGAAGACAATTGCATTATCGGCGTTTGCGTCGGCTCTCTAACCCAATGCGACGACAAGAACGTGTGCACCAAGGACAACTGCACGCCGGCGATAGGCTGTGTATTTACGCCTACTTCTGCATTGTGCGATGACAACAATGCCTGCACGCTGAGCGACCATTGCACCCTGGCCAAATGTGTCGGCACGCCGATGCAGCCCGCGCAGTGCGACGACGGAAACCCTTGCACCAACGATACTTGCGCCCCAGTGGTCGGCTGCACCCATACGCCCAATCTGCTGGCGTGCAGTGATGGAAACGCCTGTACATACAAAGATTTTTGCAACGGTGGCACCTGCATCGGTGGCGCAGTCGTCTGCCCTTGCAACAATGACACGATGTGCGACGACGGCAATCCCTGCACCACAGACACCTGCGCAAACAACAGTGGTTGCAGCAACTTACCAGCCGGCATTACGCCCTGCGACGATGCCGACGCTTGCACCAAGGACGACCATTGCTCAGCCGGCGTGTGCGGCGGGACTGTGGTGCTGTGCAGCGACGGCAACCCCTGCACCGACGACGCGTGCATCGCTGAGAGCGGTTGCGCCTACCTGGTCAAGCCGGACTACGGCTGCAACGACGGAAATGCCTGCACTGCCTATGACTTATGCGTGGCCGGGCAGTGCGTGGGCACCCCGCAATTCTGCGACGACAACAACGCATGCACGATCGACACGTGCAATGCAAAGACGGGTAAATGCGAGCACTTACCCGAGCTCGACGGCCTGGCCTGCCCCGCCGATAGCCTCGAATGCAGCATTGACCAATGCAAGGCCGGCCAATGCGACCATAACCAAATCAAAGCAGGCACTTGCCTGATCGACAACACCTGCCTCAGCGGCGGCGTCTTGCAAGCCGGCGCGCCCTGCATGGGCTGCTTGCCTTTGCAAAATCCCAAGGGCTGGTCGCCGCGCACGGGTCTGGCCTGCGACACAGGAAATCCCTGTACGATCAACGCGGTTTGCATCAACTCGGCCCAATGCTCCGGGCAGCAGATTCCCTGCGACGATGGCAACCCGTGCACGACCGATTTCTGCAATGGTTCCGCAGCCAAGCCCTGCCAGCACGCCAACGCCGCCGGCCCCTGCGACGACGCAAACCCTTGCACCAAGAATGACTTATGCACGGCCGGGCTTTGCGCGGGCGTCACCGACACGTGCGACGACGGCAACGCCTGCACCACCGACAGCTGCGCGGCCCAAGGTGGCTGTGTCCACGCGCTCTTGGCCAATGGTTCCGCGTGCCTAGACGACGGAATTGCCTGCACCGTCGATCAGTGCCAAGCCGGCGGCTGCACCCACGCCGTCGATGCCAATGCGTGCTACCTAAGTACTCTAAAACTCTGCGTAAAGTCGGGAGATTTGGCCCCGGGAAAGCCTTGCTTCGCGTGCCAGCCCAAGGTCTCTAGCAGCGATTGGTCTGGTAGCAGCGGCGGCAGCTGCGATGACGGAAATGCTTGTACCTCCGGAGATATTTGCCAGAGCGGCGTCTGCGTTGGCGGCGGCGGTAGTTCACCTTGCGACGACAACAACCCTTGCACCGATGACGCCTGCCTTGCGCCCGGCGGTTGCGTGCATACGGCGGTCGCAGGGGCCTGCAGCGATGGAAATGCCTGTACTATCGGGGACTATTGTGCCCTCGGCGTCTGCCAGCCGGGTACCGCCAAATCGTGTAGCGGCGGCAATGCGGCGGCGTGCACAGCGCCCGTCTGCGACCCAACCGTCGGCTGCATCGTCATTTCGACCTGTGGGCCCCTGCACGCGTGCACCGCCGGCCTGTGTTTGACCAGCAAGGGCGGGGTCGCAGGGCCAGTACAGGTGCCTTTAGACAGCAATATTGCACCTTTACCGCTGCTTCCCTCTCTGGCCTGGCAGGACAGCCACTTGGGTCCAACGGGCAGCATTGCCCAACTCATGTTGGCGATTCAGAGCCAAGCCTGCACGCTGTCAGTGAATTCTTCGATCATCGATCTGGTCTTTGAGCCGTCCCAGGCCCAGCCGACCGTGGAGCCCCTGACGGTCGTGCCGTCCCAAGGGTGCAGCCAGATGCCGCAACTGCAGCAACACCCTGCAACGTATGATCATTTGGTGCTGTCCTGGTTGCAAGCAAACCCTGCATCCTGTGCGCCAGGTGCCCTGGCTTCTGCGCTCGTAGGCGTTGCAGGTTCTGGAAAATCCAGCGTTTTGACTTCCCCCTGCCCTTCGGGGGTCCCAGCCCCTCTGCTGGCCCGTCCGGGGATTGATTTGCTGATCGCTGCCGGTGCAAATCCCGATAAAGTCGAGGATTTGTCGGGCGTTGTCCTGCGCCCAGCCAGTCAGGGCGATCTTCAATGGCAGGGCTCGGGCACCCTCGGCTGGGGAGGAGCGGGCAAAGCGATTGCCCACGCAACCATTCAAGCTTACGTTGAAATGCCTCTCCCAACTCGGCCGCTGGTGGTCGCTCAGAGCCTGGGCCGCGCCCTGCTGAGCTTGGGGCAGTTCACCAAGCCGGGGGACACTTTCAGTGCTTTGGAATTGCTTAAGATTGCGCCCGACGGCAACCTAGACGCGAGCGCCAAAGTAATCATGACGGGCGCCGAAACACCTGGAAACTCAGCCACCTATGCCGGTGTGGACGCCGCATGGGACCCTGAGGCCGGCAAACTGGGCGTCCTCATCTCTGGCACCTACGTGGAACTTGGCGTTACAAAAGGCTTTATTGCCTTTGGCCGCGGCAGTGCCGATGCAGCCTCTCCCCTGGCCAATCCCGCCGTGGTCGCCCTGTTTGAGCCGCCCGCGGGCTACGTGGGCCCGGCGGTGATTCAGGCCTTTCGCATCGCTGAGATTCCAGGAAGTCCTGATTTTTTGCTGGCTTGGGCAATGCCAGGTTCGGCGAGCTTGCAGTTCATGCGCCTGCAACCGGTGGACGACAAACAGTTCGTCGTCAAGAAGATTTCGCTGCTGGCAAGCGATTTCGCGGGCCACAGTACCGGTAGTTTTATCAAAGATGGCGGGGGCTTATCTGAGCTTGTCTTGGCTGCCGACGGCAAGCGCTTTAGTCTGGCCTGGGAAAGCAACGGCGGCTTGGCTTTGATTACGGCTGCGCTGCCGTAGTCCTGAGTCGTAGTCCCGCGTCCACTGGATACCATTGGGAAAACGGCCGGCTGCCCGGGTGAGCACCGCGATAAAAGGCAAAGCATGTCCATTCGTTGCGCAATCTTTGACCTCGATGGGACCTTGGTCGACAGCCTGCATGACATCGCCGCCGCGATGAATGATGCCTTGCAGATCAATGGATTACCTGTACACCCGCGAGCCGCCTACTTGCACTTCGTCGGTGAGGGCGTGGACGTCCTGACCTCCCGCGCCATTGCGCCCCATACCGAGTCTTTTCAGGTAGTTCTAGGCAGCTATCGCCAAGCCTATGCAGCGCGCCTGCCGGGCCGTACCCAGCCGTTTGCGGGCATTGTCCCTGCTTTGGATGGCTTGGCGACGGCGGGTCTGGCCCTGGCCGTGCTGAGCAACAAGCCCGACGCGGCAACGCAAACCCTTGTCCAGCAACTGTTTTCTCCGTCTACCTTTGCGATTATCGCCGGGCAGAAGGACCAAGTTCCACGTAAGCCCGACCCAACCGCGGCTTTGGCAATAGCAGCCCAACTGCAGGTGGCGCCTGGAGAATGTGCCTTCATCGGTGACACGTCGACCGACATGGACACGGCCGTGGCTGCCGGCATGACCGCCGTTGGCGTGACTTGGGGTTTTCGCTCTAGAGAAGAATTGCGCAACCATGGTGCACAGTTGCTGATCGATGAGCCGAGCGACCTACTGCCGCAGCTGCTCGCGCTGCGGTCTTAGGCGAGCCCCGCCCCTAGCCCAGTGGGCGCTGCTTGGGTCGGCAAGGTCGCAGAAAAACGCAAACACTGTACCCCGAACCCGGAAGGAACTTCGGGTTTGAGGTACTAGTCCTTGGGCCGAAGCACACCGATCCCCGCAATATTCTTGGTGATTTTGACCTCGCGACCGATGTACTCGACGGTGCCCGTGCCACTAATCTTGACGTCCAGGGCCTGTAACGGATGGACAACACAGCGACTCGCGCCGGAGACGTCCACGGCGACATCGTGCGCCAGCAGGTTCTCGGCATCGACGGCGGCAATGCCGGACAAGGTCAATTGCAGTTTATCTACAGAGCCTTTGCCATGCACGTCAGCAGCGCCGTCGACGTGAAGGTCGAATTGGTTGCCATGCAGCCCGGCCAAAGTCACCGCCGCGGCCCCTTGCAGCGTCACGGCATCGAGGGCCGGCGTCGCCAATTCCAGGACCAGCGGCACAACCGGTGTCAACTGACCGTTGGTAGAGACCGTCAACACGCCATCGACAATCGAAGTATCAATCTTATCAAGGAGATTCTCGTCACCCCTGAGTAGCGTGCGCGGCGTCTTGGCCTGTGCATCCACCAGCACCGTCAGCGCCCCTTGCACGACCAGCGCGTGGACGGGCACCACCGAGCGCGTTTGCTGCGCCGCTTGGCCATTGCCCTTGGTGCCGAGACAAGCGTTACAAGCCATCAAAATCACGAGGAATATGCGCATCGTCATGGGTGTGCTCCTGCGCAAGGACCGTGAGCCCCGGCCGCGCTCATCAATTTCCCGACGGCCGCCGCGCATCGCGCAGCTCAGCCAAAATACCCATGCGCAATCCGGCCATGGACACCGTCCAATGGTGCAGACTGAGTGCGTCGGCCAGCGCCGCATGGATCAACGCCCCGCCGAGCAGGGAATCGGCACGCGTCGGGTCCATGCCCGGCAAATGCAAACGTTCTCGCTGCGTTGGTGCGTGTTCCAGGGCCGCAACCACGCGGGCAAACTCGGTCCGGCCAAGGACCATCCGGTCGACGTCAGTGCGCACCTGACCATCCAATGCGGCGGCAATCCTCGCAATTCGCTGAATTGTGCCACTGGTCGCGATACCGCGTAGGTGGGGCAGATCGTGGAAGTTGCGCAGCGCTGGGCGCAGTAAGTGGTCGATTTCTTTGCGGGCTCTCGCCACGGCCTGCGGTGACACGGGGTCCGGCCCCAACCATTGCTTGGCCACGACCAAGGCACCGACGGGAATGCTGACCGTATAGGCAACTTCGCCATCCCGCCCAAGGACCAATTCCGTAGAACCACCGCCCACATCCGCGCACAGCACATCGCCCGGAGGAGCGCCCATGCCTTCGACCACACCGCGAAAGGCCAGGCGCGCTTCCTGCTCGCCAGAGATCACTTCCAGTTCAATTCCAGCCTCTTGTCGAACGCGCTCGACAAATTCGGGCGTGTTGCGCGCAGCCCGCAGCGTCGCAGTGGCCACCGCGCGAAGTTCCGCATCAAATTCATCTACTTGGGTGCGAAAGACTTTGAGCAGCGCCACGGCTCGTTCGATGGCCGCCTCCGATAGCGTGCCGTCCTCGCCGAGTTCGTCGCGCATCCGCGCAGCATCCTTGAGCTTATCGATGACGTGGATGCGTCCCGAGCGCAGCACCAAGCCGGTCATCAGACAGATGGAGTTGGAACCGACGTCAATAACCGCAATGGGGCGCATTTCTCTCCAGCAATAGCTCAACTATGACAAGAACATGTACCCATCACGACCTGCACTTGGACCATGCCATGGGGCCTGCGGGGCCTGCGCCTACTGTGCGCCATGGGCCGGGAATTCGTCAACGGCGATTGGCGCCCCGGGCACTGCGCAGCGGATCGGCCTGCGTTTCCATGTTCATGCGTAATTTCATATGGCTATCCCGACGCCACGGGACTACTGTGACGCAATGCGCCAAAGCCCTTGGCAAGCGGGGCGACGGTGATGCACACTAGCGCCCCAGAGGCCGCAAGAGCCATCGGCCAGCCAGCGCGTAACCCCGCGTAGGTTTTGGCAAAGCCCTGATAGGATTCATGTCCGCCGTAGGATTCATGCAATGAGCAAACAGGCCATCATTCGCGTCAGCAACTCGTTTACCCGCAATGAAATTCGAATTCTTAAGGAAATCATTGATACGGCGACGACGCAGGAGTTCCGCGGCCGCAATCACCTCATGAAATTCATTGATAATGTTCACTTCATGCAGCTGTATCGCAAGCTTGCGAGCATGCAAGAGAAGGCCGATCAGCTGCACGCGCAAATCAAAGCGGGCGGCCCGCTGCCGCCGGACATGATGTGAACGGTGCCCTTGGGCCCGGAAGCGCTGCCCTTGGGCGGTGAACAGCCCCGCCCCAACATGCCCCGGCCGACGTTGCCCGGCCGTCAGTGCCCAGCCAACTGCGTGCTAGACCGAGAGCGCGTAAACATACCGAGACTTCAGGATGTTGCTCGATGCACGTGCATCGCTAGGCTGCCCAGGGGCCAAACGGGTCAACGCAAGGCGCAGGTGCCTTCCCGCGCAACCAGGGCGAAGATGCCTAG